>NZ_CP036349.1:963362-1576842 GCF_007753265.1 Botrimarina mediterranea
AGAATATCGATAAGAAAATTCGGGTCCGGCTGGACAATGGTGCGGGCGAACTCGCCTGGGTCGAAACGAAGATCGAGAACTACGCCGAGGTGAGAAGCGCCAACGGAGCCGAACATCGCTACCAAGTGCGTCTGCCATTGCAGTTTGGTGACATCCAGAAGTTGGCGATCGTCAATCTCAACGACCGTTCGTCGATGAAGTACCGGCTTCTGCTGGGTCGCGACTTCCTCCGCGACGACTTCCTGGTGGATGTCGCTTCTGCGGGGCCCCGGCCGCTTTAGCGAACGACGCTGCTCAATGGCGTAGGCCTGATTTCCGACTAGAATGCGGCCGTGGACGAATGTCCGCGGCCGTTTTTTCTTTGGGGTTGCTCCGATGACCGACCGCGTTGGCGACGATCTTGGACGCCTTCTTCCGCGGGTGATTTTCCTTTGGCTCACGTTAGCATCATTGACCAGCGGGGCGCCGTCTCCGCCGGATTTGGTGTGGTCAAAGGTGATCGCGACGGAGGACGAGGATGACCGCGTCACCGGACTAGCGGTCAACCGTGAGGGCCGGATCGCTGTCGTCGGCGTGACCCAGGGAGGGTTGTTCCTCCCCACGCCTGAGTACCATGACGCGTTTGTCGCGGTCTACGATGGTAGGGGTGAACTGCAGTGGGGTCGCCAGTTTGGTGAGCGACTTGAGCTTACGACCGCCACCGACGTCGTGTGGACGTCGTACGGCGACGTGGCGATGGTGGGAGACGCCTCTTATCGGATGACGATGTCGGCGCCGACGGGCGCCGAGGTGTACGTCCGGTCTTACCGTCCGACGGGAAGCCATCGCTGGACCTATCAACTCGGGGGCCCTCAGACCGACAATGGAGCTGCTCTGGTCGAGTCGCCAACGGGGATCGCCGTGGCGGGCGACACCTACAGCTCGCTGTTCGGCGCGGCGGCGGGGGGCAACGACGCATTTCTTGCCGAACTCAGCGCCGGCACGAATGGAGTCACGAGCCGGTGGGGGGAGCAGGTCGGCACCAGCGATTGGGACGTGGTGAATGACATGGCCTACGGCGCGGGGGCTTACTACGTCGCGGGACTAACGTACGGGGCGTTTGCCGGCCCGGACAACACCTCGACCGACGCGATGCTCATCAAGCTCAGTAGCCCAGGGGAGGTGGAATGGTCTCGCCAGTATGGCTCGGCGAGCCAACCCCAAGGCGCGCGGGCCGTCGAGACCGACGGGCAAGGTTCGGTTTACATCGCCGGCTACACGTTCATTTCGCAGAACTACGCCACCGGTGGATTGCCGGACGCGTTTCTCACTAAGTATGACGAGTCCGGGACGCGGATCTGGGAACGGACGCTCGTCACGCCAGGGAGCGACGAGTTTTACGGGCTGGACGTGGACGACGCGGGGAATATCTACGTCGGTGGAGTGCGGAATATGGGGAACCGAACGCCGGTCTCGTCCGACGTGTACGTCGCAAAGTACTCGCCAACCGGCGTGCGGCTTTGGGAGAAGCAGTTCGACTTCGGGATCAGCGATAGGATTTCGAGGATCGTGGTGGATGGGAAAGGTGAGCGGATCTGGATCGCAGGGACGATTTACGGAGACGGCGTCTTCGGAACGGATCAGAATTCTGACGGCTTTCTCGCTTACCTCGAGACGCCTCTACTGGCGGGTGACTTCGATGGCAATGGGATCGTCAACCAATCGGACTACAACTTATGGCGGCAGAATTTTGGCTCGTCGAACGCAGCGGCCGACGCCAACTCGGACGGAGTGGTGAACGCCGCCGACTACACCGTCTGGCGAGACGCGATGCAGGCGGCAGGGCTAGGGACCGCTGTCCCGGAACCCACCGCCACGGCGCTGCTGCCGACTTTCGTTTTGGCTTACGCCGGCGCCTGCCGCCGCATTGGATCAATACCTGCCCGATGAAAGGCATCCGCAAGTTTCTCGGTCAGACGTGGTGGATCTTCGCCCTCGTGATGCTGGCGTCGATTGCGATGGCGTACTACTCGGGCATCTGGCTCTATTACGCCCTGCCGCCGATCCTTGTGGTCGTCGCGGTTTACATGGCGTCGGTCCGCTATGACAGCGACGGCAATCTGCGAGAAGAGCAGCGGATGCGTTAACTCGTAGGGTGAAGGCGGCTGTTCCGACCGCGGCGGCGGGGCCGCGGTTAGGCGTCTGGATCGACACAACCGTCCTACCACTTGCGGGTCACGATAAACGAGAGCACGGCGCCCATCGCCAGGCCGCCGCCTACCAAAAGGGCCATGGTTGCGGGGCCAATCCTGGCGTCGATCACTTCGAGACCGTTGCTTAGGTTCATCCCGAAGATCGCAGAAATTGTCGCGACGGGGAAAAAGAACGCCGCCAGGATGTTGAGTCGGTAGGCGGCAGCGGTCTGGTGTCGGACCGCTTCGGCCTGCTCTTCGGCCCGTCGGGCGATCAGATAGTTGATCGTTGTCTGGGCTTCGTGCTGGATGAGGTCGAGCCGCCGGGTTAGGGCGTAGGCCCTGTCACGGAGCAGAATCAAGGCTCGGTCCTTTTTGGCGAGGGTGCGGGCTTCTTCGAGAACGCCGAGCAGGTTGTTCGCGGAGCGGATCAGCGGGCCGATTTCCGTGAGGATCTCGAAATAGTCGGAGGACTCGTTGGCTTCGTCTTCGAGGGTATCGATTTCATCGACGCGGCTTTCGTACTCACGCAGCAATTCGCCGATGGCGTGCTCGTTGTGTGTGAGACCTTGCGGCTTCCAGCGTCCGTCCCGGTCACGCCAGAAGAGACGGCCGACGCGGTAATCCTCGCCCGATTTCGGCGGGGCGTGCAGCACCAACAGCAAATGCCCCTCGGCCGCCATGACACGCTGACGGCCGACGTCGTCGCCGAGGCGCTCGCGGAACTCGGCGGGGACTTCCCAGCCCGCTGGCAAAAGGGGGCAGGCGTGGCCGCGCTGAGCGTTGGTCGGCTGTTTCGCCATGGTAGGGCGGCTCGGCTAGGGGAGAGGAGGAGTTCTCGAAGGTAGTTCGTGCCGGGATCGCCGCCCAGCGGGGGCCGTTTTCCATTAAACTGTTGGGACTTCTCTTCGACACACCAACTCTTCGACTCGACCTATGACACGACTCGCCTCTCTGTCAATCGCCTTCTTGATACTGACCGGTGGCGCGGCCCGGTCCTACGAGCCCACCTCGGAGAATCTCGCCGCCCGCGAATGGTTCCAGGACGCCAAGTTCGGCGTCTTCATCCATTGGGGCGTCTACAGCGTCCTGGGGCGCGGTGAGTGGGTGATGAACAACGAGAAAATCACCGTCGCCGACTACGAGCCGCTGGCCGAGCAGTTCAACCCGACCGAGTTCGACGCCGATGAATGGTGCCGGCTCTTCAAGGCTGCGGGCGCCCAGTACATCACGATCACGTCGAAACACCACGACGGATTTGCGATGTGGGACTCGAAGGTAAGCGACTGGGATATCGTGGACCGCACACCCTACAAGAAGGACGTGCTGAAGCAGCTCGCCGAGGCCTGCCGGCGGCACGATCTAAAGCTGTTCTTTTACCACTCGCACCTCGACTGGCATCACCCCGAGTACTTCCCGGTGGGGCAGACCGGCCGCAACTCGGGCCGGCCCGAATCGGGAGACTTTGACGAGTACCTCGACGACATGGACGCCCAGCTCACCGAGCTCTTGGGCGGCGATTACGGCGACGTGGCGGGCATTTGGTTCGACGGCTGGTGGGACCAGCAATCAAAACGCTTCGAGGACACCCGCGACGCATCCGTTCGCGACACTCGCATCGATTGGCGGCTAGAGCAGACGTACGCCCTGATCCATCGCTTGCAGCCGGCCGCTTTGGTGGGTAACAACCACCACATCGCGCCGTTTGCGGGCGAGGATTTCCAGATGTTCGAGCGTGACCTGCCCGGTCAGAACAAGGGCGGCCATAGCTCCGACGCGGTGATCGGGGACCTGCCGCTGGAGACCTGTGACACGATTAACGGCGCCTGGGGCTATAACGCCGGCGATAAGGGCCACAAGAGCGTCGAGCAGCTAGTAACGTACTTGGTCCGCTCCGCGGGGATGAACGCCAACCTGTTGCTGAACGTCGGCCCCAAGCCCGACGGCACGATCGACGACGTTTCGGCCGAGCGGCTGCGCGGCATGGGCGAGTGGCTCGAGCAGTACGGCGAGACGATCTACGGCACGCGCGGCGGCCCCGTCGCGGCTCAGGAGTGGGGCGTCACCACAAAGAAGCCGGGCGTTGTGTACGTCCACGTCCTGAAGGCGCCCGAGCCCGACGCAGACGGCTGGACGCACCTCTCTGGCGCCGGCAAGCTGGCCGCACGGTCGCTGAAGGTCCTCAGTACAGGGATCGAGGTCCCGAGCCGCATCGGCGCGGGGGATGATCTGTTTGTTCGATTGCCCAAGACCGACGCGGCGACGATCGACCTTGTGCTTGTCGCGGAAGGTGACTGATGGTTCAGCCTTGGAATTGATTTCGATTTGGCCGCGCGGCGCCTTAAAATACGGGAGCTATAGCCCGCTCTGGGTCTCAAGCATGGCATGGCCTCGGATTCGATCATGAAAACCCTGTTGGCGGCGTGCGCGATCTTGTGCGGAGCGTCGTTGGGTTGGGCGACGCCGACACAGCGTCCCGATCCTGAAGCCGTCCACGACGACGGCACGGTGCTGCCGTTCGCGGCGGCGTCGATGGACAGCATCGCCAAGCCGCGGCTGCAGGACTCGACGATGAAGTGGCCCGCGGCGCCTCAGCGGTTGCCAGCCGACGCGCCGAACATCCTGATCGTGCTGATTGATGATGCGGGGTTTGGCGTGGCTGAGACTTTTGGCGGTGAGGTGCAGACGCCGACCCTCACGCGGCTGGCCAACGAAGGCCTGCGGTACAACTGCTTCCACACCACTTCGATTTGCTCGCCGACCCGTGCGGCGCTGTTGACGGGGCGCAATCACACGCGGGTCGGCTCGGGCACCATTGCCGAACGCGCCGTCGCTTTTGACGGCTACACGGGTGTCATCCCCAAAACCGCCGCCACCGTCGCCGAGGTGCTCAAGCAGTACGGTTACCACACCGCCGCGTTCGGTAAGTGGCACAACACGCCCGCGACCGAGACCACGGAAATTGGACCCAAGGATCGCTGGCCGAATGGCTATGGGTTCGAGCACTTCTACGGCTTCCTCGCCGGCGAGACATCGCAATGGGAGCCGCGGCTGGTGGAGAACTACAATACGGTCGAGCCGCCGGACGACACGAAGTACCACCTTACCGAGGACCTGGTGAATCGAGCGCTGGGATGGATCGACCAGAAGCAGTCGTTTGCGCCCGACAAGCCGTTCTTGATGTATTGGGCGAGCGGCGCCGTCCATGGTCCGCATCACGTCTTCCCGAAGTGGGCAGATAAGTATCGAGGTAAGTTTGACGACGGGTGGGACGCCTACCGCGAGCGGGTCCACAAGCGGCAACTCGCGCAGGGCGTGATCCCGCCGGGCACAAAGCTCACGCCGCGCGACGAGACGATGCAGGCGTGGGCCGATATCCCCGAGTCACAGCGGGCGTTTCAGCGCCGCGGCATGGAGATTTTCGCGGGATTCACCGAGCACACCGATACGCAGGTCGGCCGGCTGATCGACGGCCTTGAGTCTCGCGGCCTGCGAGATAACACGCTGGTCTTTTACATTTGGGGCGATAACGGCTCAAGCGCCGAAGGGCAGCAGGGGTCGATAAGCGAGTTGCTCGCGCAGAACAACATTCCGAACACCGTCGAACAGCAACTCGCTGCTCTGGAAAGGGTTGGTGGGATCGCGGCGTTAGGCAGCCATAAGACCGACAATATGTACCATGCCGGTTGGGCCTGGGCGGGCTCGACGCCGTTCAAGTCGACGAAGCTCGTGGCCGCACACTTCGGCGGCACGCGCAATCCGATGGTCGTCTCGTGGCCCAAGGGGATCCGGCCCGACAAGGCGATGCGTTCGCAGTTCCATCACGTGATCGATATCGCGCCAACCATTTACGAAGTGCTCGGCATCACGCCGCCAGCGGTCGTCAACGGCCAAGAGCAAATAAAGCTCGATGGCACGAGTCTCGCTTACACATTCGATTCGGCCGACGCCGAGCCCCGGAAGGCGGTGCAATTCTTCGACAACAATGGCAGCCGCGGCGTCTACAAGGACGGCTGGTTCGCCGGCGCCTTTGGGCCGCTCGTCCCGTGGAATACTGCCGCCTCGGCGCCACGGATCGCGCAGTGGGACTCGGCGACCGACGAGTGGGAGCTTTATAACCTCCGCGAAGACTTCTCGCAGGCGAACGACCTCGCCGACAAGGAGCCCGAGAAACTAGCGGAGTTGAAGAAGGAGTTCCTTACCCTCGCCGCCGACAACCAAGCTTTTCCGATCGGCGCCGGCAACTGGTTGCGGATGCATCCGGAGGACCGGATCTCGACTCCCTACAAGGAGTGGTTGTTCACGGCAGAGACACGTCGGATGCCGGAATTCACCGCTCCCGGATTGGGTCGGCAGAGCAACGTGGTGACGATCGATCTAAGCGTTCCCGAGAAGGCGAGCGGCGTCCTGTACGCGCTGGGGGGCGCCGGCGGCGGCCTGACGCTCTACATGGAGGAGGGCCGGCTCAAATACCTCTACAACATGCTCGTGATCGAGCAGTACATAGCTCAGAGCGATCCCGTTTCAGCCGGTGATCACACGATCACCATCGACACGACGATTGCCGGCCCTGGCAACGGGGGGACTGTGCGGTTGCTCGTCGATGGAAAGGAGGTCGCCCGGGCCGAGCTGAAGCGCACAGTGCCGGCTGCTTTTACGGCCAGCGAGTCGTTCGATGTGGGCTTGGACCTTGGATCGACGGTGTCCCTCGACTACTACGAGCAGCGTCCCTACGCGTTCAGCGGCGAGATCGGCTCCGTTCGCGTTGCGCTGAAGTAGCGATACCCGCTGCTTACGCCGGCATTTCACGGGGCATCTGCCGGGTTTTGTTGGTGATCGGGAGCAATGTCTGATAGCCTGCTGTGGCGTTGGTGCGACCCCTCCGATGCCAGCAGCCGCCCCCCTCAGGACCCCCCCGTGGAAGCTTACGTCGAGATCCTCATCATCTTTTGCCTGATCCTGCTTAACGGGTTCTTCTCAGGCGCGGAGCTGGCGATCCTCACAGCGAAGCGGAATCGGCTGGAGCAGGCGTCGGAGGAGGGGAGCACAGGGGCCAAGGCGGCGCTGTCGCTCTTGGGGGACACCAACCGGTTTCTCTCGGCGGTGCAGATCGGAATTACCGGCGTCGGCACTCTCGCAGCGGCCTATGGCGGCGCCAACCTGGTGCGGGAGTTCTCCGACTGGCTCTCGCTGACCCCCGGCACGTTTACCGCCCGGTATAGCCAAGTGATCGCGCTGGCTACGATTACCGGTTCGATCGCGTTCGGGTCGCTGGTGCTCGGCGAACTTGTGCCGAAGCGGCTCGCGCTCGCCTATTCCGAGACGCTGGCAAAGTTCGTCTCGTTGCCGATGCTGCTGTTGAGCTACGTGGCGACGCCATTCATCGCGGTGTTGGGATTCGTCACCAACGCGGTGCTGCGGGTGTTCCGCGTCAAGGACGGCGGCGAGGCGCTCGTCACGGTGGACGACATCGCCCACCTCGTCGAGACAGGCCGTGAGCAGGGGGTCCTCCGGCTGGCCGAGGAAGACATCCTGCTCGAAGCTTTGCAGCTCCGCACACGGCGGGTCCGCGACATCATGCGGCCGCGCGTCGATATCGACGCGGTGGATGTCGAGACGCCCGTCGATGAAATCATCGGCGTGGTCGCGATGTCGGGATTTTCGCGGCTGCCGGTGTACGAGGGTAGCACGGACAACATCCTGGGCTTCGTCTACAACAAGGACGTGCTCCAGCAGATGCACCTCAAACGCAGCATCGAGATCCGCAAGATCCTCCGCAAGCCGCTCTTCATCCCGGAGAGTTTGACGCTAGAGCGGTTGCTCGTAGCGTTTCAAGCAGAGCGCACCCAGTTGGCCATCGTGCTCGACGAGTTCGGCGGCACGCGTGGGATGGTGACGTTTGAGGATGTGCTCGAAGAGCTGGTCGGTGAGATCCACGACGAGCATCGGCACGACGACGAGCAACTTGTCGTCCAGCGCAACGACCACAGTTGGCTGGTCGATGGTCGTATCGGCTTGCACGAGTTGCTTGAGCAACTGCCCGAGAAGACCTCTCTCGGGGCCGAGGTCAGCAGCGTCAACACCGTTAGCGGCTTGGTGATGGCGGTCCTGGAATCCGTGCCGAGTGTCGGCGATCAAGCTGTCTGCGGGGATGTGACGATCGAGATCGTCGATATGGACGGGCCGCGCATCGACCGGTTGCTGATCACGCTGTCGCCACCGCCCGATTCCGAAGCTCCGGCGGCCCCGTGAGCGACAACCCGTGAGCCGTCGGCGCTAGCCGCGGGTAGCCATTGGCGCGCGTGTGGTCGTACCACCCGCGGCTAGCGCCGACGGCTCATTCCTAGATCGCCCCGGTCGAACGAAGGCAATAGAGACGTGACGCGCTGCGGATGAGGAGTGTCCCGTCGGTTACCGCGGGAGTGCTCCAGAAGCGGCCGCCCTCGAGTTGGTTTACGCCAATCACTTCAAGATCGGGGCCGGGGTTGAGGACGATGGTTTTGCCACTCTCGTCCATGACGAGGACGCGGCCATCGACCGCCAGGGGCGACGCCCAGACAACTCCGGAGCCCGCCAGGCGTTTGCGTGTGAGCTGCTGCCCGGTGGCCGCGTCGTGAACGCGCATCATGCCGCCGCGGCGTTCGGGGACGTAGATCAGGCCATCGTAAACCAGGGGCGACGCGATGCCCGCCGCGCCGCGCTGGTTGGCCCACAACAGACTGTCGTTCGGCTCGGTCGGATCGATCACGCCCGACGCGCCGGCCTTCACGGCGTACAAGCCGCTGGGGGCGCCGCCTCTCGAGCTGCGGTCCTCATTGCCAACGTACAGCACGTCGCCCGTCGCCGTGTTCCCGGAGCAGCTCCGGCCGCCGGCGTTGAGGGACCACAGGACGTCGCCCGATCCCGGGTCGTAAGACCGAACCGTGCGCCCGCCGACGACGAGCTCGGTCCGTTGCGAGTTTTGCCAGACGATGGGCGTGCTCCAGTTGGAGACCTCGTCGGCCCGCTCGACGCGCCACGCTTGCTCGCCATCGCTGGTGTTGAGAGCCACGAGATGAGAATCCGTTTCGTTGTCGATCTGAATGAAGACCTTGCCCTCCGTGACGACTGGGCCGCTGGAGGTCCCCCAGTCGTTGTCCATCGGGTACGCGCCGAGGTCCTTCCGCCAGACGGGTTCGCCATCGAGCGTGTAACACGCGACGACGTTCATGCCGAAATAGGCGTAGACTCGCTCGCCATCGGCGACGGCGGTCTCGCTGGCGAAGGTGTTGTCGCGGTGCCGGGGCTCGCGGGGCTCGCCTTCGTGGGCGACCTGCGACCAGACGAGATCGCCGCTGTCGAGGGCGTAGCAATGGACCTCGAAGCGGTACGCCCGCGACCCTTCGACCGGGACGGCGGTGGTGAGCAACACCTTATTGCCGACAACGATCGGGGAGGACCATCCTTCACCGGGAATCTCGACCCGCCAAGCGACGTTCTCGGCCTCGCTCCAGGAGGCTGGCGCGCCGACTCCTTCCGCGACGCCGTCGGCCGCGGGACCGCGGAACTGAGGCCAGTCGTGAGCGTGAGCCATCGCCGCGGCGAGGGTCGCCAAAGCCAGTGGGATGAGCTTCTGCATCGGTTCGTCGCTCCCGATTAGGTGAAGAGGCTTCAAGAGCGTAGCGGCTCGGTCGCGATCCGCCAAACAAATGCGCCCGATGAACGCCGTCAACGTGTGGCGGATTACGGTCGGGAGGGTGTGTGATTCTCAGCGGGCATGTGGCTACGATAGCGGCGGATTGGCTCCTCCCTCGTCTGAGACCCTGATGCGTAACTGGACTCTCTGGTTCGGCCCGCTCGCCGCTGCGGCGATGGGCGTTTTCGTGAAGTCGCAGGGCCTGCCGGCGGAGGCGGCTTGGACCGCCGGGGTTGCCCTGTTGTGCGCGGTCTGGTGGGTGTCTCAGCCGATCCCGATCCCCGTGACATCGCTCGTGCCGATTGCGGTGCTGCCGACGGTTGGCGTCCTCTCGGCGAAGGAAGTGGGCGAAGCGTACGGCGATCCGATGGTGCTGCTGTTCCTAGGCGGCTTCATCCTCTCGATGGCGATGGAGCGTAGCGGCGCGCACCGGCGCCTAGCGATCGGCATGATCCGGCTCTGCGCACTGGGGCCAAAGGCGTTGTGGGCGCGACCAACAGCCGACGCACCGGCGCCCGTCATCAGCGGCAGGCGGATGGTGATGGGCTTCATGCTCGCCGCGGGGGTCGTCAGCATGGGGGTTTCTAACTCGGCGACGACGTTGATGCTTCTGCCGATCGCGATCGCGGCGTTGGAGGGCGTCACCGACCGGCGTGTTCGCAACGCGTTGCTGCTGAGCATCGCGTATGGCGCGAGCATCGGCGGCGTCGCTACGCCGATCGGTTCGCCGCCGAACCTGATCGCGATGCAGGTTTACAGCGACACCACCGGAGATCACCTCACCTTCACACAGTGGATGTCGTTCGGCCTGCCGATCGCTGCGGTCATGATGCCAATCGCGGCGTTCTGGCTGTCGCGGGGGCAGGGGCGGCCGCTGGCGAACGACTTGCCCGACCCCGGCCCCTGGCGAGCCGCGGAGCGTCGGACGCTTGCCGTCTTTGCGGTTACCGCGGTGCTGTGGATCACCAGGCAAGAGCCGCTGGGCGGCTGGAGCGGCTTGTTGGGGCTCGAAGGCGCGAACGATGCGTGCGTCGGTCTGTTGGCGGCGATCGCGCTGTTCTTGATACCCTCGGGCGAACCTACGCTCGAGGGAGATCAGCCGGCGCCGAAGCTGCTCGACTGGGCGGCCGCTTCGAAGCTGCCCTGGGGCATGCTGCTACTCTTCAGCGGTGGGCTCGTGCTAGCGAAGGCGTTCACGGCGTCGGGGCTCAGCGGCGCCGTTGGCGAGTCGCTCAACGTCCTGGCGGCGTTACCGACGCCGCTGCTGGTGGCCGCCATTTGCCTGATGGTGACGTTCCTCACGGAGATCACCAGCAACACGGCCACGACGGCGATGCTAATGCCGCTCTTGGCCGCGATGTCACAATCGACAGGCATCGAGCCGAAGCTGCTGATGTTCCCGGCAGCGGTGAGCGCGAGTTTCGCGTTCATGCTTCCCGTGGCGACCCCCCCGAACGCGGCGGTCTACGGCGCCGGCGTCGAGACCCGGGACATGGCCCGCGAAGGGCTGGCGCTGAACCTCGTCGGCGCGGTGGTCATCACGGGGCTGACGCTGCTGCTGGAAAGATAGGGAATGCCGATGTCCAATGAAGAAGGGGTTAGGGGCTGAGGGACGGGGGACGAGGGGACGCGCAAGCGGCCTTTTGTCTTTCCCTCAGCCCCTCAGCCCCTCAGCCCCTCGCCCTCTCGTCATTGTCATGGGGACTTGGTCACTGGTCATTCCTCGTTCCCCGTCTGGAAGCACGAACGACATTCCGTGGCTATACTTTGAATTGAGTCGCCCCCGTCCCCACGCCGTCGCCGTAAGGAATTGCGTCATGCCGGTCGCTATGGAGCTGTCGCGGATCATCATCTCGGAGATCAACGACCAGCAGGTCGTCTACCTCAAGGAAGTCGATGGGCCGCGGACCTTCCCGATCTTGATCGGCTACTTCGAGGCCAGCAGCATCGACCGCCACGTCCGCCATGTCGAGACGACGCGACCGTTGACGCACGACCTGCTCGTGGCGGTGATCGAGGAGCTCGGCGGTGATCTGCAGGACGTCGTGATCACCGAGCTACGCGACCACGTCTACTACGCGCGTTTGCGCGTGCGGCAAGAAGGCGAACTCTTGGAGATCGACGCCCGCCCGAGCGACGCGATCGCCGTAGCAATGACCTGCGACCCGCCGCTGCCGATCTTTGTGAGTGAAGACGTCTTGAATGACGTGATGCGTGAGCAGCAGGGGGAGTGAAGGAAGGGGTTAGGGGCTAAGGGACGGGGGACCCAGGCCTTTCCCTCAGCCCCTCAGCTCCTCAGTTCCTAACCCCTCAGGCAACACGCCTACGATGCAAGCCGTTCTTTATCATGCTTTTGGGGCGATGCCCGAGTTGGCGACGGTTGCTGATCCGGCGCCGGCGGATGACGGCGTGGTGATACGCGTTGAGGCTACCGGGCTTTGTCGCAGCGACTGGCACGGGTGGCGCGGGCATGATCCGGATATCCGCACGTTGCCGCACGTGCCGGGGCATGAGCTGGCGGGCGTCGTCGTTGAGGTCGGCAAGGACGTCCGCAAGTGGCGTGGCGGCGAGCGCGTCACCGTGCCGTTCGTCGGCGGCTGCGGCAAGTGCGATACCTGCGCGCGGGGCGATCAGCACGTTTGTCCGCAGCAGTTTCAGCCCGGTTTCTCCGGCTGGGGGTCGTACGCCGAGCTCGTGATGGTGCGCTACGCCGACGAGAACCTGCTGGCGCTGCCCGAGGGGATGACGAGCATTGTTGCGGCGAGCCTCGGTTGCCGATTGGCGACGGCGTACCGTGCCGTCGCGATCCAGGCGGCGCCGAAGCCGGGCGACTGGGTTGCGGTGCACGGGTGCGGCGGCGTTGGCTTGTCGGCCGTGATGACGGCCGCGGCGCTCGGCGCTCGGCCAATCGCCGTTGATATTCGTCCCGAGCCCTTGGAGCTCGCCAAAGAGTTCGGCGCGGTGGCGACGATCGATGCGTCGAGAACGCCCGACGTGGCGGCGGCGATTGTCGATCTGACGCATGGCGGCGCCGACTCGTCGCTTGATGCGCTCGGCAGCCGGGCGACGTTCGCCAACTCGCTGGCGTGCCTCCGCCGCCGCGGACGCCATGTGCAGGTGGGGTTGCTCGTGGGGGATGACGCCGACCCCCGCGTTGCGATGGGGCGTGTGCTCGGCTGGGAACTCGAGATCGTCGGCAGCCACGGCCTACAGGCCCATCTGTACGCGCCGCTCTTCGACCTCGTGTCAAAGGGCAAGATCGACCCGCTGCGGCTGGTGGACCGGACAATCCCCCTCGCCGAAGCCCCCGCGGCCTTGGCGGCGCTGGGCGACTATCGCGGGGCGGGGATGACGATTGTTGATCTAGAGGCGACGCCTCCGCTCACGGACAGCTTCGACACGCTCCTGCTACCGAACTAGCGAGCCTGTCTCGTGGCCGCAATTGGCTGGACTGGCAAAGGCATGCTACCTTAGTGTCACGAAATGATTGCCTACCGAGTCACCTATCGATCGACCATGATTGAATTGATGAGCAGGCGGAGCCGGGCGGTCAGGGCGTTCACGCTGGTGGAACTGTTGGTAGTGGTCGCTATCATCGGGATGTTGGTAGGCCTGCTCATCCCCGCTGTGCAAGCGGCGCGTGAGGCGGCGCGACTCGGGCAGTGCCAGAGCCATCTTCGCAACATCGGCTTGGCGACGTTGCAACTGCACGATGCGACCCGCGCCTTTCCGCCGGCGCGACTGCGCTCGCGCGTCGATTACGACGGCAACGCCTGTGAGACCAATCAGCCGTCGTGGCTGGCGCGGATACTGCCCTACGTGGAAGAAGGCGCTGCTGCGGCGGATTGGAACCTTTACGGTTCCTTTAATTCGCACGAGGCTCGGCTTCGGGACCATGCCCCGCCGATCTACGTATGCCCGTCGCGAAGGAGTATCGACCAAGCGGTTGTTGACACGGGGGAGTATGAGCAAGAGTACACCTACCCCTGCGGCTGTAGCTTCACCGAAACGGTGAAGCTCGTCGGCGGTGTGACCGGCGACTACGCCGCGAATCACGGCGACTTCACGGGCGGCTCCTACGGCGACATCTACTCGTACTGGCTCGGTGGCAACGGCACGGGCGTGATTATCTCGAGCAGACCGCTGTGCCGCGATGGCTTACCGAGCGGGTGGCTCGACAAGGTGCGGATGAAGGACCTTGTCGATGGCGTGAGCCACACGGCTCTCGCAGGCGAGATGCATATCCCGCAGGGACGACTTGCGCAGCCGCCAGAGAACGGACCGTTGTACAACGGTCGTGACCTGCCGGCGTTCGCTCGCATCGGCGGGCCGTCGATAGGTATCGCGCGCGGGCCGAATGACGAAACGATCCGGGAGGTTATCGGGTTCGGCAGCTGGCATCAGGGCGTCTGCCCGTTCGTCATGGCGGACGGCTCGGTGCGGGTCGTCGCTAATGAGATCGACACTCAAACGCTCGGGTCGATGTGTCGTCGCAATGATGAGTATGAACTGGACCTAACCGAGTCCCCGTACTTCTAACCGCAGCCAGATCGGCAACTTGCACAACGCAATGATACATCGCTATAGCCAGTCATTGCCGATCGCCCTGCTCGCGTTCACGATAGGTTGCGGCGATGGTCGCCCGCCCCTTTACCCGGTGAGCGGGACCGTCCGATTCACGACGGGCGAGCCGGTGCGTAATGCGACGATCGAGTTTGTGCCGAAGGCGTCGGGTCCATCACCCCGGGGACGTATCGACGCCGACGGGAACTTCGTGCTCGGGACCTATAAGAACGACGACGGCGCGCAGGCGGGCGACTATCACGTTGTGGTCGTTCAAGCGTTGCCACCGGACGCTGCGGCCAACACACAGATGCTGGGTGACGAGCACGCCGGTCACGGTCGCATGCAAGTCGTCGCGTTGAAGCACGCTTCGCCAAGCACCAGCGGCGTGTCGTACACGGTGACGCCGCCGGGCGCTCAGGACGCCGAGATTGTTGTCGAGGCGCGCTAATCGATGGCTAAGCAATACGTGCGGAGTTGATCACGAGGATTAACCCTGCAGTTGCGGCCGTCTCAGTAAGGCGTTCTGGAGTTTCTTCAGCTTCCGCGACAGGCGCTTCCGTACGCGCTCGACGGGGTTAGTCTTGTCATTGGCGCGGGCGTGCCAGAACTCGGCGGCGTGTTGCAGGTTCCGCATCTGTTCTTGATGCCACTGGATCGCGTCGTTTTGAACTTTCTGGTAGGCGAGCAGGGCTTCGATGTCGGCCGCCTTCGACGCGTCGAGCTGTTCGTAGTAGACCGGGCCCGGAGCGGCACCTTGCAAGAGCGTTAGGCCGGCCATGCACTGGGCGCCGAGTTCGACTACCTCGGCCAGCTCCCGGAACACCGGCAGGGGTTGTCGTGTGAGGTCGCCGAAGATCGCTTCCCAGTCTTGGGTAGCGGCAAGCCGGCTGGCTTCGACGCCGCGTGTGAACCACGTCCGCGCCGCCTCGTGGTCGTGATCGACGAGCGCGAGCTTCGCGCGTCGCAGCGCGGCGCTGACGGTCTTAGTGGCGAGGATCGGGGCGTAACACAGGAAGGGCAGAGAAGCGCAGGCTTCGAAGAGCTGTTTGGCCCGATCGCGCTGGCCGCATTGGAGCGACAGTAGAGCGCCGACGTAAGTCAGCGAAACGGCCCAACGGGTCTCGATCGGCTTAGCGCTGTCCCAGTCGCGTGATTGCGTGTGGGGTTCACAGCGTTGCAGGAGGTCTTCGACGTCGCGCCACGCCGCGCCGTCGCCGAGCAGCGTGTACGCCTTGACGCACAGGGCGGCGGCCTCGTCGGCGTTGGGGACTCGGCGGTCGAGGACTTGCTGGGCCATGTCGCGGCGGAGCTGCTTGCGATCGGTCCGCAAGCCACGCGTAACGAGGCTCGGCACGAGCCAGGGGTTCTCGTACTGCTCGGCGTACGCCATGACGTTCGTCGGCGACTCGCAAGCCGCCTCGCTGAACGCCGAGTTGTGGAACGCCTTGTCCGACACGTCGAAGGGGCTCTTCATCGCCAGTACGATGCACCATTCGCCGGGCTTGCCGCGAGCGGCCTCGACGTCGTGCTCGGTCCACTCGTAGCCGTAGTTCGTCCACCTTCCGTTCTCTTTGCGGCGGCTGACGGTCTCGGAGACGGTGCGTTCGATCCGATAGCCCTCGTCGCGAAGCTCTTTGAGGACCTTGCTCCAGTCGTAGACGTGGAAATGATGAGGATTGGGGTCGACGCCCGTCTCGTCGGCCCAGTCGTTGGGAACGCTGACCATCAATCGCCCGCCCGGCGTTAACAGACGCTTGCATTCTTGCAAGAACGGGCGTGGGTCACGGAGGTGCTCGAGCGTTTCGAAGCTGGCGATGAAATCGAAGGAGGCGTCGTCGTATTGCTCCAGGCACTCGGGGAGCGAGCCCTTCTCGAAACGGATATCGTCGGCGCCGCTGGGGAAGTTGGCCCGCGCGTAGTCAACGGCGTAGTCGCTGTTGTCGACGCCGACGTACGACGCGCAGCGCGAGTTCTGCGTGATGACGGTCGAGCCGTAGCCGAGGCCACAGGCGGCGTCGAGCACGCGGTCGCCGGGCCGCACCGAACGCGCGGCCTCGTAGTAGCGGACGATGTGCGCGTCGGAGCGGCGCCCCGGCTCGCGGCTCATGTCCATGTGCAACTGCCGTTCGTCTTGCAGGGCCTCGATCGTGTACCGCTCGTTGGCCTCGCTGGGGAGTTTCGAGAGGACGATCGTGCAGCGGTGCAGTTCGGCGTCGAGGCAGCCGAAGGGGCTCGCCAGGAAGTGCCGAGGGTGCTTGCGGAAGCCGACGGCGAAGCACTGGGCTTCCCACCACTCGCGATTCTGAATGGTCAGATGCCACTTGTTGTCGCGGTCGGCAGTGAGCGCGATCCGCAAATAGACCGAACCCCGCGACACCCGATGCAGCTCGGCGAGCGCCGGCTGAACGTCCTTTTCGAGCAGGTGCTCGAAGCAGTCGGTGCTGATGACGCAATCGAAGGAGTTGTCCTCATAGGGCAGGGCGAGGATGTCCCCAACGCGAAACCTGCCGGGGCAAGTCTCGTTGGCGGCGTCGACGGCGACGTTCGAGACATCGACTCCCCAAGCGTCGCAGCCGCGAGTGTTGAGGTTGCGAACCAGATGCCCGTGCCCGCAGCCGACGTCGAGGACCTTACCGAGCCCGACGCAGCGCTGGACTTCTTGCGCTACCTGATCCACCCCCTGCTGTGAGAAGGAATGCTCTCCAACACGGTCCGGCCGGCGCCAGTACTGGTCGTAAGTCGTCTGGTAATCCACGTTCCGGCTCCGGTACGGCTTGCCCTAAGAAAATATCGACGAGCGCGTGACAAGGGCGTGTGCGAAGATGCGGAAACTAACGATTTCCAACTGCAGTGGCATGGCCAATATCTGGCCAGATCGATGAAAATACGGATATCTCTCGTGACGGAGAGAACCCGATCCAGCCCACCGCTAGCTTGCTAGCGGTGGATGTGGGCGAAGGGGGCGTGGCCACCCGCGGCTGGTGAGGGTGGTGGACGTAATCAGCCGGCGTCTCTTGGCGTCTGGTTCTTCGACTTCAGCGTCCGTCGCCGCCCGACTCGATGATCTTGTTGCTGAATTGCATGGCGGCCTCTTCGTTCGGCTCACCCAAGTCGCGGTAGAGGTTCCAGATGGGCTTCACGCCGCCGGGGTTGTCCGCGTCGTCGGGGAACTTGCGGAGGCCGATGCGTAAGCCGCCCTCGTGGCGGTTGTCGATCCAGTTGTGGTAGTGCATCGCCTTGATCTCGGGGTGCTGTGCAAGGCGCCGCCAGGCGTAGGCGAGCGCCGCGGATTGCAGCTCGAGTTCGCGGTCGCTGTAGTCGCGGGAGTGGAAGCCTTGCTCCGTGAGGTAGATATCGCGGACGGCTTCGCCCTTGAAGCGGTTGACAGGGTCGCGGGCCCAATCAACGAGGACGCCGAGGTTCTTAAAGGTGACCAGTGGCGAGTCTGGCGAGTCGATCGCCTCTTCATCACGCCACGTCTCGGGGACGAAGAGCGACTGGGGGTAGGGGTGGTAGGCGATCCCCCAGTCGAAGTCACCGTGCGCTTGGCTGCGAGCAATGAGACCTTCGAGCACCTCACGCCCGGCGTAGAAGCGGGGCTCCTCGGGTCGCGTCCAAGAGTGCGTCACCGAGGCGAAGACGCGTGAGTTGGCGTCGTACTGTCGGGCCGTAAGGTGAGCGATCCGCAGGGACTTAGCGTAGAGGTCGAGGAACTCGTCGAGTGACTTTTTGCCGGCGTTGGTCCAGACGAGCCCCGCATCAACCTTGTTGTGGAGGATCCAGTGATGGATACGCGGGCCACTGCTTTGGAGGTAACGCTGCGCGAGGAACTCCAGCGCAGCCGAGTATGCCGTGACGCCCCGTTGCGACGTGACGTCGGGCATGGGGAACATCCCCTCGGGTTCGTAGTCGGGATGCGCCATCGCGTCGCGCGGCGAATCTTCCCCAGTGGGTTTGGGCAGGAGGATGATGGCGAAGACCAGCAGCTCGTGATCCGCGGCGAACTGGAGCGTCTTGTCGAGCCGGGCGATGGCGCCGCGATCGATGTGGAACTGTTGTCCGGCGTGCGTGAAGGCGTCGCGCCCTTTGGCGGCTTGGTTGTGGAGAAAGTCGAGCATGACGTTGACCGTGACGGTCGAGACGCCGAGGTCCTCGATGTCGCTCAGGAAGCCACGCCCAACGTCGAAGCCGCCCAGACCTTTCTTGCTGCGTAGCGTCGGGTGCGGCGTTGCGACGGCGGTCGTTACCGTGTCGGCATAGCGCATCGAAGCAGGGGCTTCTTCGACTGCCGGCCCGACCGACCAGCGTGAAAGCAATCGGTCGCGTTCGTTGCTTCCATCCGTCGGGCGGCGTTGCAACTCAAAAGTGTGACGCTTCGCCGGCCCGTCAATAAGCCACGTGGCGATGGGGGCGTCTGACCAGAGCGGATGCTCGCGCAGCGAGAGCTCGGGTTCTCCGTCGCAATCGCAGACGATCGTGATGCGGTTGGCAGCGACGGTCACCTTCTCAATCGTCGCTTCGCTGCGGCAGAGTGAAGCGAGAGCGAGGAGGAGGACCGAGCTTAAAAGCCATGGAGGCATGCGGAAACAAGTCATTCGGTACCTAGACGACTAGAAGCAATCGGATTGAGCCGTCGGCGCTAGCCGCCGGTGGTGCTGGGGACACGTAAGATTGCGCTACCCGCGGCTAGCGCCGACGGCTCACGGGAGAGGACTCGGTGATCTGGCGGCAGTGCTGACGTAGCTGCTCGCGCATCGTCACCAGCAAGCGGCTCTCGAAGCGGTAGGGGTTCCATGCCATTGCGATGGTTCGCTGTGGCTTGGCGCCGTCGAACGAGCGGTAGACTCGCGACGGCGCCGTGTCGCAGCGCCACGCCATGGCCGGGATCATCGAGACGCCGTGGCCCAGTGAGACCAGTTCTTGCACGGTCGCCAGCTGGCTCGTCTGTTCGACGGCCACCGGCTGGAACGACTTCTGTTGGCAGAAGCTGACGATGTTGTTGGTGAGGCAGTGCGCTTCGCCGAGCAGCACGAAGGGGTAGGGCTCGACGTCGGCGAGCGTCACGCGCTTTTTGGTGGCGAGTGGGTGGTCGAGCGGTGTGGCGAGCAGCAGCTCTTCTTTGAACAGCTCCTCGGTATCGACGTATTTGGCCGCGATCGGCAAGGCGAGCAGCGCGAGGTCGATCTCGCCGAGCTTGCAGCGGGTCAACAGGTTGTCGGTGGTGTCTTCTTGGATAACGATCTCGACGGCGGGGAACTTGTCGCGGAAGGATCGCAGGAAGTCGGGCAGGAAGTACGGGGCGATCGTGGGGATCGCGCCGAGGCGGAGGCGACCGCTGCGGCCGTCATCGGTGATCTGGGCCTTCGTGTCGTCGAGGATGCCGAGGATCATCTCGGCGCGGCGTTCGACGAGCGCGCCGGCGTCGGTGAGTTCGACGGAGCGTGTCTTGCGCTCGAGCAAGGGCAGACCGAACTCCTCTTCGAGGCGCTGGATCGAGCGGCTCAGCGCCGGCTGCGAGATGCCTAGGGCGTCGGCGGCGCGGGTGATGTTGGCCATCCGGGCGACGGCGAGGAATTGGCGGAGTTGTTCGGTGTCCATAACGCTTCGCCTAGAAAAAAGCATGCAGGAAACGCATCGCAGTTATGATAGCGATGCATTGGATTTATGGCGAAAAAAGCCTACAATACTCTGCCTGGGCGGCCACGCTAGGCGTCGGCCCTTCTCCCAATG
Source organism: Botrimarina mediterranea (assembly GCF_007753265.1). Lineage (NCBI taxonomy): Bacteria > Pseudomonadati > Planctomycetota > Planctomycetia > Pirellulales > Lacipirellulaceae > Botrimarina > Botrimarina mediterranea. Next base: position 983,505 of record NZ_CP036349.1, read on the forward strand.
CACCTCCTGGAATGAGGCAGATAATGGCGGCGAGAACGCTACTGACCATGGTCGCAGTCGGATGCTGCGGCGTGACGGCCCACGCCGAAGACGGCGGCAAGCTCGAAACGAAGCCCGCGGGCGACAACGCGCCGACCGCCGATATGGCCAAGTGCCCCGTCATGGGCGCGGGCGCCGCGAGCGAGCCGACGCAGTTCATGCAGAACCGCGACTGGTGGCCCAACCAACTCGACCTGTCGATCCTGCACCAAAACTCGCCCGCGTCGAACCCGATGGGCGAGGGGTTCGACTACGCCGAGGAGTTTCAGAAGCTCGACCTCAAGGCGGTTAAGGAAGACATCAAGGAGCTGATGACCACGTCGCAGGACTGGTGGCCCGCCGACTACGGCCATTACGGCCCGCTCTTCATCCGCATGGCTTGGCACAGCGCCGGCACTTACCGTGTGACGGACGGCCGTGGCGGCGCCGGCTACGGCACGCAGCGTTTCGCGCCGCTCAACAGCTGGCCCGACAACGCCAACCTCGACAAGGCCCGCCGCCTGCTCTGGCCGATCAAGCAGAAGTATGGCAAGCAGCTCTCGTGGGCCGACCTGATGGTGCTCACCGGCAACTGTGCGCTGGAGTCGATGGGCTTCGAGACGTTCGGCTTCGCCGGCGGCCGCGCCGACGTGTGGGAGCCGCAGGAGGACATCAACTGGGGACCTGAGACCGAGTGGCTCGGCGACAAGCGGTACGAGGGCGACCGCGAACTCGACAACCCGCTCGCCGCGGTGCAGATGGGCCTCATCTACGTGAACCCCGAAGGCCCTAACGGCAAGCCTGACCCGCTGGCGGCGGCGAAGGACATCCGCGACACGTTCGGCCGGATGGCGATGAACGACGAAGAGACCGTCGCGCTGATCGCGGGTGGTCACACGTTCGGCAAGGCGCACGGCGCCGCGACGCCACAAGGGAATGTCGGCGCCGAACCCGAGGGCGCCGGCATCGAACAGCAGGGCCTCGGCTGGAAGAACAAGTTTGGCACGGGCAACGCCGGCGACACGATCACTAGCGGCCTCGAAGGCGCGTGGACGACGACGCCGGCCCAGTGGTCGCACGATTACTTCACGCACCTCTTCGAGTACGAGTGGGAGCTCACCAAGAGCCCCGCGGGCGCCCACCAGTGGACGCCCGTCGAAGAGTCGGCGAAGGGGACAGTGCCCGACGCGCACGACGATTCCAAGTCGCACGCGCCGATCATGTTCACGACCGATCTCGCGCTGAAGATCGATCCGGACTACGCGGTGATCTCCAAGCGTTTCCACGAGAACCCCAAGGAGTTCGAGAAGGCGTTTGCGAAGGCGTGGTACAAGCTGACGCACCGCGACATGGGGCCGTATGTGCTTCTGCTCGGTCCCGAGGTCCCCGAGCCGCAAGTGTGGCAGGACCCCGTGCCCGAGGCGGACTACGAGTCGATCGACGAGGACGACATCGCCGGCCTCAAGGCGAAGGTCCTCGAGTCGGGGCTGTCGGTGTCGGACTTGGTCGCGACGGCGTGGTCGTCGGCCTCGACGTTCCGCGGCAGCGACAAGCGTGGCGGCGCCAACGGCGCTCGCCTCCGCTTGGAGCCGCAGAAGGGTTGGGCCGCCAACGAGCCGAAGCAGCTCGATAAGGTGTTGACGAAGCTCGAAGCGATCCAGAAGGAGTTCAACGAGGCGCAGGACGGCAAGCAGGTCTCGCTAGCTGACCTGATCGTACTTGCCGGTACGGCGGCGGTGGAGAAGGCGGCGAAGGACGCCGGCCACGACGTCGAGGTCCCGTTCGCGCCGGGCCGCACCGACGCGACGCAGGAGATGACCGACGTCGAATCGTTCTCGTACCTCGAGCCGAAGGCCGATGGGTTCCGCAACTACCAAGGCCCCGGCTGCACACGGGTGGCCGAGGAGATGCTGGTGGACCGCGCGGATCTCTTGAACCTAACGGCGCCGGAGATGACGGCCCTCGTCGGCGGCCTGCGGGTGCTCGACGCGAACCACAACGGCTCGAAGCTCGGCGTCTTCACCGACGAGCCCGGCAAGCTGACCAATGACTTCTTCGTGAACCTGCTCGATATGGGCCTCACGTGGGAGAAGTCGGAAGTCTGCGACCACTTCTTCGAAGGGAAGGACGCCGACGGCGACGTGAAGTGGACCGGTTCGCGGGTGGACCTGGTGTTCGGCTCAAACTCCCAGCTCCGCGCGATCGCCGAGGTATACGCCAGCGACGACGCCGAAGAGAAGTTCGTTAAGGACTTCGTCGCGGCGTGGGTGAAGGTGATGAACCTCGACCGGTTCGATCTCGACCCGGCTTATAGAAAGGGCGCCAAGCTGGCGGCGTCCGGCGGCCGCTAGGCGTGTTAACTTCTATCGTCAATCGAGAGCACGCCGCCGGGTTGCCCGGCGGCGTGCTCTTTTTGTTAGCGACGCGAAGGTCCCTGCCCGCGAATAGTCACGAATAGGGATCGTGGGCCTTCGTCGGGGTTCGATTGACTTAGGAACGCTGAGAGTGTGTGGATTGTGTTCGGGGGTTGATCGAATAGCGACCAGCCGTTGGCTTTAAGTTGACCAGCCTAAAGCTCTTCTAGTTGACGTGGTCCGTCGTATACTTATGTCTGCCAACAAGTTGTGGTGGGGACCTCGCTCGGAGCGAACGGACCCGCGACCGGCTGGCGGTTTACAACGACGACCCAGCATCAAGTCCATCGGCCCCGCAGGAGGGTAGGAGCCGTTTCGGATCGAAGCGCCGACACGCACGAATCTCTCGATGGCGGAAAGTGATCGCCCTTTTGTTGTCGGCATCGGCGCCTCGGCGGGCGGTCTGCAATCGCTCGAACGATTCTTCGACGGACTCGAGCACCTGACCGGCGCCGCGTTCATCGTCGTCCAGCATCTCTCGCCCAACTACGAGACGATGATGGACAAGTTGCTCGGCCGGCACACCTCGATGCGGGTGACGATCGCCGAGGACGGCCAGCCGATCGAGGCGGACCACGTCTACGTGATCCCGCCGAAGCAGGACCTTGTCGTCCAGGACGGTCGCTTGCGTCTGAGCGATCACGACGCCGACGAGGTGCCACACATGACGATCGATCGGCTATTCGCGTCGATCGCCCATGAGTACGGCGACCGGGCGATCGGCGTGATCCTCTCCGGCACGGGCAGTGACGGTTCGCGCGGCATCCAGGCCGTCCGCAATACGCGGGGCCTCGTTCTGTGCGAGACCGAATCGACCGCCAAGTTTTCCGGCATGCCCCGCAGCGCGCAGGCGACGGGATGCGTCGATCACGTCGTTCCGCCCGAGAGCATGCCGCGGATCATCGTGAAGCGGATCGTCGGCATCGACGGCCAGAACGAGCCCGAGAAGGACGAGGTGTCCAAGATCCTGCGTTTGTTGCGAGATCGTCTGCAGGTTGATTTCTCGCAGTACAAGCCGGCGACCGTCACGCGCCGGATCGATCGGAGGATGTCGATCTGCAACGTCACTTCGCTCAGTGACTTCTACGACCTGCTCAAGTCGGACGCTGACCAACTCGATCAGCTTTACCAAGACATGCTGATCGGCGTCACGAAGTTCTTTCGCGACCCGGCGTGTTTCGAGTACTTCGAGCAACAGATCGCGTCGCAACTGTTGGCGAACGCCGACCCCGAAGCGGGGCTGCGGGTCTGGATACCGGGGTGCGCGACAGGCGAGGAGGCCTACTCGCTCGCCATGGTGTTGCACGAGCTGAACAAGGAGAGCGCCCACCCGGTTGATATCAAGGTCTTCGCCAGCGATATCCATTCCGAGTCGTTGCGGCGTGGAAGCCTGGCGAGTTACGGCGAGGACGCCCTGCAAAACGTCTCGGGTGAGCGGCTGGCGCGGCACTTCGAGGAGCACAACGGCGAGTACCGCGTCCGCAAGCACATCCGCCAGCTGGTGCTGTTCGCACCGCACAACCTGCTGCAGGACCCGCCGTTCACGTCGCTCGACATGGTGTCGTGCCGCAACCTGCTCATCTACTTCGACAACGCCGCGCAGAATCGCGCGATGACGTTGTTTCATTTCGGTCTCAAGCAACGCGGCGTGTTGTTCCTTGGACCGAGCGAGACGGTCGGCGACCTGGGCGCCGAGTTCCAGACGCTCCACGACCGGTACCGTTTCTACCGCAAAGTGCGCGACGCCAAGCTGCCGAACGACGTGGCGCTCCCCTTTGCATTGACGCCCCGGATCCGCACGGCGAAGCCGTTTGCAGCGCCGCAACCGACGGGCGCCGAGGGGAAGAAGCAACTCTACGACACGCTCCTCGACGAGCTACTCCCACCAACGCTATTGGTGGATAGCGACCGCCACGTGGTCGAGATGTACGGCGGCGCCGAGAAGTATTTGGCGCTACGCGGCCGGCGGATGAGCACTGACCTGCTCGACCTCTGCCCCGAGCCGTTACAGGGCGTGCTGTCGATCGGCGTGCGGCGTGTGCTCTCCGGCAGCGAATCGACGCTCCGCTTGCCAGTGGCTCGTCTAACGCTCTCCGATGGCGCAGAAAAGACGGTTGCGATCACGTTGAAGTCCGTCTCGCTCCGTCACAACGACAGCCGCTATGTGGCGATCACCTTCGCCGAGACGGGCGACGGCAAGGCGGCGCCAACAGCCGGCGCCGGTGAGGACGCCGCGGTGGTAGCGTTTACGACCGAAGGGGGCGAGCTCACCAAGCGCGTCCGTGAGCTCGAGGACGACCTCGCCGCGAGCCAGGAGAGCCTGCAATCGACGATCGAGCAGCTTGAATCCAGCAACGAAGAGCTCCAAGCAACCAACGAGGAGTTGGTCTCTAGCAACGAGGAGTTGCAAAGCTCCAACGAAGAGTTGAACTCCGTTAACGAAGAGCTGCACACGGTCAACGTCGAGTATCAGAACAAGAACGCGGAGCTGCGTGAGCTCTACGAGGACATGAACCACCTGATCGCCAGCACGGACATCGGGACGGTCTTCCTCGACAACACGCTGACGATCCGGCGTTTCACGCCGAGTATCGGCCGCGTCTTCAACCTCGAGCCGCACGACGTCGGCCGTCCGTTGGCGTCGTTCTCGCACAGCCTTAAGTTCGATGAGTTGATGGCAAAGCTGGAGGGAGTGCTCCATACGGGGGAGATTTTTGAGCGAGAGGTCGTCTCGAAAAGCGGCACGCCCTACTTCTTGCGGATGCTCCCGTACGAGCTCTCGGGCGAGATGGCGGGCGTGACGCTCACGCTGACGGACATCCAGGCCTTGGTCGACACGCGGACCCAGGTCGACGAGACGCAGCAACGGCTGCAACGCGCGATCGACGCGGTCCCCGTGCTCGTGTCGTTCGTGAATCGAGACCTGCGTTACGAGTTCGCCAACCGCGCTTACACGGAGATGCTCGGCATTCCGTCGAGCGATTTGATTGGCATGTCGGTCCAGGAAGTGCTCGACGCCGAGACGCTGACGCAGTGTATGCCGTATATCAAGGCGGCTCTTGCCGGCGAGCCGCAACACTTCGAGGCCGTGGTGGGGCGTGACGGACAACACGCCTCGGTGATCATCGATTACCGACCCGAGCGTGACGTAAGCGGCGAGGTGACCGGGTTCTATGTCTCGGCGGCGGATGTCTCGGCCATCAAGCAGGCCGAGCAAGAGCTCGAGGCGGCCGTCGAAGCCGCGAAGCTCGCCAACGAGGCGAAGAGCGACTTCCTGGCCAAGATGAGCCACGAGATCCGCAGCCCGATGGCGGCGATTCTTGGCTTCGCCGATATCCTCGACCGCCAGCTCAAGGAGCCCGACGACCGCAATTGCATCGACATCATCCGCACCAACGGCGAGCACCTGCTGAGCCTGATCAACGACCTGCTCGACCTCTCGCAGATCGAGCTGCGGCGTGTTGAGCTTGCCAGTGACGTTACGAACATCCGTGAACTCTTATCAGGCGCCTACAACACGCTGCGGCCGCGGGCGGCGCAGAACCGCGTGACTTTCGAGGGACGGCTGCGCGACAATCTCGACGCGGGCCTGCGGACCGACGTGCGTCGGCTCAAGCAGGTCCTCATCAACCTGCTCACCAACGCGATCAAGTTCGGCGCCGGCGGGCGTGTGATCCTGTCGGCACGAAGGACTTGCGTGCGGCGTGAACTTGTGATCAGCGTCGCCGACACGGGCGGCGGCATCGCCCCCGCCGACGTAGAGCGGCTGTTCGAACCGTTCTGCCAGCTCGACGCCTCGTCGAATCGGGCCTACGAGGGCTCCGGCCTCGGGCTGACGATCAGCAAGCAACTCGTCGAGCAGATGGGGGGCGTCATCCGCGTCCGCAGCCAGGTCGGGCTGGGCTCGGTCTTCCAGATGCGGCTCCCCTGGCCAGAGGTGCTGCCAATCGATGAAGTGGACTCCAAGACCGATTTGCTTGAGGCGCTACCGCGGTTGGACGGCAAGAAGGTGCTCGTGGTGGACGACCGCCGCGATATGCGTTTTATCGCGGAGCAGATCCTGGCGGAGGTCGGCGCCGAAGTGACAACCGTTGACAACGGCGCGACGGCATTGGCGACGGTGGCCGACTTTGGCGGCGACTTCCACTGCGTCGTCACCGACATCCAGATGCCGGCGATGGATGGTTACGCCGTCGCCCGCGGGCTCCGCAATCAAGGCTACGCCGGGCCGATCTTGGCGCTCACAGCGAATGCGATGCCGAGCGATCGGCAGAAGTGTTTTGAAGCCGGTTGCGATGGGTTTGTCGCCAAGCCGATCGACAGGACTCAGTTTGTTCGAACCGTTGCGAGGTCGATGAATGGTAGCTGACAAGGACGCGCTACGCCCGATCCATCGCGTCACCTACGCGATCGACGCCAGCGACTGTATCGTCGATGTCGGCGACGACTGGGCGGCGTTCGCGGACGAGAACGAAGGCTCCGACCACCTCAAGCCGGAAACCGTCGTTGGTGAATCGCTGTGGCGTTACATCCGCGGGGCCACGCTCGTCGAACTCTACAAAGCGATCTTCGCGCAGGTACGTCGTAGTGGTGAAGCGGTTGATTTCCGATTTCGCTGTGATTCACCCGGTTTCCAGCGGCGGATGCGGATGCGCGTCGAGCCGCTCAACCAGGGACTGCTCGGGTTTCTTAGCGAAACACTCTCCGTGACGCCACGCGAGGCGCCGCTCAGCGCGCACGCGTACGACGCGGGCTTCGGCGTGTTGAAGCGATGCAGTATCTGTAATCTCTTCGAACTCTCCGACGGCGACTGGACCGACGCCGTCACCGCCGTGCAACACGACGCGGTGCTCGATCGACAGGGGCGTATTCAGATCGTCTGGACCGTCTGTCCCCATTGCCGGAAAGAGTTGCGAGCAATGGCGGACCGGGCCGCGTTGTAGTGCCCGCTGACGCATTCCGGTTCGCCCTCATGCGCCGTCGGGGCCTGCTTGGGGCATGCCGACTAGTCGCTTGTATTCGCCGGTTGTCCAACGCGGCACGTCGGTCTTGTACCAGCGGCTGAAGCGGTTCTCGCTCGGTCCTCCGGGGAGGTTGGTCCACGCCTCGTCGGACGTTAGGTCGGTGACGAAGTGGTAGCTCGGCGCGAAGGTGCTCTCGCGCGTCGCGGTGACTTTGAGGTGCCCCTGGAACGGCGTGGCGTGGCAGCCGGGCATCGGCGTCACCGGCGATTCGAACCCGAGCAATCGCCCGGTGGTTGTCAGCCCCCGTGACCCTCCGAAGAACCGGTCGGTAAAGTGGAACGCGTTGACGTCCCGCCAACGCTGCTGCGGTTCGGCCAGCGCACGGTCGGCGGCGCGGCGGATCATCGTGCGTTTGTCGCGCTGGCTCCACCAACTGCTGGTGACCTTGGGGAGCGTCCGGTCACACGCCGTGAGGACCATCGCCGAGTAACCGATGCGCGTCGCCAAGTAAATCATCCGCCGCAGGCCGATGCCCGTGTTGTGGCCGAAGACCTCGAGCAACACGTGACGGTAGAACGCCATGAAGAGCGCGGCGCCGCGGCTCTCGGCGTCGAATCGGCAATCCCATTCGAGGAGCCGCTGCTTGAGCGCGTGCTCGTCGTCGATGTGCGTCAGCAACACTGGGAGCATGTCGCGGGCGTGAAGGCTGAGCACGTCGTACTGCAGCGCCTGCATGTCCGTGATCGTCGCACGGGGCAACTCGGTGAGTCGCTCATCGACGCGGCGGCGGCGATAGTCGTGCAGGCCGTGCGAGTGCAGTGGCGTGCCGTCGGCTAGGTAGAGTTCTTCGTTGGCCGACGCGACGAAGCCACGAGCCGGGTCGTACTCGCGCGGCAGCTTCTCCGGTGGAACGGCGCCGAGCCAGTGATTGGCCGCGTCCCAGGCCGGGACGGGCACGAGTCCCGAGGCGCGCGATCGTACCGGGAGCCAACCGCTCGCCTGCTTGCCGATGTGACCGGCGGAGTCGGCGAAGACCCACACCAGCGAGGGGTGGGGCGATTGCCGCACAATGTCCATCGCGTCGCTGGTCGTTGGAGCGGCGATCACATCAAGCCACGTGGCGATCGCCTTGCCGCCGCCGGGTCGGCCGCCAATCCAAGCGACCGAGAGGTGCTTGCCCGGTTCCGTAGGGGGTTCGGTGAGGACGCCGACTTCGTTCTCGTAAACGAGTTGATCGACCGGCTTGGCGCCGCGGCGGCCGATGCGTTCGAGGCGGGGGCGGTAGTCGATCCATTCCTCGCCGCGGCGGTACTGCCACGCGTCGTCGGCGTCGGGCTTCGTGCGGATGTCTTCAATGAAGTAGTCGCTTGTGTTGGCGTGCATGTAGGTGACGCCCCAAGCGAGCCGCGATGTGCGTCCCACCGCCATCAACGGGCAGCCGGGGAGCGTGGCGCCCATCGCGTACTCGTGTCGGCCGTCGTCGCTGCGCCAACGCAGCACGGCCTCGTACCAGATCGCCGGCAAGCGATTGACTTCGAGGTGCGGGTCCGAAGCGAGCAGCGCGCCGCCGGTAGCGCTGCGCGACGGCGCCACGGCCCAGGCGTTGCTGCCAGCGAGTCGCGGCAAGTCGGCGAGGAGCTCCAACGCGTCGTCGGACAATTGTTTGGCGAAGTTCAATTCGCGCAGCGGGCCGAAATCGACGCCGTCGAGGTAAGGGCGAAACAGCTCGCGTAGACGTTCGTCGGAGGTGCCGAGCTGGATCAACTCGAGGATGACCCGCTTCGCCTCCTGTTCGCCGACGGCGAGACCTGCGAACGACAAGAGGTTGCCGATAGCGAGGACTGCCTCGGGGTTCCACGCCTCCGGTTGGAAGCCGACGGCCCACATCGGCAGCGTGCGGCCGACCTCGCGTAGCCCGTCGTTGACGCCGCGGCAGTACCACTCGAGCTGGAGGAGCACTCGCGGCGGCAGCATGCCGACCTCTTCGCCGAGGCGTCGATGAACTCCTGACCGCCGCAGGAATTGGTCCATCTCGAGCATCTCGGGCCGGTTGGCGATCCGTTCGGCGGCGCGACCTAGGGCGACGGTGCGGGCAAAGTGCATCTGCGTCGGCCGGTCGAGCGCGTGCAGGTAGCCGAGGGCGTAGACGGCCTCCAACCACGAGCCGCACTCGGCGTGCGGCACGCCGGCGGCGTCCCGGCGAGCGGTGAAGGCAATCGTCGCCGTGCGTAGCTCTAGTTTCTCCATGCGACGCAGTTTACGGGAAGACTTTTGACGCCACCACAGCGGGGGGAGGGGCGTTTTTAGCCGTCAGTGGACTTTCCGGCATGGTCCTTGCGAAACAGGATTTGGAAACGAACTGACAGAACTTTCAGAAGGGTAAGTTGGATGATGCAGAGCTATCCCCCCACCGAAAAGCCCGTGGTGGTCATCACTGGCAGCACCGGGCGCATCGGTTCGGCGCTCGCTCGGTCGCTGGCGGACCAATACGACCTCTACGGTCTGGACATCACCATTCCCGAAGAGAAGCTCTCCTGGATTCAATGGCTGCAATGCGACCTCACGAGTGATGAATCGGTAGCCGCGGCGATGTCCCAGTTACGAGAGACCGCCGGGGGAAGGATCGCAAGTGTTGTGCATCTCGCCGCCTACTATGACTTCGCTGGCGAGCCGAGCCCGCTGTACCAAGAGTTGACTGTCGAAGGAACGCGACGGCTTCTCGATCAATTGCAGCGGTTCGAGGTCGGCCAGTTTGTTTTCAGCAGCAGCATGTTGGTCATGAAGCCGGCAGAGGAGGAAGGCGCCCGCATTGACGAGAACTCGCCGACGGAAGCGAGCTGGGACTATCCCGAGTCCAAACTCGACGCCGAACGGGTTATCCGGGAGCACCGTGGTGAGATCGCTGCGGTGTCGCTGCGAATCGCCGGGGCCTACGATGAGGATTGCAACTCGATCCCGATTGCGCAACAGATCAAGCGGATCTACGAACGGGACTTTGAAAGCCACTTCTTCCCAGGCGATCTCTCACGGGGCCAGCCGTTCATTCATCTAGACGACGTCGCTTCGTCAATCGCTTGTGCCATCGCGAAGCGAGCACAGCTCGAAGGCTTCACGGCCTTGCTCGTCGCTGAAGACGAACTCCTCAGCTATGGCGAACTGCAGGATTGCATCGGGAAGCAACTCTACGGCCGAGAGTGGACGACCGTGCGAATCCCCGAGATGGTTGCGCGCGCCGGCTCGTGGGTCAAGAATGCTTTGGGAGAAGACGAGTTCATCAAGCCGTGGATGATCGAGATGGCGGACGATCACTACCCGCTCGATTGCAGCCTTGCGAAGCGGTCGCTGGACTGGTCACCGAAGAGGCGATTGAGCGAGACCCTCCCCGAGATGCTCCGCCGCTTGAAGGAAGACCCCGCCCGTTGGTACGAAATAAACGGTTTGGGCGAGCCGCCGACATTGAAGGATGAGATTCACTCACCCCCCGCCCGTCCCGTCGCGGACGTGGCGGCTGACCAACCCCGAGCGCAGGGATGATTGACCCCACGATCCGCCGAGACATGCAGGCGTCGGTTCACTACTTCGGACATAACCCGTCCGCTTGGTCGCAGCGTATCCCGGTGTGTGTCTTGGCGGGCGTCGCATTCGCGATCGCTGCTTACATGTCGCTGTACCAGTGGCGATTGATCCCGGGAGTGTGGGACCCGGTGTTTGGCAAGCAGACGCTTGATGTGCTGGATTCGGAAGTCGCTGGTCAGATGCACAACTGGTTCCGGGCGCCGGACGCGGCGATCGGAGCGCTGGCGTACCTGGGCGATGTGATCTTCGGGCTCGCCGGCTCGACGCGTCGGTGGCAGTACCGGCCGTGGATGGTTGTGCTCTTTGGTATCGATGTTATCCCGCTTGGGATCGTTAGCTCAGTGCTCATCTTCATGCAGGGATGGGTCGTTGGCGCATGGTGCTTCCCGTGTCTGATAACCGCCGTCATCTCATTGACCTTGGTCTACTTCGCTTACGATGAGGTCTGGGCGTCACTTCTATATTTGCGCGAACATTGGCGCCGGACGGGCAGCGGCGCCGAGGTATGGAAGGCGTTCTGGGGCTATCCGTCGGACGCGGCGGAAGAGTCGGCTCAAGCGATCGTCACGGGAAGGTCGCTTGCCGGCGCCGGCAGTCTCAAGCCCGTCACATTAGGCCAGGAGTAGTGCAATGTGGGCCCGATCAGTTGAAGTGATGTTGGCCTGTTGGTTGGTGATGAGCCCGCTGGTGTTTCATTGCGGCGCCGCCGAGACGTTGCAGTGGGGGATCGAACCGATCGCAGGGCTGGTCGTGCTCCTGCTGGCGCTGACCGCCTGTTATCGCCCGTTACGGGGCGCTCATCTGGCAATCTTAGCAGTGGCGGCGTGGTTGGTGATCGACGGGTATCTCGCCGTAGGCGGGCAGGTCGATCCGCGCGATCAGAACCGTCTGATCGTTGGGCTCTTGCTCGCGATGTTCGCCATCTGCCCTTCCGAAGGGAGCAAGCCGCCAGTCGGGTGGCGGGCCTTCCGAGAGGGAGGGGCGTCGAGCTAACACATGACACCCACACGGGCTGGCTCGGAACGAGATAGAATAGCCGCATCACTGACGCCCTTGATGCGAGCCGAACCGATGCCGATCCGCGATCACGTCCTCCTCGAAACGAACTTCCGCCGCATCGCCGAACGCCCGCCGTGCGTGGCGGTACTGCCGTGGGGGGCGACCGAAGCGCACAACCTGCACCTCCCCTACGGGACCGACGTGCTGCTCGCGGTGCGCTACGCCGAGGCGGCCGCCGGCGAAGCCAATCGACACGGCGCAGCGTCGATCGTGCTCCCAGTAATTCCCTACGGCAACGACGAACAGCAGCTCGACCAGTTTTGCACGGTGAGCGTCACCACCACCACGGCGCTAGCGTTGTTGCGCGACGTCGTACGGTCGCTCCAACGGCAGGGGATCGACCGGTTAGTGATCGTCAACACCCACGGCGGCAACCAGTTCAAGCCGTTGGTGCGAGACCTGCAATCGGAGACCAGCGCGCTAATCGTTGTCGCCGACGCGTTCCTGATGGCGCCCGACGTGCGCGCGAAGACGTTTGAACTGCCGGGCGATCACGCCGACGAATCGGAGACGAGTTTGCTGCTACACACCGACCCCGAGCTGGTCGAGATCGAAGAGGCCGGCTCCGGCGAGAAGGTCCCTTTTCAAATCGCGGGCCTGGATCAGCCGGGCGTCTGGACGCCGCGGCCGTGGTCGAAGTGCCACCCCGACACGGGGAGCGGCGATCCATCGCAGGCGACCGCCGAGAAAGGCCGGGCTTACTTTGACGCAGTCGTCGCGGCGCTGGCGGACCTGATCCACGGCCTGTCGTCGGCTAAACCTGGGGACCTGCCCTACGACGGTTCGCCTGTTCTGGGTTCTTAGAAGTTTAGCCACAAAAAGGCACAAAGGACACAAAGGGCTGTTCGGCTGGGCAGTGCCTGTCCCAGGTTTGAGCCTTTGTGTTCTTTGTGCCTTTTGTGGCTCAATTCCTTCGCCAATGAAAACGGCCCCGATCGAATGACCCGGGCCGTTTGCTGTTTGAGTTTCGCAGTGACGGTTACTTCGCGGGTTCAGCCTTCACAGCGTCGAGGTCGCCGCCGGGGAGCTTGCCTTCTTCGATCAGCTCGCCGAAAGTCGGGGACTTGGAGTCTTTCGGGTTGCTCGGCTTCTTAGCGACCTCTTCGAGGGCGGCGACGATCTTGTCGGTGTCCTTCTGGTCTTTCTTGCCGATCAGTTCCGCCAGGGCCTGGCCGTAGGGGTTGCGGTTTTTCTTGCTCTTACCTTGGTGGCAGACGAAGCACTTCGCGTCGCCCTTGGCGAGCTTGGTGAACGCCTCGTCGGTGCCGTCGGCGTACTTAGCGAGGAACTGCTTCTGGAACGGCGGGAACGCCACGGCTGGGGCGATGACACCAGCGACAACCATCAGGGCGAGCAAACGACGAAGCATATTCACTATCCGGTGGTGAGATCGGCGAAGGGGGTGAAGCGGGTTGCGATGGCCAATCCGGTCGGCGGCGCAGCAGGTCCGCTGACAACTACGCCAGATTGATTGGGGCGGTTCGATGGTTCAACCGCCGGCAGGTTCTTTCTTCGATTCCTCAAGCGGGCCGCCAGGGAGTTCGCCTTTGGCGATCAAATCGCCGAAGGTCGGCGAGCCTTCGCCGTTCGACGGCTCAGCGGCGACCGTCTCCAAGGCTTTGGCGATCTTTTTCTTGTTCTTCTTGTCCGCCTCGACCAAGTGGGCCGTCAACGCCTTCCCGTAGCAATTGTAATTCTTGCGGTCTTCTTTGCCTTGATGGCAGATATAGCACTTGGCCGAGCGGACCAAGTTCTTGAAGTCCTTCTCGACGCCGGGCTTCTTTGTATAGACGTTTTGGAACTCCCGCTGGTACTCCGGATGAGCCATGGCGGGCTGCTGCGCGGCGACGGCAAGCACCAACACCGTCAGGAAGGAGAGCTTGATCGAGTGCATCGGTGGTGGTGAGTGGCTAGGCCCGGCGGCCCGTTCTTGTCGGGCCGCCGGGTGTTCGCGTTGTAGTGGGGACGACAGGAATCGAACCTGCACTCCCGAAGGAACTGGAACCTAAATCCAGCGCGTCTGCCAGTTCCGCCACGTCCCCGGTCGCTCTTCCACAGGTTGTCGGCATACCGACGTGGCCGGTAGGCCCTCCCGCGGAGAGCGCAAATCTACCACGCCGCTACGCCACTCGTCAGCCGGAGGTTACAGACCGCCCCTCGATGCGGTGGGTTCGGCCTTTCCCAGCCGGCCCACCCGTTACGAGCGGCAATCTGACCGACACGGCTCAAGCCGTCCAGCCGTTCGAGACACCCGGCACGGGGACCGGGTACCGTCCCTGCTCGTCGGGCATGACGGGCGGGTTGGCGTCGAAGGCGTAGGTCTCGGGCATCAGGCTGATGTCCGAGTTGATCGCGTCGTCCCACTTGATGGTCTTGCCGCTGTAGCTGGCGACCCGGCCGAGGATGGCGGTCATCGTGGCCTCGGCGCCGGTCTCCCCCTCGGCGAGGGGTTTGCCCTCGCGGATGCTCTTCTGCAGGTCGATGTGCTCCTGCACGTAGGCGTTCTCGCCCCGCTTGCGGACGACATCAACGACTTTGCCGTTGCGGTCGTAGAACCGGCCGCCGCTGACATTGCAGTGGCCATCGGCGCCGTGGGCGAACTCGGACACCTGTGACCAAGCGCCGTCGATGTGTCGGCACTGACTCATCATCGTCGTGCCATCTTCGTAGGTGAACTCCACGGCGTGGTGATCGAAGATCTGGCCGTGGTCCTTGCCTTTGCGGACCTCGCGGCCGCCGATGGCGTTGGCCATCACCGGGTGGCCCTGCTTGATCCAGTTGCTGACGTCGATGTTGTGGATGTGTTGCTCAACGATGTGGTCGCCGCACAGCCAATTGAAGTAGTACCAGTTGCGCATCTGGTACTCCATCTCGGTCTGCTCGGACGTCCTCGGGCGCACCCAGAGGCCGCCGGAGTTCCAGTAGACGCGGGTGTACAGCACGTCGCCGCCGAGGCCGCCGCCGAGGGCGCCGTTCCAGATCTTGTCGATCGTGGCGATGTACTGGTCGTCGTGGCGGCGCTGCAGACCGACGCCGACGCCGAGGCCCTTCTCCTTCGCGATCTTCGACGACTCCATCACTTGCCGGATGCCGGGGGCGTCGGTCGCGACGGGCTTCTCCATGAAGACGTGTTTGCCGGCATCGACCGCGGCGGCGAAGTGCAGCGGACGGAAGCCCGGCGGCGTGGCGAGGATCACCATGTCGCAGTCCGACTCGATCACCGACTTGTAGGCGTCGAAGCCCGAGAAGCGGCGTTCCTTCGAGACCTTGATCCGATCGCCGAGGGCGCCCGAGAGTTCGTTGTAAGCGGCCTCGGTGTTGTCGGCGAAGGCGTCGCCCATCGCCACCAGCTCGACTTCCTTACCAGCCGTCAACGCGTCACGCACGGCGCCCTTGCCGCGACCGCCGCAACCGACCAGACCGATCCGCAGGGTGTCGGAGCCCCCCTCATGCACGGCGCCGAACGCCCTAGGAACCACCAGCCCCGAAGCGGCTGTCGCGGCGGTGGCGCCGAGGAACTGGCGGCGCGAGGGGCCGGGGCTGGTCGGTTGGCTGGACTTTTCAGCGGACGATTGCGGCATGGCGACAGATTCCAATCGAGGCGAAGAGAGGCGCCCGAGCGGCAGTCAGCTCGGGGCTTTTAGGGTAGCCGGTGGGTCGCAGGCGATCAACGATCGAAGCGCTTATCCCCCTCGCTTTGGAGGGGTTAGGGGAGGGTCTCGAGCGTCAGTCTAGGTGGGGCTTGGGTACCGATGTGGTTCTGTGGGAGGGGTCTCCAGACCCCGATTTCGGTATCCAAACCGATTCGGCATGGTGCGCGTAATCGGGATCTGGAGACCCCTCCCACAAAGGGTTTATCGTCACGCTAAATGAGCGGCAATCTATCTGGACAACGCAGACCCTCCGGACCCTACCTACGAGGTAGGGGAGAAACTACAGCCTCACAGGTAGACGCGCCGGTGATAAATCCACCACTCGACGACGAGTAAACAAAGCGCCGCGATCAGTAAGGCACGCCACAATTCGTGTCGGGCCGGCGTCGCCCCCGCGGCGGCGGCGATGTCGAGGTCGCCGATCTTGATCGACGCCACCGCCGCCTCTTCGGCGTCCTCGGGAGTCTCATCCGTGCGGATTCGCACGTCGCTCTCGGCCGGATCGAACAGGTTGACCGCGAACCGCCGCGTCTCGCGATTGCCCTCCGTGACGCGATAAACCCCGAGCTCGTCCGTCAGCCGATACACGAATGGCTGCTCGCCGCGGCGGCGGAGCGTCTCGGCTTTGCCCGAGGGCGACGTGACGACGATCGACTCGGTCGCCGGCGATAGCGGCGGCAGCTCGATCGCCTCTCCAGGACGCAGCGAGCGGTCGCCCACCGCCTGCCGCGCGGCGAAGTACTCGAGCGTGTTGAGCCAGAACGTCGGAAAGCTGAGTCGGTTGATCCAGTCGGTGTTGCGTTGCAGCGCGCCGTCGATCTCGACCAGGATTGGAAATCCGAGCACCACGTCCTCGTAACGATCGCGCGGGGCGACCGCGACGATCGGGCCCCCGGACGCTTCCACCAGCGCCGTCGCGCCGGCGGGCGGCGTCAGCAGCAGCGACTCGACGATATCGAAATTGCCGAGCTCGACGTTGGCCAGCAGTGGGTGGCTGCGGTTCCAGTCGATGATTTGGGGAACGGACAGAGAGGGGCCAAGAGAGGGACCAGTGGCTAGGGACTGGGGGCTAGGGGACGCGCGCCAGGCTTCGCCTGGGGGGAGGACTCCGATGTAGACCGTGCTGGAGCGCGGTGGGGCTTTTGGGGTGCAGCGGTCGTAGATGATGAGGTCGTAGGTTCCTGCTGCAGCGCGGGTTTCGTAACTGTTGGACTCGAGGAACGACGGGGGTTCGACGGTGATATCGCCGAGGCGGCCCGCCCGGCCGGTGACGAGGGCTTGCTCCACCGCGACGTTGCCGCTGGTGACCAGCAGCACGCGGCTGGCTTGCGACTCGTTGATCGCGGCGTAGGCGACGTCGTCGACTGTGAGTTGATCGTTGCTGATCGCCAAGGCGTCGCTCGATAAGCGGGCTTCGAGCACGCCGTCGCCGGAGCCGCTCCCCCCATTCAGCGCCGCCTCACCAACGGGGAACGTCGAGCCGGCGATGTCACCGGCCGCGATCGACAGCTTCCGGGCATCGACTAGCCGCCCGCCACGTCGCAGCTCGACCACGGCCTCGGCCGCTTCGCCGGAGTAGTTCGCGACCTGGACGAACGCCTGGAGTTTGCCGGCGTCGGATTCGCTGCGACGCGTTTCGAGCGCCGTGATCGCCAGGTTGGGCGTCTCGGCCGAGCCGATCGGCACGTAAACCGGGTCGAGGTTCCCCAGCGCGAAGTCCTTCACGTCGCCGAACCGGCCGTCGCTGAAGATGAACAACGTCGCGGGCTCCTCAGGCCGCAGATCCGCCTCGGCCGTTTCTTCGGCAGCGTCAACCTCGGTCCCGCCGTTCGCTTGCGACTTAGCGGGCGACGCTAACCCGCTCGCCAACTCCAACGCGCCCTTGAGGTCGGTCGAAGCGACCGTCGGTTCGATCGTCGCCAACCGTTCACGCAACAATCGCCGGTTGTTGGTGAACGATTGCACCACCGCGGGCTCGCCGGCGAACGAGACGATCATCGCCGACATGTCGCTGTCCATCTGATCGATCAGCCCCGCGACGTGTTCCCGCGCGGCTACAAGCCGCGCCTCGCTTCCGGCTTCGCCGTCGCCCTCACCGTCGCTCGTCGACATGCTCGCCGAATTATCAACCAGGAAGATGAGCTTGCCGCCGGTGAGCTTCGTCCCCTGCCAACCGGGCCGCAGCACCGCAAGGATCGCCAATAGAGCCACGAGCAACTGCAATAACAGCAACAGGCTCCGCCGTAGCCGCTGCCACAGGCTGTTGACGCGCAGGTCCTCGATGCTCTTCCGCCACAGATAAGTGCTCGGCACCTCCAGCGGCGCCCGCTTCAGCTTGAGGAAGTACAGCGCGAGGATCGCCAGCGGAACCGCGCCAAGCACGGCCCACTGGGCGGGGGAGAGCGTGTTGCGAAAAAACTCGTTCAAGGGTTAACCACAGAGGCACGGAGGGCACGGAGGAAGCACTGAGAGAGTTTCCTGAATGCCATAGCCAACTATTCTACTGTGGGAGGGGTCTCCAGACCCCGATTACGCGCTCCATGCCGTATACGGTTAGGACACCGTAATCGGGGTCTGGAGACCCCTCCCACAAGAAATCTTACGTACCTCTGTGCGTCCTCCGCGCTCTCCGTGCCTCTGTGATGAAACCGCGTCATCGAATAAGACCACGCTTCCGCAGCCACGTCGTCATCAGCTCCTCCACCGGTCGCTCCGTGCTTGTCAGCAGGTAGTTCATGCCGCGACGGTTGCAGTAGTCTTGGGCGCCGGCGGTGAACGTGGCGAGCGTTTCTTTGTACCGGGCGATGAGCGGGGCGCTGATCGTCACCTCGGCCATGTCGCCGTCTTCGCAGTCCACGAGGCGGAGGTCGCCCGCTACGTCGGGGTCGATCTCGGCCCCGCTCAGCACTTGGATCACGTAGGTATCGACGCGCTGGGCGACGAGGTACCGCATCGCCGCTTCGTAGCCCTGCTTGTCCATCAGGTCGGTGATCAGCACGACGACCCCTTTGCCGCTATTGCGCAGGCAGAACTTCCGCACGCCCTCTTCGAGCGACACGTTCTCGGTTGGCTCAATCTTCTCCAGGAACTCGAGCAGCCGCGGCACGCCCCGCCGCCCACGCATCACGGGGCTCCGCTCACCGCCGAGCGTCTCGACGCGCACCCGGTCGGCCCGCGTCAGCCCAATGTACCCCAGCGCCGCGGCGAGCCGCTTGGCGTACTCGAGCTTCGTCGGCTCGCCGAACGCCATCGAAGGCGACGCGTCAATCAGCGTGTAGAAGTGCAGGTCCTCCTCTTCAAGGAAGAGCTTCACAATCAACTTGTCGAGCCGGGCGTAAAGGTTCCAGTCGAGCGCCCGCAAATCATCGCCCGCGACGTAATTGCGAAAGTCAGCAAACTCAACACTCTGCCCTTTCTTGGCCGACCGCCGCTCCCCCTTCATCCGCCCCCGAAACACCTTGCGTGTCACGAGCTCAAGCCGCTGAAGCCGGCGGGCCAGATCGGGCGGCAGAAGGTCTTGGGTAAGCGGCATGGAGGCGAGCCGGCGACGTTAGTCGTCGGAGGTGAATCCAGGAAAGGAGATAGGGGGATGTTGGTGATAGGGGGGATGTTGGTGATAGGGGGGATGGAGCTACCGCTCCGGTGTCAAAAGCATCTCGGCTATGGTGTCTGCTTTACGATCGGCGTTTCCCATCCATCGTAGCTCCCTCCTAAATCAGCCGCCGTATCGTGCATTCGCAACGATATTGTATGGATATTATCAGGATCGACAGCATGATTTCGCGTCAGTACGACGCAGTGCTGTAATTCGGATTCATCACTGGAGAATTGCTGCTCTACTGAAAAGCCATCGGACGTGAATTGTTCGATGAACTTCGTTCTCGATTCGACGGTCTTAAAATAAGCCCAATGAGAGACATCGCGCGGGATCGTTCCGTTGTCACCGTCTTGCGCGAGTCTGTCGGTAAGTTTGCGATCCGAGATGACTTGCCATGTCCGGCTGTCTGGGTAGAGGAAGCCGAGGTAGATGTCCCACTCAGCATCTTCACGGCCACCAACTTCAAATTGATATTCAGGGTATCCAACCATCGCTTGAGCGAGCAAGGACTCTAAACAGATCTGGTTGTCGGAGTAGAAAAAGAAGTCTCGTTTCGCGTTGCCGGTGTTACGGCCTACGTAAGCAATAGAGCAGCGTGCTTGGTTAACTGCGGTGCTGACCGACTCTTCAATTTCGATAAGTCTGTCGTACTCGGAGTTGCTGGAAAGTCCATCTGGGCGCGGATCACGCATGTGAAGTCGTAGCCACCCGACCCAGTCCAAAGCTGGTACAGGCGCCTGCTGGCGGATGCCAACATCGAACAGAATCGATGCGGGTTTGTCTTCGACTTGGCACAGGTAGATTTCCCAGTGGTCAGACATTCAATCTATTGCCTTGGATAATCGAAGGTCTCGAGTAGCTTGTATGCCGTAACAAGAGTAAGCGAAGTTCCGACGATTGCGTCTTTGTCACTGCCGGGCCGTAACCGCGCTGACGCCTGTTACGGCCTACAGCTTACCGCCGGAGCGGCAGCTCCATCCCCCCTATCACCAACATCCCCCTATCTCCTTTCCTTATCGCACCTCCGACGACTCGCGTCGCCGGCTCGCCGCCTTCTGGCCAATCCGTCAGACTTTCTTTGATCATTCGCGGCGCCTCCAGCCCCTAGTGAGTAAGCCCCGACTGCCCTATGTATGGCGAAGTGCACGTATGAACATTATAGCCAACTCGGTGGCCATTTTCGCCTAGAAAATCACCGGAGCGACAGCTCCATCCCCCTTCCTAAACGCACCATCAAGCCGCCTTCGAATCGTCCGCCTTCTCGGGGACGTGTTTGAGGATTGCGGTGAGGATCGTGTCGGGGTCGGTGTTCTCGGCTTCGGCTTCGAAGTTGAGGATCACCCGGTGGCGCATCGCCGGCAGGTAGACGCGGCGGATGTCGTCGAAGCTGACGTTGAAGCGGCCGCCGAGCAGCGCCCGCACCTTCGCGGCGAGGGCGATCGTTTGCGCTCCGCGCGGGCTGCTGCCCCAGCGTAGCGACTGGTTGGTGGCGGGGGCGGCGAACTCGCCTTCGGGGTGCGTCGCCAGCACGAGCCTCGCGATGTAGTCCTGCACGTGCGGGGCGAGGATCACTTCGCGCACCAGCTGCTGGTGCTCACGGATCTCCTCTCCGTCCATCACCTTCGCGGGCGTGAACACGGCGCCGGTCGTCGTGCGGTGGAGGATCTCGTTGAGGTCCTTGCGGCCCGAGTAGCCGACGACGAGTTTGAAGAAGAAGCGGTCGAGCTGCGCCTCGGGGAGCGGGTAGGTCCCCTCTTGTTCGATCGGGTTCTGCGTCGCCAGGACGAAGAAGGGGTGCTGGAGTTCGAATGTCGTGCCGGCCGTCGAGACGCGTTTCTCTTGCATCGCTTCGAGCAGGGCCGACTGCGTCTTGGGCGTCGCGCGGTTGATCTCGTCGGCGAGGCAGATCTGCGTGAAGATCGGCCCGCGTTGGAACTCGAACCGCCGGCGACCGTCGGGGTCTTCGACGATGAGGTTCGTGCCGAGGATGTCGGCGGGCATCAGGTCGGGCGTGAACTGGATGCGGCTGAAGTCGAGCTCGAGCACCTCGCTGAGCGTCTTCACGAGCAGCGTCTTGCCGAGCCCCGGCACGCCCTCCAGCAGCGTATGCCCCCCCGCGAAGAGACACGTCAGCACGCCGTGCAGGATGTCGCCATGCCCGACGATGACCTTGCCCAGCTCGGCGTAAACCGCCTTGTAGCGATCGGCAAAGCGAGCGGCGCGCTCTTCGATGTTGTCAGCTAGCGACATGCTTCTCTCACGGATGGCAGTTGTTAACCACAAAGGAACGAAGGAACAACGTATCAGGCGTAGGGTGGGTCGCGACCCACCAATAGCGGAGCAAATTTAGGGTTCGTGGTGGGTCATGACCCACCCTACAACTAACCACCTAAGGTCCTTTGCTTTGTGTTCCTTCGTTCCTTTGTGGTTCCCCCCTTTATGCTGGCGGGGGTGGGGTGACAGGGTGATTCTCGCCTTGGCCCCAGAGGGGGGCAAGCGAGCGGATTTGTCTAGGCGATTCTAAGTAGAGGAGAGGCACTGGTTGCCCGGGCAATTCGCACCAAATAGAATCCAGGGCTGGACTTATGGATTTTAGCCCGGGCTAGATCGCTCGGGCCCCTCACGACCTGTCTCCATGCCGCCGACCGTCATCAACGTCGCCCGAGCGGACGACGTCCGCGACGTGGTGCATCGGGCTGTCCAGGCCCTCGCCGAAGGGCAGCTGGTGGCCATCCCGACCGAGACGGTATACGGCATCGCCGCCAGCGCGACCCACCCGGACGCCGTCGCCCGGCTAGCGGCCGCCAAGGGCCGCGACATGGCCTCGCCGTTCGCCCTGGCGGTGAAGAGCGTCGAGGACGCCGAGGACTACGCCCCCGGCTGGAACGCCGTCGCGAGGCGTCTGGCGCGTCGCTGCTGGCCGGGGCCGGTGACCCTGGTGGTGGAGGCCAACAGGCAGGAGGGGCTGCTCAGGCAGCTTCCTCAGGCCGTCCTGCCCTACGTGTGCCCCAATGGCTCGGTGGGCCTGCGGTCGCCGGCGAATCAGCTCGTGCAGGACATCCTCAGGATGCTGGCCGGGCCGATCGCCCTGTCGAGCGCCAACAAGTCGGGCGAACCCGACGCCACCACCGCCAAGGATTGCGTCGAGGCCCTGGGGGACAAGCTGTCCCTGGTGCTCGATGACGGCCCGGCGCGGTATGGTCAGCCCTCGTCGGTAGTGCGGATAACCGAAGCCGGCTTCGAGGTCCTCCGTGAAGGGGTCGTCGGCCGGCCTACGCTCGAAAGGCTGTCGCGAATGCTTGTGATCTTCGTCTGCACCGGAAACACCTGCCGCAGCCCGCTGGCGGAGGTCCTGATGCGTCGCCGGCTGGCCGACGAGTTGGGCGTCGCCGAGGACGAACTGGAGCAGAGCGGCGTGATGGTGGCCTCGGCGGGGATTGCCGCAGCCGCCGGCAGCCCGGCGAGCCCTGAAACGGCGGAAGTCCTTCGTAAGCAAGGACTTTCGTGCGACGCCCACTCCGCCCAGCAGCTCACCGAGCACCTCGTCCGCCAGGCGGATTGGCTGTTCGCGATGACCCCCTCCCACGTAGAATCGATCCTAAGCCTCTGGCCCGAGGCGGCTGGTCGTGTCAAGCTGGTGGACGCTTCAGGCGGCGCCATCAGCGACCCAATCGGCGGGCCGCTGGAGGTCTACGAGAGGTGTGCCGAGCAGATCCGCGCCGGGGTGGAACGCCACGCCGAGCAGATCCTCACCGAGCTGCGTGCCTCGACCAATAAGTAACCGCGGCCAAGTAACCGCGACCCGCCCCATCGGATCGGGTCGTCGCGACGCCTGACGCCCTTTTCACCTAAACCTACCGGCGACCCCGCCGCCCAACCGGACCAAGCAAGATGCGTATCTCCGTCGCCAGCGATCATCGCGGCGTAGAACTCAAGCGGGCGATCATCGCCAAGCTCGAGTCGCTCGGCCACCAAGTCAGCGACGATGGCTCCGACGGTTCGGAGAGCGTGGACTACCCCGACTTCGCGTCGCTTGTGGCGTGCAAGGTGAGCGACGGGGCGATCGACCGCGGCGTGCTGATTTGTGGCACGGGGATCGGCATGGCGATCGCCGCCAACAAGTACCCCGGCGTCCGCGCGGCGCCGTGCAGCGACGAGGTCACCGCCGAGATCAGTCGGCGCCACAACGACCTGAACATCCTCTGCCTCTCGGCCGACCTCCTCAGCGCGCGGGTCGCTGAGAGGATGGTCGAGGTGTGGGTCGGCACCGAGTTCGAGGGGGGCCGTCACGCCCGCCGGCTCGACAAGATTAAGTCGATCGAATCGACCTGCTGCGACCACGCCGCGATCCAGCAAACGAAGTCGGAGCCCGAGCCCTCACGCCAAGCGGCGAAGTAGGTCGCGCCGATGAGTGGGCGTCGTGAGCGGTCCCTGCTGGACGACGCCGTGCGCATCTGGCGAGCCGGCGTCGCCGGCGTCGCGCCGGAGCGGTTGCTCGCCGATGCGATCCGGCTTGAGGACACGCTGCTGACGATCGAGACGTCCAGTGGCGACGGCCTCGATATCGATCTCACGGATGTCGGGCGGTTGATCGTCGTCGGCGGTGGCAAAGCGGGCGCCGGCATGGCCCGCGGCTTTGAGGCGGCGATCGCGCCGCTGGTTGAGGCGCGCCGTGTTGCCGGCCTCTTGAGCGTGCCGGCGGACTGCGTCGCGGCGACGCAAGCCATCAAACTCATCGGTGGCAGGCCCGCGGGCGTCAACGAACCACGCCCCGAAGGCGCCGCGGCGACGGCCGAAATGCTGCGATTGGTGAGCGAAGCGGCGCCGAACGATGTCGTGATTTGCTTGTTGTCAGGCGGCGGCTCGGCGTTGATGCCAGCACCGGCGGAGGGGCTAACTCTCGACGACAAGATCGCCGTCGCCAAGTTGCTCGCCGCAGCCGGCGCGACAATCGACGAGTTGAACACCGTCCGCCAACACCTCAGCCGCTTCAAAGGGGGTGGCCTCGCGCGGGCGTGCCGCGCGGGCCGGCTGGTAACGCTGGTGATCTCCGACGTGCTCGGAGATCCGCTCGACTTGATTGCGAGCGGCCCGACGGTCGAGCCGCAATCGACCCCCGCCGACGCGCTCGCTGTCCTCGACCGCTTGCGGCTTGGCGGCGAGCCACAGTTAGCAAACGTCGTTCACATACTGCAATCGACGGCCAACGAAAAGCGCGCGCGACCGACGACGGAAGCAACTACTCTTGTCCTCGCCAACAACGCAACGGCGGTGGATGCCGCAGGCGTCGAGGCGGAGAAGCTCGGCTACAGCCATGCGATGGACTGCGCGCGGCGATCGGAAGGGCCCGCCGAAGAGGTGGGCCGTCACCTCGCGCAGATGGCGCTTCGCATGCGCGACGCGACGGCGCCCAACGAGCCCGACTGCTTGATCACCGGCGGCGAACCGACCGTGATGCTCGCCCCGCCCGAAATTCGCGGCAAAGGTGGCCGCAACCAACAACTCGTTCTCGCCGCTCTACAAGCGATCGGCGATTGCCGCGATATCGCCGTCGTCTCGGGCGGCGCCGATGGCGAAGACGGCCCAACCGACGCCGCCGGCGCGATGGTCGACGAGCGCATCGCCGCGAAGCTCGTCGGCGCCGACCTCGCCGACACGATGCGTCGCAACGACGCTTACCCGCTGTTCGACGGCGTCGAGGCGCTGCTCAAGACGGGCCCCACGAACACCAACGTCTGCGACCTGCGTGTCGTGACCGTGTCGCGCCCCTCGTAGCTTGTCATGCGAGCCGGGAAGCGTCAGCTCCCGGAGTGGAGTGGGCGCGCCACGCCGCAACCGGAAGCTACCCGATTCGCATCGATATTCTCGCGCGTTCGGTGGCATAGCCAACTCAGATAATTATTCACTTCGCGGAGCCTTCATACAGCCGGGTTACACTCGCCGAGAGCTTGATAGGCAATCCTTTCACGTGCGCCGAGGACTCCACCGATGAACCGACCAACCACCACCGAGTTTCGCAACGAAGCCCGCCGCGTCGGGGGGGTCGATCGGCGGCTGTTCATGGCGTACGTCGCCGGCCTCACCGCGGAGCCGTTGTTGGCGAAGGCGGCCCGGATCACAGGCGGCGGTCAACTGCCGGAGTACCCCTTCACGCTCGGGGTGGCGTCGGGCGACCCGCTCGCGACCAGCGTGCTCCTCTGGACGCGTCTGGCGCCACGTCCGCTCGAAGCCGGCGGCGGCATGGACCCGCTGCCGATCGCGGTGAAGTGGGAGGTCGCCGAGGACGAGCAGTTCAAGAAGGTCGTCAGCCGCGGCCGTGAGATGGCGACGCCGCAGCTCGGCCACTCGGTCCACGCCGTCGCCGAAGGGCTGCGGCCCGACCGCTGGTACTACTACCGCTTCACGGCCGGCGGCGCCGAGAGCCCCGTTGGCCGCACACGCACCACGCCGAAGAAGTTCGCCAGCCCGGATGGCTTTCGCTTCGCGTTCGCGTCGTGCCAACACTACGAGTCCGGGCACTACGCCGCCTATCGGCACATGGCCGAGCAGGACCTCGATATGGTCGTGCACCTCGGCGACTACATCTACGAGGGGAAGGCGAAGAAGGGCGGCGTGCGTGAGCACGTCGGCAATGAGATTGAGTCGCTCGATGACTACCGCCGCCGCCACGCGCTCTACCGCAGCGACGCGCTCTTACAAGCGATGCACGCGCAGTGCCCGTGGATGGTGACGTGGGACGACCACGAGTTCGACAACAACTACGCGGCGTCGGTCTCCGAAAAGCTCGAAGTCGATCCGGTCGACTTCCTCGTCCGCCGCGCGAACGCCTACCAGGCTTACTACGAGGCGATGCCGCTGCGGCCGCGCTCGCTCCCCAAGGGGCCGAACCTGCGGCTCTATCGCAAGGTGCGGATCGGCGACCTGGCGGAGATGTTCGTCCTCGACACTCGGCAGTACCGCTGCGACCAGCCTCAAGGGGACGGCAAGCACGCTATCGACGCGACGTGCCTCGCGGCCAACCAATCGATGCTCGGCGCCGAGCAGCTCGAGTGGCTCGAGGCGTCGCTGCTGACATCGTCGTCGCGTTGGAACATCCTCGCCCAGCAGGTGATGATGGGCGCCGTCGATCGAGCGGGCAACGACGAGGGCTACTCGATGGACCAGTGGTCGGGCTACCTCGGTGAACGCAACCGTTTGATGTCGTTCCTCGCCGAACGACGGGTCGCCAACCCCGTGGTGCTCACCGGCGACATCCACTCCAACTGGGTGAACGACCTGCACGCGAACGACCTCGACGAGAAGTCTCCGATCGTGGCGACCGAGTTCGTCGGCACGTCGATCTCTAGCGGCGGCAACGGTCCGAAGAAGACCGACCTCAGCAAGCTGCAAGCCAAGAATCCCAACGTCAAGTTCCACGACCGCCAACGCGGCTACGTCGCCTGCGAGCTGACGCACGACAACTGGACAAGCCGCTACTACACCGTCGACGACGTGACGAAGTCCGACAGCCGCGTCGACGAGCTGGCGACCTTCGTCGTGGAATCGGGCCAGCCCGGAGCGCAGCGGTCGTAGCAGCACGCACACCGTCAGTATTGATCGGGTTACGGCAGGTCGATCGCTTCAACGGGTTCATAAACATCGACCGGCAGGATCGCGCCGTCTTCGCTGTGCCGTAGGGGCGAGAGGCACGTCTCGCGGTTGTAGCCGTCGCCGCCGGGGATCTTGAAGCGGTGGTAGGCGATCACCCAGTTGTCGTCGCCAGGGAGCTTGGCGATCGAGTGATGGCCGGCGCCTTGAATGACGCCGCGCCCTTTGAGGATCGGGTTCTTCGCGGGCTTTTCGTACGGCCCCAGCGGTGAATCCGCCACGCCGTAAGCGACCGAGTAGCGCGGGTCGCGCGTGTCGTACTCGGACCACGTCAGGTAGTACTTGTCGCCGCGGCGGTGGACGAAGGGGCCCTCGTTGTAACCCGGCGGCGTGATGTCGCGCACGTTCGAGGCGTCGAACGAGATCATGTCGTCGCCCAGCCGCACGGCCTTGCAGCGGCCTTGGCCCCAGTAGAGATACGCCGCGCCGTCTTCATCGACGAAGACCATCGGATCGATGCACTGCATGCCGCGGTAGTCACGTGAAGCGACGAGCGGCTTGCCGAGCGGATCGGTGAATGGCCCGGCAGGCTTGTCCGCGACGGCGACGCCGATGTTCTTGTTCGCGCTGTAGTAGTAATAGTACTTGCCGTTGCGCGTCGCGATCGCCGGCGCCCAGGCGTGGATGTCGGCCCACTCGAGGTCGCGCGGCAGGTCGAGGATCACGCCCTCGTCGCGCCAGTCACGGAGGTTCGCCGACGACCACGCATGGAACGAAGTCGAACGCCAACCCTCGGTCCCGTCGGTGGTCGGGTAGAGGTAAGCGCGATCGCCGAAGACCGCGAGGTGCGGGTCGGCGTTGACGCCCGGCAGCACCGCGGCGGGCGCTGCGCGGCCGGCGTCGGGGGCGAGACGCTTGAGTTCGTCGCGCGTCACTCGCAAGAGACTTCCATGACGCTGACCGGGAACGACCGAGCACTTGTCAGAGACGTCACGCCACTCGGTCCAGTCGTCGGTCTCTAGCGCGAGGTAGCGACCCTCCGCGTAGAAGTCGGCGTACAGGATCGTCTTGTCGCCGAGCGACGCGATGGCCGGACCTTCGACCCGTTGGTTCTCCACCAGCGGCTTGGCGAGCAGCCGGTAGGGCCCCGCCATCTGATCCGCGACCGCCGCGACGATGCGGCCCCAGACCTCTTTCGGTTGGTCGTCGGTCTCTTTGCAGACGAGGTAGTATTTGTCGCCCGACCGGACGATGGTCGTGTCGATGTTGTTGAAGCCCGGATCGAACAACATCCGCCGGGGCGAGAACGACTGGAAGTCCTTCGTCGTCACGTAGTAGGCGCGGTGGTAACCACCCTTGGGGTTCGGCGTCGGCGACGCCGAGGGGACATCGGACGACCAGACGATGAGAAACTGCTCGTTCGCCCCGTCGTAATAAACCTCCGGCGCCCAGCAGGTCCGGGTGTCGGCGAGGTCCTCCATCACCGGCAGGTAACGCTGCTCCGACCATGTCACCAGGTCGCGCGAGCTGGCGTATCCGATCCCCTTATCGCCCCAACCCGAGGTCCAAACCATGTGGAACACGTCGTCCGGCCCGCGCGTAATGTGCGGGTCGCGCATCAACTTCGAACCAACGGTCGGCGTAACGATCGGGCCTGGGATCGTCACCCACGTGCGGGCATCGTCGCTGTAAGCGAGGTGCAGGCCATCGCCGTTGCCGCGGAACGAGGTGAAGAGCCAGGCGTCGCCCGACGCCGACTCAGCGGCCGAAACGACTTGACAAGTTGCA
Source organism: Botrimarina mediterranea (assembly GCF_007753265.1). NCBI lineage: Bacteria > Pseudomonadati > Planctomycetota > Planctomycetia > Pirellulales > Lacipirellulaceae > Botrimarina > Botrimarina mediterranea. The sequence goes on from NZ_CP036349.1 coordinate 1,012,162, forward strand.
GCGAGAGCAAGGACGACAAGCAACCGGTGGCGAATCATAGCAAGGCGGAGAAAGTGGCATTCGAGGAGCAGCGAGAGCACATTCTAACACGCCAAATTTAGATTTCCGACAGAGTGAGGTTCGTTCCTCGGACCGATCAAAGCCACCTGCGAGCCGTGTAGCGTCAGCTCCCGGAGGGGAGCGGGTCCGCGCTGCAACTCCGGGAGCTGACGCTTCCCGGCTCGCTGAGTGCGGAAGAGTTGGTTGATAGTGAAAAGGGGGGCCCGCCACTGTCGCAAGCGGGCCGCTAGGTTGACGTATCAGCCCATCTCAATCCTCGGCGATTGACCGTTGAGACGACCCGCGGATGAGATTCACTCGACCGTGAAGGGAACGGAGAAGAATCCACCACCGAAACCGCCACCACCGCCGCCGAGTCCGCCACTCTTAGGGGTCTCCATCGTGTTGTATTGGTCGCCGGACTCGACGCGGCGAATGAACTTGGCGATCTCACCTTGTACGCGCCGCTTGTTCCGGACAATCAGAGTGGACTGTTTCACTTCGTGCGAAACGGCCTTTTCGTTCGTCTGTATAATCCGAGGCTCGGAGGTCGCCATCACAATCCAAGTCTCGGCGTCGCCCTCACCACCCCAGGTGTCCGGCGCCACCATCTCTGGTATGAGCTTGACGAGGTCGGACGCGACGCCGGTGTAGGTTCGGTAATAAACCGTTGTCAGTTCGTCGCCATCATCGGGCGCTACGCGAGGCTTAGACGACCGCAGAGCTTCGCGGTAGGCCTCAAGCAGAGCGAGCAACTCGACGTGAGTCTGCTCGCGCTGCGAAACGACGAGCGTTCCGGGGGAAGCGCTACGGATATCGGCTTCGCCGCCGCCGTTCTCGGCCCAACTGGCGGAGTCCGTCTGCGCAGTGATCGCTTCGATGAGAGCTTCGGCCTCGTTCCTGTCACGGCAGAGATCACGAACGTCGTAGACAGCGACCTTGAGTTGTGCTTCTTCTCGCTCCATGCTCGTCACCTGGAGCACGCCGCTGTCGATCACCCAATCGAGTTCGAGTTCACGTAGCATCGCCTGGAGGACAGTGCCTACCGGGCGGTCACTCAGGGTTAGCGTGACGGGCTCGCGGTCGCGCAGTCGGATGTCGGCGAGCGCCGGACGGTCCAAACGGATGTCGATCTCCGACTTGGCGGCGAGCTCGGCAACGGCGTCCAGCAACGGCGTGTCGTTGAAGTCGATACTCACCGATTTGCTGAGTTGCTCACGGATTTTCTCGTGCAGCGATGGCTCGCCCACCATCGTCTGGCGGCCGTGGCTACGCAGGGCCTCAAGCAACGCGGCGACTTGGCTCAGCACACGGTCGTTTTGGCTGACGAACAGCACGTCGCCGATCGCCCGGATCTCGCCCTCGCCGCCGCCGTTTTCGGCCCATGTGTCCGCCGCGATCGTCGAGACGATCGTATCAATCAATGAATCTACGTCGATTCCGGAGTCGATCAGATCGCTGACGTTGTAGGCCTGCGTGACGATGCGGGTGAGAACTTCTTCCTCGGAAGTCAGGTGGAGCATTCCCTTCTCCATGTACCAAGCAACTTCGATCTGCTGCAAGCGGTTCAGCAGTAAGTACAGCGGCTGATTGTCGATCCGGTCGCTGAGGGGCTCGGCCAGCGAGACGCCAGCGTCATTGAGGGCCCGCTCGTGAACGAGGACGGAGAGCCCGTTCCTATCGCGGAGCCACTCGACCAGCTCTCGTAACGACGACTCCGTAAAGTCGCCACTAACGGGCTTCGTTAAAAGTTCCGACAGGATTCGTGCGGGATCGATGGTCTTCGGCGTGTCTTGGATCTGTGGCAGTTCATCGGCCGACGAGGTTGCCGCTGACACCGCAATGGTCATCCAGATAAGCGTGCGAAGCATCGGAGCGTTCCTAATGGGTGCGATAAGAGCGCCGGCGCCGGCGTCCCACAGTTCGCGGCGATTTCCCGTGAGTATTGCAGGGGAAGAGATGTTCGACAAAAGAACAGGGCCTTGTCGCAAGGAATGCGACAAGGCCCTGAGAGAGTCAGTGTAGCGAGCTGGCGGAGACCCTCTCAGTCCCACCACCAGTTGTCGCTCGTCTTTGCGGCTTCGACCACCGTGTTGCGTTCGATCGCCAGCTTGCCGTCTTCGTCGAGCTTGACGTTGGCCGCGGCGAGGGCTTCGGTGGGGCGGATCATGACGCCGCCGCCGATCGGGGTCATCAGGGTCCGGCCCTTCCAGAGGGCGTTCACTGCCGAGGCGACCTTCTGCGGGGCGTTCTCGGTCTCGACCGCGTACTTTGACTCGTCGGCGAGCACGCCCATCGACCAGCCGGCCTTCGTAAACAGGTCGTGCTGCTTCATAAACGCGGCGGCGACCGCCATGTCGATGCAGTTGCGGAGCTGGGCGTAGACGGGGTTCGCCTTCGCGAGCTTCGCGTAGTTCTCGGTGAACTCCTTCACGAACAGGTTGCTCGCGCGGTTGTTGGTGCCGAGCTGGCGACGGCCGCCGTCCTTCGAGACGACTTCGTCTTCGCCGACGAGACGGACGCCTTCGCCGACCATCTCCATCGCCAGGCCGTCATCGGTCGCCTTGATGCGTTGGTAGTCGGGGACGAAGTACCAACGCTGCAATGCGTTCTTGCTGACGAAGGCCGGGTTCACGCGGCTGACGTAGCTGTTGATCGGTGCGTCGGCCTTCTCCAGGCCGATGCCGATCAGCTTCATGCGGTAGTCGGCCTCGACCAGCACCTGGGCGAAGTGCGTGTTGGCGGGGACGCCGCCGACGGTGATCTCTTGGTGGCCGAGCGCTTGCTGGAGCTGCCCGGCGATCACGTTCGGGTTGGGCGAACCGACGCGGGCCAAAAACTGCTGCATCCGGGCGAGGCCTTCCTCGGTCGGGTCGATCGAGCAGTAGATCAGCGGCGAATTGTTCGAAGCCGTTTCCGGACCGAACGCGCGCATCGCGGTGACGAGGTCACGCAGTTCGAGGATCGGCGCGCCGGTCTTGACGCCCTGCGGACGGCCGGCAGGCGTGATGGCCCACGGCTCGGCGGGGCCGGCGATGATGATCTCATTCGTCTCGGGGTAGCAGAAGACAAAGTCGATCCGGGTCAGGCCGGCGAGCTTTTGGATGTCGTCGCTAGGCTGCTGGCCCGCGGCGATCTGCTTGGCGAGTTCGGCTTCGAGCTTGGTGAGCGAGACCTTGCGGAGCTGGCTCGGCTTGGCGAGGTCGCCCTGCAGACGGTTCATCGCTTCGGCGACGCGCTGCCGGGCGAGTTGGCCGCCGGGGTCGGAAACGCTGGCGCGATGGAGCACACCGTTGGCGTCGACGATGACGCCCGAGCCGAGGCCACCGCCGCCACCTCCACCGCCGCCAAGGCCGCCGCCACCACCGCCGCCCATGCCGCCGCCCATGCCGCCGCCCATACCACCGCCGCCCATGCCGCCACCCATGCCACCGCCGCCCATGCCGCCGCCCATACCTCCCCCGCCCATGCCGCCACCCATACCGCCGCCCATCTGGGCGAGGCACGACGGGGCGCACATCAGGAGGGCGACGAGTAGTGCCGAGACGAATCCGCGGCTGAGCTTGGCTTTGGCGAGCGTGCCAAGGCCGAGCGTGCCAAGGCCGAGCGTGTCAGTCGAGTGGGGCAGGGTCATGCGCATGAAAGCGTCCTCGAGCGCGATCGCCGCCGGCGTGGCGGCAAGATTCTAAATAGGGTTCGACGACCGCCAGCGCACCGATTGCGTGGGCGCCGGTAGGGGCCTAAGGGATCGACCTTTCAGGGTAATCGGGCAAATTGGGCAAAGCAAGAAACCACAGGGGTTTGTGGCGAATCCGCCGCCCTCGCTGGCCCGCAGACGCTACGACCGCCACAGCCGCTCCAGACTGGCCGGACGGATGGCAAAAAGTCAACGCAGACGTTGCCGTTTGCCAACCTGTCAGGCCAGCGTGGGCTAGGGTTTCGCGGTCCTCCGTCCGCCACTGCGCCTGCGCGCCACCGCCGGAGTGGGGACCACGGCCCAATCCCCCCGGACTTCCGTGTTCCAGCTCTCCCGCCGATCGCCGAAAGCGTGGCGGGTCGCCCTTGTGGCGGCCCTGCTCACCGGCGGCTGCGCGAGTTTGCCGCGGATCGACCCCTCCGGGAGGCGGCTCTTGGTCTGGCCCGAACGCCAAGCCTCGACCGTTAGTCCCTCGCTGGCGACGACCGGCAACGTCACGGTCCCGCCGGTTTTCGCCGGCGCCGTTCCGCCCCCGACGCTGCCGCCGATGCCCGGCGCCCCCGCCGGGCCGGTCGCTGTAACCGCTCAGTCGCCCGTCGAAGAGCAGCTCACCATCACGCCGAGCCGCGTCCTCGCGCCTGTCGGCAGTGAAGTGATCCTGAAGGCGGGCGTTTGTTATAAGGACGGCTACCTCCGCACCAACCGCCGCATTGAATGGATGCTAGGTCAGGAGGGCGCCGGGCAATTCGTCACCGTCGGCGAACGGGGCGAAATGGACTTTATGCGGCTCCCGTGGGAGCGGCCCAACAAGGTCGATAACTCCTACGTCGTCGGCTACACGACGCCGTTCAACGTCTGCCTACGTCGCGGCACCGACGACACTACGGACGACGTGCAGGTCCGCACCGGCGAGGCGTGGGTCACCGTCTCGAGCGCGAGCGAGGGCGTCAGCTACGTCACCGCGACGGCGCCGGAGACCGGCAACTGGGAAGCCCGCCGCAACACGGCCGCGATCTACTGGGTCGACGCCCAGTGGCAGCTGCCGCCACCAACGGTGCTACAGCCCGGCCAGGTCGGCACGCTCACGACGACCGTCACCCGCAAGACCGACGGCGCGCCGCTCGAGGGCTGGCTCGTTCGGTACGAAGTCACCCGAGGCGACACGGCGCGGCTTGGCTACGAGTCGGGCCAGCTCTCGGAGGTAACGACCGACAGCAACGGCCGCGCCCAAGTGCAAATCTCGCCGACCGACGATCAACCCGGCACGGCACAAGTGAAGGTCACCGTGATCCGCCCCGCGAAGAGTGCGCCGATGGCCGCGCCGCGGTTGGAGCTTGGCGGCGGCGAGACGGTGGTCAGCTGGACGCCCACGGCCGTCCAGCCGATCGGCCCGCCGGTCAGCGGCGGCATCACTTCGCCCCCAATCACGGGAGGCGGATCGCCCAACCCGCCGGCGCCGTTCGAGCCGCCACCGACAGGCGGCGGCGACACGCTCGGCGAGACGACGCCACAGATCGGCCCGCGCATCGAGCTGGTGTTGCGTCGGGCTTCGACCGGCGCCGTACGAGTCGGCGATCCGATCCCGGCGACCATTGAGCTGCTCAATACAGGTGACCAACCGACGCAGAACATGCGGCTATCGGTGGAGTTCGACCGCGGCCTTTCGAGCCCGCAAGACACGATGGGGCGCTACCGCCTGGAACGCAGCGACTTGCCGACCCTCGCGCCGGGCGAATCGCGCACCGTCGATCTCGACTTCTCCGCCGTCGAGGTCGGTGAGCAGTGCTACCGTGTCCAAGTGACGGCCGACGGCATGGCTTCGGCCGCCGACCGGCAGTGCGTTACCGTCGAGAGCGAGGCGCCGGCCGCTCGGCCTCAGGTCCGCATTCAGAGCGCTCTCGATGCGGTGGGCGAGGTGGGGCAGCAACTCAGCTACCTCGTGACGGTCTACAACGACGGCTCCGCGCCGGTGGAGGACCTGACAATCGAAGTCGTTGCCGACCGACAGCTTGACGCCGTTCAAGCAACCAGCGGCTCCTCCCCAGCGCCTGGCGGCGTGCGCTGGGAGGGAGAGACGATCCCCGCGGGAGGCAGCATGCAATTCGAGGTTCAATTCGATTGCGAATCGGCGACCGATTTGGCGAAGGTCACCACCTGGGTTTCGCAGGCGGGCGTCGACCTTGGGCAGAAAACCGACGGCATCGAAATCCGCCCGGCCCGTCCCGCGACGACGCCCGAGACGACCCCCGAGCCGGCGGCGCCGCGTGGCGACCTGGAAGGCGTCCTCAGCTCGACGGCGAACCCCGCCAAGGTCGGCCAACCGGCGACGCTCAACTTGACGATCACCAACCGCTCCGGCGCCGACCTTGGCAACGTGCAGTACCGGCTCGTGTTCGAAACCAACCGGATCCAGCCCACCGTCCCCGCCGGCGCCCAACAGAACCAGAACACCATCGAGTTCCCCGCCGTTGGCTCGCTCGCGGCCGGCGAGACCTTCCGCATCGCCGTCCCCTACACGCCCGTGCAGCAGGGCCTCACAACGGTGTGGCTAGAAATGCGCAGCGGCGCCGACGGCGCCACGGCGACGGCGACCGAGTCCATCTCGATCAGCCCACGGTAGGATTTCTTAGCGTCTCCGCGCCTTTGCGTGAGACAATCAGCGAAGGTTCACGAAAAGGCGCGGAGGCGCTAAGGATGGATGGTTCGATGGCGCCGGCGACGCTCCGCTGGGTCTTGTTGCGGCACGAGTGCCCTCCGGGTTATCGCGGTGGGTCGCATTGGGACTTGATGCTCGAGCGCGCGGCGGTTGCGGACGAGCGGCGGTTGGCGACTTGGTCGCTGAGCGAGTTACCTGCGGGATGGCCGGGCGCGGCGGATGGGGCGTCCCCGGAAGTTGTGGCGAGTGCCCTTGATGATCATCGCGCGGCTTACCTGGAGTACGAGGGCCCGCTCAGCGGCGCCCGGGGGAGCGTGACGCGCGTCGCGGGCGGGGTAGTGGTTTGGCGCGAGGCGGCTGAGGGGCGGGTCGCTGTGGAGCTGCGTGGCGGCCTCTGTGGGGCGATCTTGCTCGAGGGGGACCAAGTGGTGGGGTGGCGGTTGATGTGGCTTCCGATTGGCTCCTAGCGGCTCCTAGCGGCCTTCTAGGCCTTCCTGTGGGAGGGGTCTCCAGACGCCGATGACGCGCACCACGCCGTACTCGGAATGGATGCCGTAATCGGGGTCTGGAGAACCCCTCCCACAGCAAAGACCGCTGCGGCTAATCGCATCGCGAACTCACTCGAAAAGTAGTTGCAAAGGGCGGCGGGGCCCGTATACTCGGCCCGTCGGTCGCCAGATTGGGTTTGAAACCCACGAAAGCGGCCAGCAATCGGCCAGGGTGGGCCGCTGTCTCCGATAGCTGCCCTAACCAGTCCCGGCCGTGCTAACTGGCGAAGCGATCCGTGCGCTCGACGAACGCTACCGACTGACGCTGCCGGCAGAGCTGGCGGAGGCGGTTGGTGGCGGCCCCGTTGCTGGTCAGGGGGCAGAGTGCCTGATTGCTAAAGAACGCCCGGGCTGCCTCAGCCTGTGGCGACGCGACGCTTGGGAAGAGAAGCAGCGGCAGGCTGAGTCGATCGTTAGCTCGAAGCTCGCCACGGGCCGGCTCGACGGCCGCCTCGGCGACGTGCAGCGGCTCGGCAGGTTGCTCTCCACCCGACAACGAACCATCCCCATCGCCGGCCGCGGCCGGATCGTCATCCCAGAAGGATTCCGCGAACTGTTGGGCGTCGAACCCGGAGGTAACGTCTCGGTCGTCGGCGCCGCGGTGTGCGTCGAGCTGTGGCGTCCCGAGGCGTGGGCCGAATGGATCGGCCGCGAGATGCCCGGCTTCCGAGAGCTGTTTGAAGAACTCGCCCGCTAAGCCGCCAGCGGCTGGCCCCCCGCCCCACCCAGCCGCAAGCGCTGTCCTTCCTACCAGCCTACCCACCTACCGGTCGAACGGCCTTTCCCAGCTATCTCCGCCACGCCCGAACGGGGCGAACCCGCGTAAATCCACGGCCGCCCGTCAGCGGTTGGGGTGCAAGTCACGACGGATCGACGAGGGGCATCGGATGCCCACCGTTACCGCCCCGTCGGGCGTGGCGTTTTTGAGATTGAGGATTTTGACCCCACATGCATTCAACTCCACCCTTCATTTAGCCCCCGGTCAATGACCGGGGGCTAATTGCGTATTGGGGATCGAGCGCGCGACAGGGCCAATCACCGCGAGATCGCTTCACCACCGTTCTTGGTGATCAACTTCTTAAGCAGCCCTGGGTCGATATCGAAGGGCTCAAATCGCGCGGATCCATCATAGTACCCGGTGACGAATCCCTCACGCTTGTCCGTGCGGAGCTTCGCTAGCGGGTCCTCGAGATCGACCTCCCAATCATCGGGCTTGGTCCAAAAGACCGCGTGCTCCGGCGCCACTTCGGCGACCATGATCGTTTTCGACAAGCCGTCGGTGATGTCACGGAACGTCTCGCTCGGCTGCAGGAAGCACATGCGTCCAGACGTTGGCTTCTCGATTGGCTCAATGTCTCCTCGCGCCGCAGCAAGGTCCGAGCCTGCATAGACGGGCCGCAGAAAGCTTGTCAGCCCTTCGCGATTATCTCGGCAGTAGACTTGGGGCGCCGATCGTTTGGCGACTTCCAGGTTGTGCGGACTGTCCCACGATTCGTCGAGGTGTAGTTCCTTTAAGAAGGTTTCCTGCTCCAAGAAGGGGAGGAGCAACACCCGCCACGACAGCAGCGGTTTACCATCCTTGTCTACCACGTTCGTAGGAAGAGAGCCGCGAACATCATGGTAATTGTGCATCGCCAGAATGATCTGCTTCATGTCGTTCATCTTGGACGATCGCTTGGCGCGTTCCTGCGCCACAACTATTGCCGGAGCGAGGACGTTGGTTGCGAATTGCCTCACAGCGGCGTCGGCAGAGTCGATTCGCATCGTCACCGCGGCGTCGTCCACGCGAGGCGCCAACAACTCGGCGGTTTCCTTCGCACCGGCGGCGTAGGGTGGCTGGTTCGTCTCTACCCAAACAACGCCGGTTTGCAGCCCCGCTGAGATAGCTTGCGCAATTGACTCACGGGCGGAAGGATTGGGCGAAGTGATTGTCAGCGAAGCGATCGGCGCCGCGCCGAGTTGGACGGTCGCCGTGACGCTACGTACGTCGTCGGCGACGAGCGGGCCCGTCAGTTTGTCGTATGGGGGCGGAAGCATCGGCCACAGCTCACGCAGCACCCGCCGCGCGTCGGCGCCGGGAGAGAGGACAGCGCTGAGGGCGGCGTTGGCCGACGAGTGTGCGTCGGCTAGGTCGGGACGCGCGGCGGGCGTTAGCTTTGCGTAGCGATCTAGTGTCGCGGTCGTGGCGACCAGCAGCGTCGAGCCGGACAGCCGCGCCTCAAATCCCGGCGTCATCTGCAATCGCGGCTGTAACCAGTCGCGCACCTTCATCGCCGCCGCTTCGTCGGGAAGTTTGGTGACGAGCAACGGGCCATGGTTCATCGTCAGGTCTTCGATCGCGACGACGAGGCCGATCTCCTTGACGCCGAAGTCGCGCAGCTCTCGCAGTTGGCTGATCGCTTGCCGCGTGATCATGGCCGGCATCGTGGCGTCGCCCGAACGGAGCGCCGGCGCCGCGGCTTCGATCGTTGCGATCAGCCACTGCGCCGATTCGGTCGAGGTCATTTCATCGAGATCGAGCGACGCGACGAGGAACGTGCCGTCTTCGAGATAGTTATCGAACGGCGTCGCGGCGTGAGTAGCAGCGGTGATGAAGAGCAGAGCGAAGCAGCGCAGGAAGTGGCGCATGATGAACCTCCGTTGTGACGGCGAGCCGGCGACGTTAGTCGTCGGTGGGAAGCGAGCAAGACTTTCAATCTCTCTGCGGGTTCCACCCCCGATTAACATCGGGGGCTCGCCTTTAAGGTTTCGCGATCGTGATCTCGTAGCGCCGCGAGTACCCGGGGAAACCCTCCGACGCGGGCAGCTCAAGCACCGCGGTCTTGCCGTCGCGGTGGTAGAGGAACGGCTTGTCGGTCGCGGGGTTCAGCGGCACGGGGACGCACGTCACGTCGTCGAGTGTGTCGGGCCAGCGGCTGTCGTTGCGAGCGGCGTGCATCCGCAGGGCTTCGATGACCCGCAATGCGGCGAGGTCGCGCGCGGCTCGTACCTCCGAGGAACGGACGGTTCGGACGGTAAAGAGCATCCCGATTCCAAAGGGGAGCACTTCTCGGTCAGGACCGTCAGAGAAGAGCACGTTAGCGTCGTGATAGTCCTGGGCTTCCTTGTCCAGCGGTTTTGACGCCGAGTACGGAGCTAGGTAGGCCTTAAGATATCGGTCCGCCCTCATTTGCATGATGCGGTTGGAGTAGAGTGAGAGGACTTTGCCGACCGGCATGGCTTCGACTTCCGGCGGAGTCATGCCCCAATCGACGAGTCGCGTTTTGGCGTGGGTATAGCCGACGACGCCGGTCAGTAGAGGTAGAGCACGATTCACCAAAGCCAATTGCATGTCATGCGACTTTTGATTGCCGGACAAGAATGCGGCCTCTTGAATCAAAGCCGGCGTGTGCTTTTTCCAATGGGCGTTCCACTCTTCGGGCGATCGCTCAACGCCGTCAGTCTCTTCTAGCAGAGGGAAGAACCTCGCAAAGTTTGCGGATTCGTTCCAGATGGCGTCACGTAACGACACGGGAGGATTCGGGATTGCTGACAAAGCCCAGTAGAGATTGGGCGACTCCGGCGCAGCGATGAGGTCGGCGACGCCCGAGTTGGCGATGCCGGTGATCGCGATGCCAACGAGCCCGCAAACAATGAGCGGCTCCTGCGAGACATCAGCGCCGAGCTGGTACTCCGTGCGCAGATACTTGACCGCGTCTTCGTAACGTCGCTCGTGGATGGCGAGCCGCATTTGAAGATTTAGCATCCGAGCAAGCGATCGCGACGACTGCATCTCCGGTAGTAGGAATTCAAAGAACTCGGTACCCCTGAACTGCTCCGAACGAATCCCCCAATCGCAATCGCGACGCATGGCGCCGGGGACGATGTGGTCGTCGACTAAGGATCGCGACAGACTACGTCCTGCCTCATCAAGCTTATTCCACGCGACTTCATTGACTGGGATTCCAGCCGTGTAGTAAGGCTCGAAATCGTCGTTGCCGATGAGCTTATTCCATGTGGACCACGCATGGGTTTCTTCAGGGTAGGCCCGGGCGTACCACTGCGGACGATTTCCCGGCAGGCGTTCATGCAGCCCGTAGGTCAAGCGGTGCTCAAACACCGGCGATGGTTCGTCGGCGGGGGTGACCTCCATCTGGATCACGACGTGGCCGGTGTTCTTCTCGTCCTCGATGTGACGTACCCCGGCCGAGGCGGTTGCTGAGAACGTAGCCGCGATGAGCGCGGCGAGGAGCGCTCGTAGGTCAGGCTGTGCCTGACGGCGCCGTCGCAACGCGCTATCCATCGGGGTGGCGTCAGGCACAGCCTGATCTCCGGGATTGTTCATGCCAGCTTCTCCGAGTGGGAGGACGATTGGTCGGCTTGGGGGTCGTTGGTCTTCGTGGTCGCGGACTTCTCGGCGGGGAGGTACATCCGCAGGAGTCGCGCGGCGGTGGGGGGCGGCTCGATGGGCAGCGACGCGTTGTAAACGCCCTCGACTCGCGGCGGCTCGGGGAGGGCGTCGATCCCTTCGCGGAGCACGAGGTCGCGGCGGCCCAAGTAAGAGTCGGGGTCGGGCGTCGCGGCGACGAACCACAGGGCCCAAGCCGGCGGCGTCGGCGCGCTCGGCGTGCGGAATGGTTCGGCGATCGGCTCTGGCTCAGGGGCGACGACCGGTTCCGTCATCACGATCGTTGGCGCCGGCGGCGCCGAGTCGGCAATCGGCAACGCTTCGCGCTGCTGCACGACCACAATTGCGAGCACCGCCGCCGCGGCCGTCGAAACCAGCGAGTACGCTTGCCAACCACGGGCGCTACGCTCGGCGCGCGCCGCAGCGCGGCCCGCTTCGAACCAGAGTGCGGGCGCGTCGAGCTCGAGCGGCGCCGGCGTTAGCGCCGTGCGGTAGAGTTCTGTGAGTTTGTCGTTGATTGGATCAGTTTCGGGTCGCATGGCGCCTCCAAACGGGTGCGGAGTTGCGAAAGGGCGTTCTCGGTGCGGCGGTGGACGGCGCTCTTCGACGAGCCCACCGCCGCGGCGATCTCGTCGTACGTCAGGTCGCTGTAGAAACGGAGCGTCACGAGCTCGCGGTCGTCGGGCGACAGTTCGGCGAGCGCCGACACAAGGTCGAGCGCTTCGGCGGGATCACTTGTCGTCGCGATGAGCCGATCACGCCAAGCGGCCGACTCGTGCCCCGTACGGCGACGCGCGGCGCGGGATGCGTTGAGCGCCCGTTGTCGCACCCGGGCGTAGAGCCACGCCACGGGGCTGTCGGGCAACCGCGGCAGGCCGGCGAGCTCCACGAGGGCCTCCTGCACGCAGTCCTCGGCCGCGGCCGTCCAGTTGGCGGCGTACAGCGCAAGGGCCGGCCCGTTTTCGGCGAGGAGCCTACCGAGCACATCAGCCCGCTCCACCTTTAAAGGGGCGCGTTGCGGCACTCGGGAAGCTCCGGGACGAGAACATGACGGGTCGGTCGCTCAGATAAGAGACACCGGCCGGCGGGGATTGTCCCGGAAAAAAAGTCGGCTCCATCATTTAGCCCCCGGTCATTGACCGGGGGCTAATTGCGCATTGAGGGCCGAACACGCGGCGTCACTTCACCGCGACAAACGCCATTCGCAGCTGATGCAAGATATCGTCGAGCGCAATGGCCTCGTCCGACGTGAGGTTGCCGGCGGTCTTTTCCTGCAACATCGCCAGCGTGTCGATGAGGTACTGCGCCTGGTTGCGGCGGAGCTTGGTTTCGCCCGTCACGGGGTGCGGGAACTGGCCCAGCGAGAGCAACGCTTCGGTGGCGAGCGACGACATCAGCATGCCGATCGACGCGGGGGGCATCGGTGGGTCGTCGGGGTCTGGCGAGCCCTCAACGTTGGTTGGGGGAGTTTGTGATTCAACTCCACCGACTGACGTCGGAGGCTCGCCAGTTCCGTGCGCTGCGGCTTGCTTCTCTTTTTCGACTTGGGACTTCCAGTCTTCGTCGATGAAGATCTTCTTCTCGTCGCTCATCGTTTCCCTCGTCTTCTCGATGCTTTAACCGACGTGTTGGGTTTCGTTGGGCTGGTGCGAATCGGCCGGTTGGGCGGCGCGTTCGTTGCGGCGCTTGCGGTGCGCGACGGCGGCGCCGACGAAGCCGGCGAACAGCGGCTGTGCCGCGATCGGCTTGCTCTTGAACTCGGGGTGGTACTGCACCGCCAGGAACCACGGGTGGCCGGGGATCTCGACGGCTTCGACGAGCTTGCCATCGGGGCTAGTGCCGCCGAAACGCATGCCGTTGGCTTCGTACTGCTGGCGGTACTGGTTGTTGAACTCGTAGCGGTGGCGGTGGCGTTCGCTGACCTCTTCCTTGCCATAGCACGAAGCGATCAGCGAACCCTCGGCGAGCACCGCGGGCTGCGCGCCGAGTCGCATGGTGCCTCCCTTGTCGGTGACGTCGCGTTGCTCGTCGAGCAGGCAAATCACCGGGTGCGGCGTGTCCTTGTCGAACTCGGTGCTGTGGGCGTTCTCGAGGCCGATGACGTCGCGGCCGTACTCGACGACGGCGCACTGCATGCCGAGACAGATGCCGAAGAACGGGACGCCGCGTTCACGCGCCCAGCGGATCGCCTGGACCTTGCCCTCGATGCCGCGCTCGCCAAAGCCGCCCGGAACGAGCACGCCGTCGTAGCCCGACAGCAGGCGCTCGGGCCCTTCGGCTTCGACGTCTTCGCTGCGGATGCGGCCGATGCGGATCTGCGCCTTGTGGTGGATGCCGGCGTGGTCGATCGACTCGTAGATGCTCTTGTAGGCGTCGCGGTGCTCGGCGTACTTGCCCACCACGGCGATCGAGATCTCGTGGTCGGGGCGACGCAGGCGGTTGAGCAGGTCGTGCCAGTCGTCGAGGTTCGGCTCGGGCGTATCGAGGCCGAGACGCTCGCAGATCTGCGCGTCGAGCCGGTTCTCCACCAGCGACAGCGGCACTTCGTAGATGCTGAAGTCCTTGTCGCGTTCTTCGATGACGGCGTCGACCGGCACGTTGCAGAACAGCGCGATCTTCTCACGGTCGTCGCGGCCGATCGGCTGTTCGCAGCGACAGACGAGGATGTCCGGCTGGATGCCGATCTGCCGCAACAGGCCGACGGAGTGTTGCGTAGGCTTGGTCTTCAGTTCGCGGGCCGCCTTGAGATACGGCACCAGCGTCAGGTGCATGAACAGGCAGTTGCCCTTGCCCGCGGTAAGCGCGAACTGGCGGATCGCCTCCATGAACGGCAGGCTCTCGATGTCGCCGACGGTGCCGCCGATCTCGGTGATGACGACATCCGGCTTGCGGCCGCTGGAGTCCTTCGTCTCGGCAAGACGGGCGATGCACTGCTGGATCTCGCCGGTGACGTGCGGGATCACCTGCACCGTCTTGCCGAGGAACTCGCCGCGGCGTTCCTTCTCGATCACTGACAGGTAGATCTGCCCGGTGGTGTAGTTCGAGTCGCGCGTCAGCGGGCCGCTGGTGAAACGCTCGTAATGGCCGAGGTCGAGGTCGGTCTCGGAACCGTCGTCGAGGACGTAGACCTCGCCGTGCTGGTAGGGGGACATGGTCCCCGGGTCGACGTTGAGATAAGGGTCGAGCTTCTGCATGCGGACCGAGAGGCCCCGCTTCTCGAGCAGCATGCCGACCGACGCGGAAGTGAGCCCCTTGCCGAGCGAGCTGACGACACCGCCGGTAACAAAAATGTGCTTGGCCATTCTGGGGGGCTCCATTCCGTGGGAAAGGGCAATCCTTGGGCAGGCCAATCCTCGGGCGGGGCTGGCCGTGGCGGGGCGGGAAAGCCCGAGTCTAGCAGCTAGCAGCGTCGATTCGGAGGCCCGGAAATGCGCAGACTCGGAACCTCGTGAAGAATGTCGTCGCGCCAATCGGAACCCTTCGCCAGAGGCGTTTGCAGCGAGAATGTCCGAGGTTTTAGCCACTTGATCGGCTATAATCGACGCTTCCTTTCGACGCCTTCCTCGCCGGATTGAACGACATTGTTTCCCTTGATTCGACAATGGACCGTTGCGACGCTCCTCTGCTTGGCGGGGGCCGCTCCTGGCAGCGCGGCGATCACGGCGACCGGGGACTACCGCCCCGCGTATGACGGCGTCGCGGACCCGTGGGACCTGGGGACGACCACCGACATCTATGTGGGCGAGGACCTGAGCGGGTCGCTGACGATCGACGGCGGCAGCGATGTGGCGAACGACGACACGTACGTTGGATACGAGGCTCCCGCCGTTGGCGAGGTGACGGTGACCGGCGCGGGCTCGACCTGGACGAGCGACAGTTGGGTGTATCTAGGCTATAGCGGCACGGGTTCGCTGACCGTTGCGGACAACGCCGACGTCACTGCCTACTCCGCGTACCTGGGCTATAGCCCGACGGGGCAGGGGACGGCGACCATCACCGGCGCGGGCTCGACCTGGACGCTTGAGTATTCGCTCGACGTGGGCGACCGCGGCGATGGGGAACTGTCGGTGCTCGACAGCGCCCGGGTTTACGCGGATCGCCTTGCGATCGCCGACGGGTCCGGCTCGACGGGTGGGGTGACCGTCAGCGGGGACGATTCGCGGTTGGAGGTCGAAGGCTACCTCTACGTCGGCTATAGCGGATCGGGAGCGTTGCAAGTCGAAGAGGGTGGGTGGGTTTTCAGCGAAGATGTCTACCTCGGCCGCAGTTCCAACGGCGCGGGTCAAGCAACGATCACCGGGCCGGGATCGCAATTGATTGCGACCAATGGCGTTTACATCGGCTCGGGCGACGTGGCGAGTTCGTTGGTGGTCGAGGATGGGGCCGCGATGACGGTCGTCATCCTTGCGGTCGGCGACAACCGTGAGGGAACCTTGCGGGTCGGCTCGGCGGCGACGGTGAACGCCACCAACCTCTATGTCGGACGGGGGTTTTCCGGCAGCGGCGAGGTGCAACTCGATGGCGGCGTCATCGCAACGCGGGGGCTGCTCGCCGCCCCTTCGGACTTGCAAGGGACGGGCGTCATCAACACCAATGGCCTTGTCGCTGACTTCGACGTCACGATTGCGACCGCCGCCGATCGCAATCAGCAGTGGGTGTTCAACGAGTCGCCTGAGCAAAACGTGACGGTGAATCTCGACTTGGAGACCGCCGGCGGCGCGCTGGGCGCTGGGTATCGGGGCGCCTCGACGCTCTCGATCGCGGGCGGACAGGTGGTTTCTTCTGAACTTGGTGAAGTCGGGTATCACGACGGGGCCGTTGGAACCGTTGTCGTCTCGGGAGTTGGTAGCCGCTGGAATGTCACCAATCGAATGACGCTTGGTCGCTATGGCGTGGGCAACCTCTCGGTTGAAGGGGGGGGCGTCGTTGCGGCGGGATCGATCGGCTTTGGGTCGCTTGCGGGCAACTCGCTGTCGGTGGGCGCCGAGAGCAAGGTCCTGGTGACTGGCGATTTGACGGTGGTCGGCGGAGGGGGCGGCGGCTTGACGCTCGACGACGGCGAAGTCGACGTTGGTGGGCTTCTTGCAACGCCGAGCGCTATGCAGGGAGTCGGCGTGATCCGGACGGGCGGGCTCGTGACCGACTTCGACATCACCTTCGACGCCACGCACGGTCTGTCGCAGCAGTTCCAACTCGTGGACGAGCAAGGGAAAGACATCACCATCGAGCTCCAGGCGCCTGTCGGCAGCGCGAACGCCCGTGGCGCGATGGGGGCTGGTTATCGGGGCCAGGCGTCGCTGTCGATCTCCGACGGTCGCGTCATCTATTCGAGGTCCGGCCACCTTGGCTACCACCAGGGCTCGTCGGGCGTCGCGACGTTGACGGGGCGAGGCTCGGCGTGGCTGATGTACGGTTCTCTGGATGTCGGAGCCGCCGGCAACGGTGAGCTTTCGATCAAATCAATGGCGCATGTCCAAAGCCAAACCACCCGGATCGGAGGCCGCCTTGGATCGACTGGCGTGATCCACGTCGAGCGCGCCTCGCTGAGTACGACGGACGTCTTTATCGACCGCGGCGGTTCATTGATCATCGAGGACGGCGCCAACGTCTTCTCGAGTTTCAGAGCCGAGATCGGTCCGTGTTGTGGGTCGGGTGGCACGGGCGCAGCGCCATCCGCGGTGGTGAGCGGCGAGGGGTCCGAGTGGAACGTGGGGAGTTATTTGACGGTCGCCGGCGGTTCGCCGTCGCAGGGCGTGCCCACGCCCGAACTCCGGATCGAAGATGGTGGCCGTGTTGACGTGAATGAAGCCCGCATCTCGGACTACTACGGCGAGGGGCAGCTCACCATCACGGGCGTCGGCTCGGTCCTCGACGCCAATAGCCTGCGAGTGAACGCCCAGCCGCAACAGAGCGACGGCGTCCCAGACGTGCTCGTTGAGCGCGGGGGGCGGGTCGTTGTGAATAACTATCTCTATCTCTTCAACCCGTACCCGCCGGGGTCCAACTCGCTGTTCGCACTGCGCGATGGCGGTCAGCTTGCGCTTACGGGCTTCCGAGAGTCGTCGCTTTCGCAGTTCCTCGCTGGCACAGTGGGGAGCTTGAGCTACTGGGACGGCGATAGCTACGAGGACCTCGCCTCGGCCCAGCGTGACGTCGATTACACGCTGGCGTACCAATCGACGGGTGAGCTAGCCGGCTACACGCTGCTCACCGTCGGAGAGCTTCCCGGCCTCGATGGCGACTACAACGGCGACGGCCTCGTTGACGCCGCCGACTACACCGTGTGGCGAGACAACTTCGGCCAAGACGTGACGCTGCCGGGCGATACGACCCCCGGCGCGGTTACCCAGCAGGACTACGCCGTATGGGCGGCGAACTACGGCGCGTCCAGGGACGTTGAAGCAGCGCTGTCAACGCCCGAGCCGGTCGCCGCAGTGCTGGTTGGCGTCGCCGTGATGGGAGCGGGGCTTCGGCGTCCACGCCGTTAACGGCGAAGGCCCGCGCCCGCGAGGGCGGCGATAGCTTGGTCGTTTGGCGAGCAGGGGAGAGACTCGCTCCCTCGGCCTCGGTGAGCGGCTCGGTCAACTCGCCTTAGGCCGCAGAGAATCCCAGGGCGGCGGAAGAAGTGGAGCCCGTGCAGGCTATTTGCTTGCTGACGGGGTGACGCGCCCCTATGGTTGAGCGATTCGGGGCGGTCGGACCGGGGCGTTTGCCGCGGCTTTTCGGAGGCTGCCGCCCGTCAAGGCGACACGGAAGGAAGGGATGGACGGAACTCAGGTCACGCCAACGCGGCGGTCACGCCGCGTCCGAGCCAAGGAGCGGGCTGCCGGCGTCAACGAGGAGAAGGGCCTTCCGCGCGGTGATCGATTGCCGTACCCGCAGGGCGCGTCGCGGACGATCTACTGGCGTTACGCGGCGCCGATTGTGGTGATCCACCTGCTCGCGCTGACGGCGCTGATCCCCACGATGTTTAGCTGGTGGGGCGTGATCGCGTTCGTGGTGGGCGTCTATTTCTACGGCGGCGTCGGGATCAACCTATGTTACCACCGGCTGCTAACGCACCGCAGCTTCGTCGTGCCGGCATGGCTAGAGAAGTGCTTTGTCGTTGTGGCGGTCTGTTGCCTGGAAGACGCGCCGGGGACTTGGGTGGCGGCGCATCGGCTGCACCATCGCGACTCCGATGAACAGGAGGACCCGCACAGCCCGCTCGCCGGCGCATTCTGGGGGCACCTCGGTTGGTTGCTCGTCGATAACCCCGCGGTGCGCAGCCTGCCGGTGTTCGAGCGTTACGCGCGCGACGTGCTTCGGACGCCGTTCTACCTGAGGCTGCAGCGCGGCGTGTTGCCGTTTGTGATTTACGTCGCCCATGCGCTGGTCTACGCGCTGGTGGGCTTCGGCCTGGGCTACGCGACGACGGGCGGCGAGGTGGCCGAAGCGACGCGGCTCGGCGCGAGCCTCTTGGTGTGGGGCGTGCTATTGCGGACCGTGGTGGTCTGGCACATCACTTGGTCGGTGAACTCGTTGACGCACCTCTTTGGGTACCGCAACTATGCGACGAAAGAGAACAGCCGCAACAACTGGCTGGTCGCGGTGCTCAGCAGCGGCGAGGGTTGGCACAACAACCACCACGCCGAGCCCGCCAGCGCCTCGAACTGGCACCGCTGGTGGGAGATCGACCTGATGTACGTATGGATCTTGGGGCTGGAGCGGGTGGGGCTCGCTTGGGATGTAGTGCGGCCGCGCGAGCATCGTCGGGCTGGCTCCACCGCTAGTGCTTAGCACCGCAGGTGCTGTGGTAGGCGTCTCCAGACGCCGATTACGGCATGCCAGCCGAATACGTGTGGTGCACGTTATCGGGGTCTGGAGACCCCTCCCACCGTTGGCAACAAGTGCCGCTCTACCAATAACGAAAGGCCCGGCTGCCTTGCGGCGGCCGGGCCTTCGCTTCCCCCCCTTCTATGCCCGCCCGCTCGGTCTCGGCGGGCGGCGCCTCAGCGGTTGAGTGGGCAGCGCGCAGTGGGCTCGGGGCAGAAAGTAATTCCTGCCGACTGCCCACCGCCGACTGCCTACTACTTCAGATACGTTGCCTGTCGCACGGCGACGGGTTGGCTGGTGAACGACGCGCCTTGCTGGTACATGGCGAGGCGTTCGCGGTAGGCGGCGGCGTCGGTCTCAGGAGCGGCGGCGATCGCTTGTTGCTGGACCTGGGCGGCCTCGTCAAAGCGGCCCGCGGCGGCGAGAGCGGCGGCCTTGGTGTCGAGCGTCAGGTCGTCGGCGCCACCGGCGAGCTCTTCGGCTCGTTGGGCGTTGGCGACCGCGGCGGCGCCGTCACGGAACTCGGCCACGGGGCACGTCGCCTGCATCCAGGCGAGGTTGCGATACGCGGCGGGGCTCTGCGAGTCGAGCGAGATGGCCCGCTCGTATGCTTGCTTCGCTTGGCCGTAGCGGCCGAGGTCCACGAGCAGGTCGCCGCGACCGGTGGCGATCATGGCGTCGTTGGGAGCGAGCAGCTCGGCGGCGTCGAGGTGTTGGAGGCCTTCGTTGAGACGGCCCAGCATGTGGCAGACGCGGCCGCGGCCGGTGTGGGCGGGCTCGAAATCAGGATCGATCTCAATCGCTTGCTGATAGTCGCTGAGGGCGGCCTCGAAGTCGCCACGCTGCACGGCGAGGGCGGCGCGGTTCGAGTAGGCCTTGGCGAACTCCGGGTTCAGCAGCAGCGTGCGGTTGAAGCGGCGACCGGCCTCCTCGGCGTCGCCATTGCGAGCGGCGATCACGCCCAGGGCGTGCTCGGCTCGCCAACACTCGGAGTCGCTGCGGAGGGCGTCGAGGTAGTCGGCCTCGGCCTCGTTCATGCGGCCTTCGTTCTCGAACGCCTCGCCACGCTTGGCGAGGGCCCAGCCGGCGAGCTGATTGGCGTAGCCGATGGCCTCTTGGGAATTGTCGATCGCCAGCACGTAGCTGCAACGCTTGATGACGGCGGAGAACTCGTCGGGCGTCTCGGCGGAGGCGGCGAGTTGGTGCGCCTCGGTGAGCAGCGACTTGGCGCGTTCGGTAGCGACCTCAGTCGTCGGCTCGGCGGCGACGACCGCCGGGCGGCTCGTGGCGGTGTTGGCGTACGCCGCGGGCGCTTGGGCCGCGGGCAATAGTTCACGAACCGTCTCATCCGAGGGCGCCGGCATCGGACGCGGCGGCAGCGACACAACGACCGGGCCTTGCGCGGCGGTCGGGTTCGGCGGCGTCGGCTCGATCGCGCGGGGCTCTTCGGCCGGTGCGCTAACGACCTTCGGCATGTCGACTTGCGGCGTGTCGTCGGCGGCGAAGCTCGCGCTGTCGGCGGGTGCCCCGTTGGTCGGCTCTCGCTTGATCGGCGCCGGCTTGGTAGTCGCGAAGTGGTTCTCGAGGGTCTTCACCTCCGACGAACCTACCGACAGGTTGGCGGCGGTCGGCTTTGGCTGCGAGACGCTGGCAATCGGCGAACGCTTGACGACGGGCGCGGGCTCGTCGCTGACCATCACCACGCCTTGCGGCATGGACGACGGCTTTGCTGAAGGCTTCGGCACCTGCGGAGTACGTGCGCTCGACGTTGTGGCGTGCGAAGGCGCGTTGCTGGAGAGATAGCTCGGCGACGGCGTCGGTCCGGCGCTGTTGACCTTTGGCTGGCTGTTGCCGTTCATCGCCATGCGTGTTGGCGCCGGCATGCTCGGACGGCTCGCGGTCTGAGTCCCGCCGAACAGCGGTTGCGGCTTCGGACGCTGCTGAGTCGGCTCGCTAGAGCCGCCGCCCCACAGGCCGGAGAGGAAGCCCTTCTTAGGCCCGGCGTCCTGACGGAGGGCGAGGCCGTCGGCGCGCTTGGCCTGCGACGGAGTCGGTTGAAGCCGCTGCTGAGGCGCGGCCGCGTGGCGAGTGGTTTGCTGGTTATTTGATTGCGAGGCGACGTAGGAAGGGATGCGCTGGACGCCTTCGTTGCGATTGAACGACTTGGTGGCGGCGCCGACGGTTTGGATCCGGGCGTCTTGCGTCGCTTGGGCGAAGTGATCGACCTGGGGCGGCTTCTCTTCTTGGTTGCCGAACGGCCAGAGAGGCTTCAGCTTGCCGAAGAGTCCCCCCCTGGATGGCTCGGACTGATCAACCGCGCTGGGGCGGACGCCGCCGTTGAATCCGGCCGGGGTGACGTGGCCCGTCGCCGGCGCGCTCGCGGCGGCCTGGACGGCGCCGCCTTGCGGGGCGGTCCGGGGCGTCAGCGTCGGCCCCGACGCCATCGACGGCAACGGCAGGTCCGCGGCGTCGAGCATCGCCCGGTCGATCGACTGCATGTCGCCCGCGTAGACGACGCCGGACTGAGCCTGGGTGGCCGAAGCCCCCACGCCCATCGAACCGAGAAGACAGCCGGCAATCAGCAGCGGTTGGCGCCTGGTCATGGCGAGACGTTCCTCACGTCGGAGTAGCAGCAGCAAAAAGGGACCCAGCCCTTGCGCAGGGCCTGGCAATGCCGTAGTCATCGGCGGCGTCGCGGGGCGACCCGCAGCAAAAGAGGGCGGAGAATCGGAATTTCCGGAAAAGTCGGCCCAGATTGCCAGGGGTTGGCGGAGAGTCCGGGTTTTCCCCCTCAAGCGAAGCTATGCCTGAACCGGGCCGTCTCGACCGCGGCTCGCCGGATACCCGCTTCGGGCCGGGGGGTGGCGACGCCCCGACTCATCGATGACTGAACTTTGAGATTCACCCGGCGGCGCCAAATTGGCAGTTTGCGCTGGACTGCCTGCGGTTTGTTCGGAGTAAACGCCTTGTTTTAAGGGCTTTTCGGCCACATTGTGACGCTGGCACGGTGGTTGCCTATAGGTGGTGCGGAGACGCTGCGCCTGCCATTTCTGACGGGTGGCGACTCCGACGTTCACGAGTCCATCGCTCCGCATGCCTGCGGGGCGCCGCATATCGCTGACGCACACGCTTCCAACGAGCCACTTTCCTGTCGGAGGATCCCCGCCGTGGCAAAGCAGATGGTTTTTGATGAAGACGCCCGCCGCCCCCTGGCCGCCGGTGTCGAGAAGCTCGCCCGCGCCGTGAAGAGCACCCTCGGCCCCCGCGGCCGCAATGCGGTGCTCGACAAGGGCTGGGGTTCCCCCAAGGTCACCAAGGACGGCGTCACCGTCGCCGAGGACATCGACCTCGACTGTCCCTACGAGAATCTAGGCGCCCAGCTCGTCAAGGAAGCCGCCAGCAAGACCAACGACGTCGCCGGCGACGGCACGACAACCGCGACGGTCCTTGCCGAGGGGATTTTCCGCGAAGGGCTGAAGATGCTCGCCGCTGGCGCCGACCCGATGGCCCTGTCGCGCGGGATTAACAAGGCCGTCGAGGTAGTTAGCGCCGCGATCCTTAAGGCGGCCGACCCGATCGAGGTCAAGGACAAGAAGCAGCTCCAGCACATCGCCACGATCGCCGGCAACAACGACCCGTCGATTGGCTCGGTCCTCGCTGACGCGTTCAGCAAGGTCGGCAAGGACGGCGTCATCACCGTCGAAGAGGGCCGCGGCTCGGAGACGACCGTCGAGGTCGTCGAGGGTATGCAGTTCGACCGCGGCTACCTGTCGCCCCACTTCGTCACCGACGAAGACGACATGGAAGCGGTCCTCGAAGGCTGCCACGTGCTGGTCTTCGAGGACAAGATCTCCAGCGCCAAGCTGCTGGTGCCGATCCTTGAGGCGGTCAGCAAGAGCAGCAAGCCGCTGCTGATCATCGCCGAGGACATCGAGGGCGAAGCGCTCGCCACGCTCGTGGTGAACAAGCTCCGCGGCATCGTGCAAGTCTGTGCCGTGAAGGCGCCCGGTTACGGCGACCGTCGCAAGGCAATGCTTGGCGACATCGCCACGCTCACCGGCGGCTCGGCGATTTTCAAAGACCTCGGCATCAAGCTCGACGGCGTTCAGTTGTCGGACCTCGGCCGGGCGAAGAAGGTCATCGTCTCGAGTAACAACACGACGATCGTCGGCGGCGCCGGCGGCAAGGACGCCATCAAGGGCCGTGCCGACCAGATCCGGGCCGAAATCGAGAACACCGACTCCGATTACGACCGTGAGAAGCTCCAGGAGCGGCTCGCGAAGATCGCCGGCGGCGTCGCCCAGATTAAGGTGGGCGCCTCGACCGAGTCGGAGATGAAGGAACGCAAGGACCTCTTCGACGACGCCCGCGCCGCAACGCACGCCGCTCTGGAAGAGGGTTATGTCCCCGGCGGCGGCGTCGCTCTGCTCCGTGCCGAGAAGGCCGTCGACAAGCTCGACCTCGCCGGCGACGAGAAGCTCGGCGCCACGATCATCAAGAACGTGCTGTCGTACCCGCTCTCTTGCATCGCCGAGAACGCGGGCGTCGATGGCGCCGTGGTCGTGAACCGCGTCCGCCAGCTCAAGGGTAAGACCGAGGGCTACAACGCCGATAAGGACGAGTACGTCGACCTCGTCGCCGCGGGCGTGATCGACCCCGCGAAAGTGGTCCGCACGGCCCTGCAAAACGCCGCGAGCGTCGCGGCCCTGCTGCTGACCACCGAGTCGCTCATCACCGACGCCCCGAAGGACGAGGACGATGCCGCCGGCGGCCACGACCACGACCACGGTATGGGTGGCATGGGCGGAATGGGCGGCGGAATGCCCGGTATGGGCGGCATGGGCATGCCCGGGATGATGTAAGAAGCCGTTAGCAATTCGCAGTTAGTCGTTCACTCGACCGACATGTGGCAAATCGCTAACAGCTAACGTCCAACCGCTTGAATAACCAACTCGCTTCACCGAAGCGACACATACACCGTTACAAAGGAACCCATTCATGGCCAAAGGCATCAAGCTTCGTCCGCTCGACGACCGTGTTGTTGTTTCGCTCTTGGAAGCCGAAGAGGTCACCTCTGGCGGCATCGTGCTGCCGGACTCGGCGCGCGAGAAGCCGCAGCGTGGCAAGGTCGTCGCCGTGGGCGTCGGCAAGCTGCTCGACAGCGGCGCGCGTGGCGAACTGTCGGTGAAGGTCGGCGACGAGGTGATCTTCGGCAAGTACGGCGGCTCGGAGGTCGAGGTCGATGGCGATGAGTACAAGATCCTCCGCGAGTCGGACATCCTGGCGAAGGTCACCGCCTGACGGCGGTAGGGGCGAGGGGTTAGGGATGGGGGATGAGGGAACTCGTCTCCGTAAACCCTTGTCCCCCCGTCCCTAACCCCTCGTCCCTGTCCACTAACACGCTCACCAGTCGTCCCCGGCTGAAACCAGATAGGAGCCAAAATGGCCAAACAACTCATGTTCGACGACGCCGCGCGGGCGAAGATGATCGCCGGCGTCGATAAGCTCGCGGACGCGGTGGCGGTGACGATGGGCCCCACCGGCCGCAACGTGATCATTAACAAATCCTTCGGCGGCCCCACGGTCACCAAGGACGGCGTCACGGTCTCCAAAGAGATCGAACTCGAAGACCCCTTCGAGAACATGGGCGCGAAGCTCGTCCACGAGGTCGCCGACAAGACCAGCAAGTTCGCTGGCGACGGCACCACGACCGCGACGGTCCTCGCCCGCGCCATCCTCAAGGAAGGCGCCCGCAACATCGTCGCCGGCAGCAACCCGACGGCCGTGCGTCGCGGCATCGAGAAGGCGGCCCAGGCCGTCTGTGAGCAACTCGACTCGGTCGCCAAGGCCGTCAGCAGCAAAGAAGAGATCGCCCAGGTCGGTTCGATCAGTGCGAACAACGACCGTGTGATCGGCGACCTGCTGGCCGACGCGATGGAGAAGGTCGGCAAGGACGGCGTCATCACCGTCGAAGAAGGCAAGACCACCGAGACGACGCTTGAGTTCGTCGAGGGCATGCAGTTCGACAAGGGCTACCAGTCGCCCTACTTCATCACCGACCAAGGCGCGATGGAGGCCGTTCTTGAGGACGCCTACATCCTGATCCACGAGAAGAAGATCACGTCGCTGCGTGACCTGCTGCCGGTCCTCGAGGCCGTCAGCCAGAAGGGCAAGCCGCTGATGATCATCTCTGAGGACGTCGAGGGCGAAGCCCTGGCGGCCCTGGTGGTGAACAAGCTCCGCGGCGTGCTCAACGTCTGTGCCGTGAAGGCGCCGGGCTTCGGCGACCGCCGCAAGGCGATGCTTGGCGACATCGCCACCCTGACCGGCGGTACGCTGATCAGCGAAGATCTCGGCATCAAGCTCGAGAGCGTCACGCTCGAGCATCTCGGTCGCGCGAAGAAGGTCAGCGCCAACAAGGAAGCGACCACCATCGTCCAGGGCGCCGGCAAGAGCGACGACGTCAAGAAGCGGATCGACCAGATCCGTAAGACGATCGAGACCTCGACCAGCGAGTACGACAAGGAGAAGCTCCAAGAGCGCCTTGCGAAGCTCACCGGCGGCGTCGCGATCATCTCGGTCGGCGCCTCGAGTGAAGCCGACATGAAGCAGAAGAAGGCCCGAGTCGAAGACGCGTTGCACGCGACGCGTGCGGCTGTCGAAGAGGGCATCCTCCCCGGCGGCGGCGTCGCGCTACTCCGCTGCAAAGAGGCCGTTGAGGCCGCTCGTTCGTCCGCCAAGGGTGACGAGAAGATCGGCGTCAACATCGTGCTGGGCGTCCTCGACGCCCCGCTAAAGCAGATCGCCGCCAACGGCGGCCTGCACGGCAGCGTGATCGCCGACGAGGTCGCTCAGAAGGGCAAGAACATCGGCTACGACGCCAATGCCGGCGAGTACGTCGACATGTTCAAGGCGGGCATTATCGACCCGGCCAAGGTTGTGAAGACGGCCATCACCAACGCCGCCTCGATCGCCGGCCTCCTGCTGACGACCGAAGCCCTGGTCACCAACTACGACTCGCACGACGACGCCAAGCGCGGCGTGATGGGCAGCATCCGCTGACCCCGTGACGCTCGTAACGACCGTAACGCCGGGCCACCGCCGCAAGGGCGCGTGGCCCGGTTCGCTAGACAGGAAGATGGGGAACCACAGATGAACACGGATAAACGTTGATGTTTTGTGGGAGGCGTCTGGAGACGCCTCCCACAGGTCGGCTTTTTTTATCCGTGTTCATCTGTGTCCATCTGTGGTTCCAAACCACCAGCTTTGAATGGCTACGCAGCGAGACTACTACGAAGTGCTCGGCGTCTCCCGCGATGCGGACGGGACGACGATCGCCACGGCTTATCGCAAGTTGGCGATCAAGTACCACCCCGACAAGAACCCTGGTGACGAGGAGGCCATCGCGCGCTTCAAAGAATGCGCCGAGGCGTTCGAGGTCCTCAACGACGCCGAGAAGCGCTCGCGCTACGACCGCTTCGGTCATGCGGGCGTGAACGGCGCCGCGGGTGGGCGGCACGGGTTCAACGACGTCGAGGACATCTTCTCGGCGTTCGGCGACATCTTCGGCGATATGTTCGGCGGCGGCCGCGGCAGGACGCGCGTCCGGCAGGGCCGTGACGTCCGCTGCGACGTGACGCTCACGCTGCACGAAGCGGCCGAGGGGGTCACCAAGACCGTCGAGTTCCAACGCCACGAGCCCTGTGATGACTGCGACGGTTCGGGCGCGGCGCCGGGGAGCGAGCGGCAGACGTGCGGCTATTGCGCCGGCCACGGCCGCGTCGTGCAGTCGGCGGGCATTATCCGCATGCAGACGACGTGCCCGGCGTGCCACGGCGCCGGCAGCACCGTCAGCAAGCCCTGCCGCCCGTGCCGCGGCACGGGCCAACGACTCAAGAGCGTGCAGACCGAGGTCCGCATCCCGGCGGGCGTCGACGACGGCACGCGCGTGCGGATCACGGGTCATGGCGAGCCGAGCCCCGACGGGGGCCCGGCGGGCGATTGCTACTGCTTCATCAGCGTGCTCAGCCACCCGCTCTTCGAGCGCGAGGGGCAGCACCTCGTGGTGCGCGTGCCGATCAGCTACACGCAAGCGGCGCTGGGGTGCGAGCTCGAAGTGCCGACGCTCGACGGGCGCGACACGGTGACGCTGCCGCCGGGCACGCAGTCGGGCGACGTCTTCAAACTCGATGGCCGCGGCATGCCCGACCCACGCCGACACGGCCTGGGCGACCTGCTCGTCCAAGTGATGATCGAGGTGCCCAAGAAGCTCGCGCCGGACGAAGAGCGGCTGCTGCGTGAACTGGCGGGCCTCGAGCACAAGAACGTCGCGCCGCAGCGCAAGAGCTTCTTCAAACAGCTGAAAGACTATTTCGTCGGCGAAGAGGAGGGCGACAAGACCGCCCCCGCCGGCGCCAAATCGAGCGACAAGTAACGACGGAGCCCTGCCATGGCTGATGACCCCCAAGACGAATTCCACGACGTTGACGACGCCCTCGCCGCCGAACAAGCCGCAGTGGACGACATCGAGGCCGAGACCGTCGAGTTCGTCAGCGAGCTCGAGTCGGGCGGCGACGCGCCGCCATCGCTCGAGGAGCAGGTGAAGGCGCTCGAAGACCGCAACCTGCGCTTGCAGGCCGAGCTGCAGAACGTGCTAGGCCGCGCACGGCGTGAGTCGGAAGAGACCCGCAAGTACGGGTCGCTGGGCGTCGCCCGCGACCTGCTGCCGGCGCTCGACAACATCGACCGCGCGTTGGAAGCCGCGGAGAAGGCCGGCCAATCTAGCGACCCGACGAGCACGCTGGCGGACGGCTTCCGCATGGTCCGCGACCAGATCGCGGGGGCCCTCGCCCAGCACGGCTGCCAGCTGATCGACACGGCGCCAGGCACGGAGTTCGACCCGTCGATGCACGAGGCGATCCTCCAGCAGCCATCGCCGGACCACCCGGCAGGCACGATCCTGCTCACCGCCCAACCCGGCTACAAACTCCACGACCGCGTTGTCCGCGCGGCGCAGGTGGTGGTGTCTTCGGGGCCCGCTGCTTAATCGGTTGAAGGAGATGAGGGGGATGTTGGTGATAGAGGGGGGATCGCAAATGGGTGGTGGGTTTGAGACGCCTCTGACCCTTTCGAGCCAAGTAGCTGATACATGATGAGAAGAATTAAAGAAGTGGTCGCGAAGCGACCTGCGATTTATCGCCAAGAGACCGAACGCAAAACACTGAACGTGTAGGCGGCCAGAACCAGAGACCTATCTTCATCGTCCGCTTGCGATCCCCCCTATCACCAACATCCCCCTATCCCCTTTCCCGAACGAACCACCAAAGATGCCCACGTACGACTACGTCTGTGACGCGTGCGACCACGAGTTTGAGTTGTTCCAGTCCATTTCGGAGCCGGTGAAGAAGAAGTGCCCCGAGTGCGGCAAGTCGAAGCTGCGGCGGCTGTTCGGCACGGGCGCAGCCGTGGTGTTCAAGGGCTCGGGCTTCTACGAGACCGACTACCGCAGCGACTCGTACAAGAAGGCGGCCGAGAAGGACAAGAAGTCGGGCGAGCCGAAGAGTGAGTCGAAGTCGGAGAGCAAGAGCGAGAGCAAGTCGGAAGGGAAGAGCGAGCCGAAGAAGGAAACGAAGAAGCCCGATTCGAAGCCAAAAAAGTAGGGTCCGCTGTGCGGACCGTCGTTCGCAGCCTGAACCATCAACGCCACACCCTATCGACTAGAGCGGTCCGCACAGCGGACCCTACCATGCGCTGCCCCCTCTGTAACGCCGAGTTCGATCCCGCCGATTCGCCGGCGATGCCGTTCTGTAGCGAGCGCTGCAAGCTGATCGACCTGGGGCGGTGGCTCGAAGAAGGGTATTCTTTCCCGGCGGACGACGACCCGGACAAGTACGAGGCGAACTGATCGCCACTGGGTCGCCTCATGGGGGCGCCGTCCCTCTGCGATATCACCCGGCCGCACCATGACGAACAACGAAGTACCGCCCACGCCCCAACGCGACGTGATCCGCGAGGTGGACTGGCTGGCAGTAGCGCCGTGGTTGTTGGTGCTACGGGCAGTTGGCGCGACGATCGGGTGGCCGTTGCTAGTGGGCGTGATCGGGTATGCGGTGCTCGATTGGGAAACTCAGCCGCTCAATTTGGATCGGCTTCTTAACCCCGCCGACTTGGTCCGCTACAACGCCGATGTATGGGCCACCAACGCTACTCAAATTTCGGACGGCGTCGCCGAGATTTCTTGGTATCGCCGAGTTGTCTGGCCTACGTTCCGACGCCTGGCGTGGATGATGCTTGGCGTCGTCATCGCTCAGCATGCGGCCCAAAGGCTAAGCAATAGCCCAAGAATCGGCTTCCTAACGTCGTTGCGTCGCGCTCTTCGGTATGGGCCTCGAGTGCTCGGCGCCATCGCACTGTTGGCAATCCCAGCCGCCTGCTGCGCGGTTTTTCTTGGAGTTTGCGGCTTGCTGGTGCATGCCGTCTTCTCATCGACGTTGGCGAACGGTATGGCGAGCATTGGTGGCGTTGTCGGAGGGCTGCCTCTCGCAATGCTGCTCGGCGTTGTCGTGTACGGGGCGCCGCTATTGGTCGCATCGGTTGTCGTTGACGACGCCGACCCCTTTGACGCTCTCAGTCGAACAGTCGCTTACGTCTTTCAAAAACCAGGATCGCTCGCCACCTGCGTTTTCCTCGGCTGGATTGGACTGGTTGTTTCCAGC
Source organism: Botrimarina mediterranea (assembly GCF_007753265.1). Lineage (NCBI taxonomy): Bacteria > Pseudomonadati > Planctomycetota > Planctomycetia > Pirellulales > Lacipirellulaceae > Botrimarina > Botrimarina mediterranea. The sequence continues at coordinate 1,042,019 of NZ_CP036349.1, forward strand.
ATCGTCATCCACTGGCTACTGACGACTAGCATTGAAATGACGAACGCGTTTACCGATGGCGCCCCGTTAGCCTTGCATTGCGTGCTGTTAGGCTTCTTTCCCGCTTATTTCTACTGCGCAGGCGTCGCCACCTATCTCGTCATGCGACGACAAGTCGACGGTCAGCCGCTCGACGAGATCGGCTAGTTGGCTGATGAGGGGCCAGAAGGCGCAGCGTAGGTCCGCAGGAGGTCCGCCATCTTCTGGTGGAACTGGCCGCGGCTGACGACGAGGTCGAAGCCGCTTTCACGCGCTGCTTCGAGGCGGGCCTCGTGGACGTGGGGGCCGTAGGCCAGTAGCGTCGCGTTCGGCGCCGCTGTGCGGATCGACGCGGCCCAGGCGGCGAGGTCGGCGACCTTGGCCGTTAGGTCGAGAGCGACGAAGCGCGTGGCTTCGCCGGCGGCTTCTAACGCGGCGTTCGGCGAGACCGTCTTGAGCTCCACGCCCGCTTGCGACGCGGCGCCGTGGGCGGTGGAGGTCGCCATGAGGTCGGTGGTGACGAGTAACGCTGTCATGCTCAAACCGCCCCTGGCCCCGTCAGCCCATCGCTGATCTGGTAGGCGTTATCGAGTGGCAGCACCATCACCTTGCCGTCGCCGATGTGGCCATCCTTGCTGGTGCGGGCGTGCTCTTCCAGGCAGCGGATTGTCGGCTCGACGAAGTCGTCGTTGACGGCGATTTGCACCTCGACCTTGCGGAGGAGGTGCGTCTCGTACTCGTGGCCGCGGTACGTTTCGGCGTGGCCGCGTTGGCGGGCGAAGCCCATCGCGTCGGCGACCGTCATGCGTGTGACGCCGATCGCTTGGAGCGCTTCGTGGACCGCTTCCAGCTTCGTCGGCTGGATCACCGCGAGTATGAGTTTCATGCCTGGACTTGCCGCAACAACCGATCGGGGAACCGCCTTCCCCGCTACGGAGCAGCGTACCCGGCGGCCTCGGCCTCGGACAGCGGCGCCCCCGAGCGGAGGGCGGCCGCGGCGGCCTCCTGCTGACTGGGCTCTTTGCCCAGCAGCAACAGGCTCATGAACGCCGACCCGCCGCCCGTGTCGAAGACGCGGTCGGTCTCGAGCGTCTTGCGGATACGGTCCGACGCCTCGCGGAGGTGCGCCTCGCTGTAGCGGTCGAGCTCCGGGTCGTCCTCCAGCAGCGTGTCGATCTCCTCCTTGAGGTCCGACAGCTCGGCGTAGGCGAGGGTCTGGCAGTCGTCCGGCGCCGAGGTGCGGTCGAGCGCCAGCTTCGCCAGCCGTTCGAGGTAGGTCCGCTGCAAATTGCGGCGGAGGCTGCTGATCAGCGGCTTGCGATTGGTGTACTCCGTGTCTTCCTTCAGGTCCTTCAGCTCGGCGAAGATCGAGTCACTGAGCGTCGAGAGCACGTCATCGACCGTGAGCATCTCGACCTCGCCGTCGACTTTCAACTCGTTGTCGTGCAGGCGGGTGAGCGTCAGCGGGCCCATCAGCTGGTCGAGCGTGCGGTCCTGCATCAGGCGGATCGTGGCGTGGATCGGGTAATCGATCCGCGACGCGTTGGCGGCGCCCCAGTGCGACCAGCGCGACGGGATCAGCTTGTTGTAGATCGACGGCGGGATGTCGAACGGCTCGTCGCTGAACATCTTCTCGGCCACGAGGTCGAGCGCCTCGCGCTGCCGCTCGGCCTCGACGAGCGAGAACGGCTCGGGGGCGTCCTTGTCGCCCTTGTGCGAACGGCTGACGTAGACGCCGCCCACGTAGCGGGCCGCATTGAAGACCGAGCTCATCTGGGTGCCGAGCAACACGCCGAACGCCTGGCGGGCCTTCTGATAGCCCTTGCCGTCTTCGACCATGTCGTCGATGATGCGCGGCATGGCCTCGGCCACGAGCTCGGACTGCATCTCGGCGTGGGCCACCAGGTCGTCGCCGAAGTCGAAACGCCGGCTGTGCGGGTCGGGGTCGATGCCGCGGGTATCCTCGTCGGTGCTGAACGCGAGGCCACGCTCGCCGCTGCGAGAGGCGATAGCTGCCAGCTCCTTCTTCTCGTCCTTCAGCGGCTTGTAGCCGTACTCGATGGCCCAGTAGTCGTAGGGGCCGATGGTGGTCGTGTAGTAGTCGCCCTGCGTGTACTTCTCGGGGACGATGAACGTCGGGACGTAGTCCATCACCGACGCCACGAGGCCTTCCTTGCGGGTCTTCTCGGTGTCGCGGGCGTCTTCGAGAGAGTGGAGCGTGCTCGCCTTGAAGTTGTGCCTCAGGCCAAGCGTGTGACCGACCTCATGCATCGTGACCTCTTTGAGGCCCTGGTTGATAAGCTTCTCGAGGTCGTCCTTGCTACGCTTGCGCGTGGCGGCGACGGTCGCGGCGAAAGCGAGCTGACGCGAAGCGCCGGCGAGCAGGTTGCAGCTGCAACGCCCGTCGTGGGCGTGCGACCGCATCCGCGCGGGCAGCGCCTCTTGCTGGGCGTAGTAGGTCTCCATCTGGATCGGGCCGCCGGTGAGCAGTTCGATGCCCTGCGGCGTGAAGTACTCGTACTCTTGCTTCCAGAACTGGAGGAAGTCGGCGTCGAGGATGATGTCGGCGTCGAGGATCTCGCCCGTCAGCGGATTGACGCGTGACGGGCCCATCGCGAAGCCCGCGCCGCTGGTGATCCAGCGGAACGTGTTGTAGTTGATGTCGCCCGGGTCCCAGTCGGCGCTGGTCTGCTGCTGCTCGACCTCGATGGCGTTGTAGAAGCCGGCCTTCTCGAAGGCCTTGTTCCATTCCTCGATGCCGTCGCGGATCGGCTTGCGGTAGGCGTAGGGGATCGTCTTCTCGAGCCAGAATTTGATCGGCTTCTTCGGCGTCGAGATGTCGGCCGAGGGATCAACCTTCTGCAGGTTCCAGCGCGTGATGTAACGCACGAAACGGTCGTCGGGGTCTTCCTTGGAGAAGTCCTTCACCGCCGCGAGGAAGTAGCCGATCCGGTCGTCCGCTTCGCGTGGCTTGTAGTCGGTCGAGGGGAGCTTGCTGATCGAGTAGTGGATGTTGATGGTCGCGGCGCGCGAGTCGGGGACCGTGTCGAGCGACATGTAGCCGCTCGAGGAGTAGGTCGCGGCGACCTGGATCTCGACGTTCTTGTCGTAGCCACGCACCTCCGACCAGCTGCTCCGCTGCGAGCTGAACGAGAAGCCCGGGAGCACTTGGCTGATCTGCGGCAGGTCGGTGAAGAAGACGCCCGACAGATCGACGATGTACGACCCGCTCGACCCCTTCGCAGCGATCGGCAGGCTGAACAGGATGCTATCGGTGTAGGCGAGCTTGACGGCCTCGGCGGTCGGCGAGCCGGCGTCGGCCTTGAAGCGGACGTTGCGGCGGACGACCTGGATGTTGTCCCCCTGCTTGCGGAACTGCCACACCCAGTTGTCGTCGAAGTTCCAGCTGTAGCCGCCTAAGAGCGGCGACTGGCCGATGCCCTTGGCGATCGTGATCAGGACGATGAAGTCCTTGTCCAGGTCCGCGGGCTTCAGCTCGGCGAAGAGTTTGCTGTCCGAGCGATGCAGCGTCAGCACGCCGTCGATCTTCTTCGTGTCGGAGAGGACCTTCGACGCGGGCGGGTACTTCGGCTTGGAGGAGTCGCTCGACTCGGACTTCTTGGCGTCGCCCGACGAGGAGGGCTCGGCGGAGACCGTGTCTGCGGCCTTGGCCTTGTTGGTGTCTTCCTCGCCCTTGGCCTCTTCGGCCAGCGACGGAGTAGCGCACAACGCCAGAGCGAGAGCGGTTCCGGTCGCGACAAGCCCGGTTGAAATCAAGGAGCGGCCAAAGCGGCTGGTCGAACGGCAAAACGACATAGGTAGCGTTCCGACGTGGGAAAGGCTGAGGGCCGACCGAAGTTCCACGGCGAAGGCCGCGGGCGTTAAGATCGGTGATGACGGAATAATTGGAACCGAGACTCCGAGCGATAGCCCTTAATTATAGCTTATTCTGCCCGGTTTGCTTAATCAGATTAGCCACTATCTTGCGGCTTACGAGGACCTCTACGGCGCAATGCTCCCAACCGAGGCGATCCGTCGTTCGATCGAAGACCGATTGTTGGGGCGCGAATCAATCGGGGGGATCGCTGCCGGGAGGTCCTGGGAATGGACGCCGGCGTCGGGAGGCTTGAGCGGGGCGTCGGTTTGGCGCGTGACGGATGGCAAGCAGGGCTTTGCATTCCGCTGCTGGGGCAAAGGCGCCGATCTAGCGCGTCTCGCCTGGATATCTAGTACGCTGCGTTTCGCGAAGAGTTCCGGATTAGCATTCATCGCCGCGCCGATCGGCCCCCCTTTTCACGACGCTCACGAATGCCTCTGGGAGGCCACTGCGTGGCTCCCTGGCGAGCCGCTCTCCGAATCGGCCTACGAGTCGACCGCGGTTCGAGAAGCCGTGAGCGGGCTCGCTAGGGCCCACCAGAGCCTCATGGTGACCGAGGCCCAGCCGACCAGCGGACGAACGCTCGAAGAACGGCTGTCACGAGTCCTGACGCTGCAATCCACGCCGCCGCTTTTTGACCTCAGCACGCTGACGGCGTGGCCCGAACTGGGGGAGTTGGCCGTTCGACTCACCGCCGACGCCAACCGCGCGGCAAAGCAGTTGGCGCCTTTCGCCCTCCGGGAATGGGACCTCCAGCCCATCCACGGGGACGCCCGGCCCGAGCACTTCTTGATGTCCGAGGGCAAGCTCACGGGGCTGATCGACTTCGGCGCGATGCGCCGGGACACGGTGCTAGCAGACGTGGCTCGTCTGGCGGGGGAGCTATCGCTGGGGGATGCGGCTCGCCGCGACGAGGTCGTCGGCTTCTACGAAACCGCCGCCGAACGGCCGATGGATCGGGCGGCCGTGGCGGCCCTCGACCTCGCCGGGGCGGTGCTCTCGGCGGCGAATTGGCTGCGGTGGCTGGGGGAAAAGCAGGCGGAATCCTTCGACGCGGAGCTGGTCCGCCAGCGGCTTCGGGCGATCGCCGCCAGGCTGCTAGCGTAGGCGAGCGATCAGCGTGAGCTGCGACACCCCCGCGGCGTCGCGTTGCAGCCCATAATGAACCCTCGCTAGCGGCATTGCGTTGCGAAGGCATTGCCGGGAATATTCCGCCGCCCGCTAGAATGGTGGGTGGCAGAAGAAAAAGGCGAGCCGGCGACGTGAGTCGTCGGTGGGAAGCGGGTACCCCCCCTGTTTTTCTCGATAGCATGGCTCCGACGACTCACGTCGCCGGCTCGCCGACGGTTTTGGAGATCTGGTTGATGCGTTTCGCCCGTCCCGTGTTGTTCCTCCTCGCAGCTCTCACGCTCACAGCGGGCCCGGCGGCGGCGCAGTTCAAGTTCAACCCGGACGCCGGTGGCTTCGGCGGGCTGCTCGGCGACGGGCCGCTGGGCGACGCGGAAGACACCAGCAACCTCGTGAAGCTGTCGGCGCGGTTCGCCCCCGCGGCCGACGGCAAGCCCGCGATGGTCGAGGTGACCGCCAACATCAAGAGCGGCTACCACATCTACTCGATCACTCAACCCGATGGCGGCCCGCAGCGGACGACCCTCACTCTCGATGAGTCGAGCGGCGCCGAGCTCGCCGGCGACTGGGTCCCCGACCCCGCGCCGAAGACGCACATCGACACGGAGGTCTGGATCGACCTGCCAATCGAGGAGCACTTTGGCCAGGTCACTTGGCGGGCGCCGATCGAACTGCCCGCGGGCGTCGATCCGGCGACGCTCTCGGTCACCGGCTCGGCCGACATGCAGGCGTGCACCGAGGTGGCCTGCCACAACGTCGAGGACGCTGCGTTCACGGCGGAACTCGTCGAGCCGGGCGAGATCCCCTATGCCTCGGCCGAAGGCCCGCAACCAACGCAGCCGCTCACGCCGGGGGATTCACCCCTTACCGGAACTGCGGAACCGGCGCCCCCAGCGCCCGTGACACTGAGCGGCCTCGTGCCGATCCTCGGCGCCGCGTTCCTCGGCGGCTTGATCCTCAACCTGATGCCGTGCGTGCTGCCGGTGATCGGATTGAAGGTGCTGTCGTTCGCCGAACAAGCGGGCCATCAGCGCGGCAAAGTCCTGGCGATGAACCTCGCCTACACGGCCGGTCTCTTGAGCGTGTTCATGCTGCTGGCGGCGCTGGCGGCGTTCGCCGGCTACGGGTGGGGCGAGCTCTACACGATCACCGAGTTCAAGGTGGCGATGATCGCCCTGGTGTTCGTCATGGGGCTGAGCTTCCTCGGCGTGTGGGAGATCCCCCTGCCGGGGTTCGCCGGGGGGCGTGGCGCCAATCAACTGCAGCAGAAAGAGGGCTACGCCGGCGCGTTCTACAAAGGTGTCTTTACAACGATCCTGGCGACGCCCTGTAGCGGGCCGTTCCTCGGATCGGCGATCGGCTTCACGCTGACTCAGCCCGCTTGGGTGACCTTTCTGATCTTCGGCGCGATCGGCTTTGGGATGGCTTCGCCGTACCTGCTCATCGGTGTATTCCCGAGCCTCGTGAAGACTCTGCCGAAGCCCGGCGCGTGGATGGAGACCTTCAAACAATTAATGGGCTTTGTGCTGATGGCGACGGTCGTTTACCTCATCTCGACCGTGGCGACGGACTACTACCTGCCGGTGCTGACGATGCTGGTGGCGATCGGCTTTGCGTGCTGGTGGATCGGCGTCACGCCAATAACGGCGACAACGGGCAAACGGATGACGGCGTGGGTGGGCGGCGTTGGTTCGGCGGCGGTCATCGGCTGGCTGGCGTTTGGCCTGCTCGGTCCCAGCGAGCATGGTTTGCCGTGGAAGCCCTACACCGAGACGGCGCTCGCCTCAGCGCAGACGCGTGGCAAGCCGGTACTGGTCGACTTCACCGCCGACTGGTGTCTAACGTGCAAGCTCAACCTTAAGCGGGCCATCAACACCGACCGTGTCAAAGAAGTGGTCGAAGCCAACGGCGTGACGCCGCTGCTGGCGGACTGGACCGATAAGAACGACGAGATCAAAGCGGCGATCGAGTCGCTCGGCAGCCGCAGCATCCCGCTCCTGGCGATCTACGCCCCCGGCAAGCCCGAACCGATCGTGCTCCGCGACCTGATCAGCGAAGACGAGTTGCTCGAAGCCCTCGCCGAAGCGGGCGCCGTCGAGGCCAACGGCGCGGCGACGGTGATGCCCGAGATCGAGATCGGTGAAGCCACCACGGCAACGATGCGCTGACGCTTTTCAGTATGAATGGTGGAGAGCCCACGACGCGAATCGTGGGAGTGAAGCGTGATCGAGCGCACTCCCACGGCGCGAGTCGTGGGCTCGCCGATCGAGCGAAGAGATCCCGAAGTATTGGCTTTGGCCCCCACGAGGCGTGTAAGATGGCCGAAATGGACTCCGCCCTATCAACGCCGCTCGAACCGATCGTGCCGACCTTCCCCGTGAAGCGGTTCACGGCGGATCAGTACATCGAGATGATCCGAGCGGGGATTCTAACCACGGAAGACAAGGTCGAACTCATCGACGGAGTAATCACGCCGATGGCGCCAGCGGGAGAAGAGCACACTTGGGAAGTTGTGTTCCTAAACCGGCTGTTCCGGTCGGTATGGGATACGCACTTCCTGTTCGTGCAGGGTACGATTCCCATCAACTCTGTTAATGTGTTCGACCCCGACTTCGTCCTAGTGCGTCAGGGCGAGGCAGAGCAGCAACTGCGTTATCCGCATGCTGACGAAATCGACCTCATCGTTGAAGTTGCCAAGTCATCGTTGAAGCAAGACCAGACAAGGAAGGCGGCGGCCTATTCGCAAGCCGGCATTCCCGAGTATTGGATTGCGAACATCCCCGCCAAGAGTCTCATCGTTCACCGCGAACCGTCACCGTCCGGCTACCAAAGCATCCGTACGTTCGGAATCAACGAAACAGTGACGCCATTGGCGTTTTCGGATATGAGTGTCCGCGTCGGTGACATCTTCGGCGTCTGAATCACTAACCCAACCACGTCGCAATCACCTCTGCAAACATCGCTTCGTCGAGCGTTTCGTGCGCGAGCAGGTGATCGGCGACGCCGGCGAGGGCGTCCCAGTGCGTGTCGTCGGACAAGAGGCCGTGTAAACCCACCACACGGGCTTCGAGCCATTGTGTGCGGCGCATCTCGTCGGGGACGACTTCTGCGGCTTCATCCCACGCCTGCCCCCAGTCGTGTCGCCACTCGGCCACCAGCGCCGGGTGCAATGGCTCGCCGCGGTAGATCATCTCCGCGACCGGACCGGCGAGCGCCACGAGCACCAACTTCTCCGCCAACTCCCGCGGCGTGAACCGCCGCCGCGACCAAGCGACCTGCGTATCGCCATACCGCTGCGGCCCATCATCCCAATCGGGCTCAATCGTGACGCGCTGCACCTTTCCACCGGCGTACGCCGCAACGAAAGCGTGGCCGGCTTCGTGATAGGCGGTCAACTCCAGGTCGTCGTCCATCAGGTGTCGCGCCGAGACGCAGAGGGCTGCTTGGGAAGACTCACGCAAAGGCGCAAAGACGCAAAGGTTTCGCAGTTTAGCGGCGCCCAGCTACAGGCGTTGTTCTCTACCTTATCTTTACTCTCTGTTTCTTTTCTTAGCGCCTTCGCGCCTTTGCGTGAGTCCTATAACCAAACCTTCCTTTCCAACTCCGCGTCTCTGCGCGAACCTTACTGAATGCAACCTATCGGCCAATTCTCAAGCCCGAGGTCGCTGAGCTGCGCCGCGATGCTTTCTGCGAAATGCTCGCTCACCACCAGCGCCAGGCCGACGCCGCAGTTGAAGACGCGGGCCATTTCGTCGTCGGCCACGTCGCCGAGCTTTTGTAGCCAGGTGAACACGGGCGGGACGGGCCAGCTGTCCTTGTCGATGACGAGCTGCGTTCCCGCGGGGAGGATGCGTTCGAGGTTCTCGCGCAAGCCGCCGCCGGTGATGTGGGCGATGCCGTGGATGACTTGTTTCTTACGGTAGTGCCCGAGGACACGGCGGATCGGGACCGTGTAGATGCGCGTCGGCGTTAGCAGCAGGTCGGCGACCGTGGCGCCGTCGCACTCGGCGACCGTGTCGGACGCGGAGAGCTTGGCGGCGTCGAAGACGATTTTGCGCACCAAGCTATAGCCGTTGGAGTGCAGGCCGCTCGAGGCGACGCCGATCACCACGTCGCCGGGCGTGATCTTCGAGCCGTCGATGAGCCGTTCACGCTCGACCACGCCGACCGAGAAGCCGGCGAGGTCGTAGTCTTCGACGCCGTAGATGTCGGGCATGATCGCGGTCTCACCGCCGATCAGAGCCGAGTCGCTCTCGACGCAGCCGTCCGAGATGCCGCTGACGATCTGCTCGAGCCGCTCGGGGTCGTCTTTGCCCATCGCGACGTAGTCGAGGAAGAACAGCGGCTCGGCGCCGCAGCAGAGGGCGTCGTTGACGCACATCGCCACGAGGTCGATGCCGACCGTGTCGTGGCGGCCGACCATCTGGGCGACCTTGAGCTTCGTGCCGACGCCGTCCGTGCACGAGACCAGCACCGGGTCGCGGTACTGCCGGGCGAACAGCTTGCCGGCGAAGTCGAGCCGGAACAGCCCCGCGAAGCCCCCTTCCAGCGGCATCACGCGCGGCGTGTGCGTCCGCCGCATCAGCCGCGGCAGCCGCGACATCGACTCTTCGTAGACGTCCAGATCGACGCCGGCGTCCTTGTAGGAGAGGGCCATCTCTTTGAGGTGCTGCTTTTGGTTGGGAAGGAGATGAGGGAGATGTTGGCGATAGGGGGGATCGCAGATGATAGGCTTAGGGGTCGCAACGAATTTTTCAGAAACGGCTCACAGCGGCGGTGCTGGTCGCCAGATTGTCCGGCATTGTCGGCCGCTTGCGATCCCCCCCTTATCGCCAACATCCCCCTATCCCCTTGGCTTCCTAGCGGCAATCCGCTGCGGGTCGTGACGGCGAGCGAAGGGGCGCGGGCCGGTCGTGGTAGGCTTGGGGCGGGTCGTCCCAGACGCCGATGCTAGCGTTACGTCCCCCGTTCGCGCAAGCTGTACGCTTGCTGGGGGGCGTTCTGGGCCAGGGAGGGCGGAGCACCGGTCCTTTGAACGACCCCAAGAGACTGAATGATCGCAAACGGCGCCACCTCCTACCTCGCCCGGCAATCGGGCCTCGTGATGGCCAAGCCGCACAAGACTCTCCCCCCGATGCAATTCAGCTACCCGCTTCCGTACGGGGCGATTCTGCGCGAGGACGGCGTTCAATTCGTCGTCTATAGCCGCAGCGCCACGGCGATGCGCGTGCTGTTGTACAAGGAGGTCGGCGACCCGGACCCATCGCGGCTCATCGAGCTGAACCCCGACACCGACCGCTGGGGCGACCTCTGGAGCGTCTTTGTCCCCGGGCTCAAGTCGGGGCAGCTCTACCATTTTCAGGCCGACGGCCCGTTCCAGCCCGAGCGCGGGCACCGCTTCGACCCGCACGCCCGGCTGATCGATCCGTTCGCGAAGGCGCTGGCGGGGAAGTTCCTCCCATCGCATGACGGCATCGTCCGGCCGCCGAAGTGCGTCGTGATCGACGACCACTTCGACTGGGGCGGCGACCGCCACCTGCGTCGGCCGCTCGCTGAGTCAGTGATCTACGAGATGCACGTCCGCGGGTTCACGCAGAGCCCGACATCGGCTTCCGACCGTTCGGGGACGTACCTCGGCGTGATCGACAAGATCCCCTACCTCAAGTCGCTCGGAGTAACGGCGGTCGAGCTGATGCCGGTCCACGAGTATCCGACCGAGGAATCCGACGGCAGCAAGGGCCACCGCAAGAACTACTGGGGCTACGACCCCATGGCGTTCTTCGCCCCGCACCGCGGCTACCAACACGGCTCCGAGCCCGGCGGGCAGGTGCGCGAGTTCAAGCAGATGGTGCGCGAGCTCCACGCCGCGGGCATCGAGGTGATCCTCGACGTGGTGTTCAACCACACGTCCGAAGGGAACGACCACGGCCCGACCTTCAGCTTCAAGGGCTTGGAGAACAGCGTTTACTACATGCTCACCGCGGACGGTTCGTACAAGAACTACTCCGGGTGCGGCAACACGGTGAACAGCAACCACCCGATCGTGCGCGAGATGATTTTCAATTGTCTCCGCCACTGGGTCTACAACTACCACGTCGACGGCTTCCGCTTTGACTTGGCGAGCATCCTCAGCCGCAACCGCAACGGCGACATCGTGCCGAACCCGCCGCTGGTGGAGTACATCGCCGAGGACCCGATGCTCTCGGACACGAAGATCATCGCCGAGGCGTGGGACGCGGCCGGAGCGTACCAGGTCGGTTCGTTTGCTAGCTCCCGCTGGGCCGAGTGGAACGGCGCGTACCGCGATAACGTCCGCCGCTATTGGCGTGGCGACCTGGGCATGACGGGGCCGATGGCGACGCGTTTGGCCGGTTCGAGCGACCTCTATCAGGCGTCGGGCCGCCAGCCGTACCACAGCATCAACTTCGTTACCTCGCACGACGGCTACACGCTCAACGACCTCGTCTCGTACGAGCGGAAGCACAATCTTGCCAACGGCGAGGACAACCGCGACGGCGACAACAACAACTACGCCGCCAACTACGGCGTCGAAGGCCCGACACGGCGTCTACCGATCCGCAAGCTCCGCCGCAGGCAGGCGAAGAACTTCATCGCCACGCTGATGCTCAGCCAAGGCGTGCCGATGATCGTCTCCGGCGACGAGGTGCTCCGCACGCAGCGCGGCAACAACAACGCCTACTGCCAAGACAACGCGATCAGTTGGTTCGACTGGCGGCTGGTGGACCGCAACGCCGACATGCTGCGGTTTACCCAGCAGCTGATTGCGCTGCGGCTGCACCAACCGGTGCTGCGTCGGGCCGACTTCCTTACCGGCGCCCCGCACAAGCCCGGCGATCTGCCGGACGTGGCGTGGTACGGCGTCGGCGGCGCGCCGATCGACTGGCACCAGACGTTCCACAGCCTGTCGTGTGTGCTCAGCCCGACCGGCCTGAAGAACGAGCAGGCCCGCCATGTGCTGGTCTTCATGCACTCGGGCGGCCAGCCCCAGGAGTTCCGTGTGCCGAAGACGGTGCTCGGTCTCAACTGGCGCTTGGCGATCGACACGGCCGCCGAGAGCCCGAACGACGCATTCGCCGAGACGGTCGGCCCGCAGCTCGACACGTCGGCGCCGGTGGTTCTCGATCACCACTCGTTGAAGTGCTACATCGAGGCGTAAGCAGAGAGTATTCGCTCTGAATTGCGACGCCCTATGTGGGAGGCGGATTGATGTGGGAGGGGTCTCCAGACCCCGATTACGCGCACCATGCCGAAATAGGCCAAGACACCGTAATCGGGGTCTGGAGACCCCTCCCACAGATGCGCCTTCGGCGCGAGCAGGTTGTAGGGTGGGTCGTGACCCACCGGGAAGCGGGTACCGGTTAGCGGTGGGTTCCAACCCACCCTACGCTATGCCGACGTCATCAGAGCAGACTCTAGAGCAAGGCGCGCCAACCGAATACGTTAGGGGGCAAGGGAAAAGGCTACCAAACAACCCTGATCCCTGACTCCTGACCCCCGATCCCTGCCGCCATGCTCTCCATCATCGGTATCGGCGACGACGGCCTCAACGCCGCGTCGGCCGCGGTCCGTGACCGTATCGCCGCCGCCCAGGTCCTGCTCGGCGACGAGCGCGCCCTGTCGCTGCTCGGCGAGTCGGTCAAAGGCCAACGCGTCGTCCTCTCGGGCGACGTCGATCAGGTCGCAGCGCAGGTCGAGGCGGTCGGCGACAAGCCGGCGGCGCTCGTCGTGTTCGGCGATCCGATGTTCTACGGCCTGGCGCGGTTCCTCATCGAACGGTTTGGCAAGGACCGCTTCGAGGTGCTGCCGCACGTCAGCAGCATGCAGCTGGCGTTTGCTCGCGTCATGGAGAGTTGGGACGAGGCCTACCTCACCGACCTGGCGATCCACCCGCTGGCGACGGTCGTCGAGAAGATTCGCACCGCACAGAAGGTCGGCCTGTTCACCAACCCCACCGTCGGCCCCGCCCACGTGGCAAAGGCGCTGCTTGAGCGGAAGATCGATTACTTCACCGCATACGTTTGCGAGAACCTCGGCGCACGCGACGAGCGGGTGACGCGCGCCGAGCTGGACGACATCGCGGCGGGCGACTATCGATCGCTCAACGTGATGATCCTCATCCGCCGCGCCGACGCGCCCGACCGGCCACGCGACGCGGTGGGCCGTCGCCTCTTCGGCAACCCCGACGACGCGTTCCTGCAAGCCAAGCCGAAGCAGGGACTGCTGACGCCGTCCGAGGTGCGCGCACTGGCGCTCGCGCAGATGGATATCGCCGCGGCGAGCATCGTTTGGGACGTCGGCGCCGGCTCGGGGTCGGTGAGCGTCGAGGCCGCGCAGCTGGCCCGCGACGGCGCCGTCTACGCCATCGAGATGGACGCCGAGGACCACGGCCTGATCCAAGAGAACTGCGACCGCTTCGACGTGGCGAACGTGATCCCGGTGCTAGGCAAAGCCCCCGAGGCGTTCGCCAAGCTCCCCGACCCCGACTGCGTGTTCGTCGCCGGCGCCGGCCGCGAGGTGACGCGTCTCGCCGAAGAGGCGTTCGCCCGGCTGCGTCCCGGCGGCCGCTTGGTGGTGAACCTGATCAGCATCGACCACATCGCCCAAGCCCGTGAGTCGCTTACCGCCGCGTCCCGCGCCGCCGGCTGCGAACCAAACATCGGCGTCTGGATGGTCAACATCGCCCGCGGCGCGGATCAGCTCGAACGGCTGAGCTTTGAGGCGTTGAAGCCGAGCTTCTTGCTGGCGGTGGTGAAAGGGTAGAGTCTCGAATGTCAGGTCTTCGTGAACGCTGGGATGCATTGGTTGATCTCGCCGCTCGGGATATGCCAGCGCAGACGGTCCGAGCAGGCCGAGCATTTGTAAGAGACAATCCAGAGTTTGCCGCCGCCTGGATGCTCGTTGCCGAGGCGCTGTCGGATCTCGCTCGCTATGAAGAAGCTGAGCAAGCCTACGCCAAGGCTCTGGAGCATATGTCGGACGATGGAAAGCGGCTTGCCCTGGCGGGGTTGGGCCATTTGTTCCGAGCAGCCGGCGACTACGAGCAAGCGGCATCTTGGTATCGCAAAGCGATCGACGCAGCGCCGAACAATGCCGGCTATCCCATCTATCTAGGTGCTGTTCTGGCTAAGCAAGGCCGGCTGCACGAAGCAGAAGAAGCCCACCGCACGGCACTAACCTGTGACGAAGGCGATATCTCCGAAGCTTACTGGAATCTCGGTAGTGTTTTGCGATCAAGAGATCGATTTGCGGACGCAGCCGAGTGTTTCCGCGCGGCTTTACTCCTCGACCCGGACTACGCAGAAGCTAAGGCGGCGCTCGACGATGTTCTTGGCTGCTATTAACATGCTCGGGGTTCCGATCGACTGTCTGGTAGGGAGTTGAGGGACCGAATGATCGATGCCGACGCCTACACATTATCTCCCGAACTGCGGAGGCTTGTTGATAACGAGCTTGACCGAGATGAGCGGCTCGTTTGGCTGGCTCAGCCCGATCCTAAGGCGTTCACGCGCGGCTACTGGCCGATCCAGCTCTTTGGCATTCCGTTCACTGCCTTCTCGGTGTTCTGGATCACCATGGCGGCGTCGATGGGCGGCGGCCTGTTTGCTCTCTTCGGCTTGCCCTTCGTGTTGGTTGGGTCGGGGATGCTGACGGCTCCTTATTGGGGCCGGCGTTGGGCGCGGAAGTCCGTCTATGCCCTCACCGACGGGCGCGCGATTGTCTTCAAGCAAGAGTGGAACGGCATGAGCATCCGCTCGTTCCGACCCGAGCAGCTCGGCTCGATTGAACGCCGTCAATACGCTGATGGCGCCGGCGATCTCATCTTTGCAAAAGAGATCGCTTCGTATGGCAACCGCAATCATGGGCCACGCATCAACCAGATCGGCTTTATCGGCGTGGCGAATGTCAAGCAGGTAGAAGACCTCTTGGAGAAGCTCGCCGACAGTGAGTGATCCGGACGTCAATTCGCCCAAGATTCTCGGCAAGACGATGAGTGACTTGCCTGATGCCCTTCGGTCGATCGTAAAGAGTCAGCTTGATAGGGAAGAGCAAGTCCTGTGGCTCGATCAACCGAATGAAAAGGCCTACGCATGGCGGATGGCGGGATGCGCTGCATTCGGCGTCATCTGGTGTATCGTCTCAATCGCCGCACTCGTCGCTTCTTTCTATAGTGAGCAAGACTTCCGCGAAGGTCTTTCAGTCTTCGTGACATTCTTCGGTGTAAGTTTTGCCGGGATGTTAGCTCCGCTCTGGGGCTATCGAATGGCACGACGCACTGTGTATGTCGTGACTAGTCGGCGAGCCGCTTGCTTTGTTGCCCGGCCGCTATTTCGCACGAAGTGGTCGCTGCCCCTGGGTGAAATCTACGACGTTCAGCGTTGGACTTGGCATGACCGATCCGGAACTCTGCACCTGCTTGAAAATTCCGCGACGCTGAACGACGAAGCCTATTATGTCTTCTATTGCGTGCCAGATGTCCGCGGTGTCATGGACCTGATCAAGCGGCACATCAATCAGCAGCTACCCTAGCCGCTTCAAGAGTTGCCGCTTCCAGCTCTCGGAAAGCGGTCCCAACGCGGCGAGTTCGGCGTTCGCCTCGCGGTCGTCTCGCAGCTCGTACATCACACTGTTGGCGCGATCAATCGTCCAGTTCGGCAGCGGCCGTTCAACCAGCTCGATCTCATCGCCCGCGGTGACGGTACCTTCGCGTGTGACGCGGACGTACCAGCCGGTGTAGCCGGTCTCTTGTGTCCAGAGGGTGAGCTTCGTGAGCCGCCAGCGGCGGGCGAGCTTCCAACACGGCTGTCTTGGCTGGCTGACCTCGAACTCGGCGTCGCCAATCCGCCAGCGGTCGCCGATGCAGACGCTCTCTTCGTCGAGGCCTTCGACAGAAAAGTTCTCGCCGAACGCCGCGGTCCCGAACTCTTCGCCGTCGCCCTCTAAAAAGGGCCTTAACTTGTCGCGCCAGTAAGGCCAGCGGTCGGCCGAGTAAACACACACCGCCTTGTCGGCGCCGCCGTGGACCTGCGTATCAGCAACGGCGTCCCCTTCGAGCCCAAGCTTGCCAACGCGCACCAGCCCACTGATCGGCTGCTTGAAGAACGAAGTCGTCCATGGCTTCTGGCTCGTGTCGCCCGTGACGGGGTCGAGCGTTTGCGGCTGACCGACTTGGATGGAGAGTAGGCTTGGCATTCCGTTTCACCACCTGAAATTGTAGGAGGCGTCTCCAGACGCCGATTACGGTCTCTTGGCCGATTTTGGCATGGTGCGCGTAATCGGCGTCTGGAGACGCCTCCTACAAAAATCTTCCTCTGTGCCTCGTTAATCCTTTCCTAAGAGCGACTTCACCGCCAAGGGAAGATCGGCTTGGCGCATCAAAGATTCGCCGACGAGCATCGCGTCGATGCCCGCGGCGCGGAGGCGTTGGGCGTCGGCGTGGGTTTTGACGCCGCTCTCGCCGACGAAGACCACCTCGGGCGGGACTTGTTGGCGGAGGCGGATGCAGTGCTCCCGGTCGACCGTCATCGTGCGGAGGTCGCGGTTGTTGACGCCCACCAGCTTCGGGTTGCAAGCGAGCACTGCCGGTAGGTTCGCTGGTTCGTAGAGTTCCACCAGGACGGTCAGGCCCAGGTCGGTCGCCAGGGCGTGGAGGTCGATCAGCTCGGCAGGGGTCAGGCACTCGGCGATCAGCAGCACGGCGTCGGCGCCGGCGACGCGGGCCTCGACCACTTGGTGCTCGTCGATCAGGAAGTCCTTCCGCAGCACGGGGAGGTCCACGGCCGCTCGGACCGCCTTGAGGTAGTCGAGCGAACCCTGGAAGTGCGGCTCGTCGGTCAGCACGCTGAGGCAGCTAGCCCCGCAAGCGGCGTATGTCTGGGCGATTTCCACGGCGTCGAAATCAGCCCGGATCAGCCCCGCCGAGGGGCTAGCCTTCTTCACCTCGGCGATCAGCTTGATCGGCCCTCCCCCGCCCGCTTGCGAAGGATCAGGCCGCTCGCGGCTTAGCGGCGCCAAATAATCCCGCACCGGCGGCGCATCCACCAAAGCGGCCCGCAATTCGCCCAAAGGCCGCTCGGCGCGGGCCTGTGCGACCTCCTGTCGCTTCACGGCGACGATTTTGTCCAGTACCGTCGTCATAGTTCAGTAGGGTCCGCTTGTAGCGGACCATAACGTTGGGGCCGGCTCAATTGTGGCGGTCCGCACAGCGGACCCTATGGCCCGATCGGCATTCCGCCTTAGGAAGTATCCCCCTATCATCCGCCTCCCGGACGTGTCTCGCTAGCGTCCGATTCCTCGATTCCAACGCCATGAGCTCTACGAAGACGAACGCCGCCACGCGCACCGAGCGCGACACGATGGGCGAGATGCAGGTCCCCGCCGACGCCCTTTACGGGGCCTCGACCGCGCGGGCCGTGGAGAACTTCCCCATCGCCAACCGGCCGCTCGCCCCGGCGGTGATCCACGCCTTCGGCCACCTCAAGGCCGCCTGCGCCCAGGCTAACAAGGAACTAGGCAAGCTCGACACGCGCCTTGCCGACGCGATCGTCGCCGCGGCCGCCGAGGTCGCCCAGGGGAAGCACGACCAGCACTTCCCGGTCGATATCTACCAGACCGGCAGCGGCACAAGCACGAACATGAACGCCAACGAGGTGATCGCCTCGCTGGCGAACGAAAAGCTCGGCCTCGGTCTGACGACGAAGGCCGACGGCGGCGTTCACCCCAATGACCACGTCAACATGGGGCAGTCGTCCAACGACACCTTCCCCACGGCGATGTGCATCGCGGCGACGATGGCCATCGGCCCGTTGCTCGAGGCGCTCGACCGGCTCGAAGACGAGCTCGCCCAGAAGGCAGAAGAGTGGGACGGCATCGTCAAGATCGGCCGCACGCACTTGATGGACGCCACTCCGATCCGCGTCGGCCAAGTCTTCAGCGGCTACGCGTCGCAAGTCGCCGGCGCGTTCGAGCAAGCGGCCACCGCCCACATGGTGGTGCGTTCGAACTTGCCGATCGGCGGCACGGCGGTCGGCACCGGCATCAACACACACCCCGAGTTCGCCGGCCGCGTCGCCGCGGCGCTGACCGAGCGGTTGGAGCTCGGCTTGCCCGAGGCGGACGACAACTTCGGCGAGGAGTACGACGAAGACGATTTCGACGAGAGCTATGTCGATGACGGCGGCTTTCTCGAAGCAGCCGACCACGCCGAGGCCCAAGCGGCGAAGGACGACTTCGTCGAAGCCCACGCCTGTTTGAAGACCATCGCGGTCTCGCTCTCAAAGATCGCCAACGACATCCGCTGGCTCGGTAGCGGACCGCGGAGCGGCATCGGCGAGCTGATCCTGCCGGCGATCCAGCCGGGCAGCTCGATCATGCCGGGCAAGGTGAACCCGGTGATCTGCGAGAGCATGATGCAGGTCGCCTGCCGTGTGATCGGCAACGACGCGACAGTGACGATGGCGGGCATGGGCGGAATCGGCTCGATCTTTGAGCTCAACGTCGCCATGCCCGTGATGATCGAGGCCTTCCTCGAGTCGGCCTCACTGCTCACGAACGTCAGCAATGTGTTCGTGGACAAGCTGCTGGTGGACCTCGAAGTGAACGAGCCGCGGTGCGCCGAACTGCTCGACGCGTCGCTGATGACGATCACGGCGCTCGCGCCGGAGATCGGTTATGAGAAGTGCGCGGCGCTCGCTAAGCAGGCCCACAAAGAGAACAAGACGATCAAGCAGCTCGTCGGCGAACTGGGCCTGATGGCCCCAGAGCGGCTGGCTGAGTTGATGGATTACGAAAGCATGACCCGCCCCGAGGCGGGTTAGTCCCTTGAGGGATGGCGACGCATGGAAGCGTGCCGCAACCGACGGATCGAGACCTTCGCAGCGATCACGCTGGCGATGGCGCTTTGCGCCATCGGCTACGCTGACGAGGCGATCCGCCTGCCATCTTGGATCGAACCAACCAGCGAAACCGAGGCGGTCGAGCAAGCCGCGTATGCGCCCGCGCCACGGCCGTTCGACCACGAGCCGAAGCTGCTGACGCCGCCGCCACGCCTCGCTTCGATCGGTCAGGAGACGGATTCGGTCCGACAGGTTCGGCAGCTGGAACACGCCGCCTCAACCGCTGAGTCGCACCATGCGCTGACACGCCTACTCAAGCGTTGTGACGAGACCCTGGCGTCGCTCGACGCCCCGGCGCTCCGTCAGCAGGCCGAGCGCGTCGCGAGCTGGGCCCGGCATGCCCGCGGCCGGTTGGTGATGCAACGTGGCGACGCCAAAAAGGCCCTTGAGGACCTGCGCGCAGCGGTCGCCGCCAACCCCAAGAACACCGCCGCGCTCGGCGACCTGGCCGTCGCTCTCGCCGAGGCCGGTGACCAGGCGGTTGCGCTTGAGACGCTCGACCAGTTGCTGGCGATCGACCCCCGTTCGGTAGTCGGGTTGCAGAACCGCGCCTCGCTCCGTCTGGCGTTGGGCAATCCGGGTCTCGCCGTCGCCGACTGCGACGCGTCGCTCGCCAAGCTTGTGGACGACGCCCCCGACCGACCCGCCGTGCTGACGACGCGCGGCGTCGCGTTCCACTCGCTCGGCCGGCTGCGCGAAGCGGCCGCCGACTTCGACGAAGCATTGCGGCTGGACCCAAAACTCTCCCCGGCCCGGACCGCCCGGGGCCACGTCTACGCCGAAGCCGGCTACTACGAGCAGGCGATCAGCGACTACCGCGGCGCGCTCGACGCCGATCCGGAGAGCGTCGAAGCCTACCGCTCGCTCGCATGGATGTTGGCGACGTGCCCGCAGCCATCCCTTCGTTCACCGCAAACCGCGATCGAGGCCGCTTGGCGCGCCAGGCGATTGCTCGGCAGCGAGGACTTCTTAACGCTCGACGCCAGCGCCGCTGCCCACGCATCGGCGGGCGAGTTCGCTGAAGCGGTGCGTCTCCAACAACGCGCCGTCGTCCTTGCCGACCCCACCTCGGCCGCCGAAGCACAGCAGCGACTGCGACTTTACGAACGCGGCAAAGCGTACGTGGCTGGTGGGCCAGCGATGCTAAAGCGCTAGCGCAGTCCAAGGCGAGCCGGCGACGTTAGTCGTCGGTGGAACCCGCGCAACCACTTCCCACCGACGACTAACGTCGCCGGGTCGCCAATTTCGGGATTCAATACTCTCGCGCGTTCTCGATCTCGGGGATGTTCGTAAACGCGATCCGCAGCGGCGCCGCGTTACGGGTCTCGTGCATCGATGCGAAGTACATCGAGCCCGTGCCGAAGACGGCGTTCACGGCGTCCATGGTGCGGGCGGCTTGCGACGCCTGACGGTCTTCGACGAAGAGCGGCAGCGTGGTCGTCGCGGCGGGCTCGAGCTTCCAGAGTGTCAGCGACACCTTGAGTGGCGTCGCCGCGCGGTCGTCGGGGCCACGCATCCGCCATGCCGTATCGAGCGCCTTGAGCATCGTCGGCGTATCGCCGCATTGGGCGAGCGTTGAACGCGCCTGCCACTTGCCGCCGCGCACGCCGCCGTGCCCAACGTAGCGGACGCCGAACTCGATCCGCCGGGCGACGTAGCCCATCTTACGCAGCCGCGCCGCCGCCTTGTGCAACAGCCGCACGAGGACCCCACGGGCGCCCTCGTCGGTGCGAAGTTCGGGTGGCAGCACGTGCGAATGGCCGACGGTGCGGCGGTGCGTGGGCTGCTCGACAACGTCGTCGCCGCGCAACGCATGCCACCAAGCAGCGCCGACACAACTGCCCCAGATTTCGATCATGTCGTTGCGAGACAGCGCGCATAGCTGCCGAGTCGTCCGAACGCCGCGTTCGGCGAGGCGGCGCTCCATGTTGCGACCGATGCCGGCAAAGGCTTGGAGCTCCAGCGAGTAGAGCCGGCGGGGCAACTCTTCACGGGTGATGACGGTTAAGCCATTGGGCTTCTTGAGGTCGCTGGCGAGCTTGGCGAGCATCTTGTTCGGTGCAAGTCCTACTGAGCAGCGGAGGTGCTCGCCGACCTGCTCGTAGATGGCCCGCTTCGCCCCCTCGCCAACTTCGATGGCGCGTCTCACCTCGCGGTCGGGCGGGGACAGCTTGCAGGCGACCTCGTCGATCGAGTGGACCTTCTCGATCGGCAGCACTGTCTCGATCGCGGCGAGGATCTGGTGGTGGAGGCGGATATAGTCCTCGTGGTTGCCATGAACGAGCACAAGCCCCGGGCACTGGCGGCGGGCCTGGCCGACGTTCGTGCCCGTTTTCACGCCGTACCGCCGGGCCTCGTAGCTGGCGGCGATACAACAGGTCGTGTCCGTCATTGCCGGCACGACCGCCACGGGGCGGCCGCGCAGCTCGGGGTGGAGTTGCTGTTCGCATGACGCGAAGAACGCGTTCATGTCGAGAAAAAGCCAATCGACCTGTGGCATGACGGCGGCCTCGCGGTGGGGTGACAAGCGTACACTATCGACCGCGGCGGCCCCAGTCAATCAACTCTTCAATCAAGACAAGAAAAAGAGCCACAGATGGACACAGATCAACACAGATAAGAGGGATTTGCGGCCGTCCTACGGCCGACCCTTTCTAATCTGTGTGGATCCGTGTTCATCTGTGGTTCCCTCTCCCGGAATAAATAAGGAAGACAAACGATGCCGTCCGCCGTTGGAATTACGCTCAAGCAGGCCCAGGCCGCTGTTGAGGCTGCGCTGAAGAAGTCGCAAGAGATTGGCACGCTGATGAACGTCGCCGTGGTGGACGCCGGGGCGAACCTCGTCGCGTTCGCTCACGAGGACGGCGCCTGGCTGGGCTCGATCGACATCTCGCAGAAGAAGGCCCGCACGGCCCGCTACTTCGACATGCCCACCGGCGCGATCGGCGGGCTCTCGCAGCCAGGCGGCTCGCTCTACAACATCGAACACTCCAATGGCGGCCTGATCACGTTCCCCGGCGGCGTGCCGATCAAGAACGGTTCGGGCGAGGTGATCGGCGCGATCGGCGTCTCGGGGAGCACCGTCGAGAACGACCACACCGTGGCCGAAGCCGGCGCCGCGGCGGTCAAGTGAGACCTAGCAGATAGGCCTGAACGACAGCACGCCGCGACGCCACGAGCGTCGCGGCGTCTTTTGTTGGACGCGTGCCCGGAGTGAACGTCCGCGCGATGTGACGAATCGTTGGTTCTAAGCCATGGGCGCTAGCCCTCGGTGGGGAGTGGGCGCCCGCTTCCGCCGCTGGCTGCCGCCTACGGCTGAGGCGTTCGTGTCTTTTGCAAACTGCGCGGGCTGTAAGATTCAACGAACGGTCCACGCAGCGGACGCTACTGACGAAGCGAATCGAACTGGTACGCCGCGACCGGCACGAACGCGATCAGCGGGAGCCAAGCGCCGAGGGCGGGTTTGAGCCAGCCGCCGCCGCCGAGGGCCTGGCCACCGAGCGTCAGCACGAAGAACGCCGTCACCACCGCGACGCAGAGGCCGATCGCCACGAAAGGGTTACCCGAGCCTCGCGACACCACCAGCGGTAGGCCGATCAGTAGCAGCGTCACATCGAGGAAGGGCTGCGCCAAGCGGCTGTGGACGGCCACACGCACGTCGGGGCCGAGGTCGGTGCTGGGGTTCGCCA
Source organism: Botrimarina mediterranea (assembly GCF_007753265.1). Taxonomy (NCBI): domain Bacteria; kingdom Pseudomonadati; phylum Planctomycetota; class Planctomycetia; order Pirellulales; family Lacipirellulaceae; genus Botrimarina; species Botrimarina mediterranea. Next base: position 1,064,644 of record NZ_CP036349.1, read on the forward strand.
GCTCCCGCACGAGTTCGCTCGTCGAGGCGAGGTCTCGCCACTGCGATCCCTGAGCAAGCAAGTCGAACGACACGCCGCTGACGACGAAGGCCTGACCCGGCTGGAGCCACGGGGCGTCGCGCCGCGTGACGACGATCGCCCCCTTGTCGTCGGCGAGCATTGACTGCGTGTCGATCTGCGCGGGGCGCGTCACGTCCGTCAGCAAGTAACCGCCGGGCCGATCGCCCTCGGCTTGGAGGTAGGCCGCGTTCTTGGCAAGGATCTGCTTGCCGTACGGGCCCGAGAGCCGCGGCGGGAGCGTGAAGTTGACGTTTTCGATGGTGCGCTTCGAGAGATTGGCCGTCTCGCCACCGAGGAGGATGTCGGTGACGTTGTCGTAACGGGGTTTCAGTTCGACGCCGCGCTCACCGTTCAGGTCCTTCGAGTCGAGTGACAACTCGTGACGGATCGACGGCAGCACGAACTCACGCAGCCCCGCGGCGCCGAAGGCGATTGAGACCGACGCGATGATGACGGGCAGCAGCACCTTGAGCCTTGGCACTCCAGCGGCGAGGAGGGCCGTCATCTCGTTGTGGCGCTGGATCCAGGTGACCGTGAACATCGCCGCGATCAGCGTGAGGATGCCGCTGGTCTTGTTGAAGAAGCCGAGCGATTGCAGGGCGTAGTAGCGTCCCGCCGCCAGCGCGGCGTCGCCTAATGAGGCGCCGCCCTGCGAGAAGTCATCGAGTCGGCCAAAGGCGTCGATCACCGTGTAGAGCCCGGCGAGGCTCACAAAGCAGATCACAAAGACCTGGACAAACTGCCGGAGCAGGTAGAAGTCGATCTTGCGCACGGGAAAACGTGGTTGCTAGCAACGGGCGGGGCGGGGACCGAATTGTTCGGGAGTCTGAGGCGGCGACGGAAAGCGGTCAACACGAGTAGCGTCGGCCCGATAGGTTGATCTGAGCCGTGGGCGGTACAGGATTATGCAACTGCTAGCAAATGGACGTTTAACAAAGGACTTACGTCGATGATGCACTGCTGCGATAGCAGTCCGACGACGCTTAAGTCCTTATCTGAACGTGGTAACTGCTAGCCCTTGCATAATCCTGGGCAGCCCTCGGTGTGGAGGGGGTACCCGGGGTCCACTGAGGGCTGCCGTCCCCGGCTCAGACGTGTCGGTGGGTTCTGATTACGCTAGCGGGATGCTCGCCTCGATCCGCACCGCCGCTGCGCAGCTGCTCGATGTAGCGTTTCCGCCGACTTGCGTCGCATGCGGCCGCGGCGCCAGCAGTGGCTTGCGCGAGGTGGAGGGATTCTGCCCCGATTGCGAGGCGGAACTCGGGGTGTTCGATGAGCCGGTCTGTGGCCGTTGCGCGGCGCCGCTGGTGGGGACCGCGCCGAGCGTGGTGGACTGTCCGGCGTGCCGGCAGGAACGCTGGGCATTCGATGGGGCGGTTGCTCTGGGGCCTTACGACGGCTTGCTGCGGCGGCTGGTGCTGACTGGCAAGGGTCGGGCGGGTGAGGCGGCGATGGCGGCGCTGGGGCGGGCCCTGGCTCGGCAGCATGGCGAGCAGTTGCGGGGCTACCCGGCGGCGATGGTCACGTCGACGCCGCAGCATTGGCGGCGGCGGCTGGTCCGACGCACCGATGGCGTGGCGACGCTAGCGAAGGCGTTGGCGGACGCAGCGGGTCTGCCTTTCGAGACCGCCCTGCAGCGGACGCGGCCGACGCGGCGGCAGACCGAGGTCGCCCCCAGCGATCGGCGGGCCAATGTCCGTGGCGCCTTCGTAAGGACGCGTCGAGCCATTCTGGAGGGACGAACCGTCCTCTTGGTGGATGATGTACTGACCACGGGATCGACGTGCCACGCGGCGTCCCAGGCCCTCAAAAGGGCCGGCGCCGTGCGGGTGGTGGCGGTTGTCGCGGCAAAACGGTTGGGGCACTGGTGAGTTACCGCCGAATGGGCCCTAATTGGAGGTCCAGCCTGGGGCGGCTTGCTGGCGCCGGTCGATTCCGAAGAATGCTAGCTTCGGGAGTCTGGGCAACCTTGTCCGGTTGCGCCGGCTGCCCCAACCCGCTGCTCGCCCCCTCCCACCGCGATAGCCGCAATGGCGACCCCGCCGACCGTCACCCCCGAGCCGCCCAGCCGGTCGCTCGACCCCTTCCGCCGCGCCGTGCTGCGCGGTCTGGGCGTCGTGCTGCCGCCGCTGCTGACGGTGGTGATCTTCATTTGGGTGGGCGGCACCGTTTCGCGCTACGTGCTGACGCCCTTGGAGGACGCGACTCGCTACGTGCTGGTCGAGTACGTCTCGGACATCCGGCGTCCCGAGGAATTTGGTGAAGCGAATCCCGGCGAGACCGCCGTGGATGCGAAGGGGAAGGTATTCCACCGCGCGCCCGATGAGCTTTACATTTCAGATCGGGTCTACACGGAAGTCGAAAAGCGGCTCCGCAAGAGCGAAGCCGTGCCCGCCACGGCGCGCGACTGGGTGCGTCGCTACGTGAATGACGTGTGGTTGGTGCCGTGGATCGTGGTGCCAATCTTTCTGCTGGTCTTCTTGCTCCTGCTGTACGCGGTCGGCAAGTTCCTGGCTGCGGGGATCGGAAGGTTCTTCCACCACCAGTTCGAGTCGCTGATCACCCGCGTCCCGCTAGTGAGTAATGTCTACACCTCGGTCAAGCAGGTGACCGACTTCGCGTTCACCGAGCCGGACCTCGACATCTCGAGGATCGTCGCTGTGGAGTACCCGCGACAGGGGATTTGGTCGATCGCGTTTGCAACCGGTGAGAGCATGCTCGACATTGAGGCAGCCGCGAACGAGCCGGTGATGAGCGTGTTGATCCCGACCTCGCCGATGCCCTTCACGGGCTTCACCATCACGGTGAAGAAGAGCGAGACGATCGACATGAACCTGACGATGGACCAAGCCCTGCAGTTCATCTTCAGTTGTGGCGTCGTCGTACCGCCGCATCAGATCACGCGAGCAATCAACGATCGCCGCGGAGTCGATGGCGCGCCGCCGGACACGTCCGCGTACGGTTTAGCGATGGGCAACCCGCCGCTGAAGGGGATGGCTCACCCGCACGGCGCGGTTGGCTCGGGGCCCGTCGAAGCCGATCTCCACAAGGACGAAGATGATTGAGCCGAGCAGCTGTCGACCGTTGCGCCTGGGAACCCGCGGCAGCCAACTCGCGCGGTGGCAGGCGGATTGGGTCGCGGATCGATTGCGGGCGCTCGGTCAGCCGGTAGAGATTATCGAGGTCCGTACCCGCGGCGACGTTCAGCAGTCGGGGCCGATCAGCGCGATTGTTGAAGGAAGCGGCGTTGGCGGGCAGGGCGCCTTCACGAAGGAGTTGCAACGCGCGTTGCTCGATGGTTCGATCGACCTCGCGGTCCACAGCCTCAAGGACCTGCCGACGACGCCCGTCGATGGACTCAAGGTGGGGGCGGTTCCCCAGCGCGCGCCGATTGGCGATGTGCTCGTGTCGCACCTGGCGACGACGATCGATGAATTGCCGCAAGGCGCACGCGTTGGCACCGGTAGCTTCCGCCGCCGCGCGCAGTTGCTCAACCGCCGGCCCGACCTGGTGATCGGCGACCTCCGTGGCAACCTCGACACGCGCTTGCGGAAGCTCGACGACAGCGAGCACGACGCCATCCTGCTAGCGGAAGCGGGCCTGACGCGGCTCGGCTGGAACGACCGCCTTGCCGGACGCATCCCGCCGAGCGAGCTGCTTCCGGCGCCGGGGCAAGGGGCGCTGGGGATCGAGTGCCGCTCGGACGATGAACAAACGCTAGCGGCGCTACGGCCTCTCGACGACTTCGGGACGCACGCCGCCATCGCCGCAGAGCGCGCGGCGCTGGCGCGGCTTGAAGGGGGCTGCCTTGCCGCCCTAGGCGCCTGGGGGCGCTGGGATGCTAGCGAGTTGCGGCTTTCGGTCGTCGTGTTGAGCGAGGACGGAGTGGAGCGGCTCGACGCGGAGTCGTCGTTCTCCGTCAGCACGCTAGCGGATGCTACGACGCTTGGCGTGACGGTGGCTGATGAGTTGTTAGCGCGCGGGGCGGCGGCGCTGCTACGCGACCGCTAAGCCGCCAGCGGCACGTTATCCCGCCGCTCGCGGCTTAGCGGCGCCAACTGCCGCTCTTCTTCCGGCAGATTCCGCCGATCGGCCGTTCGTGCCGAAGAGCGATCGGCTTAAACACCGGGATTCAAGCGGCACGGCCCATTGGCGCCGCATGTGCTTAAGGGTTGCTCGCCAGCAGGGGGGCAATCCTGCTAGCACAAGCCAATCATCATGTCGTACGGCATGTACCTCTCCGCCGAAGGGGCCCGCGCCCAATCGCAACGGCTCGAGGTCGTCTCGAACAACATGGCCAACGTCAACACGGTCGGCTTCAAGCCGGACGTGGCGATCTTCCAGGCCCGCTACGCCGAAGCCATTCAGAATGGCGACGCCCGCCCCGGCATGAAGGGCCTCGCCGACATCGGCGGCGGCGTTAAGACGATCGAAACCCGCACGTCGTTTGCCCCGGGCAAGCTCCAGCGCACCGGCAATGACGGCGATGTGGCGATCCTCGGCGAGGGTTTCTTCGCCGTTCAGCCCGACGAGGGCGAGCAGCCGCTGTTGACCCGCGCGGGGACGTTCCGCGTCGACCAGCTGAATCGCCTGGTGATGGCCGACTCGGGCCGTCCGGTCCTGTCCGCGGGCGGCGGGCCGATCCTGCTCGATCCGACTCAGCAGTACGCCATCACCGCCGATGGTTACGTCGAGCAGGAAGGCGAGTTGATTCCCATGGCGCTCGTCAAGCCCGCTTCGACCGACCACCTCGACAAGATCGGCGGCAACCTTTTCAAGTCACGCGAGGAAGTGTTCCCCGTCCCCGCGGGGCAGCGTGAGGTTGCTCAAGGTTTCCTCGAGATGTCCGGCGCCAACTCTACGCAGCAGATGCTGCAACTGATCGAGACCAACCGCGCGTTCGAAGCGAACACGCAGATGATCCGCCACCAAGACACCGCGACGGGCAGCCTGATTGGGCGATTGCTCGTCGGCTAACGCCGACAGGGACGAGGGGTTAGGGACGGGGGACGAGGGATTCAACCCCACGCTCAAACGTCCCCGCCAAACTCCCTCGTCCCCCGTCCCTAGCCCCTAACCCCTCCACCACAATGTCCTTCCAATCTCTCTACACCGCCGCCACCGGCATGCAGGCGATGGAGACGAAGCTGGACGTGATCGCCAATAATCTGGCGAACAACAACACGACCGCCTTCAAGCGGGACCGCGCCAACTTCGAAGACCTGCTTTATCGGCAGTACCGCCTCCCCGGTTCGCAAGACACCGACGGCAATATCACGGCGACAGGAGTCGATGTGGGTCTCGGCGTCCGTGTCTCGAGCACCCAAGCCGACTTCAACCAAGGGGCGATGCAGAACACGGGCAACCAGCTCGACATCGCCATTGAGGGCAACGGGTTCTTCGAGGTCACGGGCCCTAATGGACAGACCCTCTACACCCGCGCTGGCAACCTCAACGTTAACGCCAACGGCCAACTCGTCCTTGGCTCCGCGACGCTGGGCTACCTGCTCAACCCGCCGGTGACGATCCCGCAGGAAGCGACTTCGGTCGTGATCGACCCTACTGGCGAAGTTCGTTACTCCGAGGCCGGTGTTGAGCAGTACGCCCAAGCCGGAACGATCACGCTCGCCACCTTCGTCAATCCCGATGGCCTGTTGAAGATGGGCGACAACCTGTTCGCCCCGACGCCGGCCTCTGGCAACGCCAACAGCAATCAAACGCCGGGCCAGCAGGGCGTCGGCACTTTGCAGCAGGGCTTCTTGGAAGCGTCCAACGTCGAACCCACGACCGAGCTGATCGACCTGATCAACACGCAGCGGAGTTTCGAACTCAACTCGCAGATGATCCGCGCCGGTGACGAGATCATGCAGCTTATCTCCAATCTGCGTCGTTAGTACCGCTTTAGGTTAGCTACCCCGTTACAACGTCATGCGTTTCGCCCTCGTCATCCTGATCACCTTCGCCGCGTCGCTCACCGCGACGGCGGCGGACATTACGCTTCGCGAAGAGGCGGCGGCCGTACCGGGCGTGCTAGTGAGGTTGGGCGACGTCGCGACGATTCGTGGCGTGGGCGCCGAGGTGCTCGCCGAGGCGCCTCTGATGCCGAGCCCCGCCCCGGGAACCTCGCAGCACCTGTCCGCCGGCGCGGTGCGTGACTTGCTGAAGGCCCAGGGAGTTGATCCCGGCCGTCACGAGTTCCGCGGCGCCTACCGCATCCAAGTGACGACACCCCTTGGCAAGTCTGCCCCGGCTTTCGGCGACGCAGCAACGAGCGCGGCGCCGGCGCCTCTTGGCGACAGCTCGATGGCTTTCCGTGTTCGCACGGGCGCCGCTGTTCCCATGACGGCGACCGATGTGATCCGTCAGGCGAGCCCCCGCCAATCGAAGACCGTTGAAGACGCGATCAAGGCGGCGATTCAGCAGACGCTGGATGGCCGCCGTCAAGCGGGCGAGCCGCGACTAGCGGTGCGGAGCGTCGAGGTGACTTCGACGACGGTGAACGAACTGCTCGAGAAGATCGGTCAGCCGCTGACGGCAGCGATCGCTTCCACCAGTGGTCCGCAGGCCGGGCCCTTGCAGTGCAAGGTCTGGCCAGCCGAGGGGCTGGCCGATGAGCCGTATCTCATTCTCGCCGATCTGGTCGAACAACCGATGCGGGCGGTGGCGACGACGCCTCTCTCGCGCGGCGCATTAGTGACGGCCTCGGCGGTGCGGCTCGAGCCGACGCCGCTCGAGGAGATTGGTAGGAGCGGCGCCGTTGGCTTCGCGTCACTCGAAGAGGCGATCAGCAAAGAGACCACGCGACCGATCCGCGTCGGTGAAGTCTACTCCGATCTTAACACGGCTCCGCCGTTGATGGTCCGCAAGAACGACGTCGTCAAAGTCGTCAGTGGCGGCGGCGGCGTTATGGTCACGATGCACATGAACGCCACCCAGGACGGCCGCACGGGCGACCTGATCGTCGTCAAGACGATCGACGGCGACGAGCGGTTCGCGGCGCGTGTCGTCGGGCCGCGTCGGCTGTCGGTGCTCGCTGGCGGACCTGTCCAGCTAGGAGGTCTGCAATGAATCGCTTCTTAATGACGCTGTCCATCGTCGCTTGCTGCTCGGGAGTCGCCCGGTCGCAGGAAGGGAGCCTCGCCTTCACGGCGGCGCCCACCAATGCCGCAACGCCCAACCTCACCAACAGTTCGTTCATCTATCAGACGCTCCCGCCAGAGGCGATGACCCGCCCGTTGGAGGTGCAGAGCATCATCCAGGTGCTGGTTGACTACCGGGCAGTCACTGAGACCGACGGTAACAGCCAGACCCGCCGCACCGGATCGTACAGCGCGGCGTTGACGAACTGGTTGCGGTTCGACGGCAAGAGCATCAAGCCCGCCCCGCAGAACGACGGCTCCCCGACGATTTCCGGCACGCTCAATAGCCAGATGCGGACGCAGAACGACATGGACCAGTCCGAGGCCGTGACGTTCACGATGGCCGCCACGGTTGTCGACATCCAGCCGAACGGGAACCTGGTGATCGATGGGACGTCGGAGATCCGCATCAACGAAGAGGTGTGGATGGTCTACATCTCCGGCACCGTCCCGCGCGAGGCGATCGGTCCTGACCGTGTCGTGCGGGATTCGTCGATCGCCAACAAGCGGATTCACAAGTACGAGAAGGGCATGATCCACGACGGATACGCCCGCGGCTGGCTCGGCCGTTGGTACGGCAAATACAAGCCTTTCTGAGCGGTGTTGCGATGGCTGTCCTTGTTAGCTGCCAAGTCGTCTTGGGTCTTTGATATGAATCACTATTTCGCCATCGCCCTTGTCACGGCTCTTGCGATCGTCGCTCCCTCGGGCGACGCCTACGCGCAGGGCAAGACGAAGCTCGCTAACATCGCCCGCCTGAAAGGGCAAGAAGAGAACGTGTTGCGTGGCATCGGCTTAGTGGTCGGTCTCAACGGCACCGGTGAAGCCAACGACCCGGCAACGATGCGCGCCCTGAGCCGTGCGCTCGAGTTGATGGGGAACCCCGTTACGTCCACCGGACGCTTCGACCAGGAGGCTCAGCAGGCGTTGCGGAACATCAAGAATGTCTCGCTGGTGACGGTGACCGCGACGATCCCCGCCACGGGCGTCCGCAGCGGCGAGCGTCTGGACTGCACTGTCGCGGCGCTGAACGGCAAGAGCCTCGTCGGCGGCCAGCTGATCACCGCTGCTTTGCAAGGGCCGAATACGCAAGACCCGTCGGTCTTCGCTCTCTGCGAAGGCCTCTTGCAGGTGAACGACCCGACGACGCCGACTGTCGCGACGATTCACCACGGCTGCCAGATGGTCCGCGACCACCACACCCCATTCGTCTCGGAAGACGGCTGGGTGACGGTCGTCCTCGACCCGCACCACGCGAGCTTCAGCGTCGCGGAGTCGGTGGCGGACAAGGTTGGCAACCTCTACATGGAAGACTTCCTCGACGAACCGATCGAGTACGAAGAGGTCCGTGAGCGGTTCGTTCGCCCGATCGACGCGGCGAACATCCGCGTCAAGGTCCCGACGAAATTCGCGACCGACCCGGTCGCCTTCGTCTCAGAGTTGCTCAACGCTGATCTTTACGACGCGGCGCCCGAGGCGCGGGTCGTCTGCAACACCCGGACAGGCAGCATCGTTATCAGTGGCAATGTCGAGATTGGCGACGTCGTCTACACGCATCGCAACCTCGTCGTCGAAGCACAGGCGGCGAACAGCTTCCTGGCGGTCACTCCCGGCGATACGTCTCGTCCGAAGCTCGAGAAGCTCGTCGCGGCGCTGGCGAACCTGCGGGTGCCGGCCAACGACGTGATCGAGATCATCCGAGGCATCAACGACCTCGGCCTGCTGCACGCGAAGCTCGTCATCCTTTGATACCCCGCTGATCGCTGCGGAGATTCGCCAATGATCCAGTCCGTTTCACTCGGTGCGTTAAGCGCCTCGAAGCCGGCAAACCTGCCGTCACAGCTCGCCAATGCCAACGGCGGCGAGACCGACGTCGAGAAGGCGCGCGACTTGAAGAAGGCGTTCTCGCAATTCGTCGGCGAGTCGTTCTATGGCGAGATGTTTAAGGCGATGCGGCAGAGCGTCGGCAAGCCCGCCTACTTCCACGGCGGGATGGCGGAAGACCAGTTCCAGTCCCGGCTCGACATGCAACGGGCCCAGGACCTGGCAAGTTCGGAGAACAATCCGTTCGCCGAGGGCATGTTCGCCCAACAGTTCCCGGACGAGGCAAAGCTGCTCGCGGTGGAAAAGCCGTCGTCGGGCCTCGCGGACCTGGGCGCCCTGAGGAGGCGGTGAGACGAGCATGTTGGAAACTAACAAGCAACCAGCGACAGACCTAGCGATGACGCTCACTCCAGATACGCCGCCTTTTGACCCTGCCAACCTGCCGGCGACGGCGGACGGTTGGGAGGGCCCGCTCGGGCAGTTGCTCTCGGACCTGAGCGAGACGCAAACCGCGCTGCTGGACGTGCTGAGTCGTAAGCGCGACCTGCTGGTGAGCGGCGACCGCGAAGGGCTCGCCTCGATCCAACCCGAGGAGGAGAGCCTCGCCGCGCGGCTCATGGAGTGCCATCAACGCCGGCAGGGCTTGCTCGCCGCGGCCGCCGAGCGCGGGTTGCCGAAGAGCGACCTGCGTTCGCTCGCCGACGCGATGCCCGACGCAGCACGCAAGTCGTTACGGCCTAAGGTCCGCGAGGCGCAGGCACGGGCGCGACTTCTTCAGCATCAAAGCCTCGCCAACTGGGTGTTGGTCCAGAGGACGCTCCTACATCTGTCACAATTGATAGAGATAGTCGCTACCGGTGGTCAAAAAGCGCCGACCTACGAGAAGAACGGTCAATCTCGGGCCGGTGGGGTGCTGATGGACCGCGCCGCCTGAGCCGGCGCCGCTAGCAACCGCCGCGAACTTCAACACGAACCCCCCAAGCGCCATAAGGACCTGCTGATACGCGACTATGTCCCTGTTCGGTACGTTACAGACGTCGAGCAACACGCTTCAGGCCATGCAGATTGGCCTGCAAGTGGTGAGCAACAACATCGCTAACGCGAACACCCCCGGATTTATTCGCGAGAAGGCCAACTTCACCCCCGCCCCGATCCAGCGGCTGGGGAGTCTGAATATCGGCCTGGGGGTGATGGTTGATAGCATCACCCAGGTCACCGACAACTTTCTTGCCGACCAGTTACGCAACGCTTCGAGCGACCGCGTCAGCGCCGACATCCAGAACAACGCGTACAAGGGGCTCGAACAGCTCCTTGGCGAGCTTTCCGACTCCGACCTCAGCACGGCGCTGACCGAGTTCTTCGGCAGCATCGAGGACACCGTCAACCCGACGGCCGGCGACGCGATGAGCGTCCGCAACCTGGCGGTGCTAGAGGGCTCGCAACTCGCCGACGAAATCCGCCGCATCGAGAACCGCGCGAAAGACCTCCGCGACAGCTACGACACGCAGATCACGCAGTCGGTTGGTCAGATCAATCAACTGACCGAGCAGATCGCCAAACTCAACGTCCAAATTACGCAGGTCGAAGGCGGTTCAGCCGGCAAGAGCGACGCCGGCGCGCTCCGTTCAACGCGACAACAGGCCGTCAACAAGCTGACCGAACTCGTCTCGGCGACCGTTGTCGAACAGCCGAGCGGCGGCCTGAGCATCGCTGTCGGCGGCGAGTTTCTTGTCTTCGAAGGCCAGCGTCGCGACGTAGCGCTTGAGACCTCGGGCGTCGCGGAAGAGGCTCAGTCGCAGCTGATCTTCGTCGATACGGGAAAAGAACTCGATATCCGCAGCGGTCGGATCCAGGGTCTCTCGGCCGCCCGTGACGTGATCGTTGACGGGTTTCGTGAGAGCCTCAACGACTTCGCCGCGACGATGATCCACGAGTTCAACCTCGCTTACTCACAGGGGCAGGGACTCGAGGGATTCAAGACGCTCACCAGCGTGGAGAACGTCGATGACGCTTCCCTTGCGCTCGACGCGGCGGGCTTGGCGTTCGCTCCGAAGCACGGGTCGTTCGAGATTGCAGTGGAGAACGGCGACGCACCGGTCGCGAACTCCACGATTCGGATCAACCTGCGTGAAGACGGCAGCGAATTGAAATCGACGCTCGCGAACATCGCGGCCCAGATCAACGCGGTCGAGGGCCTCAACGCCTCGGTGAATTCAGAGGGCCGCCTCATCATCGAGGGGCAGAGCGACGAGGTCAGCTTCACCTTCGCCAAAGACACCAGTGGGTTTCTCGCCTCGATCGGCCTGAACACGTTCTTTACAGGGTCGGGCTCGATTGACATGTCGGTCAATCAAGAGCTCAGTGGCATCCGGAACGCCGACAAGCTGGCGCTCAGCCTCGACGGCCCGGGCGGCACCACACGCAACGCGACGGCCCTGGCGAGCCTGATCGATAAGCCGCTCGACTCGCTGGACGGCGCCTCGATCACCGAGCGCTACGACCAAGTTGTGAACGAACTCGCGCAGAACTCGACCGTCGCCGGTTCGGTGGCCGACGGACTCGGCGTGTTCGAGGCGACGCTCGCCAACGAATTCCAGGCGGTTAGCGGAGTCAACATTGACGAAGAGGCGATCGAGATGATCTCGCTCCAGCGGATCTACCAGGCGACCGCCCGGGTGATCTCGACGATCCAAGAAATGCTCGACACCCTCGTTAATCTCTAAACGCCACGTAACTCTCCAGGTAATAGTGCGATCGTGGCCTCGATTCAGCCCATCTCGACGACCCGTGTGACCGACGCGATGACGCGCGGTCGGCTCACGTCCCAGGTCCAGAACGATCAACTCGAGCTGTTCCGGCTGCAGAACCAACTCAGCACCGGCTATCGTATCTTCCTGCCGAGCGACGACGCGGCCTCGGCCCAGCGGGCGATGGCGCTGCAGCGGACCATCGAGCGGAAGGACCAGTCGCTGACGAACCTCCAGGGCGCGCGAACGGCGTTGGCGACGACGGACTCGGCGCTCAACGAGGTCAACCAGGGCCTCAACGAACTGAAGGCCTCCGCCCTTGGAGCCCTCGACAGCCTGTCATCCGACGAGGACCGGCAAGCCGTCATCGATCAGATCAATGAGCTGATGGACCAGCTGGTCCGTGTCGGCAATTCGACCCTGTCGACCAATTACTTGCTCGGTGGGGCGGAACGATCAAGCATCGCCTACCGCGAGACCTCTGAGGGTTACGTCGAGTATCTTGGCGACGAGTCGAGCCCTCAAACGTTCATCGACATCGGGCAACTGTTCAACACGGGCACTTCGGGCAACGACGTCTTCGGAGGACTCTCTGACGACATCCGCGGCAATTCGGACCTCAATGCGGCCCTCACCCGGGAGACGCGACTCGATCAGTTGAATAGCGGCGTCGGCGTGACGCCCGGCGGATCGATCGAGATACGCTTCGTGCCGACGCTTGGCACGTCGTCGGCGACGAGTTCGATCATCGACCTCTCGCAGGCCGAAACAATCGACGACGTCGCGCGGCTCGTCGAGGCCGGCGCGCCGGAAGGATCGGACATCGTCGTGGCGGTTGACGGCGACGGGCTCCGTATCGACGTGACCGGAGGCGGAATCACGATCAACGAGGTGGGCGTCGGAAAGACCGCCAAGGAACTAGGCATCCTCCAAACCGGCGCCCCGCAGGCGAGCGTTGCGGGTTCCGATCTCGACCCCACGATCAGCTCCGCGACCGACCTCAACGACCTCTTCGGCTCGAAAGCGCGGGGCAGGATCGTGTCCGGCGGCGTCGACAACGACATCGTGTTGACCGCCAACCGCAACGGCTCCGAGTACAACGGCGTCACGGTCAACTACGCCAACGATGGCTCAGCCGGACTAGAGACGGCCGATTACGACGCCATGACAAACACCCTAACGGTGCACGTATCGCCGGGCGTCACAACGGCAGTGGGCGTTAGGAACGCCATCAACTCGATGCCGGACCCGCCGTTTACGGCGGAGTTGGACTATCGTGACCAAACGACGCCCACATCGCGTGGCGGCGGGACGGTCCTGGCGGGCGCCGACCTTGGCGTCGCGATCGCGGGCGGCGTGGATGGACAGCTCGACCTCGACTCCGGCCTGCTTGTCACCAATGGGGCAGACACCTACACGATCGACACCTCGTCGGTGGAGACCGTCGAAGACTTGTTGAACGTGCTCAACAATCCGCAGTACGGGCTAGCGGCGACGATCAATTCGGCGCGGGACGGCATCGACGTCCGCACTCGCCGCAGCGGCGCGGACTTCTCGATCGGCGAGAACGGTGGAACGACCGCCACACAGCTCGGCATCCGCACCTACACCGAGGACGCGCGGCTGGCGGACTTCAATCACGGGGTTGGCGTCATTATCCCCGGCGACAACGACGCAGAGACGCTCGCGCAGAACAAGTTCCAGATCACGGTGACGGAGGACGGCGTCACGAATGTCTACGACATCGATCCTCTCGGCCTGACGACGGTTGGCGACCTGATCCAGCGGATCTCGGACGCCACGGGGGGCGCCGTCGTCGGGTCGCTGGCGGAAACGGGCAACGGGCTGGTGCTCACGGTCACCGACCCCGACCAACCCGCCGCGGCGGCGACAGGTTCGTTCTCGTTGGGAACAACTCCGGACACGGTCAGCATCACGGCTAACGCGACGGGCCCGGGCGGAAACCGCCCCTTCACGGTTGAGATCGTGGATAGCGGGGTCCCCGGACCGATCACCGCGACGGTCACCGACGACGCCATCGTGGTCGATCTCGCTGCTGTCACAACGGCAACGACAGCTGACATCGCCGCAGCGATTCAAGCCCAGCTGCCGGGCTTCACCGTCGAGTCGAGCGGAACGGACCCGATCACGGCGCCGGTCGCCCAGCAACCCGCCGCGACGATCGGCGGCGCCGATGCGAGCCACTTGGCGACCACCGCGTCGAGCGACTTCAACCTTCTCGGCGACACGATCACCATCGCGGCGGCCACACCGGGGTCCGAAGGGAACCTCCCCTTCAGCGTCGTCGTCCGCGATTCGACCGCCGGAGCGGGCACGGGGCCGCTCGAAACGACGTTCGACGCCGACACGAACACCATCACCGTGGACTTGCAAGGCGTCGACACGACGACCGACGCGATCGCCGCCAGCATCGAGGCCGCGCTGAGCGGCGTGACAGAAGTCCCCTTCAATGTCACGTCGAGCGGTTCGACGGCGGTGACTCTTGCCGACGTCTCACCGACGCCGACGCCGAGCACCGTCTCGAAAGACTACGCGCTGCTGGCCGATACGCTTACGGTAGCCACGGCGGCGGCCGGTGACGAAGACACGGTGCCGTTCAGCATCGTCATCAGTGACTCGACCGCCGGCGCCGGAACGGGCCCGCTCTCGACGACGTTCGACTCCGGCACGAACACGATTACCGTCGACCTGCAGGGTCAGGACACGACGACCGACGCGATCGCAACCAGTATCGAGAACGCGCTAAGCGGCGTCACGGCGGTTCCCTACACCGTCGCGTCGAGCGGCACGGCGGCGGTAACGCTTGCCGATGTCTCGCCGGCGGAGCTGACAAGCTCCGTCTCGAAGGACTTCCCGCTGCTGGGCGATACGGTCACGATCGAAACGGCGACAATCGACGACGCCAGCAGCGTGCCGTTCGACGTCGTCTTTATGGACTCGACGGACGGCGCCGGTTCGGGCCCGCTTTCGACGACGTTCGACCCCGACTCGAACACGATCACCGTCGACCTGCAGGGCGCCGACACGACGTCCGACGCGATCGCCGCCAGCATCGAGGCCGCGCTAAGCGGCGTCACCGCCGTTCCGTTCACGGTTTCGTCGAGTGGGACGGCGACCGTCACCGTCGCTGACGTCTCGCCGACCGAGCTGAACATCGCTGCGCCGACAGCCGGAGGCCGCGACAACGACTCGATCACGCTCACCGGCAACGTCGCCGAGCGGCTGGGGTTCCTCGCCGAAGGCGAAACCACCGTCATGGTCGAAGCGACCACGATCGCCTCCACCGACCGCAAGCCGCTCGAAGTCCAGAGCGTTTTCACCACCTTGCTGCGGATGCGGGAGGCGCTCGAGGCGAGCAACTCCGAAGCGCTGGGCCGTGCGACCAATCAGCTCGATGAAGACCTCGACAGGGTCTCTTTCGCCCGGGCCGAGGTCGGCGTCAGGTCGAGGACGCTCGACTCCGTCGAGCAACGGCTCGAAGACGAGTCGGTAACGCTCGAGACAGCGCTCTCCAACGAGATCGACGCCGACATGGCGGAAGTCATCTCCGAGTACATGCTGAAGCAGTACGCCTTGCAGGCGTCGCTCCAGACGGCCGGCACGCTGCTCAACATGACAATCCTTGATTTTATTTAGAGGCTAGAGGCTGGGGTCGCGGCTCGGGCATGACTCCCTCGTCCCTAGCCCCCCGCCCCTGGCCCCTCCGTAGTGCCCCAATCGGTGGATTTGGCTTAACTGCTGCAACTCCGTTGGCCGATCCTACCAGGGTAGAACCAAGCCGCTCAACGTGAGGGGCCCCGTGCGCCAAGGAGGGCGACCATGCAGATCAACACAACGCGATTCGGCGCGGTTGAGGTCCAACCATCCGACGTGCTGGAGTTCCCGCTCGGCCTGATCGGTCTGGAGCCTTGGACGAAGTGGGTAGTGCTCGCTGACGGCGAGAACCCCGGCCTCGGCTGGTTGCAATCGACCGAGCGCGCCGACCTGGCGTTGGCGGTCGTCAGCCCCCGCCGCTACGTGCCGGACTACAAGGTGCGGCTGTCGGCCCGCGACCTCTCGCCGCTGGAGGCGCCCGAGGGCGTCACTCCGCAGGTGGTCGTGGCGGTGAGCAGCCACGGCGTCGAAGGCCAAGGAGCGGCCCTCTCGCTGAACCTCAAGGCGCCGATCCTGGTCTGCCTCGAGACGCGCCGCGGCCGTCAGGTCGTCGCCAAGGACGACCATCCCGTCCAGCACTGGCTCGGCGGACCGGCGCAACTGCGTCGATCGGCCTAACGGGGTCGATCGGACTGAGGGGAGCGGGCTGTGCCGGTTGTGCCGGCGCGACTCGCTCAATGAGCCCCGTCGCCAGCGGGGTAAACGAATTAACCGGCTCTCCCAGGCGGTCTCTGAACGATCCGCTAGCGGCAGGCCGATAGCAATTACCGAAGCCAGGTAGCAGCCCTATCTGGATAGTTACGGCGCCGCGTGGTCGCCGTTCTCGCCCCACCAGCCCGCGTCGCCGAGCGCGCTCGCCTCAACCAGGGTCAAGCCCATGTTGGTACTGTCACGCCAACGCGACGAGAGCATCATCATCGGCGACAACGTCGTGATCACGGTCGTTGATGTCCGTGGCGACAAGGTGCGGCTGGGCATCGACGCGCCGGTCGAGATCCCGGTGCACCGCCGCGAGGTGTACGAGGCGATCCAGCGCGAAAACCGCCGCGCCAGTGAGATCAGCACCGAGCAAGCCCGCCAAGCGGGCGGCGAAAACGCCGGCTCTTGAGCAGTGGCTTTCTGCCTGCTGTCCGCAAGTTAACCACAGAGCCACCGAGGGCACTGAGGAAGGCACAGAGGATCGATTTCTCTGTGCGTCGCTCCGTGTTCTCAGTGGCTCTGTGGTTTTAGTTTTTGGACATTTGTCAGCAGGCTTGGCTGGCAGTCTTTCGGGTTGAGTTCGGGATTCCAGGCCGGCGTCTCTTCGCCGTTGTCCGCGCTGCGGTAGGGACCATGACTCCACGGTTGGACGCCGATTCCAACCCCTACGCGCGCTTCGGGATCAAGCAATCCGCTTGCGGTTTTTACCTTGAAATTTGGGCAAAGCGGGCGGGTGTTGACGGTTGTGCCGCTCGTAGCGGAGGGCGGCGTCCCGCAGCCTCGGGAAAGTGTGCTTCCCGCTCAGGCGCGCCCCGATAGCGGACGATACGTTCGCGTAGGCCTGTGGTCCGGCAACGGGCAACGTGGTCATGGAAACACAAAGAGGATCGCTCGCTAGGCAAGAGTGTGTGTGTTGGGGGCGTGGACGCACGACCCCTGAGGCTCACGACCGGCCGTCACGAGAGTCCGCACCAAGGACGCCACACCGCGACGGCGATCGGAGCCATGGGGTTCCCGTCCCGACCCGGCGCGAGACTCCGCCCCACGAGCGGAGCAGACACGCGCCAACCCAAACCCGCTGATAAAAACACTAAGGGGTTAAGTTAGATGACACGCATTAACACGAACGTCGGTTCGCTCATCGGTCGGAATAACCTGAACCGTGCGAACGCCAGCCTGTCGCAATCGCTGACGCGGTTGTCGACCGGTCTGCGTATCAACACCGGCAAGGACGACCCGGCCGGTTTGATCGCGAGCGAGAATCTCCGCAGCGACATCACCTCCATCAAGAAGGCGATCACCAACACCGACCGCGCCAACCAGGTCATCGCCACGGCGGACTCGGCCCTCGGCCAGGTCAGCTCGCTGCTGAATGACATCCGCGGCCTGGTGACCGAGTCGGCCAACTCGGGCGCCCTGTCGGACGACCAGATCGCGGCGAACCAGCTGCAGATCGACTCGTCGCTGAAGGCGCTCAACCGGATCGCCCAGACGACGACGTTCCAGGGCCGCCGCCTGCTCGACGGCTCGCTCGACTTCCAGACCTCGGCCGGCACGGACTTCAGCAAGCTGTCGGCTCTGCAAATCAACCAAGCCAACCTCGGCGCCGCCGGCGAAGTCAACGTTGACATCAACGTGACCCGCGCCGCGACGAAGGCGTCGGTCGAGATCGGTGGCATCACCGCCGGCGTCGAAGGCGCCAAGGCCAACGGCTCGCTCAGCTTCACCAGCAGCGCCCCCGGCACCGCCGAGGTTGACTTCGAACTCGCGGGCAGCGCCGATGTCGCCGGCACTGGCTCGGGCAACTTCACCGTCCAGGATGTCGCCAGCACCTCGGCCACCGGCACCGCTGTTCTCGAGACCCAGGTCACGGGCACGCTGAGCATCGAGACCGAAGCCAACGCCGTGTTCGAACTGAACAGCAAGGCGACGGGAGAGCTGTCGATCGGCGGCAACACGATTGACCTCGTGGCAGCCGACGGCGGTAACGCCGATGGCGCTGACGGCAACGACGCAGCGGTCCTGCAAATCAATTACGGCCAGGGCGCCGACACGTCGTCGTACGACGCTGGGTCGGGTGTCTTGACGGTCAATGTGCAGGCGCTCGCTAGCGCGGCGACAATCGCCGACGTGGTCACGGCGATCAATGCGGGCACCGACTTCACCGCGGCCTCGGCCGACGGCGCCAACACGTTCACGGCATCCGAAGGCGACGCCGCGACGTTCGCGCTCGAAGGCGGCGGGCTTGAGTTGACGCTCCAGGCGCTGAACGACGGCGATGCCGGCGCTGGAACTGGCAATGCGGAGATCTCGGCTATCGAGATCGTCTCGAACGGCGTAAACGGCACCAGCTTCAACACTGGCACCGGTGTCTTGACCATCACGACCGCGGCGGACTTGACCAGCGCCCCGGCGACGGTTGGCGACATCGTCACAGCGATCAATGCGGGCACCGACTTCAGCGTCGATGCAGCGGGGTTGACCGCAGGTGAGCTCGCGGCCGAGTTCGACCTCGGCGCCGTCAACGGCACGTTCACTGGCGCCACCGTCGCCGGCGCCCCGACCGTTACCGGCCAGAACGAGTCGATCAACCTGACGGCTCTGATCGACGGCACCGACGCCAGCGCGATCGATTCGCTGACCATCGCCTTCGGCGGCCCGCTCGGCACCTCGGTCGCCGGCAACGCCCTGACGGTGAACGTCGGCGGCGCCGACCGCAACGTGACGTTGCAAGAGCTCGTTGACGCCATCAACGCCGGCTCGGACTTCCAGGCCGACCTCGGCGGCGCCGACGGCTCGGCGACGTTCGACCCGGCCGGCACGGTTCCGGACGACGACCTCAACGCCAACTTCGACCTGAGCCTGACTCCGGATAGCACGATCGAGCTCACCGCCTCGGCCAGCGGCGCTGCCGCTGGCATCGAGGGCAACTCCGCTGCGACCATCGCCTATTCGTTCGGCGCGGCGACAGCGGGATCGGCTTACGACGCCGGGACGAACGTCCTGACCGTCAGCCTGACGCAGGCCGAAGGGACCGCCACGGTTGCGGACTTGGTCTCGGCGATCAATGCCGGCTCGGACTTCACCGCCGCTGCCGGTGCGGCCAATACCGCGGCAGTGCTCCAAGCGGCCGACGATTCGGCCGCCGGCACGATCGCGCTAGCGGGCGGCGTTGACGCCACCACGCGGACCGAGAGCTTCACGTTCAACACGGTCGCCGGCGCTGGAAACGATTTCGACATCACCTTCCAGACCGCTGCTACGGGTTCGATCACGGACTTCGATGGCGGAGACTCGACGGTGTTCGGGTTGTCGGGCAGCGCCAGCCAGGGTTACGTCGTGACTCTCGCCAATGACGGCACGACGAACCTGTCGAACCTCGCCAACGACCTAGCCGCAGCGATCGGAGAACTGGACAGCGTCACGTTCAGCGGCGGCGCGGGCGACATCTTCAACCCCTCGACCGCCCCGGCCGGCGCCGCTCCTTCGGGAGTGATCAACGTCGCCGGTTCGGACGACGGCACGACGTCAAACCAGACGATCTCGCTGAGCGGTGTTGATGGTGGCGCGGCCGCCGATGTCACCTTCCAGTTCGGGACGGTGCTCAGCGGTTCGACCAACATCACCGGCGACGCCACCAACGGCTACGTCGTGACGATCGATGATCAGGCCCCCGTGGCGCTGAGCACGATTGCCTCGGACATCACCGCCGGCATCGACGGCGTTACCGCGACGTTCACCGGCAGCGGTTCGGTCTCCGACCCGAGCGAGCTGATCACGACCAACGTCCAGCTGACCGGCGGCACGCCCGAAGGCGACGACGTGATCACAATCACGGCCGACGAGAACGGCGAAGCCGCTAACCGGACGATCGTCTTCGACGACAGCCAGGACCTCGGCGCCGGGGCGGTCTCGGTCACCGACGACGGCACGACGATCACGATCGCCGTGGACGACGACTCGGACGTCAACCTCTCGACGATCGTCAGCACGCTGAACTCGCAGCTCGATGGCTTCACGGCCGCGTTGAGCGATGATTCCGCCGGCACCGGCGTCTACAACGGGGGCTCCTCGACCAGCCCGCAGCTCGCCCAGGCCAACAACGGCGCCACGCAGACGGGCGGCATTCTGGCCGACGCGGTCCTCGAGTTGACCGGCGGCACCGGCGCCGAGGTGCTGAACCTCAAGGCCGGTACGACGATCGACTCGATCGTGGAGCAGATCAACCTGACCCAGGACTCGACCGGCGTCGAGGCCTCGTATACGACGGACGATCTGACCGGCGAGTCGACGCTAATCCTCACTTCGACCACCTACGGCTCGAAGGGGGTTGTCGGCCTCGACGTTATCAGCGAGGACGCGGACGGCACGTTCAAGACCGGCTTGGGCAACGTCAAGACCCTTGAGACGGGCACCGACATCGAGGCCACGGTCAACGGCGTCGCGGCCAATGGCAACGGCAACAAGCTGTCGATCAACACCTCGACACTCGAACTTTCGACCACGGTCGAGGCGGGCTTTGAAGGGACGTCGTCGTTCACCATCACCGGTGGCGGCGCCAACTTCCAGCTCGGTCCGGATGTCGTGACGAACCAGCAGGTCCGTCTGGGCATCGGCAGCGTCAACACGTCCGCCCTCGGTGGCGTGAGCGGCCTGCTGTACCAGCTCGGTCAGGGCGAGTCGGCCGACCTTGCGACCGACCCGACCAAGGCCGCCGCGATCGTCGAAGAGTCGATCAACCAGGTGACCTCGCTCCGTGGTCGTCTGGGCGCCTTCCAGCGGACGTCGCTGGAGACGAACAAGAACGCCCTCAACGACACGCTGGCGAACCTGACCGAGGCCGAGAGCTCGATCCGCGACGCCGACTTCGCCGAAGAGACCGCGAACCTCACCCGTTCGCAGATCCTCGTGCAGTCGGGCACCCGGGTGTTGGGCATCGCCAACCAGAACCCGCAGAACGTTCTGTCGCTCCTCGGCTAAACGTCAGCGGCCTCTTACTAAGAGGGAAACGCAGTAGCAGAGTAACAACGAGCCGGTCCGACCCCCCCGTGGGTCGGGCCGGCTTTTTTTGTTGGGCCACCCCCCTCATGAGCCGTCGGCGCTAGCCGCGGGCGCCGGCCCCCATCCGCGACCGTCTGAGCCGTGGGCGGTAGCCCTCGGTGGACTCCGGGTACCCGACTTCCACCTCGACCACGGCTCAGACGCCACGGTTTAGCGAAGCGTGCTCAGAGAGCCGCTGAGAGCCCGTTTCAGGGGTCGGACGCGGGGGCCTGGGTAAACCCTGAGGCCACCGCTACGAGGGCCCGCAAGGGCCCTTTATGTGGATATGGACGCATGTTCATGGCATCGGCTGGCGGCGGCTGGCCCGTCGCTCCGCGAACCTCATCGGTGACGGCCGCAATCGACCGGCTAACCCCCGCCTGACTCAAGCGGAAGAGTCTGCCTGACCGATACCGTTGGAGAGAGGCTGCGCCCCGGGGGTGACCTACCCTTTCTGGCGCCGCGGGCGCAATCCCTTCCGCCAGCCCCCTACGCATGTCAGCGATTTCCTCCAGCGTCGGATTGATTTCCGGTATCCCGATCGAGGATACCGTGAATCAGCTCATGCAGGTCGCCGCCCGGCCGCGGGCGACGCTGCAGAGCCGCACCGATAGCCTGAAGTCGCAGCAGTCCGCACTCGACCAGTTGTCGTCGCTGGTCCTCAGCTTGCAGTTCGATACGACGGCGCTCGATCGCCAGAGCATCTACGGCACCCGCACAGCGACCTCCAGCAACGCCAACGCCGTCAGCGTCAGCGTCGCCGCCGGCGCGACGCCCGCGGTTGGCTCGTACCAGTTGACGCCCCTGCGGGCGGCGTCGGCGCACCAGATCGTTAGCGGCAGCCTCGGCGGGCTCGGTTCGGCGCTGGGGACGGGCGAACTCGAGCTGCAGTTCGGCGGACGCGTCAACAAGGGGGTCGCCCTCACCCAAATCAACGGCGGGACCGGTTTCCAGGCGGGGTCGATCAAGATCACCGATCGCGCCGGCGAAACCGCGACGATCGACCTCCGCGCGGCGACCTCGATCGACGAAGTCCTCTACGCAATCAACACCAGCGACGGCGTCGATGTCACCGCGTCGGTCGAAGGGGACCGGCTTGTCCTCACCGACAACACCGGCGAGACCGGGACGCTCCGCGTCCGTGAGGTCGGCGCCGGCACGACCGCGGCGAGCCTCGGCCTGCTCGGCGCCGGCGCGACGACGGTCGATAGCAAGCTGACGGGCGGCGACATCTTCGGCCTCTCGAACTCGACGAAGCTCGCATCGCTCAACGACGGCCTCGGCATCGCGGTCAATGAGTCCGAAGACATCGCGGACCTCAAGATCTCGCTCGCCGACGGCACGATCGCCAGCATCAATCTGTCCAGCGCGGCGTCGCTTGGCGACATCATCTCGGCGGTCAACGATCATGAAGACCTTGCCGGGAAGGTCTCGATCAGCATCGCCGGCGACG
This sequence comes from Botrimarina mediterranea, assembly GCF_007753265.1. Lineage (NCBI taxonomy): Bacteria > Pseudomonadati > Planctomycetota > Planctomycetia > Pirellulales > Lacipirellulaceae > Botrimarina > Botrimarina mediterranea. The sequence continues at coordinate 1,087,281 of NZ_CP036349.1, forward strand.
GCAATCGGATCGTTGTCACGGACCACACCGAAGGGGACGAGACGTTCCTCGTCGAGGGTTCGTCGGCCGACGACCTCGGCATCGACTCAGCGGCGGTCGATGGCGTCGTCACCGGCAAGCGGCTCGTCTCGGGCCTGCAGAGCGTCCTGCTCGACGGCCTCAACGGCGGGCAAGGCGTCGACGCGGGATCGATCTCGATCACCAACCGCGCCGGCGACCCGTCGGTCGAAGTCGATCTCTCCGCGGCCGAGACGCTCAACGACGTCATCGCGGCGCTCAACACGGCCGGCGAGGCGATCGGCGTCGCGGCGCGCGTCAACGACAACGGCACGGGCATCCTGCTCACCGACACAAGCGGGGGCTCGGGCGCGCTCGTGATCGCCGAGGCAGGCGACACCACAACGGCCGCCGACCTTGGCCTGCTCGGCGAGCAGGCGACCGGGTCGTTCGACACCGGCACGCTCAACCGCCAATCCGTCGGCCGCCAGACCCAGCTCAGCACGCTCCGCGGCGGGCAGGGCATCTCCCGTGGACAGGTCCGCATCACCGATTCGGATGGAAAGACCTCGACGGTCGACCTCCGCTTCAACGGCGTCGATAACCCGACGCTTGGCGACGTGATCGACCGTATCAACGCTTCGGCGGTCGAGGTCACCGCGAGCCTCAACGAGGCCGGCGACGGCATCCTCCTCACCGACGACGCCGGCGGAACGGAGAAGCTCAGCGTCGTCGATTTCGGTAGCGGCACGACCGCCAGTCAGCTGCGTCTGTTGGGCGACTCTTCAACGACCGACAGCCAAGGCCGCCAGACGATCGACGGCACCGGCCGCCTCAGCATCGACCTGGAGTCGATCGAGTCGTCGGCCGGCGAGACACTGCTGACCTCGGTCAACAACGGGTCAGGCGTCCAGCGCGGGATCATGCAGATCACCGATACGAGCGGCGCCTCGGCGACGATCGACCTGTCGGCGGCCGTTACCGTCCAAGACGTCATCGACGCGATCAACGGCGCCGGCGTGGGCGTCTCGGCGGAGATCAACACGGCCGGCACCGGCATCCAAGTCAACGACACGGCGGACGGCAGCGGGACGCTGGCGTTCAACGACATCACCGGGTCGTCGGCGGAAGACCTGCGGCTGACCCGCGCCGTCAGCACGACGGCGTCCGGCAAGCAGTCCATCAACGGCGTCGGCCTCTTCGAGGACGGGACGCCCATCCAGCTGCTCGCCAAGAAGATCAACGACTTCGGCGGCGGCTTCAACGCGTCGGTCGTGTTCGACGGCGTTGGGTATCGACTCTCGATCGCCTCGGCGAAGACGGGCGCGGCCAACGAGATCGTCGTCACCAGCTCCGGCTCCAATATGGGGTTCACCGAGTCGAGCCGGGCCGCGGACGCGGTCGCCAGCTTCGGCCAGGGCGGCGGTGGCGGCGTGACCGTGACCAGCAAAGACGGGGCGTTCAACAACGTCGTCTCCGGCCTCAACATCAACGTCAAACAAGCGACCGGCGAGCCGGTGCGCCTCGACGTCGCGCAGAACGACACGCCGCTCAGGAACGCGGTCCAAGACTTCATCACGTCGTACAATTCGATCCGTGACGCCCTCGCCGCGGTCACCGACTTCGACCCCGACTCGTTGACCACAGGCATCCTGTTCGGCAGCAACGAGGCCGTCCGGGTCGACTCGGAACTGTCGCGGATCGTCTCGGGGAGGTTCACGACCGGTTCGAACTTCACGTCGCTCGAATCGATCGGCGTCAGCCTCGATGACAAAGGGAAGCTCTCACTCAACCAAGCGAAGTTTGACGAGGCCCTCGCCTCGGACCGCGGCGCGGTGGAGCGGATGTTCCGCGACGACAAGAACGGCGTCGCCGCCAAGTTCAAGGAAGCGACCGACCGGCTCGCCGGCGACGAGAACTCACTGCTCTCGGCGCGGTCGATCTCGCTCACGAACACCATCGACGCCAACAACGACCGTATCACGCGGTTCGACGAGACGCTCACCCGTCAACGCGAGCGCATGCTCACCGAGTTCTATAAACTCGAAGAAGTCATCGCGATGATGCAGGCCAATCTCGACACCGTTAGCGGCATCCAGCCGATCTCTATCCAGTCTTACCGCAATAGCTAATCGCTACGCCTCCTAGCCCCCGACCCGCCGCGTCATGACGACCGACAAGAACCGCGAGTACCTGGAAGCCCGCGTCCAGACCGCCAACTCCGCCCAGCTGCACATGATGCTGCTCGACGGCGCCCTGCGCTTCGCCCGTGAGGCGGAGAAGGGCGTGCTCCGCGGCGAGGAGCTGGCGTACCACACGCCGTTGATGCGGACGATGGACATCGTCGAGGAACTGCTCGCCGGCGTCCGCCACAGCGAGGACGACCTCAACGAGAAGCTCGCCAGCCTCTACACGTTCGTCTACATGCGGCTGATGAGCGTCTACGTCAATGGCGACAAGCAGATGATGGCCGAGGCCCTGCGGGTGCTGGAGTTCCAGCGCGAGACCTGGCGCCAAGCGGTCGACAAGCTCGCCGCGGACACGACGGCCGAAGCGAAGACCGAGGCCCCCGCCGCCGCCGTCAAGAAAACCCCCTCGCCGAAGCCCCACCTGGGCGGCAACGCCATGGCGGATATCCCGGTCGGCGGGCTGTCGTTTGAGGCCTAGGGGAGGGGCTAGAGGCGAGAGGCTAGAGGCTAGAAACTAGTGGGAAGTCGATCGCTGGGGTGAATTTCCGCAGCGGTCTACGGTTTTCACTCCGTGGCGTCCCCGGTGACGCGACAGCGACTAGTTTCAGTTTTTTGGCCTCTAGCATCCAACCTCTAGCCTCTATGCCAGCTACCAAGCAGCTCATCCGGGTCGGCCACTCTCCCGACCCCGACGACGCCTTCATGTTCTACGCCCTGGCGAAGGACCTCCTTCCCACCGGCGATTACCAGTTCACGCACGAGCTGGTGGACATCGAGACGCTAAACCAGCGGGCGTTCTCGGGCGAGCTCGAGCTGACCGCCGTTAGCATCCACGCCTACGCGTACTTGCAGGACCAGTACCTGCTGTGCAACTGTGGCGCGAGCATGGGGGACGGTTACGGCCCGATGGTCGTCGCCAAGGAAAAGTATTCGGTTGAGCAGCTGAAGGGGAAGCGGATCGCCATCCCCGGCAAGCTTACCAGCGCGACGCTCGCCTTGCGGCTCTTCTTGGGGCAGGACTTCGAGCACGTCCTCGTGCCGTTCGACCAGATCATCCCCGCCGTCGTCGCCGGCGAGTACGAGGGCCAGCCCCTCGACGCGGGCCTCTTGATCCATGAAGGCCAGCTCACCTACGGCGATCAGAACCTGCAGCTGATCGTCGACCTCGGCGTCTGGTGGGGCGCGGAGACCGGCGGCCTGCCGCTGCCGCTCGGCGCGAACGCGATCCGCAAGAACCTCGGCCACGAGACGATCATCGAAGTCGAGAAGCTGCTCGCCCAGTCGATCAACTACGGCCTCGATCACCGCCAACCCGCGCTCGACTACGCCTTGCAGTATGGCCGCGACCTCGACAACGCGAAGGCGGACAAGTTCGTCGGCATGTACGTCAACGACTGGACCCGCGACTTCGGCGACAAAGGCCGCGAGTCGGTGCGGTTGTTCCTGGAACGCGGTTACAAGGCGGGCGTGCTGCCGAAGCTGGTGACGCCGGAGTTCGTGGGGCGATGAGCGCTCATCCGCCAAGCCAACCGGGGCGCTCACGCTGCGTTCGAGGATTGAATGACTATGAGTACTGTTTCTCGCTACATGTGGAGGGTGGCAGCTTTCCTCCAGAGGCAGTGACGAGCCTGGTGGGCATCGAACCCAGGTCGTCACACAGCCGCGGTGAGCGTCGTGTCAATCGGAGGGGTGAAGTGCGAGAAGGTGTGTGGCCGAGCCACTATTGGTCGGCGCCGATGCCAACAGTCCCAGACGCGTCGCTATCCGAATCAGTCCAAGCACTAGTTTCGCGGCTTAAGGCAAACTCGGATCCGTTTGCGAAGCTCTCCATGGAAGGAGCCCGGATTAGCTTGTTTGTTGGAATCTTCTCGAACCGACTCTGCGACGATGAGTTCCCCGCCACATTACTTGCTGAGCTTGGCCAATTGGGAATTGCGCTGCGGCTTGATTACTACGGCAACGAGAGCGTCACCCAGCTAGTTGAGGATGTGACGCAGCAAAGTAGGCCGTGACTGTCGGGGTGCGCAGCACAGGAGGTGATACGGCGACGATCGCCTCCTGTCGCTATGCGACGTGCGACAGTCGTTCATATCAAGCCAATTCGTAAGCAACGTCTTCAGCTCACGACAGCACGTAGGGTGCGATGGAATCGCACCTCCCCGGTTTGCAGCGGAAGGCTCACTGCGTTGAGTAAGGCGAGGCGGAGAGGTGCGATTCCGCTACGCTGCATCGCACCCTACCAACTACAAACAGGGGCGGGGCTATAAGCGATGAGCCCCGTGAGCGGAACGGCGCTAGCCGCCGGTGCTGGTAGGGGTTTGTCACCTGGCAGTTCACCGGTGGCTAGCGCCATGCCGCTCCCCCTTCCGGCTTCAGCCCTCCACTAGGTGTGACGACGATTGCCCCGGGGGCTTCATCCGGCGGAGCTCGACGTCGCTGAGGTGCATCCGGGCTGACTCGAGGTAGACGCCCATGAGGCCCTCTTTGAAGGTCGTGTCGGCGAGCGAGAGGATCACGCGGCCGTCGACCGAGAACTCCAGGTAGTCGCCAAAGGTGATCAATTGCACCTCGGCCTGGCCGGGGGTCTCGCTGCGCCAGTTGCCCCCTTGGAGGCTGCGGAACTGCATCATGTGCTCGCCGCTGCCGGGCGGGCCGGTCCGCCAGGCGCGGAGCTGGGCGAGGCCTTTTAAGAGGTCGAGCGACAGGTAGTAGCCGTCGTGGGTTTCGCGATCGACGTGGAAAACCAGCCCGCACTTGCCCAGACCTTGGAGTTCGATCTTCGCACGGAACCGGGCCGAGGCGATGGGGCCGTCGAAGACGAACGCCTCGAACCCCGCCTCGCAGCCGAGCGTGATCCGGCCGTCGTCAACCGAGCAGGTCTTCTTGCTGGGCCCTTCGCGGAGCGGCCAAACGCAACGGGTGTCGATCGACTCGTCGAGGAAGCGGTCGAAGCCCTCAAACGACTTGGCGCGGAGCATCCCATCGGCCGTGCGGACCATCCGCTTGGGGGGCGGCATCACGTTGCGCGTGGTCCGGTCGTGCGCGTCGAGTGAGTAGAAGTTCCAGATCAACCAGCTCTGCGAGTCTTGGCAGAGCCGGGCCGCGTAGTTGCCTTGGGCGAGCAGCACGTTGTCGTAATAGCTCCGCCACGGGGAACCGATGCGGTCGGTGTGCCAGTAACGGATCTTGGCGTCTTCGCGAAGGCTCCCGATCAGGTAGTACTCATCGTTGAACCGGATCAGGTTGGGCACCTCGATGTCGTCGTACAGACCGGGATGATGCAGCGGGGGACGCGGCTCGAAGCGGTCGGGCTCTATTTCTTCAAAGACGCCGACGCAACCACGGCGGACCACCGGGCCCTCCTTGGTGCGAGCCGCCATGATCAGCCATCCCCGGCCCCCTTCGCGGTAGTAGTAGGGATCGCGGAAGCTGACCCACTCGCGCCCCTCGTCGAGCGACGCCTCGTAGAACTCGGCGGCGGCCTCCAGCGGCATGTCGCTCGACGCATCGAGGGGCGCCTGACGATCGCCCGAGACCTGTCGACCCGCAACCTCGCGCGCTTGGCGGACCCGTTCGGGATCGTTTGGACCGCGGTGATCCGTCCAGTTCACCGAGGTCTTGCGCCAATGGAAGAGGTCCTCGCTGACCGCCATGCCGATCCGCTGGAGGCGTCCTTGCTCGCGGCGTGACAGGCCGGTGTAGAACATCCGCCATTGCCCGGGTCGATGCGGGTCGGGCGACACCGCCATCGTCCACAGCATCAGATCGTCCCACGAGCCGGGGTCGCCAATGAACAGCGCGTTGTTCACCCGCCGCCAGTGGATCGCGTCCGTGCTCACCGCATGGGCGATGAAGTCGTGATTCGGCAGCACCAGGTGGAACAGGTGGTAGAGGCCGTCGTGGTAGAGGACATCGACGTCGCCGATCGCTTTGCGGCTTCCTTCGGATTCGGTGTACACGCGGCGTTGCTGAGAAAGGATACGGTTGTCAGAGGGTCTCGCATTTTAGGCCGCGTGGCGTGTTGAATCGATCGCCACTGGGTTTCCTGATGAAGAGTCGGGGTTTCCTGACGAAGGACTGGGGTTGGCTGGCGAAGGACCGGGGATGACCGGCGCATGAGAATTCGGCGATAAACTCACCAAGATCCTCCCGATTCCAACGAAGAGGCCCCCATGAGCAACGCCACGAAGCCCGCCGGCCTCTTGGGCCGTTGGAACGCGATCCCGCTCTATTGGCGGATCCTCCTCGCCATGGTGGTTGGCGTGATGACGGGGCTCGTCCTCGGCAACCGGGCCGAAGTGCTCGAGATCCCTAGCAAGGTGATCCTCCAATTGCTCGGCGCCCTGGCCCCGCCGCTGATCTTGGTGGCGGTGACGCACGTCCTGATGACGACGGAGGTCCGCGGCCGACTCGCGGCTCGGCTCTTCTGGCTGCTAATCCTCAACACGACGGTCGCGATCGTCGTCGGCCTCACCGTCGCCAACGTGATGCGGCCGGGCGAGTGGTCGAAGCTCGACCCGCCGGCGGAAGCTGGCGCCGGCGCGGGGCACGAAGGGCCCGACCCGGTCGACCTGCTCGTGCAGAACGTCCCCAAGTCGATCCTCGGCCCGCTCGGCGACAAGCAGAACATTATCGGCGTGATCATCATCGCCGTGGCGTTCGGCATTGCGCTGCGTTCGGAGAAGGACCGGCCGCTGGCGAACGTCCGTGACTTCGTCGAGGTCGCTTACGCCGTGCTGCTCAAGATGCTGCACTGGATCATCCAACTCGTTCCGCTCGGCGTCTGGGCGATCGTCGCCAAGGTGATCGGCGTCGAGGGCTTCGCTCCGTTCGCAGCGATGGGCGCCTTTGTGCTGGCCGTATGCTTGGCGCTGCTGATCCAGTCGGTCTGGTACTTCACCAGGATCAAGCTTTTTAGCTGGGCCCGCCCGCTGGACGTGCTCCGCGGCGTGCGCGACGCGCTGGTGATGGCGTTCAGCACCGACAGCTCGACCGCGACGATGCCGGTCACTTACGCCTGCCTCAAGGACAACGTCGGCCTCCGCGAAGAGTCCGCCAGCATGGGCGCGCTGGTCGGCGCCAACTTCAACAACGATGGCACCGCCCTCTACGAAGCGATGGCGGCGCTGTTCGTCGCGCAGCTGATCGGCCAGGACCTGACGCTCTCGCAACAGCTGATCGTCGTGTTGACGTCGATCATCGCCTCGGTTGGCGCCGCGGGCATCCCCGAGGCGGGCCTCGTGACGATGACGCTCGTCTTCAGCGCCGTGGGCCTGCCGGTCAGCTACATCGCCCTGCTGCTCACCGTGGACTGGTTCCTCGACCGCTGTCGGACCACGATCAACGTGCTTGGCGACGTGAACGTCGCCTGCCTGCTCGACGGACCCACGCCGCCGACGATACAAGCGACTTCGATACAAGCGGATGAGGGCAACAGAACCGGGGGCTAAGGCCCCGCGGCTAATGCGTGCTAGCCACCAAGATCAGCCGGCACGCCTTAGCGTCCGGTTCTTCTGCTCTCCTGGTCCATCTATCGCTGCAAGGAGGCGTCTCCGACGCCGATTACGGTTACTTGGCTGAACACTGCATGGTGCGCGTAATCGGGGTCTGGAGACCCCTCCCACAGCGATGGATCATCGCCGTTCGACTAACGGCGCCGTGTGACTAACAGCGACAGCGCACCGCCGGCGGCGAGCATCAGGCAGCCCGGCTCGGGAATCGCCGAGGCGAACGTGATGTTATCGACGTGCACCACGGCGGTCGTTACGCCCGCGGCGTCGTTGTTGAGGCCGATGAAGAAGGTGCGGTAAGTGTCGGCGAGCGTCCACTCGGCGACGCCGTCGTTGCTGGTCCCCGCGCCCGCGACGATCGGGAACGTGACGGTCGTGGTCGCCGAGGCGCCGGGGGTGGTTGGCAACGTGACGCTGCTGGTTTCGGTGTGGAAGCCGCCGCCGTCGGAGTTCGACGTGAAGACCACCTCGAACCAACCCGGCGTGGCGGCGAGCACTTGGTCATCGGCGTTGACGGTGACGTCGAATGAGACGCTGCCGCCGTTGTTCAAGATCGAATTGATCTCCGCCATCACCGAGGCGTCCGACGGCATGTCGCTAGCCGAGTTGTCCCAGAGGGTCCATTCGGCGACTTGTCCCGACCAGCCACCGCCGGCGGTGAGAGTGACGGCGCCGACGCCGTCGTGGGCGGCCGAGACGCCGTTGCCGCCGCAGCAAGTCGTGTAGGCGCCGCCCCCAGTATCGGTGTCGAAGGTGTAGGTGACAGCCGCCGAGGCCGGCAGGGCCAAGAGGCCCAACGCCAAGATCAGAGAGAAGAGGAGCCGAGCGTGTGTGAGAATCATTAGACGCATCTCCACAGGTGACTGACACGCCCGGAGGCGCTGCTAGCAGCCGCGATCGGGCCGCTTGCCGATGAGTAGGCGGGTGGCGCGGGGCCGACCCAATTGAACCCTAGTTGCCGGCTGTCCCCGTGGTCAACTAGTTGAGTTCCGTGATTCCGTCTTCCCATGCTGCGATTGCGCACGGAAGGCGCGTTGGGGCTTCTGCCGCTGAAAACTAACGGTTCCGGCGCCGCCATCGCAGGAGCCCCCAGGACGCAATCTACGGCGTTGTCGCACGGAGGTGGGCCCGATGTCCAAGACGAGCGCAAAAGCCTCGCAGACGGCGTCTCAGCGGCTTCTGGACGCATGTCCACGCCACTGGCCCGGCCGCCCCCTGCGGAATGCCTGAGCCGTGGGCGGTACAGGATTATGCAAGGGCTAGCAGTTCAAAGTTGGGCAGTAGAAGAAGCGTTAGCGCGTTGTGTCCCCCTCCTTCTTCAGAGGGAGGCCTCTTTCTCTCGTAAACGGGGGGAGGGTGCTGAAGCGGGTACCAGGGTTCCACCCCCTCCCCCCGTTTCCTCGATAAAGCGGCCTCCCCCGAAGGCGGTGGAGGGGGACACAAGGCGCTAACGCTTCTTGGATTTGGCCACCGATCCGACCTCACGCTGCTAGCGCTTGCATAATCCTGGGTAGCCCTCGGAGAGCAGCGGACTCGTAGTCCGCTCCGAGGGCATCGCCCACGGCTCTGACGGGTACCGAGGGGGCGCTGACTCCGGCGTCGCGTTTCCGGGGGTGACGCCGGTTGGGGATGTCGGGGATGATGGTGGTTGCCCCTGATCCGCCGTCTGGTTGTATCGATGCCGTTTCTTGATTCGCTCCCTGTCTGGGGTCTCGCGCTCCTCATCTTCCTGTTCCGGATCGCCGACGTGTCGATGGGCACGTGCCGGACGCTCGCCGTCGTGCAGGGGCGGATCACGATGTCGGTGGCGCTCGGCTTTGTCGAAGTGCTGATCTGGATCACGACCGTTTCGGAAGTCTTCCAGAAGGCGTCGGGCAACCCCTGGCTGCTGCTGGCGTACGCCGGCGGCTTTGCCTGCGGCAACGGCGTCGGCATCGCACTTGAGCGTCGGTTGGCGATGGGGAGCGTCATCCTACGGATCGTCTCGCACGACGCCGGCGACGACCTCGCCGACGCCCTCCGCAAACACTGCCCCCGGGTGCTCACCTTCGAGGGGAGCGACGAGCAGCACGCCGTCACGCTGCTGTACGTCGCCGCGCGGCGACGACAGGTGCGTCGGCTGATCACCGTAGCACGAGAGGTAGACCCCGACCTCTATTACGCCGTGGACCCGCTCCGCGACTCCAACTGGGTGCTCTCCCAACCGACGCCCGCCCCCACTGGTTGGCGCGCGGTGATGAAGAAGAAGTGAAGCCGATCCGCGGCGACCTTTGCACGTTGGGGCGCGTTGATTGCAAATGGTCGTAGGCGTCGAGCGCGTCGAGCTATAAAACAGTAAGGTCCTTTTCGTCGCCTACGCCTCCTTGTGGGACGGGTCTCCAGACCCCGATGACGCGCCCCACACCGAATACAGCTGGCGATCCGCAATCGGCGTCTGGAGACGCCTCCCACAGTTCACGTGGCGCCATCATGCCTCATCGCTTAGCTGTTTTCGCTGTCGTTCCAGTTCTCTTGTTGGCATATGTCAACGCCATCGCCTCCGACGCGATCCGCACCGTCACGGTTACCGGATCGATCCAAGAAGCGATCGACACCATCCCCGCGGACAACCTCCAGCGCGTCGTCGTCCTCGTTCCCAACGGCGTCTACGACGAGCGCATCCGCATCGATCAGAACCGCGTCACGTTGCGCGGCGAGAGCCGCGAAGGCGTTATCATCCGCAAGAACTTCCCGCGGCCCGAGTACGACCGGCGCTATGACCGCATCGGGCCCGGAGTGCTGAACCTGTTCGGCGAGGATGGCGTCATCGAAAACCTCACCGTGGAGAACACATCCGGTCCCGGTGTCCATGCCTTCGCCGTTTATGGCCAACCCCAGCGGACGATCCTCGCCGACTGCACGTTCAACGGCGTCGGCGACACGGTGTCGCTGTGGAACACGGCCCACGGCATGTACTACCACACACGCTGCCACTTCCGCGGCGAGGTTGATTTCCTCTGTCCCCGTGGCTGGTGCTTCGTCCGCGACTCGACGTTCTACGAGGTCCGCGATACGGCCGCCATCTGGCACGACGGGCACATGGACCCCGAGCGGATGAAGTTCGTGCTCCGCGACTGCAAGTTCGACGGCGTTGAGAACTTCTGGCTCGGCCGCAACCATTACCCTTCGCAGTTCTACCTGCTGGGCTGCCAATTCTCCGAGCGGATGGCGGACAAGCCGATCGGCGTCGTGAAGGACCTCTCGACCGTCCCGCAAGCGGAGCACGCCCTCTACGAGCGCAAGTACTTCCACGACTGCCACCGCGACGGCGGCGACTACGCGTGGCACGCCGACAACCTCGACGAGGCCGCCAGCGCGCCAACGCCCGACGAGATCACGCCTGCCTGGACATTCGACGGCAAGTGGGACCCCGAAAGCACGGCGGCGCCGACCGTCGTCGAGGTGCAAACGGAGGATGATCGCGTCTACCTCCAGATGAGCGAACCCGTCGCCGGCGCGAAGTCGCTGAAGGTCGTTCGTGCCGATGGCAGCGTTGCTGCGTATGCGGAAGGGGACGGCACGCGGCGATTGGCATTTACCGGTGGCGCCGCCGATTCGACGCCCGAGCAACTCGAGCCCACGACACCGGAATCGGCTTACGGCGCGCTAGCGACGTTGGAGACGCGATATTTGCGATCGACAGCGCTGCCGAAGGCGACGGCGCGACGCGCGGTGACGTGGTTGGCGATTGGCGATTCGACGGTCGCGGACTACGCCGCCAACAGCCCGCTGCAAGGCTGGGCCTGGGGGCTGCGTGGATTGGTGGACGATCGCGTCACCGTCGTTAACGCCGCCAAGAACGGCCGCAGCTCGAAGAGCTTCCGCAACGAGGGCCTCTGGGACGGCGCGCTAAAGCAACTCGCAGCCGAGGGCAAGGAGCCCGACGTGGTCTTCATCCAGTTCGGGCACAACGACAACCTCGGCAAGGGCCCCGGCCGTGAGACCGACCCCGCCGGCGAGTTCCGCGACAACCTCCGCCGCTACATCGCCGAAGCCAAGCAAGCGGGCGCAACGCCGATCCTCCTCACGCCGCCGCAGCGACGCCAGTTCGACGGCAACGGCCGATCGGTCGCCGACCCCGGGAACGAGCCCTACGCGGAAGCCACCCGCGCTGTCGCTGCCGAAGAGGGCGTCGCGCTGGTGGACCTCAGCGCGTTGACGCTCCGCCTGTTCGACGGCCTCGGCCAATCGTCGAGCGACTCGCTACAAACCGCCGGCGACACCACGCACTTCAGCCCCAGCGGCGCACGCAGATTAGCTGCGATGGTGCTCAATGACCTCGTTGAGCAAGGCTCGACGCTGAAGAGCTATGTCCTGGTGGACAAACTCTAAGGTCCGTAGTCGCTGAACGCGAAGGTGGGAGGGGTCTCCCGACCCCGATGACGCGCACCACGCCGAATCAGAATCGAGACCGTAATCGGGGTCTAGAGACCCCTCCTACAACTTTGCTACCGCTTCAGATCAATCCGGTCGAGCAACTCGCTGATCGCCTCAGCGTGCGACTGCTGCGCGTATTGCAGCGCTGCGTTCGACGCTTGGGCCAGCACTTGGCCCTGCAGGAGGCTGGACGCCTCTGCGGCGAAGTCGGCGTCCTCGACCATGCTCAGCGTCTCGGTCGCGATAACGATCTGATCCTCGAGCAGCCGCTGCTCGTAGTCGCTGTAGCGCGCGTCCGCCGCCACCGTGGCCCGACCTATCAGCGTGCTGCGGTTGGCGTCGTCGATGATCTGCTGCGCGAGCAGTGAATCGCCATCGACGAGATTAGCGGCGCCCCCATTGGCAAGCTCGTAAAGCCCGCCCAGCGCCACGCCGGGCGCCAAGCGATTGAAGGAGTTAATCGTCGCCTCCGCGGATTGTTGCAGCGCTTGCCTCTGCAACTCGTTGGCCAAGGTCCCGGCCGACTCGATGACGGCGCCGCCGAGGTCGTTGAGGCCGCGCTGCACGAGTGACAGCCGTGATTCGCGTTCCCAGAACGCGAACTGCTCGTACTGACTGACTTTGAGCAACGCCTTCTTGTCGGTGATCTCGCCGCGGAGTTGCTCCGCCGCGATCAGCCCGGCCGGGTCGTCTTTGGCGTGGTTGATCCGCTTGCCGGTCGATAGACGCTCGAGCGACACCGACATCTGGTTCATGTTCCGCCGCCGCTGATGCATCAGCGAAGTCGAGAGACCGGCGCTAGGCGAGACCGAGAGCATCCGCGCACCGCCGGACCAAGGGAAGGAACACGCCGCATCGGAAGGATACGTCGGCCAATCGCCCGACCGACGTGCGTCGGCGACTGGCCGGTCCAAATGGCGCCGTCGGCGCGGTGTAGTCGCGACGGCTGGAGTAGCTATAGCGACGGCGCCGTCGGACGGTTGGGCTATTCCATCGAAACGCGACAGCCCGTAGCTTCATGAATCCTCTCTTGAGAAGCCCCGCCGCCCCGCCAATGGTCCGACAGAAAATACAACGCATCTTGTTCAGCCGCACCCTTCGGCACATCGCCGTGCTGGCGGCGTTGGCGGGCGTTTACGCGGCCGTCTGTGTTTGGCTCGAGCTGCTCATCGCTCCGCGGTTCAGCGGCCGAACTCCGAACTTCCACACGACCCTGTCGCTCGTGCTGGGTCTGCTCTTGGTCTTCCGCACCAACGCCGCGTACGCCCGCTGGTGGGAGGCTCGCATCCTCTGGGGCGGCCTCGTGAATGCGTCGCGCAACTTGGCGGTGAAGATCGTCACGATCCCCGCGACGGCGCCGAGAGAGGAGATCGAAGCGGCCGGTCAGCTCGTCCTCGTCTTCCCCTACGCCTTGCGTGATCGGCTCCGCAGTGTGGAATCCGATGACGTGCCTGACGAGTTCAAGGACTTCGCCCACAAGCCCAGCGCTATCGTCAAGCGGCTCTACGAGCGATTCACCGCGTGGCGCCGCGAAGGCCACATCGACGGCATGGACCTGCGGGTCCTCGACGCCGAAGCGACGAAGCTCCTCGAGATCTGCGGCGCCTGCGAACGGATCCTCGGCACCCGCATGACGCGTTCGTACCGCCGGTTCGCGCGGCAGTGTATCGTGTTGTTCCTGTTGATCTTGCCGTGGGAGATGGCCGTGACTCTCGAATGGTGGGCGGCGCCGATGGTCGTGGTGATCGCGTACTTCATGATCGGGTTAGAAGTCGTCGCCGAGCACGTCGAAGAGCCCTTCGGCCACGACGAAGACGACCTCGACCTCGACGGCCTCTGCGCGACGATCCACCGCACGGCGGGAGAGGTTCTCAGCGACAAGCAATAGCCGGGATCGCTGCCGACGCAGACGCGTGCGCGCGGCTGCCTGTTTAGAATCCGGCGAACCGGCGGCGCCGCGAGCCGTGGCTGGGGTTATGCTGATGGGCCGAGGCATCACCGGTTCTAGCCAATCGAGGACCAACTCTTATGGATTGCCGCTTTTCGACGCTCTTTGCTGCTTCACTGGTTTTCGTGAACCTCGTTGTTTCTGCGACACTCTCTTCATCACAACCGCTAGCGCCAACCCATAACGACGTTGTGTATGGCGCCATCGAGCCGGATGACGGTGGCAGGCGGGCGCTGCATATTGACCTGTGGCTCCCGCAAGCGAGCGACCCAACGCCTCTCGTCGTGTGGATCCACGGCGGCGCGTGGATGGGGGGAAGCTACAACGCTCCGCCGATCGGTTTGAAGCAGTTGCTCGACCGCGGCTTTGCGGTGGCGTCGGTCGAATACCGACTGAGCGGCGAGGCGATCGCGCCGGCGCAGATTCACGACGTGAAGGGGGCAGTGCGATACTTGCGCGCTAACGCCGAAGAATACAACCTCGACCCCGACGCCTTCGCCGCGTGGGGGAGCTCCGCCGGCGGTCACCTGACGGCCCTCTTGGCGACGAGCGGCGGCGTCGCCGATGCCGAGGGGGATATCGGTGGCAACCTTGATCACTCCAGCGTCATTCAAGCGGCGGTAAACTACTTCGGCCCGACGGACCTGTTGCAGATGAACGCGGATGTTCGCACGCCGCCGGGAAGCGGAATCGACCACGACGCCCCCAATTCGCCAGAGTCGCGTTTGATTGGATTCGACGGGCCGGGCGAAGGCATCGGCGTCCTCCGCGACAACCTGTTCAACCCTGCCACGCCCTTCCCCGAGAAGGCTTCGCTAGTGCGTTTGATGAATCCCATCGAGCACGTCACCGCCGACGACGCGCCGATCTTTATCGCCCATGGCGACCAGGACAGCAGCGTTCCAATCCTGCAGAGCGTACGGCTCGACCAGGCGTTGAGAATTGCCGGAGTCGAGCACGAGTTCCATCGGGTTGTCGGAGAAGGTCACGGCGGACCGCTCTTCCAACCTTACACGCTCGCTGCGATCGACTTCCTCTCCGCCCAGTTGCAAACCGTTCCGGAACCCTCGGCGGGAGTTTTGATGGCGATAGCCGCCCTCATGACTTCGGCAACCAGGCGGATTGACGGCCAATTGCATTGAGGGCGCCGGTTTTGATGGCGCCGCAAGACGACTGCGTGGCCTAGACTTGTGGCAATTGTCGGAACAATCGCCCCTGGAGCACCGATGGCCATTGCCAACAGCGCCGCCGAGCCCGTCGCCGCGCTGACGCCTGCGCAGCGTCACGAGCTCGAGGAAGCCGGGCGTCGCGCTAAGAAGATCCGCCGCGCCGCCACGGTCGCCGCCTTCAACGGCTGGTCGATGGCGATCCTGGCCGTCTTGTCGGCGCCCTTCGCGATCGGCAGCCTCGTTGGCCTGGTGATCGCGGCCGGATTGGGCGCCCTCGCTTGGAACGAGTTGCGCGGCCGCAGCCGCTTGCTGCAGTTCGACCCGCTGGCGCCCGCGCTGCTGGGTTGGAATCAACTAGGTCTGCTCGCGCTGGTGAGCGGCTACTGCGTGTGGCAGATCCTCACGACCTTGTTTGGCGGCAGCGCGATCGCTGCGGAGATCCAAGCGAACCCCGAATTACGCGAGCTGCTGGGCTCGGGCGAAGAGTTCGAGGCGTTTCTACGCCCGCGCGTTGTGATGTTCTATGGCTTGGTCATCGCGCTGAGCGTCGCGGCCCAGGGCGTCAACGCCTGGTACTACTTCAGCCGCCGCAAGCACGTCGAGGCGTACTTGCGAGAGACCCCCTAGTGGGTTGTCGAACTAAAGCGCGTCGCCGGCCGCGATTAGAGCTTCTTTGTAGGAGGCGTCTCCGACGCCGATTACGGCATCCATTCCGAAACGGCATGGTGCGCAAAATCGGCGTCGGAGGCGCCTCCTACAAAGCTTAAGCAGCTGGCCGGTTGGCCGCTTTACGCTTGGGTAGATTGGGCTGTCCAGCGGGTTCGGAAAGCAGGTTGGGCTTGCCGTAGACCCTACGCTGATCGCCCTGGCTCTCCATCCACGCTTCGAGCTTGGCTTGCATCGCCGCGACACGGTCGGCGTGTTCGGCATCGTCGGCGAGGTTGGTCCGTTCGTGCGGGTCCTTCTCCACGTCGTAGAACTCGACGGCCGGACGCTCCTGATAACGGCGGACCTTCTCGGCCGCGTCCTCGTCGCCGCGCTCGGCCTTGTTGACCCAGCTGCGCCAGTAGCCGCCGTCCTTTTCGACGAGCGTCACGTGCGATTGGAAGCGGAACTCGGGGTGGAGATTGAAGATCAGCTTGTAACGCTCGTCGCGCACGCTGCGCGACGGGTAGACATTGAAGTTGCCGTCGCCGCTGTGCGTGGTGAAGATCATGTCGCGATGGGTATCGGTCTCGCCCTTCAGCACGGGGAGGAACGACTCGCCGTCGAGCCGTTGCGCTGTCTCGTCTCCGGGCGCCTCGCCGCCGGCCGCTTCGATCAGCGTTGGCAGGATATCGACCCACGAGACCATCGCGTCCGTCCGTACGCCCTCGGCGATGCGTCCCTTCCACGACACGATCAGCGGCGTGCGGATGCCGTCGTCGTAGAGCGTCCACTTGCCGAACGGCCACTGCGCGCCGTGGTCGCTGGTGTGGACGAACAGCGTGTCGTCGCCCAGCTTCGCCAACGCCGTGTCGTAGACCGTGCCGAGGTCGTTGTCCATCCGGCGGACGGCTTGCAGGTACTTCGCACGGGCCTGGCGGGTCTTCGGCGTTTCGACGTGCCAGTCGGGGACCTGCGTGTCTTGCGGCTTGAACTCGGATTCCTTCGGCCACGGCACGTGCGGCCAGTTCGTGCCGACAAACAGGCAGAGCGGCTTGTCGCTGTCGCGGGCCTCGAGCCACTTCACTGCCTCGGCGACGCACTTGTCTTCGTGGTAGTTAAAGAACTCGGCGACATCGAAGCCGTACTCGAGCACCTGGTTGTAGTGAGCGACCTTGCCGAACGAAACGACCTCGTAGCCCAGCTGCTGGAAGTAAGCCGGCAGCCGCTTGATGTCCTTCCGCGGCCGCGAGTGGTTCGGCTCGGCGCCATTCCGTGCGGGCATCAGCCCCGTGAGCAACGCCGCGCGGCTCGGCGCACAAGCGGGCGACGCGACGAACGCCCGATCGAACGTCATCCCCGCCGCCGCCAGCCGCTCCATGTTCGGTGTGCTGATCTCCGTCGATCCGTAGACCGACGAATCGAGCAGCGTGTGGTCGTCCGAAAGGAACACCACGATCGGCGGCCGCGCGGGCTCCGCGGCAGAGGCCGCGACGGAGGCGACGGCGATCAAGAAAACTACCGCCAGCGACCGGAGCGTTATGTCCATGGCGGGGTGCAAGCGGAAAAGCATAGCTTCGAAGGAGACGGTTCGAGTGAGGGTGGAGAGAAGCGAAGGATTCACCCATTAAACCACAGGCGCTGGCTAAATCTGAGTCAAAACCCGCCTGCCTCAGCGAGATCTCTCACCACGCGCGGCGCCTCGCCATCCCATCAAATAATAGAAGCCGCCGGCGCATTGCCGGCGGCTTCCGAAGTTTGGGGTTAGCTAACCGAACGGCCTTCGCTTACTTGCGACGCCGCATCCCGGTCAGCAGGCAACCGGCGGCGGCGAGCACGGCGCTCGTCGGCTCGGGGATCGCCTGGAAGTCGAACGTCGTTGCAAGTCCGCCGGGGATGTCGATGCTGACGTTGTCGAAGTAGCCGATCTGGCCCTGGTTGTAGGTGCCGACGCCCATCGCGAGGCTCACGACACGGGCGTTGGCGAAGTCCGTCGGGTCGGCCGTGGCGAAGGCGGTCGCCCATTCGGCGAGCGAACGGATCGGCGGGCCGCCAGCGCCGTTCGGCAGCTCAAAGCCGCCCGTCCAGAACCAACCGCCCGAGGGGTCGGCGCCGGCGCCCGTGTTCGCGTCGATGCTCACCGACTGCCAAGCGTCGGCGGGGGGGGCCTGCGAACCGCCGCCGGGCTGGTTCCAGTTCGGCTCGAAGACCAGTTGGCCGTAGTTGTCACCCGTGCCGCCCTGCGCCAGGATGCCGATCTTGAACGAAGGGGCCGCGAACGCGTTGCCGCCGGCGACGGTTTGCTTGTAGTAGTCGAAGCCGAAGAGCGCCGTGTTGAGCACGGTTGTCGCGTCGCCGTAGTCGGCGTAGGTCGCGACCTCGGCCTTGTCGTTGTTCGCCATGCCGGTGGTCAGCATCGCGGCGCCATTGGGGAGGGGCTGGTTCGACTCGAGGTCGCCGCCCATGCCGGTGAGATCGACCACCGAGGCGGTCCCGCCATCACGGATGTCGGCGGCGTACCACGCGCCGGCGACCGGCATGGCTACCGGGGATTCGAAGCCGTTGACGACAACCGTCGCCGCCGAAGCGCCAGCAGCAAGGACGACGTAACCCAACGCCGCCGCAACACCGGCGAGAAAACGCGAGACAGAAAGCTTCATTAGGTGCAACTCACAGCTGAGGGAGAAAGGATCGGCAACCGCCAGAGGAAGGACGCCCCGTCGAGGGTAGGCGGTCGCCCCAAACAACAATCTCCACGCTAATCGGGCAGCCCCCTCTGACAACGAAAAGGAGGGGGCCCAATCGAAGTTGTGTGTGAAGATGTAGCGGTTGTCGCGGTCGTAGCGATTGCGCGGGCGAGAGCGAGTTATCCGCGCAGAGACCAAAGCCCCGGAGGGGCGAAAGCGCGTAGCCAGGGGCGCAAGCCCCTGGGAACGAGCGCTAAAAGTGAGAAGCCCCGGAGGGGCGACAGCAACGTGGCGAGTCGAGTTGCTGTCGCCCCTCCGGGGCTCTGTCCGATGGACGAGGGTTCCCAGGGGCTCGCGCCCCTGGCTACGCGCTGCCGCCCCTGCCGGGGCTAACTGACTGCTGCGCTGAGCGGGATTGCGAGTGAAGGCGACAGGATTTGACCATTGCGGTAACACCGACTGGGCGAAAGCGCCGGAATGCGAATGTGCCGGGCTGGGGATTAGGTACTTGAACCCCGACTAACGGTTTCAGAATCGATTGTATTGCCGATTACACCAATCCCCAGTTTCCGGAGACGGGTGAAGTACCCCGTAGGGGAGTCGAATTCCTGACTCCGCTCCGAGAGGGCGGTGTCCAAGGCCACTAGACGGGCGGGGCGGGGCGTACGAAGTCTTGTCCAAGTCGCAATCGACGTAAGTCCCTTAAACGCGACCCTACGAAAGCTGAATAGCTAGGTCGTAGTCACGGGTTCCGAAATTAGTGAATACACGAAGTGTGATAGACGTTGAACCTTTGCTCTGGTCATTGCTATATCGAAGTCCAAACTCGCAAGAAGTAAAGGCTTGAGGGAAGAGGGTGTCGAATACGGGCAGCATATGGAAATAGCCACCATCTGGCATGCGGCACGTATCCATATTCTGCATCTGCCCCGTGGGCAATTCGCAATATGGGAACTCGCCGGAGCGGGTGACTACTGCTAGTCGTAGTTCACCAGGCTCGAATGTGCGAAACGATCGATTGGCAAGTGTTAGCTCGGGCCATGGGTAGTATCCAGGCTTCGGGGAGCACGATGCTTTGCCAGAAGATACATCTACACCGTCTTGGTAAAGCTCGATCTCAACAGTTTGCTTCGGATTTGTAGCGAGTGGGTTCTCAATAAACCAAGCGATTTTTGTCGCAAGGTTCTGCCGGAGAACGGTCAGCTGTTCTCCATAGACGATGTGTGGGAAGTGCTTGAGATCAAAGGGGATGTCCGCCGCATCTTTTGTCAGAAGTATGGTTGGTTTGTTGAGGGCATGTGCGTACCCTACCTCGTAAAAGACATTTGCATTTCGTCCGGACATGTCGGCAATGATCATGTCTGCTTTTGCGATCTGATTGTAGATGCGATCAAGGATACGCTCGTGAAATATCTGCTCGTCTACTCGCTCGCAGTATGCCCCGGCCTTCTCGCAAGACTCTTTGATGCCGATATGATAGACATCATCGAAGTCGGAACTAAACGGCATCAGCACAAAGCAAAAGGGCTTTGGACCTGTGCTTGTGGTATCCAAGATGGCTTTATTCCAGTGATAGGGCGAGGCAGGGGTAAGCTAAGCGAAGGATACAAAAAAAGCCGCCGGCTTTCGCCGGCGGCTTCGTCGTTTGCTGATCCCTGACGCCTGACTCCTGACCCCTGACCCCTGTCGAGTCCGTCAGGCCCGGTCTCAATACATGTCGTCCATGCCCGGAGCCGCCGCGCCGCCCTTGCCCTTCTTGGGGGCCTCGGCGATCAGCGCGTCGGACGTGAGCAACAACGTGGCGACGCTCGCGGCGTTTTGTAGCGCTGTGCGGGTCACCTTTACCGGGTCGATGACGCCCGTCTTCACGAGGTCCTCGTACTTGTCGGTCGCGGCGTTGTAGCCTTCGCCACCCTTCATGTCGGCGACCTTCTCGCAGACCACTCCGCCGTCCTTGCCGGCGTTCGTGGCGATCGCCTTGAGAGGCGCCTGCGAAGCGCGGACGACGATCTGGTAGCCGACCTCTTGGTCATGCGACAGACCGGTCGGCTTGACCTTGGCCGAGCAGCGGACCAGGGCGACGCCGCCGCCGGGGAGGATGCCCTCTTCGACGGCCGCACGCGTCGCGTGCAGGGCGTCTTCGACGCGGGCCTTCTTCTCCTTCATCTCGCTCTCGGTCGCGGCGCCAACGTTGACCTTCGCCACGCCGCCCGACAGCTTCGCGAGCCGCTCTTCGAGCTTCTCACGGTCGTAGTCGCTGGTGGTGTTCTCGATCTCGCGGCGGATCTGATCGATGCGGCCCTTGATGTCGCTCGACTTGCCGGCGCCCTCGATGACGGTCGTGTTGTCCTTCGAGATGATGACCTTCTTGGCGCGACCCAGCTCGGCGAGGCCGATCGAGTCGAGCTTGATGCCGAGGTCTTCGAAGATCGCCTGGCCGCCGGTGAGGATCGCGATGTCTTCGAGCATCGCCTTGCGACGATCGCCGAAGCCCGGGGCCTTCACCGCGGCGACGTTGAACGTGCCACGCAGTTTGTTGATGACGAGGGTCGCGAGCGCCTCGCCCTCGATGTCCTCGGCAACGATCAAGAGCGGCTTGCCCGAGTTGACGACGGCCTCGAGGACTGGGATCAGGTCCTTGATGCTCGAGATCTTCTTCTCGTGGACCAGGATGTAGCAGTCCTCGAGGACGCACTCCATCAGCTGCTGGTCGGTGACGAAGTACGGCGAGAGGTAGCCGCGGTCGAACTGCATGCCCTCGACCCACTCGACTTCGGTGGCGAGCGACTTGCCTTCGTCGACGGTGATGACGCCGTCCTTGCCGACCTTCTCCATCGCCTTGGAGAGCATCTCGCCGATCTCGGTGTCGCCGTTCGAAGCGACGGTGCCGACCTGGGCCATCTCTTGGGTCGACTTGACCTTGATCGACATCTTCTTGAGTTCGGCGGTGATGTCCTCAACCGCCCGCTCGATGCCCTGCTTCATCTGCACCGGGTTGACGCCGGCGACGACGGCCTTGAGGCCCTCGTTGAAGATCGCCTCGGCGAGCACGGTGGCGGTGGTGGTGCCGTCGCCGGCGATGTCGGAGGTCTTGGCCGCGACCTCCTTCACCATCTGCGCGCCCATGTTCTCGTAGGTGTCTTCCAGCTCGATCTCCTTGGCGACCGAGACGCCGTCCTTGGTGACGGTCGGCGAGCCGAACGACTTCTGGAGGATGACGTTGCGACCCTTGGGGCCGAGGGTGACCTTCACGGCGCGGGCCAGCTTCTGCACGCCACGACGCATCGCGTCGCGGGCTTCTTGATCGAAGGCGATCATTTTCGCCATGGGATAACTCCTGTGTGCGGGTTGGTATTGGGGACGCATTTAGCCCCCCGTCATTGACGGGGGCTAAATGGGGAGATCACTCAAAGAGCTCACTCAACCACGGCGAGGATGTCGCTCTCGCTCATGAGGAGGAACTCCTCGTCGTCGATCTCGATGGTTTCGGGGGCGTAGGTCGTGAAGAGGACCTCGTCGCCGACCTTCACCTGCAGGGGGCCGCGCTTGCCGTCATCGAGCAGCTTGCCGGGACCGACGGCGACGATCTTGCCGCGGTTGGGCTTTTCCTTCGACGAGTCGGGCAGAAAGATGCCGCCGGCGGTCTTGTCGGACGATTCGACGCGCTCGACGACGACCTTGTCGCCCATCGGCTCGAGCTTGACCTTTGACTTCTTTTTGGCAGCGGTCGCCATCGGCGAACTCCTCACGACTAGGGTGGAAGATGTGACTTATGGATGAACGATCGGGTGGAGACGTATCGCCAACCCGGTAAAGACAGCCTCGACAGCCCGCATCACGGCGCAACGGTGACGCAGTCGGAACGCTAGAAAGCAAGTCGGGCGCCAATGCCTGTGGAAGCTTGTAAGTGCTTTCTAGCAGGCATCTTACGGCGATAGGTATAGTCTCGTGCTCCGAGATCGGCCTGTCATTCTGGCCAAATGCCAGCGTTCTCCTCCTGAGAGTTGAGAATCGCCTGCCAGTTTGGCGGCCCCGTCGCGAGCCCCGTAATGCGGACTCGCAAGACACCACCCCTCGGAGGGGGTTGTCGTGGACGAGGGGGTGCGATTCGCTACGCCGGCCGTCGGGGTGGTCGCGTATCGACCACCTCCTGTTCGCGTACACGATCGATGCAAGCTAACCTTCCGGCTGTGTGCCAACGCGGCACGGGAAGGCCAGCTACCGCTCTCTAACCGCCTGCAACGACCCCACAAGGCTCCCAAATGATCTCGACTAACAAACGCCCTGGAGCCGCCCTCCTGGCTCTCCTAGCGATCGGTTTTGCCCTGCCGGAGTCGGCTGAAGCCCGTCGCTATCGTCCCGTGATTCGCAGGGCGCCGGCCGTGTATGGGCGCCGACCGGTGGTGGTCAACACACCGTTTGTCGGCGTCCGCGTCGGCGCTGGTCGGGTCCGCGTCGCCGCTCCGGGGGTTGGTGTCTTTGTCGGCTGGTGAAGTTAATCAGCCCGTTTCGATAACGATGGCTAGCACGGGCCGTCCCGGGGATAACCGGGGCGGCCCGGCCCGTTTGGCACGCGGCGTGCATTGGTAAGGGTCGGTGGTGATTCGACGACTAATTCGTCCCGCTGCCTCCGTACAAGTGCGCACAAGCATCGGCTCCGCACAGCTAACTGGCCGACCGAAGAAAGTGGCCGGCCGTCCTAATCCCTGCTAGCTATCGAGAGGAGAAGCAACATGCTCCGCAAACGTGGATTGTCCCTCGCCGCCACCGCCCTCGGCGCTGTCGCCATGCTGTTCATCACCGCCGGCGACGCCCAAGCCCGACGCGGCTTCTATCGCGGTCCCGTCCGTGGCTACTACACCCCTTACGCCCGCGGCCGCGCCTACTACAGGCCGCGCGCTTATCGCTCCGGCTATCGTGGCTACAGTCGTGGATATTACGGCGGTCGCTACGGTGGCTACTACGGCGGCCGCGGTGGTGTCGTGATCGGCGCGCCAGGGGTCGGCGTCTCGATTGGCTGGTAACTCCCGGCGCTCACCAGATTGCCTAGCTTCAATGGGCGGGCGTCTCGAATCGGTCTAGGGCCAAACACGGCAGAAAGAGTAGGGTTCTTCCTCTCTTGCACCGTAAAGCCCGACCCCGCTGCGAGGCGCCTGCCGTGAAGTTACGCGAGTTCGTTTACCTCTTCGGACTGAAACCGAGCCCGCGTACGTACGGCTACGACGTCCGCACCGCGGACCTTGGTCCTGATGGCGTCGTTTCCTACGCGCAGTGGCTGCACCCGAAAGCTTATCGCTGTGAGGTGACTGCGGCTCTCATCGCCGAGCACCGACAGTTCGTGCGCCCAGGCGACTTCTGTATCGATGTCGGCGCACACAGCGGCGACACCAGCCTGCCGCTGGGTATCGCCGCCGGCGTTGAGGGGTGTGTGCTCGCAATGGAGCCCAACCGCTACGTCTTCCCGACGCTGCAGGCGAACGCCGACCTCAATCGCAAGATCGCCAACATCGTCCCCGTAATGGCTGCCGCAACGCCCGAGGACGGCGCGTTCACTTTCAGCTATGGCGACCCCGGATTCTGCAACGGCGGCGACGCCGCCGACCAGTCGTGGCTACGCCGTCGGCGGATGCTGACGCTCGAAGTGCAGGGGCTCAATCTCAACGAACTCTTGCACCGCGACTTTGCCGACCGGATCGACCGCTTGCGGTTTGTGAAGACCGACACCGAGGGTCACGACCTGGAAGTGCTCGAATCGATCGCCGACCTCATCCGCAAGAAACGTCCGTACCTCCACTGCGAGGTCTTCAAGCACTCACCCTCCGAGCGACGCCGCGACCTACACGCCTTCCTCGTCGCGATGGGCTACGACGTTCACCTCGTGTCCGATGACGGCGGCTTCCGCGGTCGGAAAGTCAGCGAAGATGACCTCTGCGCCGTCGACCACTGCGACATCCTCGCCGCGCCGAAGAAGGGCGTCGCGCTGGCTGCCTAATCTATTGTGTTTAAGGGATTCACCACGACGGACACGAAGAACACGACGGCTTGTTTGTCGGACTGATATTGTCCCTGAGAACGTTCGTCGTGCTCGTCGTGTCCGTCGTGGTGCAATTTTTCCTCAAACGTCTTTCGCTTGCGGATCGGCGACGCACTTGTCGTAGCCGAAGGCGAGCTGGAAGACATCGGGCTTGCGCAGCCCCAGCGCGATCCACACGACGACGCCCATGATGATCGGCATGTAGAAGGGGTCTTCGATACGCACGTGCGTCGCGGTCGCGCCGCCGAGGTAGGCGGTGAGCAAGATGGCGCCGATGAACGCCGTTTGCGGGATGAGGAACAGGATGGTTACCGCGATCTCGACCATGCCGATCCACTTCATCACGTCGTCGGGATAGCCGAACTTTCCCATGATCTCGGCCTTGTTAGGGAAGTCCATGAACTTACCCGACGCGCTCAGACCGCAGAGAAACACGGTGAGTAACACACTCAACACCCAACCGGCGATGAAGGAGGCTTTGGAAGGTTGGGTCATGGCAGTGCCGCGATGGTTTGACTGGACTGAACCGCAAAAGAATAAGAACCACAAAGGAACGAAGTGAACAAAGGAAGCCTTCGGAGATACAGCCTTGGTTCCTTAGTTCCTTTGTGGTTCACTCGTGAGCTGTGAGATCACTCTTCTGCGGCGGGGCTGACCCACTCTTGGAACGCCTCTTCCATGAAGCCTTCGCCGTGGATCATCTCGCCGCCGAGGTGGCCTTCCCAGGCGACGGCCAGTGCTAGGCCGATCAGCCCCAACCGCCAGAACGCGCCGAGTCCCTTGCTCTGCCGCGCTTGGCTGATTAGGGCGATGATCGACAGCACGATCGACGCGGCGGCGAGGCCGAAGCCGTACCAGCGGTGCCGCACGAGGTGCTCGGACCAGTCGCCGAAGCCATCGCCCCACGCCCACGGCGCGCCGTAGTCGAACTCGGCGTACCACCAGCCGCTGGCGACCGCCGCCACCGACGTCAGCGCGCCGCCGACAAGGCACGCCAGCGGGATCTGCGTCCGCCACGACGGAATCACGACGCCGATCACGACGAACAACGCGCCGAACACCCACAGCGCAATCGGCAGGTGGACCACGGCGTGGTGCGTCTTGGCGAAGAACGCCGGGGCGCGCTCGATGATCCCGCCCCAATCGGTCGCGGCGGCTTCGGGCTCCTCGGCCTCGGCTTCTTCCATCGCCTCGTCTTCCATCGCCTCGTCTTCGGCGACCTCCGCGCCATCCGCGGCTTCGTCTTCGAGTTCTTCGACGGCTTCCTCAACCGCGGGTTCGCTCTCATCGAGCGGGGCCGGCTCTTCGGGCTCGATCGCCGCGGGTTCTTCCGCCATCTCTGTTTCGGCTTCGGCGGCGTCTTCTACGGGCTCTTCGGGCGTCGCCGCCTCCCCGTCCACCATGGGCTCTTCGGTCTCCGCAGCGGGTTCCTCGGCTTCGGAGGTTGCTTCTTGCGACTCTGACGTTGGAACGTCAAGCACCTCGTCGACCGGGTCTTGCGCCACGGCGACACTCGACCAAAGGGCTAATGCGAGAAGTCCAGACACGAGGCCAATGCGTCGCAAGGTATTGCTCTCCGCCGAAAGTGAGGTCCTAGGAGCCGCGTCGCGGCAGACCGCATTCTAACCCGCGGCGCCGACGATTGGCAGACGAAGCCGGCCCGCCCGTTGGACTTCGCTGTGGGCCGGGTATTCTTGGAGGGTGAACGCTCCTGAAACACCGAGCCCTGCGGGCCCCGACGAAGCGACGCTCCTCGTCGCCCAAGCTGGCCAGGCGGCCGCCGCGGCGGCGGGGCTCGAATGCGTCCTCGAACTGTCTCCGCACAGCGAGTCGCGCTACCTCCACGTCCTGCGCGGCGACGCCTGGTACGGCATCCGCGTCTCTTGCCACGAGGCGGTCTACGACTGCTGCCGCGACTACACGCAGCTGCGGGTCGGAGAGCCGCCAACGCCGGAAGTTGTCGCCGCTGCTAGTGCAGCCGCCGAGCAACTGGTCCTCAGCGGCGGTGAAGTTGTCGCCGACCCGGCGGCGGTCGCCGTCGCCATCGACAAGATCGCTGCGGTGCTCTGCGACGGCCGCACCTACCGCGACGACGACGGCCTCCGCTGGCGCTGGGTCGCGGACGAAGAGCGCTGGGACCTGGCGTGCCGCTACTGGGGCGACGAGTCCGTGCTGACGCCCCCCACGCACCGCCCCAGCACCGTGGTCACGGCCCGCATCCGCTGCCAAGTCCGCCACACCCAAAACGTCACCGCGCGCTGGGCCGCCGAAGCCGGCAGTGAATCTGATTCAAAGTAGTTAACCACAAAGGAACAAAGGAACGACGGAAGCAGAGCGCACGATTGCCTTCAGCAAAATCTCTTTGTTCCTTCGTTCCTTTGTGGTGAATCCTCTTGGAACCACCATCGCCGTGCTAGCAGCGGTTCCTTTTGCCTAACCGGCAGATTCTCTCAGGCGCCGCGGGCGTTTTAGTCGATCAATCTCGACGAAGCGCCGGAGTTTTCGCCGCGACTTGTCGAGGTCTGCCAAGTGCCTGCAATCACCACCCCCACCGGCCTGCACAAGGCCGCCGTCGTGCTGATGAGCCTGCCCGAGGAGCAGGCGTCGGAGGTGATGAAGCGCTTCTCACCGCGCGAGATCGAGCAGGTGTCGATCGAGATCGCCCGGCTCGAACGCGTCAGCGTCGAGGAGCAAGAAGAGGCGATCCGTGAGTTTGCCGAAACCAACCCCGTCAATGGCGACGGCGGCGGCCTCGAGTTCGCCAAGAAGCTCGTCAAAGGCGCGCTCGGCCATGAAGCCACCGACACCATCGACAAGCTCCGCCAGTCGATCGAAGCGCTGCCGTTCGGCTTCTTGCGGAACGTCGATACACAGAACATCGCGACCTACCTCGTCGATGAGCATCCTCAAACGATCGCCCTGATCCTGGCGCACCTGCCGGCGTCGTTCAGTGCGGCGATCCTCGGCGGCTTGCCTCCGGACCGCCAGCTCGCTGTCGTACGCCGGATGGCAACGATGGGGCAGACCAATCCCGAGATCGTCCGCGAAGTTGAGTCGGGGCTCGAACGCCGCATGTCGAGCGTTATGAGCCAGAGCTTCCAGGTCGCCGGCGGCGTCGAGGCGGTGGCCGCGATGCTCAACGTTATCGACCGCGCGACCGAGCGTTCGCTGCTCGACGGCATCGCGACCGACGATCCCGACCTAGTGGAAGAGATCCGCCACCTGATGTTCGTCTTCGACGACATCGGCAAGCTCGGCCAGAAGGACATCCAGCAGGTCCTCAAGTCGGTCGAGACCTCGCAGTGGGCGCTGGCGCTGAAGGGCGCGAGTCCCGAGCTGAAGGACAAGATCCTCAGCAACATCTCTCAACGCGCCGGCGACATGCTCCGCGAAGAGATGGAGTTCCTCGGCGCGGTGAAGGTCTCCGCGGTCGAAGAGGTACAGCAGAAGATTGTCGACATCGTCCGCGGCCTCGAAGACTCTGGCGTGATTGAGCTCAACGCGTCGGGCGAAGAAGAGCAGTTGGTGCAGTAGCGGGAGGGACGAGGGGTTAGGGGCGGGGGACGAGGGCTTCTTGGGGAGTCCTCAGCGCCAGCGCCGCGAGTGCAGCGAGGCCTGCTCGCTGCGCGAGTAGGCTTGAGACTTGAGGGCTGGTGCGCCAAGCTTTTCGCTTCACCAGCCGAGTCCTCAAGTCGCACACCTCAATGTCGCAACTCTCCCCCATGATGCAGCAGTACCACGAGGCCAAGGCGGTCTCGGGGGACGCGTTGCTCTTGTTCCGCATGGGGGACTTTTACGAGCTGTTCTACGAGGACGCGAAGGAAGCGGCGCGGCTGCTGGGCATCACCGTCACGACGCGCGACAAAGACAAGGGCGCGAAGGCCGTGCCGATGGCGGGGTTCCCGCACCACCAGCTCGACGCCTATCTGGCGAAGATTCTGCGTTGCGGCCGGCGGGCGGCGGTGTGCGATCAGATGGAGAGCCCTGCCGAGGCAAAAGGGATCGTCCGTCGTGAAGTGACGCGGATCGTCTCCGCCGGCACCGTCATTGATGACCAGCTCCTCGATCCGCAGGCGAGCAATTACCTCGCCGCCGTCGCGTTCGACGGCCAAGCGCCGAAGGGCAATCACCGGCCGCTTGTCGGCTTGGCGTGGATCGAAGTCTCGACGGGCGAGTTCACCGCCACTGCGATCGACGAACGCCGCCTCGCCGACGAACTGTCGCGCCTCGAACCGGCCGAGTGTCTCGTCGCCGAGGGTAGCGACGCCCTGTTGCCGCCCGAGGCGTCCGACCGCGCCGCCATCACGCGC
This sequence comes from Botrimarina mediterranea, assembly GCF_007753265.1. Taxonomy (NCBI): domain Bacteria; kingdom Pseudomonadati; phylum Planctomycetota; class Planctomycetia; order Pirellulales; family Lacipirellulaceae; genus Botrimarina; species Botrimarina mediterranea. The sequence continues at coordinate 1,116,186 of NZ_CP036349.1, forward strand.
CGGCCGACGTGGTCCTTCGGCGTGCAGATGGCGATGGAGTCGCTCCGCAAACACTTTGGGACCCAGTCACTCGAAGGCTTTGGATTCGATTCGTCGTCGCACGCCGACGCGTTGGCGCTGTCGGCAGCGGGGGCGATCCTTGGGTACCTGTACGAGACGCAAAAGGCGTCGCTCGCCCACGTCGATCGCTTGAAGCCGTTCCAAGCCGACTCGTCGCTGCAGATCGACGCCGCCACATGGCGCAGCCTCGAGGTGACGCACACGCTGCGCGACGGCCGGCGCGACGGCGCGCTCCTCGGCGTGATCGACCGCACCGTGACCGGCGCCGGCGCGCGGTTGTTGGCCGACTGGCTACGGCGACCGTTGACGAGCGTTGATGCGATCACGCACCGACAGAGCGCCGTCGCCGAACTGGTGGAGAACGCATCGCTCACGTCAACGCTCCGCGAAGAGCTACGCGGCGTGTACGACTTGCACCGTCTCGTCGCCCGCGCAACGACTGGCAGAGCGAGTCCGCGCGACTTGGCGAGCGTCGGCCGCACGCTCGGCGCGTTGCCACGCCTCAAAGCAAAGCTCGCCGGTCGCAAGAGCGAGCGATTGCAACGGCTCGAAGAACGCATCGACCTCTGCGGCGATCTGCGTGAGCAACTGACGGCGGCGCTGGTGGACGACTGCCCGCTCTCGCCGCGCGAGGGGGGCTTCATCCGCGAAGGCTACTCGGCCGACCTCGACGAGTGCCGCGAGCTGATGGCGGGCGGCAAGCAATGGATGGCGGCTTATCAGGCGAAGATCGCCGCCGAGTCCGACATCCCGTCGATCAAGGTCGGCTTCAACAAGGTCTTCGGCTACTACCTCGAAGTCACGCACGCCCACCAAGGCAAGGTCCCCGCGGAGTTCATCCGCAAACAGACGCTCAAGAACGCCGAGCGCTACATCACGTCCGAGCTGAAGGAGTACGAAGAAAAGGTCCTCACCGCCGAGGACCGCGCGTTCACGCTCGAGTACGACCTCTTCTCACAACTGCGCGAAGCGACCGCCGACGCGGGCAAGCGCCTGCTCGCCACCGCCGAGGCGCTCGCCGAGATCGACGCGTTAGCGAGCCTCGCCGAGCTCGCCCGTTCGCGCGGTTACTGCCGCCCCGAAGTCGTCGATAGGCCGGTGCTCGAGATCGTAGCCGGCCGCCACCCGGTGCTGGACCTGACCGAGCCGGAGGGAACATTCGTGCCGAACGGGGTGCGCTGCGCGGGGACGAGGGACGAGGGACGAGGGACGGGGGAAGAACGGCAGCCCTCGTCCCCCGTCCCTAGCCCCTCGTCCCTCTTGCTCCTTACCGGCCCCAACATGGCCGGCAAGAGCACCTACATCCGGCAGACGGCGTTGATCACGCTGCTTGCGCAGATCGGTAGCTTTGTGCCGGCGACGAAGGCGACCATCGGTGTGGCGGATCGGTTGTTTGCGCGCGTTGGCGCCAGCGACGATGTGTCGCGCGGGCAGAGTACCTTCATGGTCGAGATGACCGAGACCGCGCGCATCCTCAACACAGCGACGCCGCGGTCGCTGGTGATCCTCGACGAGATCGGTCGCGGCACGAGCACTTACGATGGCCTGTCGATCGCTTGGGCGATCGTCGAGCACCTGCACGACGTGGTCGGTTGCCGGACGCTGTTCGCCACGCACTACCACGAGCTGACGCAGCTCGCCGGCCGCCTGCCGGGCGTGGGGAACCTCAGCGTCGCGGTCCGCGAGCACGACGGCCGCGTGGTCTTCCTGCACCAGATCGTCGAAGGCCCGGCGGACAAGAGCTACGGCATCCACGTCGCCCAACTCGCCGGCGTCCCACGCAGCGTCAACGAACGCGCTGCCGCCATCCTAGAAGAGCTCGAAGCTCAAAAAGCCGACAGCCGACAGCCGATAGCCGACAGTTCGCGCAGCGCCGTTGGCATCCAGATGACGCTGTTCGAAACCGCGGATCATCCGCTACTCGATGAGATCCGCGCGCTCGATATCGATCGGTTGGCGCCGATGGACGCTTTCGAGCGCCTTCGCACGTGGCGGCAACGTCTGCTCGCTGAGCGCTAAGCCACTTCTAAGAATGGGACGCGGATGACGCGGATTACAAAGGATGAACGCGGATCTCTTCTAAGAAAAGGATCCGCGATAACCCATTTCGATCCCTTTAAATCCGCGGCCAATTCTTCTCACTTGCCGGTCAGCTCATCGAGCGCCGCGTGCAACTCGCGGTGGGTCGATAGCGAGTACTCGATGTCGAACCACGCCACCTTGCCGTCTGCGTCGAGGACGTAGACGCGGGGGCCGCGGCCTTCGCCGAGGGTGTTGTTGAGCTTCGTCGGGTCGATCGAGAGCGACGCGACTTTGTCGCCCAGCCGTGGGCCGGCGAGCGTCACGAACTTGACGCCCGCGTCAGCGTACTTTGGCGCGAAGTCGTCCTTGATATCGCCGGTGAACATCTCGTTCATCCACTCCGGCCCGCCGGGGACTCCGATGACGGTCGCTTTGGCGCCTTGGTTGTCGGCGACGCCTTCGAGAGAGGGGAAGGCGTCCCCCACGGCCACTTGGGTCATGGCCTTGTGATCCGCCGAGAGGATGACGGCGGGGATCGCAAGCAGCAGGAGGGCGGCCTTCAGCATCTGAAACCTCGATCGCAGTACGGGATACCGAACACCTCCTATTGGACGCCGCCGGTCTCTCCGGGTCAACGCGGCCCTACAACCGGCCTAGCTTGCCGAAGACGGCGAGCCGGGTGGCGTCAGCCCCCGGAGTGCAGCGGGGTTCGCTTACCAGACTATTCACCACAACCCTCCGAGGACTAACGTCCCCGGCTCGCCGCCGTTACGCTACTGGGCCTTATGCAGCGGCTTCCCGATTGGCGACTCCCCCCCGGCGTGCCGCGTGGCGCGTGGGACTACACGCAGCTGCGGTCGATCGCCGATGACTACGACGCCTACCACGCCGATAACCCCCTCTTTGCGTTCGAAGAGAGCGTACTCGCAGAGACCTTTGGCGAGCCCCCAACGTTAGTTGGGGGAGTTTCTAGCAGTGGAGTAATCGCCGACCTCGGTTGCGGCAGCGGCCGGGCGCTGCTGCCGCTCGTGCGTCGTGGCTGGCGGGGCCTGGCGATCGACCTCTCCGACGCGATGCTCGACGTGGTGCGCGCGAAGGCCGATGCCGAATCGCTGCCGGTCGAGTGTGTCTGCGCGAACCTCGTCGAGATGACTCCGGACCTCGTCGCCGATGAATCGGCCGACCACGCCATGTGCCTGTTCAGCACCCTGGGCATGATCCGCGGCCGCGAGCACCGCCTCACCGCGCTGCGGCACATGCGGCGTATCCTGAAGCCGGACGGCAAGCTCGTGCTGCACGTCCACAACTTCTGGTTCAACTTGCGCGACCCCGGCGGCCCCTGGTGGGCGCTGCGTAGTTTGGCGAAGGGCGCCGTCGGGAAGGGCGGCTACGAAACGGGCGACAAGACTTATCCGTACCGCGGCGTTCCCAACTTCTTCCTGCACGTCTTCCGCGAGCGCGAGTTGCGGCGAGACCTCTGCGAAGCGAACCTCAAGGTGCTGCGCTGGCTCTCTCTCGACGTCGCCCGACGCCACGCGCTCCCACGGCCTTGGTTGTTCCCATCGCTACGGACGAACGGGTGGATCATTGTTTGTCAGAAGGAATGAACCACAAAGGAACGAAGGAACAAAGGCTTGATGCGAAGTCCTTCTTTGTTCCTTCGTTCCTTTGTGGTTCAAGTCTTTTGTTTCCCCTTTGATTTCACTAAGAGCCGAGCTGACAATAGGCCCCATGACTCAGATCACCGCCCCGCAGTTCACCGCCCGGAAGGGCGCCGCCGAGAAGCTGGTCGTTCTTACCGCGTACGACTACACGACGGCGCAGCTCATCGATGAGGCTGGCGTCGACGCCATTCTCATCGGCGACAGCCTCGGCATGGTCGTGCAGGGACGCGGCAGCACGCTGGGCGTCACGCTCGATCAGATGATCTACCACGCCGAGATGGTCGGCCGCGCGGTCACCAAGGCGCTGACGGTGGTCGACCTGCCGTTCCCGATCAACCACTACGACACGGGCGCCGCGATCGACGCGGCCGCGCGGATCCTCAAGGAGACGGGCTGCCAGAGCGTCAAGCTCGAAGGGGGGGAGGCCCAGGCCGACACGATCCACGCCCTGGTGACGGCGGGCATCCCCGTGATGGCCCACGTCGGCCTGCGTCCGCAGAGCGTCCACCAATTAGGCGGCTACAAGGTGCAGCGAGACGAACAACGCCTGCTCGCCGACGCCCGCGCCGCCAGCGAAGCCGGCGCGTACGGCATGGTGATCGAGTGCGTGCCGAGCGAGATCGCCAAGTCGATCACCGCCGCGGTCCCGATCCCCACCATTGGCATCGGCGCCGGCCCCGACTGCGACGGCCAAGTCCTCGTGATCCACGACGTGCTCGGCATGACGACGGGTTACGTCCCACGTTTCGTGCGGAGCTACGCGAAAGTCGGCGAGACGATCAAGGAAGCGACCGCGGCGTTTGCGAAGGACGTGCGCGGGGGGGAGTTTCCGGGGCCGGGCGAGGCGTTTAAGTGATTCTGAATGACTGAGCAATTGTGCATATTCAACCTCGATTTCCCAAGCCATCGTGACACGATGGTAGTCGAGTCTTATTCCATCCAGAAAGTGCCAGAATACGTCGATCGGCTAAAGTCTTTGCAGCACTTGGTGGATATCACGACCGACGAACATCGTGTGACTAGGAATACAGGAACGCATGCGATAACAGCGACGGCGACGCTAGTCGGTGACAAAATGCCATCCGCGTTGCCGTGGGACCAAGTTATCGATTCGATCGATGACATTTGCGTCCTGTTGTCTCTGTTCTCATCACGCTGTGTCTTTGCAGCTGACAAAGCCATCGTTGAGAATCCTGACCATGTAATCCTCCAAGACTCCAGGGAATGGCCTTGGGGTGGGACCATTCGTTGTTCAGCAAAGTACGAGACGGCAGAGTCGCCGCAGCCGGGGCATAAATGGTGCGGAGATGTCAGCCTCGAAAAAGCAGTTGGAACTGCTATGAAGGTGATTCGAAGGCAAGACTGGAGAGATCGATACGACTGTGGCTATCCGCTCATTTCTGCATATTGGGCCTTCCAGCAACGCACGATCAATTCGGCTTTTGTCCAATGCTGGACACTTCTAGAAATGCTTTTTGCGTTGGACAACCGTTCTTGGATGAGTTCGGATGCGATTAGGAAGTGCAGCGCTTCAGAAAAGGTAGCGTTTTTGCTCGTGCGTTATGCGTTGCGTTCTTCGTTAACGGATTCGGAAAAGAGGCGAGTAAATGAACTGGCCTCAGTCAGAAACCGACTCGTCCATTTCGGCAGATTGCCAGATACGGAGCGAGCACGCGAGCACGCAGTTATGTTGATCCGTATCACGGAGTGGATAGTAGCCGCAATACTAGAGCTGACTCCTTCCCATGTTTTCAACACAGTAGATCGACTGGAAGAATTCTTAACATCGAGACGGTAGGTCTGCTTTGAGACTTCGCAAGTCATCAAGACGCCCCAACCACTTGCCGGCGTCGTCTCGATCTGGGGGACAGTGACGACGACGGACGAATGGCGGGGCTCGGCGCATCGGGCGCGTCGCTCGCGCGGCTCCTTCTAGCGATAGTCCCCGCCGGCGTTGCGTCAAAGCTACGGGCGCCGTTTGCGTACCTCCCACACCGCAGCGGGGTGGCGATCCCTCCGCCAGGGTCGGTCGACTACGGCTTCGGCGACGGTAAGCGGTCGCACCTAGTCGGCGATTATCCTCGTGCTGCGGCGCCGATTGCTTGGCGGCGTGGCGAGTTTGGCAATAATCGAACGCTTCCTGTGCCGAATCCTCTGTGTCTACCTCGGGATAATGCCATGCGGGCTCAACTCTGCGCTCTGCTGTTCTCGGCCCTAGCGCCGGCGTTCGCCTTTGCTCAAGTAGCCGACACCGAGAAGCTCCTGCCGCAACGGCTGTTGCAGCTGGTGCATACGCCCGAGGTGCAGGCCGAGCTCAAGCTCACGCCCGGCAAGCAAGCGGCGCTTGAAAAACTGCTCACGAAGTTGGACGCGGTTTGGCTGCCGTCGCGGAACTTGTCGCCCGACGAGATGCGGACGACGGTCGCCGGCCTCGAGGAGCAGGTCCGACAATGGGTCGTCGCGAACCTTTCCAAGCAGCAAGCGCGCCGGCTCCATCAACTCGAGTGCCAGGCGCAGGGCGTGCGCGCGATGCTCCGCGAAGCGATGGGCAAGCGACTTGAGTTATCGCCCGAGCAAATCAACGGCTTTCTGACGCGGGCCCAAGCCACCGAAGCGGTCCAGGAAGAGTTGCGGCAGGCACAGCAAAGCGGATCGCCGACCGAGGAAATACAGACACGTCTCAAGGAAACCGTCGCGGCGGAACAAGCGGCGCTCGCTGAGGCGCTGACGCCTCAGCAACACGAGGCGATGTGGAAGCTGCTCGGCGAACCATTCGACACGTCGAAGCTCACGCGTATTTATCCGCTTGCGCCGGAGTTCGTGCGCGTAGACGACTGGATCAACTCGAAGCCGCTGACGCTCAAGTCGTTCCGTGGAAAGGTGGTGCTGGTCCACTTCTACGCGTTCCAGTGCCACAACTGCCATGCGAACTTCGACATCTACAAGCGTTGGCACGACGAACTGGCGGAGAAGGGCGTGGTGCTGATTGGCATCCAAACGCCGGAGACTTCGAGCGAACGCGACCCCAAGCTGGTGAAGGCGGCGGCCGCCGAACGTGGACTCGAGTTCCCGATCCTCGTGGACCTGGAGAGCAAGAACTGGGCGGCGTGGGGCAACACGATGTGGCCGACCGTGTATGTCGTCGACAAGAACGGTTACATCCGCTCGTGGTGGATGGGCGAGCTGAACTGGCAAGGCGCGACGGGGGACAAGTCGATCGAAGAGATGGTCGAGGTGGCGCTGGCGGAAGCGGGGCCTGAAGAGAAGTCGTAGCGCGCTTGTCCCCCTCCCTGAAAGCGAGGGGGGATGTGACGAGACACCGACACGGCGCATGGGACCTCTTTTATGGGGCCATCCAATAACGAAGCGGGCGGGAACGACATCGTTCCCGCCCGCTTCGGTTGTTAATCCAAGTTGCATCGACTCACGCCGTCTGCCCGGCGTGCTTGCCCTCGGCGATCTCATCGACGAGCTTCGCGCAGAAGGCGTTGAGGTCGGCGGGCGTGCGGCTGGTGACGAGGCCCTCGTCGCAGACGCACTCTTCATCGACCCAGTTCGCGCCGGCGTTGATGAGGTCAGTCCTGACGCTTGGGTAGGAAGTCACCTTGCGGCCTTCGACCACGTCGGCCTCGACGAGCAGCCACGGCCCGTGGCAGATCGCGGCGACCGGCTTGTGCTGCTTGAAGAACTCGGTGACGAAACGCACGGCGTCGGCGTCTTGGCGCAGGGTGTCGGGGTTCTTGAGACCGCCGGGCAAGATCAAGGCGTCGAACTCGTCGGCGCTCGATTCGCTAACGATGCGATCGACGGGGATCTTGTCGCCGAGTTGATCGTGATGCTTGCCTTGGATCTCGCCCATCTCGAGCGAGACGACGAAGGCTTCACCGCCCGAGTCGATGACGGCGTCGCGGGGTTGGGTAAGCTCGTCCTGCTCGAAGCCGTCGGTGGCGAGCACCGCGACCTTCTTCCCTTTGAGTTGATCGGCGTCGTACTTGTTCATTTGTTATCGCTCGGTTGTTGGTGTTGTCGTTTGTTTATTGATCGCCCGCTCGTGGTTAACCGTGCTCGACGTTGACCGTCGCGGGCTTCAGCTTCTCCATCGGCTGACCACAGCAGGTGAAGGTCGGCTCACCGGTTTCGCAGTGGCAGGGCGTTTTGATTTCGATCTGCATCTTGCAATGGCTGCACTGGTAAGCGTCGCCAACGAGGGGCTTGGACATGGTCGCACTCCTGACGAGGGGTGAACGCCGCCGTGGGTCCGCGTTCGCTAGACGCGGCAGCCGGGCGGCATCGCTTGCAACACTGCTGGTGCAATCGCCATGCCTACGACGAGACGACGACTGGCCGTGCGCCAGCTGGGGTGACGCCGCTGCTTCCGCTGACAGTCTGGGCGCAACGCGACCATTGAGGCCGTGGGCCAATCAATACTCAGATTGAGCAAAGTAGTGGCTAAAACGATTTCTGCCGGTTCGAGCGATCGCTTATAATGCTCGCATTGTGGGGAGTCGGTTCGGTTTAGGAGGTGGGGTGGGTGGACGAGATCGAGCAAAGCGTTGACGCGGCCCGGCAGCGGTTGGTGCTCCGGCAATGGGCGGGGCGTCTCGCGCTCTGCCTGACGATCGCGTTCGGTGTCGCTTTCGTGGCGATTCTGGCGCCCAAGGTGGTCGTACTGCCGAACCTGCCCGCGAGTTGGGCCACGCTCTGGCTTGCCGGAGCGGTGCTGGCGGGCGTTGTGGCGGCGAGCGTCTGGACAGCCTTGCGTCGCAAGACGCGGGTCGAGGCGGCGGTCGAGATCGACCAGCGTTACAACCTCCGCGAGCGGATCGCCAGCAGCCTGACGCTCAGCGAAGAGGACTTGGCCACGCCCGCTGGCGCCGCGCTGCTGCGCGACGCCCGGCGGGCGATCGCGAAGGTCGAGGTCGCCGAGCGGTTCAAGCTGGGGCTCGACCGGGGCGTTTGGCGGCCGCTCGCCCCGGCGCTGGCCGCGCTGCTGATCGCGACGCTGGTCGGGAACCGCACAGCGCAGGCGACCGTCGAGCCGTCGCCAACCGAGCAGGTCGCGGCCGACGAGGCGAAGAAGGCCGCCGAGGAGGCCCGCAAGCAGCTGGCGAAGCGCCGCCAGGAGGCCGAGGAGAAGGGGCTCGCCGACGCCTCGGCGCTGCTCAAGAAGGTCGAAGAGGGGACGGCCGAGCTGGCGAAGAAAGAAGCCAAGGACCCCGCCAAGGCGGCCGTCAAGCTCAACGACCTGTCACGAGAACTCGCCGAGCGACGCGACAAGCTCGGTGGGGGCGACGAGCTGCGCAACCAGCTCAACCGCATGAAAGACATTGGTAAGGGCCCCGCCGACAAGGCCGCCGACGCCATGAAGCAGGGCGATTGGCAGAAAGCGATGGACGAGATCGCCAAGGTCCGCGAGCAGCTCGCAGGCGGGGACCTCCCGCAGGAGAAAAAGGACCAACTCGCCGCGCAGCTCGGCAAGATGCAGCAGCAACTGGGCGAGGCGACTCAACAGCACCAACAGCAGAAGCAGGACCTTGAGCGGCAGCTCGCCGAGGCCCAGCGACAGGGCGACCTCAACCAGGCCGGCAAGCTCCAGCAGAAGCTCGACCAGCTCGGCATGAAGCAGCCGCAGATGGAACGCTTGCAGCAGCTAGCGCAGCAGATGCAGCAGGCGAAAGAGGCGATGGAAGCGGGCGATCCGCAGCAGGCTGCCAACGCGATGCAGCAGATGGCCCAGCAGATGGACCAGATGGCGCGCGAGGATCAGGAGATGCGGATGCTCGACGCTGCGATGGCCGACATCATGGGCGCCAAAGAAGCGATGGGAATGGAAGCGGGCGACAAGCCCGGCGACCAAGCCGGCCAAATGGCGGGCAATCAGCCCGGGATGGGGCAGGAGGGCCAAGGCCAGAACCAGCCCGGCGCGAATGGCCGCGGAATGGGCCGGGGACGCGGCGATGGCTCGCGCAACACCGAGAAAGACAACGTCTCCTACCGCGACACCCAGGTCCGCCAAGACGTGGGCCGCGGCTCGAGCACGTTCGGTGGCCTCGTCGATGGCCCGACGGTGAAGGGGGACGTCGTCGAGTCGATCAAGACGCCGCTCAACGCTTCCGACGCTCAGCCGGCCGACCCACTCACCAGCGAGCGGCTCCCGAAGTCACGCCGCGAGCACGCCGAGGAGTACTTCCGCGGCCTGCGGGACAAGCTTTGAGCTCGTTTCGGTTTGCTAGCTTCCTGGACGGCACGCCCCTTGCCAGCCTAGATTGCCCAGATGGCTGCCCAGCAGGGGCCGGCCCGCTAGCGTTAATCCCCCAGGCCTTCCTGATGTTCCTGATCCGCAATCTGACGCTCGCCCTAAGCGTCGTTATCGCCCCCGCCACGGTTTCGCTCGCTCAAGACTATCGGTCGCTCGCCGACGCGGCCAAGTCTTCGTTCCAGCCGCTCACGGCCGAGGACTTGGCCGCGTCGCGTGGCCGGCTCGCGGAGCAGGTCTACGCCGTCGAGCGACTGGTGAACCCCGAATCGGAGTTCGGCCGCCGCTGGCTGTCGTTCCTGGCGTGGGAGGGCGTGCAGAAGCAACTCGCCCCCGACGCCGAGCCAGACCTGGCCGCCGCGCGGGAGACGCTCCGCCGGCTCGGCTCGGGCGCGGACGGTCTCGACCGGCCGGAGCTCCAGGCGGTCGCCGATGCACTGGAGGACTACATCGTCGTGGCGTCGTTCGCCCCGGCGCCGGCCGAGCGGCAGAAGCAGTCCTTCGAGGCGACCGTCGATGGCGTCGCCGAACGGCTCGCCGACGAGGCGGCGCTGAAGTCGGCCCGCGGCAGCCACGAGGTCGAACGCCGGCTGGCGCTGCTCGCCGGGCTCGATTCGCTCGATAGGGACGATTCGCTCGCGGCGCAGGTGCGGGGCGAGTTCGGCGCGCCGAACGCCTACGTCGAGGTCGACACGCCGACGCTCAACAAACTCGCCGGCCGCGCGATCAACGATTGCGGACCGCTCACCGATTGCATCCTCGGCACCAGCATCCGCGGCACGGGTCTGACGAACGGCGTGGTGAGTGTCTCGACGCTTCCATCTGACGGCCGCGCGCGACTGTTGTTCACTCTGACGGGTTCGACCCGCTCCAACACGGTGGGCGTCAACGGCCCGGTGCAGATCCGCAGCGTGGGGACCACAACGTTTGCGGCGTCGAAGCTCGTGACGCTCAGCGACGAGCGTTTCGACCTCTCGCCGGCGAGCGCCAACGCGACGACCCGCACCAGGACGCAAGGCGTCTCGAAGATCGGCGGCGGGCTCGGCAGCCGATTGATCGAGCGGATCGCCCGCCAGCGTGTTGCAGAGCAGAAGGCCCGCGCCGATGCGATCGCTTCAGACCACGCCGAGGTCCGTGTCAGGAACCGGCTCAACGAAGAGCTCGGCCTGCGCATCACGGAGGCCCGCGGCGACTACGACGCCCGCGTCACCCGCCAACTCCGCCAGCGCCGGGCCACGCCACGGAGCATCGTTTACCACACGACATCGCACTCGCTGACGCTCGACGCCGTGATGGCCGGCGAGAGCCAATTGGCCGCCTGGGGCGAGCCGCCGGCGCCGCTGCCCGCGCCGATCAGCGCGCGGCTGCACCAGACCGCGATCAACAACCTCCTGGATTCCTACCTCGGCGGCGCGACGTTGCGGCGCGAATCGGTTGAGGAGCCGACGCGGATCAACATCGTCACGCCCTCGTGGCTCGAACTGAAGGCCGACCAGCCCGCCGAGGGCGAGGAGTTCCAGGCTTGGTCGATGCGGCTGCGGGCCGACCGGCCGATCTCGGTCGAACTGCACGAGGGGAGGATCAAAGCGATCATCCACACCGAGCAGATCCGCGTCGAAGACAAGAGCTATGACAACTGGGACCTCGTGGCGGTCTTCGAACCGCAACAGGTCGAGGGCCGTTGGCAGCTCGTCCGCCAGGGGGACGTGGACGTCCTGCCGACGCGTTTCGACCCCGCGTCGGGCGGGCAGCTCTCGAGCTCCGAGGTCGGGCTACGCACCAACCTCTCGGACGCCATCAACAAGGGCAATCGTATCCCGCAGACCGTGGACATCGATCCGATCGATCTCACGAAGCGCGAAGGCCCGGTGGAGAACCTTCACATGGAGGGGATCGAGATCCACGATGGCTGGGTTGTGGTGGGGTGGCGAGCGGAATGATGAGAGGTCTCCTGTAGGTTATTTAACGGGCGGCGCCGTCCACAGCTATCCAAGCGGCAAGTTGCTGCGCGTCACTCGTCCGCCGCTCTCGTATCGCCCGGGGCCGACGAAACGACACCAGCGGAGCGTCACATCGATCTGTAGCCCGCCTAGCCCGATTTCTTCGAGACGCGGGTCGGCCGCCCGCATCCGCACGCGGCGGTAGGGGAGGGCCTCGGTGTGCTCCAGCCCGATGCCCCGCGCGCTTACATCGCGGCCGACAACGTAAGTGGGTTCTGCGTCCGCTGCCGGTTTGCCCGTCGCCTCGTTGATCGGCGTCAACGCCAAGCGGTAACTGAACTCACGACGATCGGCGCCCCGCCTCTCGTGGGCGCAGGTTCCCAAGAGTTCGCATTCCGCCTGTTGCCTGAAAGCTTCGGGGGGAGCGTCAATTTGAGGCGCGCAGTCACCCATGGGATCGGGACCCTCCGAGACCGGAATTCGGCGCCGACGGTTCAGCCGCGGAGCCAATGCAGAGTGGGCTTAGACGAGGAGCGGGCCGAGGCGTCCGCCATCTGAAAAGTACGTCGCGGATTCGCAACTAGCGGGGCTAGCGGCCGGAAGTTGAGATTTCTCTTGCCGGCGCCGCCGGACTAACCGGACCCCGTGCGGGGATCGCCGATTGTATCGCTAAAGCCCAAGGCGGCGGCTCCGCGGCTGATGTATGGCGCCGTCCGGCAGACCGAGGCGTCCGGATTTTGAGCCCCGCTCAGAGAGCCAGCATCCCCAGGCACCAGAAGGCCGCTGCTGCGATGGCGAGGGTCGCGAGCATCGAAAGGGCTTCGGCCATGGTGGCCGTCCGTGGGCGCGGCGCCAGGAGGAACGATGCGACTTGTGACTCGACGCCTCCAACGGAGAACTGCCGCCGCCAGTCGCTAGCCGCGGGGCGGCCGGGGTTTCCCGCCATCGCCACGCCGTTGGGCGACACGGCCGCCATGGTCGTCACCGGCCGACTCACGCCCCGGTAGCGTGGCAAAGCCGCTCGCTCCCGTGCGGTCAGCGCCTCGTGCGTCTGCTCGTCGTACGGCCGTAGCGCCTCGGCGATGCGGCGGCACTCCGCGCAGGCCATCAGGTGGCGATTGACGGCGGCGTCGCTCGGACGGCCCGCTGGGAAGGGGCCCGCCGTCAGGACGACAAAGACGTGATCGCATTCCATCGCGCATCTCCGAAGAGCAGGCGACAAGCCCTTCGCCTGGGGCGAAAGCGTCGCGGCAGCCGTTCCGCCAGCCGGCCGCGGGTGACAAGCAGGAAGATTTCAGACGAGGTGCAGATCGAGTCGGTTCCTAAAGATTATTTCGTCGCGGCGCCGGCTCGCTAGTGCATTTCACCCGGGGGTTTACCGAAAAAAAGGGCGGATGCCCCCGCCATCGGGTGGAACCCATCGAGACGCAGCCAACCGTGCATGGTTTCGCGCAGTCTCAGCCGGTTGCTAGCTGCAATACAAGGCATCTCACCACGACGGGCACGAAGGTCGCGACGAGCTGTTCACGAGGCGTCGTGAACCTCTGGAGCAACCTTTGTGACGCCAAAAACCTGTTCCGCCGAAAGTTTTCTCAGGAGTTGGCCTTCAGCTCCGCTAGCGCATTGAGCACTTGCTCGTCGTGGCCGTCGACGCTGACGCGCTTCCACACCTTCGCTACTTTGCCATCGGCGTCGATCAGGAATGTGCTCCGCTGGATGCCCATCGACTTCTTGCCGTACATGTTTTTCTCACGCCAGGCGCCGTACTTGTCGGCCACCTTGTGGTCGGGGTCGGCAAGGAGCGGGAAGTTGAGCGAGTACTTGTCGCGGAACTTCTCGTGGCTGGCGACATCGTCGGGGCTGACGCCGAGGACCACCGCCTCGCTCCCCGCGAGCTTCGCCTGGGCGTCGCGGAACGCGCAGGCCTCCTTGGTGCAGCCAGGGGTGTCGTCCGCGGGGTAAAAATAAAGCACCACTGGCCGGCCTTTGAGGTCGGAGAGCCGAACCTTCTGGCCGTCGTCGGCTGTCAGGGTGAAGGCGGGCGCTTTGGCGCCGGCTTCGATCCAGGTGGGGGCGTCTTCGGTTGCCATGTCTCGGGCGGGGCTTTGAGGGCTCAACGGAACGGGAAATCGCGGCGAGCCGCGGCCGTCCCGTGAAGAACCGCCGAGCCCTGCGCGAAGAGTGTAGGAAATCAGGGCTAGAGGGCCACCCGGGGCCAATCCGCTGTCGACCTACCGCCTGCCTCGGTCCGATCATGCGCTCCGGAGGGCAACTCCGGGGTCAAAAGGCCCGGCGCCAGGGCGTCGCCCCTTGGCGAAGGGTCGATTACAATCAACTACCGACGAGGAGAATCGTCACCCATGCCTGCTAGCCTTCTGGAGCCTGCGATCACCCACGAGACCGAAACCGCGACCGACGCCTCCGCCATCAAGCGGGGAGAGGCCACCAGCCTCCAGCTGGCGCTGGCCGCCGCGCGGATCGCCGCCGACAACCGCGGTGAGAACATCACGGTCCTCGACCTGCGCGAAGTCACGCCGGTCTTCGACTACTTCGTCATCGCCACCGGCACCAACCGTCGGCAGCTGCACGCGATCAGCGAAGAGATCGATCACTGCCTCGAGGACGACCTTGGCGAACCCCGGATGGGGATCGAAGGCTACGCCGAGAGCCGCTGGATCCTGCTGGACTACGGCTCGATCGTCGTGCACCTGTTCGACGCCGAAACGCGCGATTTCTACGCGCTGGAGGACCTGTGGACCGACGCAGTCAAAGTCCCGCTGCCGTCGGATCCCGCGCCAGAGGCTTAAGGTGTCGCGCAGAGACGCTCCAGACGCAGAGTCCTGGGCCGTTATGTCTCGCGCATAGTAAGGCAAATTGTAGGAGGCGTCTCCAGACGCCGATTACGCGCACCATGCCGTTGCGGTGTGGACACCGTAATCGGGGTCTGGAGACCCCTCCCACATTCCTTGTAGGAGCGACATCAGCTTCGCTCCTTTGCGCCTTTGCGTGAGTCCACCCGCACACCCCTCTGCGTCTCCGCGTCTCTGCGCGAGACCTGCCCGCCTTGCAGCCCAGCAGCCCCCCAGCCATTCTCTTGGCATGAACGCCCTCGCTGAGCTCCGCCGCCGATTTACTGCCGCTCTCTCTGGCCTCGCCGAAGACCCTGCCAAGCTGTCCGAGATGGTCCTCCCGAGCCAGGACCCAAAGTTCGGCGACTACCAAGCCAACTGCGCGATGCCCCTGGGGAAGCAGCTCGGCAAGGCGCCGCGCGACGTGGCTGCCCAGATCGTCCAGCGGCTGAGCGAGCAAGACGGCTTCGCCGCGATGTGCGAGCCGCCCGAGATCGCCGGCCCGGGGTTTATCAACCTGCGACTCCAGGACGCGTGGCTGACCAAACAGCTAACCGCCGCGTTGACCGACGAGCACCTCGGCGTTGCGCCCACGGCGACGCCGCGCAAGTACGTCATCGACTACTCGAGCCCCAACGTCGCTAAGCCGATGCACGTCGGGCACATCCGCTCGACCGTCATCGGCGACGCGCTGACGAACGTCCTGCGTTACCTGGGCAACGAGGTGATCACCGACAACCACATCGGCGACTGGGGCACCCAGTTTGGCATGATCATCTACGGCTACAAAAACTTCCGCGACGAGGTCGCGCTCGCAGCGGCGCCCGTCGCGGAGCTGGGCCGGCTCTACAAGCTTGTGAATCAGATCGGCGACTACCAAGCCACGGTCGCCGAGACGTTGCCGACGCTGGCTGAGAAGCTCGCAGCGGCCGAAGAGCGGGTCGAGGACCTCAAGGCCGCAGGACCGAGCGGCGACGCCAAGGAGGACAAGGCGATCGCCAAGAAGCTGCGTCAGGCGGAAGGCGCCGTTGTCGAGCTGCGGAAAGAGATCGAAGCCACCGAGGCGAAGGTCGCCGCGTTCGAGGCCGACCCGGTTCTCTCGAAGCTCAGCAGCGAGCACCCGGCGATCGGTGCGTCGGCGCTGGCGGAGACGGCGAAGCTGCACTCCGGTGACGCGGAGAACGTCGGTCTCTGGGAGAGGTTCCTGCCGGCGTGTCTCGCCGAGTTGCAACTGACTTACGACCGCCTCGGCGTGTCGTTCGACCACACGCTCGGCGAGAGCTTTTATCACGACCGCTTGGCGCCTGTTGTCGATGATCTCAAAGCGAAGGGTCTCGCCCGCGAGTCGGACGGCGCGCAGTGCGTCTTCCTTGAGGGCTACGAGGCGCCCTTAATCGTGCAGAAGAAGGATGGCGCCTTCCTTTACGCGACGACCGACCTGGCGACGATCGAGTATCGCGCCAAGGAGTGGGCGCCCGACGCGGTGCTGTACGTCGTTGATCACCGTCAGTCGCTCCACTTCGAGCAACTCGTCGCCGCCGCCAGGCTGTGGGGCTACGACCAAGAGCTGACGCACGTGTCGTTCGGCACCGTGCTCGGCGAAGACGGCAGGCCCTACAAGACGCGCAGCGGCTCGGCCGTCGGGTTGATGGGCCTCCTTGATGAGGCCGTCGAGTGCGCCCGCGCGATTGCCGACAAGAGCAGCATCCTCGAGACCGACGCTGAGCGTGCTGAGGTCGCCGAGCGGATCGGCATCGGCGCCATCAAGTACGCCGACCTCGCCCACAACCGCACCAGCGACTACGTCTTCAGCTACGACAAGATGCTCGCGATGACCGGCAACACGGCCGCGTACATGCAGTACAGCGTCGCGCGTGTGAAGAGCATCTTTGGTAAGAGCGGCATCGATCCTACCGCCCTCCGGTCTTCCGACGCGGAGCTAAGACTGACCGAACCCGCCGAGCGCGCGTTGGGCATCGAGTTGCTACGGTTCAGCGAAGCCCTCGAACGCGTCGCTGCCGAGTACCGCCCCCACTACCTGACGGGCTACCTGTTCGACGTCGCCGGCCGCTTCGCGGAGTTCTTCGAGCAATGCCCCGTGCTGAAGGCCGAGGACGAAGCGACCAAGAAGAGCCGGCTGCTGCTGTGCGACCTTGTGGCGCGGACACTGGAGACGGGGCTCGCGCTGCTGGGGATCCGCGTCGTCGAACGGATGTAATCGACCGGCTCGCAGCGAGTGTCGTCGGCGGTTAGACGTCTCTGGTGCTCTTCACGCCCATTGCGTTTCCATTCTTGGGACCGGCACGCACGGCCGAAGGCTCCGGTTGCCGATATCGATTATGGGACGCCCTCTCAAATCGAGGTTTCGGCATGGAACGCCAAGACGCTAGCGACGCCATCCACTTCTGCTCGCACTGCGGGCGCCGCGCGCAGGGCAACTTCTGCTCTGGCTGTGGGCATTCGCTCCGGTTTGGGGCGGAAGTCGCCGAAGTCGAGTTCCTCGATGTCGATTGGCGGAGCGCCATCAGCTACGAAGTGATTGCTAGCGTCCCGGAGGTGAAGCAGCGCGTTGCGCAGGCAGCGGCTCAGGCCAAGAAGGGGCTCAGCGGGGAGCAGATTCTTTCGCTGGCGGAGAACCTGACGCCCGGCGTGCCGATGGAGAAGCTGGCTGGCGTTGTCCAGCCGCTTTATGCCTCGTGGGGCGTGAAGACCGGGAAGGAGCGTAGCGATACGGTCGCCACTCCCGTGGGCGAGGCGATCGTGCGGGTGCTGTGCTCGCTGGCGCGGCGCGGGCAGGAGGTGCTTGGCGTCGAGCAGCACGACGATGGTTGCACCATCACCGCGACGCTGCCATCGGACGTGTGGGCGCTCGGCGGGAAGATGATTGTTGCGGTGCGTCGTGACGCTCGCGGCGCTCGGATCGACGCCGCCACCCTGATTGAGGGGCAGTGGATCGATTGGGGGAAGAGCAAGCGGCGGTTGGAGCTGCTGCTCAGCGATGTTCGCGCGGCGGCGTGAGCGCGACGTGCCGCGAAGAACCGGACGCTAAGCCGTGCCGGCTGATGATGGCGGTTAACCCATCAGCCGCGGGGCCTTAGCCCCCGGTTCTTGCGGTGTGAGCGTTTGCAACGCAAGCCGTATCATCGTGCTACCCGCGGCTAGCGCCGACGGCTCATTCTTTCTCTTTGCTGAAGAGCGACCCTTCGGCGATCTCCGCCAGTTCCTTCGCCGGGATCTTGGTGACGCGGCGGTCGTACGTCAGCAGGCCGTTGATCTCGCCTTCGACGTCGGTCGTTTGCGTGTAAACGCCCGCGGCGATGCCCTTGCTGCGGAGTTCGCCTAGCTTGCGGAGCGACTCGCGGTAACGGTCGAGGTACTCGGCCTCGTCCTTAGGCAGACCGCCGTAGCCCCAGTTGTGGCTGCCCGGGCGCCAGAGGTGACCCTCGACGGGGAAGCCGTGGCCGCCGAACTCGCCGACGACCTTCACAAAGCCATCGAAGCGACCCTCTTTGCCGCGGTTAAACGGGAAGTCGGGGTGCGGGTAGGCGTGGTGGTCAACGATGTGACCGGCGGGCCAGAAGTTGCCGCCGCTGGCGACGTTGACGATCCGCGACGGGTCGCGCTTCACGAGCCACTCGCCGACCTCGACGGTGCGGTGCTGGCCCCAGGCTTCGTTGAACGGCACCCAGACGACGATCGACGGGTGGCTGTCGAGCTCGTCGATCATGCGCTCGAGCTCAAGCATCCACTGATCGTGGCGCGCGTCCGGCCAGTTGGCGTCCTCGGGGTCCGGCGCGAGGCGCGTCCACTTGGGGCTCGGGCCGCCGCTCACTTGGTCCTGCCAGAGCATCATGCCGAGGCGGTCGCAGTGGTAGTAGTAGCGGCGCGGCTCGACCTTGATGTGCTTGCGGATCATGTTGAAACCCGCGTCGCGGAGGTACTCCACGTCGGAGAGCATCGCCTCGTCCGAAGGGGGCGTCAGCAAGCCGTCCGGCCACCAGCCCTGGTCGAGCGGGCCCCAGTGGAAGATCGGCTCGCCGTTGAGCGTGAGGACGAGGTGGCCGTCCTTGTCCTTGGTCGTGCCTACCGAGCGAATACCGGCGTAGGACTTCACCTTGTCGATGACGTCGCCATCGGGCGTCGTGAGCGTCAACTCAAGTTCGTAGAGGTGCGGGCTCTTCGGCGACCAGAGCTTGGCGTCGGGGACGGTCAGCGTGACTTCGTCGCCGCTTGCCGTGTTCGCAACGACTTCCTTCCCGTCCTCCAGCACGCGCGCGGTGAACTTGTAGTCGTCGTCGCCTTCGACATCGGCCTTGATCTTGATCGTGCCCTCGTCGGCGTCGGTCGTCATGTCGAGGTCGGCGATCCAAGCCTCGTCGACTTCTTCGAGCCATACCGTCTGCCAGATGCCCGAGACGCGTGTGTACCAGATGCCGTTGGGACGGCGGACTTGCTTGCCGCGGAGCTGCCAGTCCTCGGTGGCGTCAATGACGCGGACCGTCAATTCGTTCTCGCCGTACTTCAAAGCATCGGTCACGTCGAACCAGAACGGCGTGTTGCCGCCGCGGTGCGTGCCGACCGACTTGCCGTTAACCCACACCTGGCAGGCGTAGTCGACGGCTTCGAAGTTGAGCAGCGTGCGCTTGCCCCCGGTCTTCTTGGCGTCGAACGTCCGGCGGTACCACAGGGCCTCGTCGCTCTGCAGCTCACGCTTCACGCCACCGAGGTGCGACTCAAGGCAGAACGGCACCAGGATCTCGCCGTCCCACTCTTCTGGCGTGGTGACCGACTCGCTCGGCGTGACGGCGTAGGACCACTTGCCGTTGAGGTTGGTCCAGTCGCTCCGCTCGAGTTGCGGGCGGGGGTACTCCTGCCAGACGTTGTCGGCAGTGACCTTGTCGCCCCAGGTGGTCGTCATCGGTTCACGCCGCGGCTCATCGGCCAGCGAAGCGGCGGCGGGGAAGAGACACAGAGCAACAGCGAGAGCTTGCTTAAACATGCGGTCGATCGAAGGAGAGTTAGCAGAGAAGCGGCTCGAGAGCCGGCAGAGTTGTAACTTTAGATGGCAGCGCGGGGCCTCTAACTTAATCCCGAATCGGAGCGGATTTTTTCAGAAAAAACTCCAGATCCGTTACGCAATTCGGGATTAGAGCGCGGAAGGTCATGGCTCGTAACGGATTGCGGTCCTCGACGCCGCCGAAACGGGAGCCGACCCGATCCAGCAGTTTAACCCCGCTCCCCGCGTCGGGGGGGGTAGTTGACCTTCAAGGGGCCCTACTGGGCTAGCCGCTCGCGCAGCTCCGCCATCGAGATTCCCAACTCCCGGGCGAGGGGGCCGAGCCGCTCCTCCTCACTCACCCCGCCAGGCAGGCCGATCTGAGCCTCTAAATCGACAAAACTCTTGCCGAGAACCCCGGCCGCCTCGCCGACGGTCATCCGCCCATTGAGTGAAAGGCGCCCCGCTTCGTGATCAACGGATAGCGCCGACTCGGCCTGCGGCCCGTGTCCCCGGGCCGCCTGCTGCCGGACCTCGATGGGCGCGATGAACGGCGACGCTGCGGCGAACAACACGGCGCCAAGCGTGACGAGTCCGGCCAACTGACGGCGTCGCTTTGTCGCCGTGTCCTGCCCGGAGAGGACGCAGACGATCCACTTCCAGTGCAGCGCGAGATGCACAAGGAGGGTCACGACCATCGCCATCGCGACCCAGGCGTGGAGGTCGCCCCATTGATGACGGTCGAGTGACCATACGGTTGTTGAATGGCCTGTGCCGGGCGGCAAACGCCACCAGATCAGCAGCCCCGTCGAGAGCAGCACCATCGCTTCGACGGCTGCAAGGGCATCGACCACCGCGTTGACGTTCGTGCGCTTCATGGCTCGAGCCTCCCGGGCGAGGTAGGACGAGCCGACGGCATGCGGCCCGTCAGCCCCTATCCTCTCGCGCCGTAGGTCGGCGTCCATGTGGCAAACGGACGCGGCTCAAGCCCGATCCGGATCAGCCCTCGGCCGTGTAGGCGTCCCACAGCTCGTCGAGAGTCTTGCCGGTCGCTTCCTCGAATAGCTCGGGCTTGTACTCACCTTCGCGGAGAGCGCGGTTGAGCTTGTTGACGATTCCCGGGCCGTCGTTCGACTCGATCCACAGCAGGAAGCCGCCGGCCACGCGGTAGCCCTGCTTGTAGCCGCCTTCTTCCTTGGGCCGCTGGAACCAGTCCTGCTCCTTCCCTTCATAAATGGCCCAGCGGATGTAGTCGGCAATCCCCTCGCAAATCCAGAACTCGGCCCCGTTCGGGTAATCCTGGATCACGTGGACCAACTCGTGGACCATCAGGCCGATGTCCTCGGGGTGCTTCTCGATCCAGTGCGACGAGACGTAGATCTTGCCGTTGGCGGTGCCGGCGACGCCTTCGTCGGTCTTCCGCATGACGATCTCCGCCGAGGTGGGCGCCTCGAACCCCGGCGACGACAGCAGGTTCACCAGCCGCGGCTTCCACTTCAGCAGCAGTTCTTTCGACTCCTCGGCCCACTCCTTGAGGTGCGGCGTCTCGGCGGCGTTGACGGTGATCTCGAAGTCGGCGGCAATCGAAATCGAGGCGCCGACGGCGAGGAGGTTTATTGCTGCCGCGGCGATCACAGATGGGGCGTGGAGGCGCATGGAGGCTCGGGAGTTGCGGGGAGCGAGTGAGAACTTGCTTCCCTAAATACCGCGGGAAGCCGAAGGGTTAACCCACTTCTTCTCGCTTCTCGGGGTGAAATGCCCACTGGTTGCCCCCCCAGCGGCGCGGGCCGTAGACTATCGGGTTCGCCCGATCCGTTGTTACGACCTGCTCCGATCGCCACAAACCCTTCCCAGGACACATGTTCGACGCCCTCCAAGAAAACCTCGGCGCCGCGTTCAAGACGCTCCGCGGTCAGGGGAAGCTGACCGAGTCGAACATGCGGGAGGGGCTGAAGCTCGTCGAGAAGGCCCTGCTGGAGGCCGACGTCAGCTACGACGTAGTCGGCGCCTTCATGAAGCGGGTCAGCGAGCAATCGCTCGGCGAAAAGGTCCTGTCGTCGCTGCGGCCCAACGAACAGGTGATGGGCATCATCTATCAGGAACTAGTGAACCTGATGGGCCCGGTGGACCACTCGCTCCACCTGAAGGGGAAGGGCGAGGTCACGGTCCTGATGATGTGCGGCCTGCAGGGCTCGGGCAAGACCACGACCTGCGGCAAGCTTGGCAAGATGCTCAAGGAGAACGGCCGGCGGCCCCTCCTGGTGGCCGCCGACCTCCAGCGTCCCGCGGCGATCGACCAGCTGCACGTCCTCGGCGAGCAGCTCGATATCCCGGTTTACAGCGACCGCACGACGCAGGACCCGGTCAAAGTCACCGCCAACGCCGTCGAGCGCGCCAAGAAGCTCGAGGCGGACGTGGTGATCCTCGACACGGCGGGCCGGCTGCACATCGACGACGAGTTGATGCAGCAGCTGCGGCAGATCGACCAGCGTTGCCACCCCGATCAGGTTTACCTAGTCGTGGACGGCATGACGGGCCAAGACGCCGTCAACAGCGCCAAAGCGTTCAACGAAGCGCTTGAGCTCGACGGCGTCATCATGACGAAGCTCGACGGCGACGCCCGTGGCGGCGCGGCGATCAGCGTCAAAGAGGTCACGGGCGTCCCGCTGAAGTTCATGGGAACGGGCGAGCACCTCGAGAACCTCGAACCGTTCCACCCGGAGCGGATGGCGGGCCGCATCCTCGGCCAGGGCGACATCATGTCGCTCGTCGAGAAGGCGCAGCAGGAGTTCGACGAGGACGAGGCCAAGCGGCTCGAAGAGCAGCTCGCCAAGGGCGAGTTCACGCTCGACGATTTCTTGAAGCAGATGCAGCAGATCAAGCGGCTGGGTCCGCTGAAGAAGGTCCTGGGGATGATCCCCGGCATGGGCTCGATGCTCGGCCAGCTCGACGACCTAGACGCCGAAGGGGACCTCCGCCGGCTGCAAGGCATCATCCACTCGATGACCATGGCCGAGCGCCGCAAGCCGAAGGTGATCGACCAGAGCCGCCGCCGCCGCATCGCCGCCGGCGCCGGGGTCGAGCCCTCGGCGGTGAACGACCTCGTGAAGCAGTTCGACACGATCGCCCCGATCATGACGATGATGGCCGGCAAGGGCGTCGGCGACCG
Organism: Botrimarina mediterranea; assembly: GCF_007753265.1. NCBI lineage: Bacteria > Pseudomonadati > Planctomycetota > Planctomycetia > Pirellulales > Lacipirellulaceae > Botrimarina > Botrimarina mediterranea. The sequence continues at coordinate 1,139,142 of NZ_CP036349.1, forward strand.
GATGAAGATGATGCGCGAGGTCCAAGCCCAGATGGCGGGCGGCGGCGGGGGCATGATGGGCAAGAAGAAGCAATCGACCGGTAAGCGTCTGTCCACCAAGGACAAAGCCCTGGCTCAGAAGGAACGCCAGAAACGGCTCAAGCAGCTCAAGAAGCAGCGAAAGAAATAGCGTCGCGCGGCGGCTCTCGGCTGGCCCACGACGTAGGTCGTGCGACCAGCTGAGCAAGTCCATCGCGGTCATGGGAGTGCTCACGACGCCCGTCGTGTGAGTCGCTAAACGCCCCCGTTTTGCGACACCATCACCCCGCTCTAAGCGAGCGGTTGATAGGGTGCAGAGACCAGCGTCATCACCTAACGATGACGTCGTGCTTGTCTTGCGTCTCATCTCCCGGAGAGTCCCCCGATGCGCACCGTCGCGCTTGCCACGTTGCTGCTCTGCCCGCTAGCCGCCGACGCCCAGGAGACCTTCATTTTCGTCGGGCCCGCCGGCGCGCCGGCGTGGACGAATCCTTCCAACTGGTCCGGCGGCAGCGGCTCGTTCAGCGCGTGGCCCGGCGAGGCGCCCCAGCCCGGCACGCGCGACAGCGCCACCATCACGGGGTCCTGGGCCACGGCCAACACGATGGACCTTGGCGCGACGAGCGTCGCCCTCGACGTGTTACGGATGGGCTCTAGCAGCGTCGGCGAAACCGTCATCGCGGGCTCGGGTGGCGCAACGCTCACGGCCAATCGGATCGAGCCCGCCGGCGGCGTCTTTAGCAGCAATCGCTTGACGGTCGATCTGTTGCTCGACGGTTCACTCGAGCTCACCAACGCCACCTCTTCGCTCGTGCTCGACGGTGACCTTATCAACGGCAGCCCCGACGCCTTCCAACGCACCGTCACCAACAACACCGACCGCACCCTCAGCATCAACGGCCCGGTGCTCCTCTCCGACACGCCTGGCGCGCCGGGCGACCTCCGCTTCGTCAACGGCGGCGTCTCGCAGGTGGTGCTCAACGGCTCGATCTCCGACGGCGCCGCCCCGGGAGGACGCGTCATCTTCGCCCGTGGCGACTTCGACCACGTCGCTCCGAACACCAACACCGGCGTCACCCAACTCGGCGACAACGACCCCAACGTGGGCTCGACGCACACCATCCACACCGACACGTCACTGGGCCTGGGCCGGATCGTCATCAGCGGCGGCAACGAACTAAAGGTGATCCGCAGCGCCGACGGCAAGGGGACACGAAACCTCGCCAACGAGATTCAGATCGCCCGCGACGTGGTCTTCTCGGGGTCCAACGCCATCGTGCTCGACGGCACGGTGTTCCAGTCCAACGGTCGCAGTGTCATCAACCAGATGAGCGCGAGCACAACCCTCACGTTCAACGGTCCGATCTACGCCTCTAGCACGACCGATGTCCGCGAATGGACGTTCGACGGCGTCGGCCGAACGGTCGTCAACGGCGTGATTGACGACTCGCTCACCGCGCCGCAGCTGACCGGAGCGTCAGTCGCTAAACGCGGCGCGGGTCGCACGATCTTCACCAACCCCGCCGTCGCCGCTTACAGCGGCGCCACGCGCGTCATCGATGGCGTGCTACAGATCGGCGCCGGTGGCGACGCGGTTGGCCTTAACGGAGACGTGGTAAACGGCTCGGCGACGCTCGAGGTCAACCACTCCGGCTCGCTTGACTTCGACACGCTCGTCGCTGGATCGCTGACGTTCCGCCACACCGGCCCGGGAGTCACGACGCTGTCACGCAATAACACTTCGACGGGACCCTATGTGGTCACCAGCGGGACGCTGCTGGTGAGCGGCAGCGCCGGAGCGGTCACCGTCTCGCTCGCCGAGTTAGGCGGGACCGGCTCGGTCGGCGCCGTCACCGCTCAGAACTTGGGCGTCATTGCGCCGGGGCTCGGGGGTATCGGCTCACTATCGGCGGCTTCACTCAGCTTGCAGAGGGGCGGTCGCCTGGAGATCGAGATCGGTTCTTCCTCGCACGATCTGCTCAGCGTTGCCGGCGACGTGTCACTCGATGGGCAGTTGTCCCTGGCGCTGGCCGCGTTTCCCGCCGATCCGTTGGCGGAGCTGACGGTGCTCACTGCCGGAGCGCTCTCGGGGTCGTTCTCGAACATCGCCAGCGGCGCCCGTCTGGCGACGGTTGACGGCCTTGGGTCGTACGTCGTCACGGTCGATACCGCGGCCGGCGAGCTGCGGCTCTCGGACTTCGAGTCCGCCGTGCTGCCGGGCGACTTCAACGACGACGGCTCGGTCGACGCCGCCGACTACACGGTCTGGCGGGATAACTTCGGCCAACCCGTCGGCATGCTGCCGAACGACGTGGATGGCGTCCTCGAGGGGGGCGTCGTCGGCTCGGCCCAGTACGACCGCTGGGCGGCCAACTACGGGGCGACGGCTGCTGTGCCCGCCTCCGCCATCCCCGAGCCCGCCGCCGCGGCCCTGGCGGCCCTGGCGGCCGTCTGCGTCGCTCACCGGCCCCGCGCAGTTGAGTGCACGATCTGAGCTGTAGGCGAGCCGGGAGCGTCAGCGACCGGAGGGCGGCGGGTACCAGGGTTCCTCCGGTCGCCGACGCTCCCGACTCGCCCGATACTTTGGCCCCGGGAAAACCCCCGCTAGCTTCAAGCTCAACAGGGGTTGTGCGATCCCCCCCGGGATCGCCATACTTGCGGATTCCCAGAACACCCCTTGGCCCCAGTAATGGCACCGCAGGGCAGCGAGCGAACCACGCTCCCCCCGCCCGTGGCCCCGCAGGAGAAAAGCGAACGTGGCAGTCGTTATCCGCATGAAGAAGATGGGCCGCGCCCACCGGCACTTCTTCCGTATCTGCGCCACCGACAAGCGGGCTCCCCGTGACGGTCGCGTTCTCGAAGAGCTCGGCACCTACGACCCAATGGTCCCCGACGCCGACGCCCGCGTCGTGCTCAAGAACGAGCGCGTCGATCACTGGCTGAGCGTCGGCGCGCTGCCGTCGGAGAAGGTCGCCATCCTACTCAAGAAGTACGGCACCAACGGCACCCACGTCGACGCCCAGAGGGCGGCCGTGGAGAAGCTTTCGATGCCTTACACGATCCCCGACGCGGGCGAGCCGGCCTCCAAGCCCAAGGCCGACGAGCCCGCCGCGGAAGAGGCGAGCGCCGAGGCCCCGGCCGCCGAAGAGGCGCCCGCCGAACCCGCCGCCGCTGAGTGAGCTACTATTGAAGTCGCGGCCTCCGCAGCCGCTTGAGGCTTAGCGAACGGACAGCGCCATGCGTTTCGACGTGCTGACGCTCTTCCCGGAGATCTTCTCCGGGTACTTGACGCAAAGCCTGCTCAAGCTGGCGATCGACCGCGGCCTGACATCGGTCCACCTGCACAACGTGCGGGACTGGGCCACGGGGAAGCACCGACAAGTTGACGACAAACCCTTCGGCGGCGGCCCCGGCATGCTGCTGATGCCCGGCCCCGTGGTCGAGGCGGTCGAGGCGGTCCAAGCGATCGATGGCGCACCAGGTTCTCAATGCGGACCGGGTCGCCTCTTGCTGATGACCCCTCAAGGCCGCCGGCTCGACCAGCCGTTTGTCGAAGACCTGGCGACTTCCAAGCGAATCGTGATGCTGTGCGGCCGCTACGAGGGCTTCGACCAACGCGTCGTGGACCTGTTGCAGCCCGAAGAGGTGTCGATCGGCGATTACGTCCTCAACGGGGGCGAGGTCGCCTCGATGACGATCATCGACGCGGTCGTCCGGCTGGTGCCGGGCGTCCTCGGCGACGAAACCAGCAGCCAAGAAGACTCGTTCAGCCGCGCCGGCCGGACCCTCGAATACGCCCAGTACACGCGACCCCGTGAGTACCGCGGCCTCGAGGTTCCCGAGGTGCTGCTGAGCGGAAACCACCCCGAGATCGCCGCCTGGCGCGAACGGGATGCGAAAGCTAGAACGAACAAGAGACGAGGAGAGAGTAGCTGCGGCTAGATCCGAGTAAGAGAAGGTTGAGATAGCATGAGCAAACCTATGCTAGGAGTGCTCATCTGTATTTCAGTCGTCGCCGTCCCGGTGTTTCTCTATCTAGCCGTGGGCTACTGGCTCAGGATTCGACGAGGCATCTGTCCTGCATGTGGTCAAAAGCGGCTGAAGATGGTGAACTTCGTAAGGGCCACCATTGAGGTCGATGGAGAACGTGCTCCTGACGCTTGGTCTTATCACGAATGCGAACACTGCAATAAGCGATTTAAGCAACACCGCGGCAGATTCACCACCGCGAGCGAACATGAATCACGACACTTCGACATTTCGCGAAAGTTAGCCACGAATCGCCGCAACTTCGCTTAAGTAAAAAAACTACCCTATCCACCAAGCAAAGCCATGTCCGCCCACCCGCTCCTCGACATCGTCGAAAAGACCTCCCTCAAGTCCGCGGACGTGCCGCAGTTTGAAGTCGGCGACACCGTCGATGTGCACACCCGGATCCTGGAAGGCAACAAGGAACGCATCCAGGTCTTCTCCGGCGTGGTGATCGCCCGCAGCGGCGCCGGCGTCAAGGAGATGTTCACGGTCCGTCGGATCGTCAACAACGAGGGCGTCGAGCGCAAGTTCCCGATCCACTCGCCGAAGATCGCCAAGGTCGAAGTGACCCGCTCGGCCGTCGTCCGCCGCGCGAAGCTCTACTACCTGCGCGACCGCGTCGGCAAGGCGACCCGCCTCCGCGAACGCCGCCGCGACATCGCCAAGGGCGCCAAGGGCTAAAGCCGCTCGCGGCTTAGCGGTCAGCATTCAGCGATCAGCTTTTGGCCCTCGGGCTGAAAGCTGATCGTTTTTTTCTTTTTCCCCCTCCTCTCTTGTGGGGAGGCCTTTTTCTTTGGGAAACGGGGGGAGGGGGGCGCCCCGGGTACCCGCTCCCAACGAAGCGAACCACCAAGGAACGAAGGAACGAAGTTTTCCTTTGTTCCTTCGTTCCTTTGTGGTTCAACTGTGGAACCATGAGTTGGTTCCAATCTCTTCAACGCCCGATACCTCTCGGTCAGCGCGGCGAGCGCTTCGCCGCCCGCCTCTTGCGGCGTAAGGGCCACCGCGTGCTGCTCGCCGGCGAACGCAACCGCTTTGGCGAGTTCGACCTCGTGACAATCGACGAGCGGACGCCCGAACGGCGGCTGGTCTTCGTCGAAGTCAAAACACGCCGCAACGAACACGCCGGCGCCCCCGCCGAAGCCGTCACGCCAGAGAAGCAGCGTCGCCTCACCCGCGCCGCGTGGTCGTTCCTCCGCACACACGACCTGGAAGACCACCCGCTACGCTTCGACGTGGTGGGGATCGTCTGGCCGGTGGAAGCGAAGCGGCCGGTGAAGGTGGTGCATATCGAAGGGGCGTTTTGAACGCCGGTATCGAAGCATCTGAATAATCGCTCTAGACGTTCCATTCGGACGTAATGACGCAGAACTCCGACTTTCTTTGAACGGCTAATCCCGCGGACGCCAGACAGTAAGCAATCCTTGCGGCGCGTATTTGCTTGGGAGGAAATCGTAGGCCAGCAAGGAGGGCCCTATGCGACTCGGCATATTTCTAGCCAGCATACTGTTAATTCAGTTTGCGGGGTGCCGGCTGATGCAGCCTAAAATAGTGTCGCCACCCACCGTTTACGTACCCGTTCGTGTACCGGTGCCAGTCCCGGTTTACGTTGATGCTGGGCGCTTCGGGAGCAAGCAAGCCTATGCAAATGATCTAGCGACAGTGGATGGCCAGCCATTTGCTCCCTATAGAAATACCCAATCTACTGTTAGCGCAGTTCGAGTTGGACGTGCGGCTGATGTGTTTGACGCGAAGAAAATCCAGTCTGTTACGGCGGGAGTAAACGCAGACTCACTGCGCCGGGCTATTATGTCACGACTTGAGGTGATAGGTTCTGTAGAGTCGGTTCCTGTAGTCGAACCCAACTCTTTACAAATCGTGATTAGAGAGAACGACGGTGACAAGTTCTATCAACACGTAGTGCGAGCAGCGAACTTGGAAACGGACAGCATTGCTGTCTCTGTCGAGTCTCGACTTTTCGCACGGCAGGCTGGGGGTAGGATAGTCGAGGTTGATGCAGGTGATGAAAAGGCGGTAGATGTGTTGGAAGCTGTTAGAGTAGCATTGCCTCAGTAGTTGTATGACCGCTTGGTATAGCAGACGTGTAAACGAGCGGCCTTACAAGGCAGTGGGTACGATAGCGGTGGCGTTTGCTACTTTGCTATCGACAGGCGCGCTCGTTTTCGGGGCGATCTTCCCCCGAGAGGATGCCCAAGCAGTTAGTTACTTGGTTGCACTGTTGTATTTTGCGTGTAGCTACTTGGCCAATGCAGTTGTGTTTACCGCGTTCAATTTGTCGAGATCGGGTTGGCGTAACACTCGAAGTACTGTTTATCTGTGGCAAGGTTGGGTTTTCTCTGGATGCGTCATTGCTTCGTCGATGGTGACGATTTCAGCGTCAGCGTATGTACTCTTGTTCGCTGACTTCCTGCCTGAGGAGGGCGGGGTGAAGCTCTACGGACAGTCAACAACGCCTGCCGATCTGTTTAGTATTGCAATGCTTTTTGCCGGGCCTTTGCTTTCCGTCGCGCTCGCAATCCAGATTTGGGCCAACTCATCAGATTGATGACAGTGTCATCCAAATTCGGAAGCGGCGGGTGGCCGGGGTCATGAGGCTCCGGGGGCTCCGCTACGCTGCGACCCCGGCCACACCATTAAGGGCGGCGGTCTTCGCTGCTGCCGATGCTCTCGAACCAGCGGTAGCTCCGTCGCTCTCTTACCAACCCACCGATCTCCTTTCCGAAACCCAGTCGAACCGCCCAGGACCCCGTCGAGTCCTGTGGCCAAGAGCAACGGGAAAGTACGGCAAAAACCGGGAAAAGGGGGCCTCGTCGCTAGAGCCGCTAGGAGGCCATTTGGCGCGTTATTGGCGCGAGGTGGACCTTTGGGCGCTGGGAGGGATTTGGACGCTGCCTCGTGCATCCTGGAGCGTTCTAGAAGGGTCCTGTGACCTCGGTCTGGCGACAGGAGGTTGGAGGTCGCGGGGGCCCCTCTTTGGTGGGGTTTTTGCGGGATTTGGCAGTTCCGGCTTCGCGATCACCAGCCTGCCGCCCTTCTTATGCTTTCCGTTGCCGTGAGTTCGGGTCGGCGGCGGCTTGGCATGGACGTTGCCGCCGTTGGCGTTGGTTCACACGGAACCCCCTCAACTTCACCCCAAGGAGGACCCGATGGCGACCGCGACCGCGAACTACAAAGAATGCATCAACGCCTGTAACGACTGCCTCGCCGATTGTTTGGCGTGTGCGGCGGAGATGATCGGCGAGGAGACGACGAACGATTGCCCCAAGTGCTGTCTCGAATGCGCCGCGATCTGTCGGGCGTGCGTCGAAGTGATGGCGATCGGCGGCGAGCACGCCGCGGCGCTCTGTCAGCTTTGCTCGGAGGTGTGCCAGTACTGCGCCGAGCAGTGCAGCGCTCACAAGCACAAGCATTGCCAACAATGCGCCAAGAGCTGCCGCCACTGCGCGGACACGTGCCAGGCTGTTGCCGCTTGAGGCAGGTTGGACGACGATCGAGCGGGCGTCGTTGGGCGCTCGCTCGATTTCGTTCTTGTCGATCGGATGTTGATATCGGAAGAGCCGCAACACCGACCACTAACGTGGCCGGCTCGCCACGACTCAATACATCTCTTGCATCCACTGCCCGCCGTGCGCGGGGTTGCCGATGAGTTTTTGGTTTCGCATGTCGATCACCCAATCCATCAACTCAAGCGGAACCTGACCGATCAGCACGGGGCAGCCTTCCGGCAATTCGGTCACGTCGATCGGGCAATCACGTCCATTGATCGTTAGTCGTACGGCGCTGAACAGGCGGACAACGCTCTTTCCTGCGGCAGTCATTGTCGTGGCGCTTCGATGCTCGGTGAGACCCAACTGCGCAACGAGGTTAGCCGGTATCGCCAGTCGAGTTGCTCCCGTATCCACCAGCGCGTCGTCGATCACCACCGTGCGGACTTGGTCGGGAGAAAGTTGCCCGGCCTCGACCATGTGCAGGTCGGAGAGGTTTTCAATCTTCGCGGTGACAAGGACGCGCCCCATCTCGGCGGTCTCAGACATGGCGATCGCTCCGTCGTGGGTGGGGGGTTACTTTACTTCCAGCATACGCTCGAGCGCGATCAGACTCCACTTCGCGGTCTCTTCATCGACTTCGATCGTGTTGATCGGGGTGCCGGCGGCGAAGTTTTCTAAGGTCCAGCAGAGGTGCGCCAGGTCGATGCGGTACATCGTCGCGCACATGCAGACTACCGGCGAGAGGAAGTGGATCTCTTGCTCGGGGTGTTCTTGCTTGAGGCGGTTCACCAGGTGCAGCTCGGTGCCGATCGCCCACTTCGATCCCGGCGCCGCTTCGCGGACCGCCTTGATGATCGCGCCGGTGCTGCCGTACTCGTCGGCGAGGTCGAACACGTCCTGCGGGCACTCGGGGTGGACGAGGATCTTGATGCCCGGGTGGTTCTTGCGGAACAGCTCGACGTGCTCGGGCTTGAACATCTGGTGGACGCTGCAGTGGCCGCGCCAGAGGATCACCTTCGACGCGGTGATCGCCTCTTCGGTGTTGCCGCCGAGTTCGGGCTCGTGCGGGTTCCAGACCGGCATGACGGCATTACTGACGCCCATACCACGCGCCGTGTTGCGGCCGAGGTGCTGGTCGGGGAAGAACATGACGCGATCCCCCCCCTTGCCGCCGTTGGACTTGTTGAAGGCCCACTCGATGGCGGCCTTCGCATTCGAGCTCGTGCAGACGATGCCGCCGTGGCGGCCGACGAAGGCTTTGAGGCTCGCGGCCGAGTTGATGTAGGTGACGGGGATCAGCCGCGTGGTGTCGATGACCTCGGAGAGCTGGTCCCAGGCGTCCTCGATCTGGTCGATCGCGGCCATGTCGGCCATCGAACAGCCCGCCGCCAGGTCGGGGAGGGTGACGGTGACGCGACGGCCGCCACGCTCGGCGAGCTTCTCGGGCCGGTTGGCGAGGATGTCGGCCGTTTCGGCCATGAAGTGGACGCCGCAGAAGGCGATCATCCGGCAGTCGGAGCTGTCGGCGGCCATCTGGCTGAGCTGGTAGCTGTCCCCCCGCAGGTCGGCCAGGTCGATCACCTCGTCCTGCTGGTAGTGGTGCCCGAGGATCAGCAGCCGCGGCCCCAACTCGTCCCGCACCGCCTGGATGCGGGCGTGCAGCTCGTCGTTCGAGAGCGATTTGTAAGGCTTAACGCCGTCGAGCGGGGGCTGAACAGCGGTTACGGCGGTGGTCATGGAGAGAGCAGGGGAGCGAGAGAGTCGGATATCCGAGACCCGATTGTAGGCAGGTCCAGTAGCCAGGGGTCAGTCGTCAGTTAATTCGGAGGGCAGGCGAGCCGGGAGCGTCAGCGACCTGTGGTTGGAACCCGCAGCACTCCGGTCGCTGACGCTCCCGGCTCGCCGCCAATCCTCCTGGCGACGGATCCCTGACCCCTGACCCCTGACACCTAGCGTAAGCCACACAGACTAGGCGAAAGGCGTCCCGATTAAATGCCGGAACTCCGCTAGCGGCAAGTTGCATGCGCCTATCGGCCCCGGGTACACTCCCGGGCTATAGAGGGCCGCGATCGGGCGGTCGCTCGGTTTACTAGCGGGGCGCGTCTTCGACGACGCGTCCGAACTGTTCGAGGCTGCGAGCGGGATGAACAACGAGACCAGCGTGGCGCCGTCGTCGCAAGAAGCGACGCAAAGCCAGGACCCCGTCACGGATGTCGCCCCTGCCCGCGAGACGCCACCGGCAGTCGCCGAGACGCCGCCCGTCGGTCCCGACGTTGCAACGGCGCAAGTGGAAGAGATCGCCGCCACGAGCGGCGACACGGCCCAAGCCGTTCCCGAACAAGCCGAGAGTCCAACGACCGGCGACGTCTCAACGGGCGACGTAGTGAAGGGCGACGTGGCGACGGGCGAGCGGCCCAGCGAGCGACTCCGTGTCGGCACGCAGCGCACCGAGGCCGACGCCGAGGCGCCCGCCGCCGACCTGCGTCCCAATCCGGTGAACCGGGTGACGGAAGGCGAGCCTCAGCCCAAGTCGTCGGGCAAGCACTACCCGCCGCCGAACGTCCGCTCCGCTCCGACGGCCGAAGAAGAAGCCGAGCTGGCCTCGCTGATGGAGGGGACGTCGGTCGATCAGGTCCTCGACTCCGAGACCGCCGCCGCGCCGCAAGAGCTCCCCGAGGGCTCCAAGCACAAGGCGAAGATCACCCGCATCACGGGCGACACGGTGTTCGTCGAACTGGGCCAACACCTGCAAGGCGCCGTGCCGCTGAAGCAATTCGAGGCGAAGCCCTCGCAAGCCGCCGCTGCCGCCACCGCGCCGGCGTCGGACGCGGCGCTCCAAGCGAGCGAAGGCAAGCCGGAAACGGCCGAGGCGGAAGCCACCGACGTTTCGCATCTGCCGATCGAAGGGGACGAGATCGAAGTCCTCGTCATCAGCTACGACTCCGACGAAGGGACGTACGAGCTATCCCTGCCGAGCGCTCCACAAGACATCGGCAACTGGGACGAGGTCGAGGCGGGCAAGATCGTCGAGGTGACGATCACCGGCAAGAACAAGGGCGGCCTCGAGTGCAAGGTCGCCGGCATCCGCGGCTTTATGCCGACCGGACAGATCTCGATCTACCGCGTCGAGAACATCGAAGAGTATGTCGGCCAGCGCCTCACCGCCGTCATCACCGAGGCCAACCGCGCCCGCAAGAACGTGATCCTCAGCCATCGCGCCGTGATGGAGCGCGAGCGGGCCGAGCAGAAGGACAAGCTGCTAGCGGAGCTGGCGCCGGGGCAGCTGCGCGACGGCGTCGTCCGCTCGCTGCGCGACTTCGGCGCGTTCGTCGATCTCGGCGGCGTCGATGGACTGATCCACGTCTCGAAGCTGTCGTGGGACCGTATCGGCCACCCGCGCGAGGTCCTCAGCGAGGGCCAAGCCGTCAAGGTGAAGGTCGAGAAGATCGACCCCGAGACCGGCAAGATCGCGTTGTCCTACCGCGAGACGGCCGCCAACCCCTGGGACTCGGCCGAGGCGGAGTTCCCGGTTGGCTCGACGGTGAAGGGCAAGGTCACCAAGACGATGGACTTCGGCGCCTTTGTGCGGCTCAAGGCCGGCGTCGAGGGGATGATCCACGTCTCGGAGCTCGACTACAAACGCGTCCACCGCGTTACCGACGTGCTCAAAGAGGGCCAAGAGGTCGAGGCGAAGGTCCTGTCGGTCGATCGCGGCAAGCAACGCATCGCCCTCTCAGTGAAGGCCCTGATGGCCGCCCCTGCGAAGCCCGAGTCCGCGGCCCGCGATGCGGAAGCCAACGAGCCCGAAGCCCCCAAGCCCGAACGCAAGAAGTTCAAGAACCTCAAGGGCGGCATCGGCACGCCCACGGGCGGCGAACAGTTCGGCCTCAAGTGGTGAGCTGAGGATTCGCGCGGAGACGCGGAGACGCGGAGAGCCAACAGGCGACGGCGAGCCCACGACGTGAGTCGTCGGTGTTTTCCGGCGAGCCGGGAGCGTCAGCGACCGGAGGACGCCAGGTACCCGCTTCGCTCCGGTCGCTGACGCTCCCGGCTCGCCTCTTCTCTAACGTCACGTTCGAATGCGACTTCTCGCTCTCGCGCTGCTGTTCTGCTCCTTCGCCTCCATCAACGTCGCTGCTGACCGCCTGCCGAACATCGTGTTCGTCTTGGCGGACGACCTCGGTTATGGCGACCTCAGCTGTTTTGGCCAGCAGCGGTTCACGACGCCGCGGCTCGACGAGCTCGCCGCGCGTGGCATGAAGTTGACGCAGCACTACGCGGGGAGCACCGTGTGCGCGCCGTCGCGTTGCGCGCTGATGACGGGGCTGCACACGGGACACTGCGCCGTGCGTGGGAACCGCGAGCGTCAGCCCGAGGGCCAAGAGCCGATGCCCGGCGATGCCGTGACGATGGCCGACCTGCTGAAGCGGGCGGGCTACGCCACCGGCGCGTTCGGTAAGTGGGGCCTCGGCTATCCCGGCTCCGAGAGCGACCCGCTCCGCAGCGGCTTCGACGAGTTCTTCGGCTACAACTGCCAGCGCCACGCCCACCGCTACTACACCGACTACCTATGGGACGGCGACCGGCGCATCGACATCGAATCCGATGTCTACACGCACGACCTGATCTTCGATCGCGCTCTCGATTTCATCCGCGATCACCAAGACGGCCCCTTCTTCTGCTTCCTGCCGGTGACGCTGCCGCACGCGGCGATGGAGGCGCCCGAGGAAGACCGCGCGCCGTTCCGCCAAGAGTTCGCACAGTTCGAGAACAACGTCGGAAAGTACGCCGGCGCCGAAGTGGTGAACCCGATCGCCTCGTTCCCCGCTATGGTCCGACGGCTCGATGGCGACGTCGGTCGGCTCGTCGATCTGCTGGGAGAGCTGGGCATCGACGACAACACGATCGTGGTCTTCACCAGCGATAACGGTCCGCACCGCGAAGGCGGGCACGACCCGGAGTTCTTTGACTCCAACGGCCCGCTGCGCGGCCACAAGCGCGACCTCTACGAAGGGGGCGTCCGCGCGCCGACGATTGTCTCTTGGCCAGGGCATGTCGCTGCTGGCGTCGAAAGCGACATCCTCTCAGCCGGCTGGGACTGGCTGCCGACGTTCTGCGAGCTCGCTGGCGATACAACGCCCGGCGGTCTCGACGGCGTCTCGCTGGCGCCCACGCTCACCGGCGCTGGCGAGCAACAGCAGCACGCATACCTTTACTGGGAGTTCCACGAACAGGGCGGCAAGCAAGCCGTCCGCCGCGGCCCGTGGAAAGCCGTCCGGCTCGGCGCCAACAAGAACCCACACGCCGCGCCCGAGCTCTACAACCTCGACAATGACCCCGGTGAGACAACGAATCTCGCCGAGTCAGAGCCAGCGATACTGGCGGAGCTGGTGCAGTTGATGGCCGAAGCCCACAGGCCAGCGCCAAGTTACGGATTCGGAACAGCGAAGCGATAGCAAAGGCGAGCCGGGAGCGTGAGCGACCGGAGGGAAGTTGGTACCCGGCATCCTCGGGCCGCTCACGATGATTTTTGCACAACGCGATCGAAGTCGTTTACGTCATGTTGCACCAAGCCATCGCTATTCGAACCGGGGGCTAAGGCCCCGCGGCTACTGAGTGCTAGCTGGCAAGATCAGCCGGCACGCCTTAGCGTCCGGTTCTTTGTAGCTGGTCAATGGAAATCTCGCCGCTCATCGGTGACCGGAGTTGGACCCGTGTACCCGCGTCACTCCGGTCGCTGACGCTCCCGGCTCGCCAGTTGCTCCTTCGCGCCTTGGCGGCTTTGCGTGATTCCTCCAACCACTTGCGTGGCCGGCTCGCCGTTTCCTCCGGGTCTCTGTGTGAGACATTCCGGCGATTCCGATTAAAGCGACGGCGCCGGTTGTGACGATGCCCACGAGGTAGGCGCACATGCGCCTGGTGCTAGCAGGGGGGCCTGCTGGCGTTGCGACGCACGGACGCATGAACCGCGGCCCCCAAAATCTCCTGCTGCTGGCCTTCGCGCCGCTCGTCTTCTTAGCGAGCGGGTGCTCGCTGGTGCTGCCTGAAATCTCGCACCAGCCGGTTGTCCACAACCCGTTCCCGCAGCTCAGCCGCGTGGCGGTGGTGCCGTTCTTCAATCAGAGCACCGAGCCGACGGTCGACGGCCGGCAATTCGCCGAAGCCTATTACGCCGAGCTGCAGGGCATCCCCGGCTTCGAGGTCGTCCCGGTCGCGGCGGTCGAAGCGGCGATGCGCCAGCAGAACGTCACGTTCGACCCGCCCGAGAACGCGGTGAACCAGGCGCGTTGGCTCGCACAGAAGCTCGGCGTCGATGCGGTCGTGATCGGCACGGTGACCGACTACTCGCCTTACTACCCGCCGCGATGCGGCGTGCGTGTCGAGTGGTACGCCGCCAACGCCGGCTTCCACGAGATCCCCGCGGGCTACGGCCTGCCGTGGGGCACGGCGCAAGAAGAGTTCATCCCCGATCGACTCGTGTTCGAGGCGGAGATGGCGCTGGCGCGGGCGCAGCTCGACACGCAATCACCGACGGTAGCGCCAGCAACCGATGGAGCGCCGTCGGCGCCGGTTATCAAGCCGGTCGATCCGAACACGATCCCACCGATGGACCCGTTCGATGAAGACGACGCCTCGGAGGTCGAGATCGAAGAAGCCGAACCACTGCCGGTTCCTCGTGGCGAAGGAGGCGTTGACGCCGGCGCAGGTCAGCCGCTGCAGAACGCTGCCTACGAGGCGCCAGCGGGCGGCGCAACCGCGTCAGGCGCTGCGAGCGGCGCCTCCGTTGCGAGTGATTCGTTCGTCATGACGCCACCGGATTGGCCCGACGCGCGCGGTTTCACGCCGCCGGGGCCGTCGCCCGTGCGGCCTGTCGCCACCGCGAACCCCGGTCCGGTTATGACGCACACGCGGGTCTTCCGGGGCAACGACCCCGAGTTTACTACCGCGCTTGCCAGTTATGTCGATTTCAGGGACGACGCGCGCTTCGGGGGCTGGCAGTCCTATCTCACGCGCAGCGAGGACTTCATCCGCTTCTGCTGCCACCAACACTTGGTGGAAATGCTCTCGGCGCGCGGCGGCGGTGATGAAACGCGAGTGGTGCGTCGTTGGTCCGACGGCCGATAGACCCCCAACGGCAGTGAGAGTTGTCGTTGCGATTTCAGGCTCGCAACGACAGCGGCATTGAGCGGCGGCCCAACGGATGTGGGCCCTGACCGCCGAGTCGCAAACCCTCTCGCTGTCTCCCACCCCCCCGCTGCTCCCCCCGCACGCGCCGCACGGAGGCGACCCGCCGTGAATGATGACGTCAATGTACTGGCCCTCGTGAAGGGCAAGGAACGTTACCTGTTCCTCTACAGCGATTCGCAGCAGGCCGAGGCGCTCCGCGCCTTGGGCCGGCAAGCGTCGAACCCCGAGCTGAGCTTCACGTGGTACGACGCCGCGGTCCTCAGCCGACGGATCCGCAACGAAGCGAAGAAGCACACTGCTATCAACGACCGCATTGCACGCCGCGCGGCGTTGCCGAAAGGCGAGCTTTGAGGTTATAGGCGAGCCCCCGATGTCAATCGGGGGAGGGTCGAGGCGTGATTCAACTCCCCCGATTAACATCGGGGGCTCGTAGTGAAGTCACATGCGTCGTCATCTCGGACAGTTCCTGCGACGCCTCGAGCGTGAGCGCGGCGCGTCCGAGCACACGGTGAAGGCGTACCGCGAGGACCTCTCGGCCCTGGCGGAGTACCTCGAGGACGAAGCAGGCCGCACGCCCGACCCGGACGGCATCACCGTCAGCGACCTGCGGGGCTATGTCGCCGCCCTCGGCGAAGCGGGTTACGCGAAGAGCTCGATCGCGCGGCGGATGTCGTCGGTGCGGTCGTTCTTCAAGTTCGCCCGCGCCGAGGGCTGGATTCAGACGAGCCCCGCTGACGCGCTGCAGAACCCCAGGAAGTCGCGGAAGCTCCCGCACTTCCTCACCGGCGACGAGATCTCGCGGCTGTTAGCGACGCCGCCCGCGAACACCGCCGCCGGCCGTCGCGACCGGGCGATCCTCGAGACGCTCTATTCGGCGGGCCTCCGCGTCAGCGAGCTCGTGGGGCTCAACGACGGCGACGTCGACATCGCGCAGGGTCTGCTGCACGTCCGCGGCAAAGGACGCAAGGAACGCCTCTCGCCCCTCGGCTCGTTCGCGAGTCGAGCGCTTCAGGCGTGGCGCGCCGATCGCAAGCTCGCGCCCAACGAAGCGAAGGGAGACGAGGCGCCCGTCTTCACGAACAAGTTCGGTCGCCGGCTGACGACACGCAGTGTCGCGCGGATGCTCGAGAAGCACTTGGTGGTCGCGGGCCTCGACCCGAAGACCTCGCCGCACACGCTGCGGCACAGCTTCGCGACGCACCTGCTCGACCGCGGCGCCGACATCCGCAGCGTGCAAGAGTTGCTAGGTCATTCAAGCCTCGTCACGACGCAGGTGTACACGCACGTCAGCAACACGAAGCTGCGCGAGGCGTACGAGAAGGCTCACCCGCGGGCGGGGTGAGTCGGTTGGCGGGCAACAAAGGCCCAAGCTAGCGCCGACAACCCTTGCTTACTTTGCTTGAGTTGCAGGCGCTAGTGTTGGGTCAGACGCGGCGTTTCAACGCCGGAGTCGCACGGCAACAAGAGCCAACGCCGCCAAGAGCGCCGTCGACGGCTCGGGAACTGCCGAGAAGCTGAAGTCGTCAAAGAAGTTCTTGCCCAGTAAGGGACCCGCGTTGAGTCCATCCTCGAGCTGCCAACGCAGCGTCGTGAAATCGCCCATCGCCTGCCCCATCGCGGTGCCAGCCGGAACGAGATTCGACCACGTGTTCGTCGAGACGTCGTAGTAATCGATGCCAAACGTGTCGCTAGTCAGGTCGAGATCGATCTTGAGCCCGTCCCAATTGGTCTGGTCCGCGATGAAAGATGTCGCAGTCCAAAGGTTGCTGGGGCTGACGCGCCACACGACCGAGTTGTCACGCAAGTAGCCCCACTGCAGGCCGATGTTGCCGACGCTATCAACGAGCGACAGCGTGAACTTGTCCCCCGCAGAGCCATCGGGGCCCGGGTTGAAGGTGTCGCCGGGGTTCGGGCAGAAGTAGAAGCCCATCGACAGCGGGCCCGACGTGACGCTCGCCGGCGTCACGCCCATGTCGTATTGGTCCAGCGAGTACTCGTGCACCATGGGTCCGGTGCCAAGTGGCGTGTCGTTCCGCAACGCCAAGTTGAAGTTGTCAGTGCGTCCGCCGAAGTGTCCGCCGACCGCATACGCGCCAATAGCGTTGGCGAAGCCCGCCGAATAGGGAATACCCTGCGCTACGAAAGCCGCCCGGTCGACAGAATTGGCGAAGTAACCGCCGGCAGGGCCTATCACTTTCCACAAGCCAGAGTCGGCCACTATCGTGGTCGGGCCAGCGCCGCCGCCAGCGTTGGCTCCATAGGCGCCAGAGTTGTAGTAGGAAACGTCGCCGCGGATATCGCCAGATTGTACGTCGTAACCGTCGGCGGGGACGAAGCTGCCGAGCCGCGCTAGAGTCGGTGTGACGACCCCAAGAGATGCCGCCAGGGAGAGCGCGCCCCACACATGGGCGCGCAAGAGGGTTGCTTTCATTAGCTGATCACCAGAGAAGAGGGCCTGCCGCCGACTTGAACGCCGGTGCGGCGTCACGCGTAGCGTGGCGCGCGCATCTTAATTCCTCCCCCGCTGTTTGTAAGAGGGAGCCGTCAAGATTGGACGACTTCCGGCGGATAGAAAGAGTCTATTGGCGCCGCTTGTACAACTTCTGATCAGTGAACCCCAAGTTACGTGGGTCTATAGCCAGTCGAGTCGAGGTAGATGCCGGCGCGGGGTCAACCCTGGCGTAGATTCGTCGATTCGACGTGGCAGCCTGCGCTCAAGTCGTCGGTTTCGCGACGCGTCCGAGGTCGGGGTCGTCCGGCGCGTAGGGCGGTTCGTCGAAAGCCTCCCCTTCGCCGACGACTCGTGGGTCCTCCCCGCGCCGCAGCTCGTCGAAGAGTTGGTCTCGGAGCGCTTCGAGGGTTTCGCGATGCGCCGGGTCGTCCGCCAGGTTGTGCATCTGGTCGGGGTCTTCGGTGACCGCGTACAGCTCCTCGGTAGGCCGACGCGCAAAACCCAGCCGCCACGCGTCGGCGATGTCGGCCGCGTTCTCATTACCGATGAACCACGTGAAGGTCGGGCTGCCGTCCATGTCAGTGGGGCGGACCCATCTGCCGCCTTGCCGTCGCATGCCTTTCACCAGCGGCGCGGCGAGTGGCGGCTCGGCGACTGGCCAGCGGTCCGGTGCAAAGTTGTGGATGTAGAGCCAGTCGCGGGTGCGGATCGCGCGGATGGGGTAGGGGAGGCCCGCGGGTCGAGCGTCACGCACGTGGTTCTCGCGGCCAATGATCGCCCAGCCGCGCAGCGTCGCTTCGTCTTCGGGCTCGTCGGCGCGGATCACGGGGAGCAAGCTCTCGCCGTCCATCGCTTCGACGGCGTTGATGCCGACCGCATCGAGCAGCGTTGGGGCGAGGTCGATCAGGCTCACGGGCGCCTCGATACGATTGCCGGCCGCGAGACGCCCCGGCCAGCGGATCGCCAGCGGCGCCTGCGAGCCGAAGTCGTAGACGTTGCACTTGCCGCGCGGGAATCCCGGCGCGCCGTGATCGCCGCTGACAATGAAGATCGTGTTGTCGAGTTCGCCGCGCTGCGCGAGTTCTTTGATCAGCACGCCGACGGCGGCGTCGAAGGCCTGCGCTTCGCCGAGGTAGTCGGCGAAGTCCTCGCGAACCGTCTCATTATCGGGCAAAAAGGCGGGCAGCTTGCCGGCCAAGGAATCGGGATCGATCCCCCATAGCCGCTTGCCTGAACCCCGCGTCCAAGGCCGGTGCGTGTTCGTGGGATTGAACCAATAGAAGTACGGCTGATCCTCATCACGATCCGCTAGGAACGAGGTGAAGTTCTGGCGCACCTCGTCGAGCAGCTCGCCTTTCGCCTCCAGTGGGTCGACGGACTTGGAGACGACCTGCGAGTAAGAGTTGAATCTCCTTCCCGCGGACTGGTAGTTGCGGTCGGCGCCACCCATGCGATCGGCATAGACGTGTAACTTGTACGTCCAACCGATGTGATAGCCGTTGTCCGCTAAGGTGAGTGGGAAACCACGGACGTTGTCCCAGGGATCATCGAAGCCCGGCGCCCAGGGGTGATGGAGCTGCGAGTGGCTGCCGTTGCGGAAGAAGTGCCGCCCGGAGAGGAGCGACGCACGCGACGGCGTGCAGCTTGGCGCGCTCACCAGCGCGCAATCGAACAGCACGCCTTCTCTGGCGATGCGGTCGAGGTTCGGCGTGTGGACCACATCGTTTGCCGACGGCCGCTCGGGATCGGCATAGACGCTGCCATGGCGTCCCAGGTCGTCGGCGAAGCAAAGGACAATATTCGGCCGCGGCCGCGCCGCCTCGACGGCGGCGCCGACAAGCAAAGCCGCCAGCGCTAGCAGCCGAGCGATACCGCCGGGACGAATCGGCGAACGTGAGATCAACTTGTGTATGCCGCGAGTTAAGCGCCCTCGTGGGGTAACAGACGCATTCGTCAAGATCGCTACAGCCATCCTAAACATCGATTCGCTCTACAAAATCTATCGAGGACGAGGGATCGGGTTGCCTAGGCGCTCATGATAACAGATGGGAGAGGGATCGTTCCGCCGCACAATCGAAACGATCGATTCGGGCGTCGTGTCTTTTTGACTCACCCCGGCTGTGACGTAGGTTTTTGGCGACACCAACTCCCGTGCCAAAACCTCAGGCGCCACGTCCATGTCCGCCGGCCGCAACACGCCCGATATCGCTTCACTCCTCTTGGTCGATGATGACCGGCAGGTGCTGGAGTCGATGGCCGATTGGCTGCGTGACCAGGGTTACGCCGTTGAAACCGCGACCGGTCAAGCCGAGGCGATCGAGCGCTTCACGGCGAAGGGCTACGACCTGTTGTTGTGCGACATTCGCTTGCAGGATGGCGACGGCTTCGACGTGCTTGAGCAAGCGCTGCGCCGTCGCCCCGGCATGCAGGTCATCTTGCTGACGGGATACGGCACGGCCGACTCAGCGATCGATGCGATCCGCGCCGGCGCCTTCGACTATCTCACCAAGCCGCTCATCGACGACGAGCTGCTGATGGCGATCGAGCGCGCCCTCGGGCAGCGCAAGGTGCTCGCCGAGAACACCGAGCTGCGGCAGAAGCTCGACCGCAAACACGGCATGGGCCACATCATCGGCGCCGACATGCGGATGATGCGTGTGTTCGACGTGATCGAGAGCGTCGCCGACACCCGCGCTACGGTGCTCGTCACCGGCGAGAGCGGCACCGGTAAGAGCCTCATCGCCCGCGCGATCCATACCCGCAGCGACCGCAGGACCGGGCCGTTCGTTGAAGTGGCCTGCGGCGCGCTGCCGGAGAACCTGCTAGAGAGCGAGCTGTTCGGCCACGTCGCCGGCGCGTTCACCGGCGCGGTGAGCAACAAAGTTGGCAAATTCCTCCAGGCGGATGGCGGAACGATCTTCCTCGACGAGATCGGCACCGCCACGCCGGCGATGCAGGTCAAGCTGTTACGCGTGCTACAAGAACTGGCCTTCGAGGCCGTCGGCGGCAGCGAGACGCACCGCGTTGACGTGCGGGTGGTGCTCGCCACCAACGAAGACTTGGCGAAGAACGTCGCCGACGGCACGTTCCGCCAGGACCTCTACTACCGCATCAATGTTATCAATCTCGAACTGCCGCCGTTGCGGGGGCGTTCAAGCGACATCCCGCTGCTCGCCCAGAAGTTCCTCGAAGAGGTCCGCGAGGACGCCAACCGCCCGAACGTCACGGGGTTCAGCGACGACGCCATCGCCGCGATGCAGCGCTACAACTGGCCGGGCAACGTCCGCGAGTTGCAGAACGTCGTCGAGCGCTGCGTGCTGCTAAGCCGCGGCGCTGCGATCACGCTGCACGACCTGCCTCCGGAGATGCGTCTGCCGGGCGTCGCGTTGGGCGGCTCGACGAGCTACGCGGGCCAGACGCTCAAGGAAGCCCTCGAAGGCCCCGAGCGGGCGATCATCCTCGAGGTGCTCGAGCTGAACCAATGGAACCGCAACGAAACCGCCGACCAACTCGGCATCAACCGCACGACGCTTTATAAGAAGATGAAGCGGCTGGGGCTCGAGGACCGGGCGCCGGTGGGGAGTTAGTGACGCCCCGTGTGAGCGGCACGGCGCTAGCCGCCGATGGTGTGATGGGTTGTCGTCGGGTGGTTCACCGGTGGCTAGCGCCATGCCGCTCACCCATGCGGTTAGATTGGTGGATCGAGGTCGGGAACCGACCCATCATCCGACGGCGGTTCGCGACGGATTTCTTCGCGGATGACGGGCGGCTCCATCGGCTTGAAGTCGTGGGCTTCGTAGCTCCGCTCTAGCGGCGTGCCATCGGCGAGGCGGAGCCAGTAGCGGACGACGCCCGCGTGCTCGTCCCAGTGAATGTCGCGTACCTGGCCGACGTGCGGCTCATTAGTCATGCCGCGGGCGCGGACCTCGACCCAGTCGCCGAGATCGATCCCCTCGTAAGGCGCCTCACGCCACAGGGAGGGTTTCACCCGGATCGACAAGTCGCCGTAGTAGAGGACGACATAGTCCCCACGCTCGCCGTCGCGGCGCCAGATGCGGGGGCTGGGGATCATCGACCGGGCCGTCGCCACGTCCTCGGGATGCACCCAGTCGTCCCCGTCCTGCGGCCACCAGGGGAAGTAGCCGTACTTGGGGTCGGTCTTGATTGGCGGCAGGGGGGGCAGCTCGTGCGACATGCTTCGATTATACCGCAAATGGCGGGCTTTCCATCGATTTGGAGCTCAGCCGCGGGCGGCAGCCCACGGAGCCCCTGCGCAGGGTTCTCCGTGGGCTGCCGCCCGCGGCTGAGGCGTTTCGAGGTGGGGGCCGTCCCTTGGCGCTCTCTGTGACGTACCCTTTGTTGCGAAATAGCATCGCGTCCCGCACCGACTCCCGCTTACGGCTATGCGTACCGACGACTTCTTCAACCACTACGGCGTCACCCGCAACCCGTTTGCGGAGGAAGACGCGCAGACCGACCAGGTCTTCAAGTCGCGTTGCCGCGAAGTGCGCCACCCGGCTTGGGACAAGGTCTACGGCAGCCCCAACGACCCGGCGACCTCGCTGGTCTTTGGAGAGAAGGGCGCCGGCAAGACGGCGATGCGGTTGCAGATTGTCCAAGCCGTCGGCAAGCACAACGAGACGGCGAAGCCCGAGGACCGCGTCTGGGTCATCGAGTACGACGACTTCAACCCGCTGCTCGATCGCTTCGCCGATCGTTTGCCCGCTCGCAAGGGTCGCGACGCGCATCGTGTGCTCGAAGAGTGGAAACTGTGGGACCACATGGACGGCGTGTTGTCGATCGCCATCACGGACCTCGTGGATCGACTGCTCGACAAGACTCGCCTCGACCGCCGCAGCCTCAAGAACCTCGACGCGGCGCAGCGCCGCGACCTCATGCTGCTGGCAGCGTGCTACGACGACTCGACCGCCGAGCCCCAGAGCCAGCGTTGGAAGCGACTGGCGAGCGTGGTGGGTTATCCCACTTGGCTGGCGTCGGGCTGGTTCTGGATTGGCGTCGCCATCACCGCCGCGATCCTTGGCGCTATCGTGCTGTTCCACTACTGGGACTGGTATCACATCAAGTCCTGGCTGGCCTGGCCGTGGACGTACGTGGCGATCGCCGCCGGCTGGGCGCCTTGGGTGGTAAAGTGGTTCAGCCGTCACCGTCGTGCGTGGAAAGTCGCCAGCAACGTTCGTGTCTTGCGACGCGACCGCGGGACCCTCGCCGGACTCTTGATGCGGGTCCGCACTGAGGACCTCGAGAACCAACCCCTGCCTGATAAGCGGCGCACTGACGACCGATATGAGCTGCTCGGCAAGCTCCAGGGCGTGCTCCGCTCGCTCGGCTACGGCGGCGTCATGGTGCTGGTGGACCGCGTTGACGAGCCGCACCTGTTAGGCGGTCGTGTCGAGGCGATGCGCGACTTCGTCTGGTCGATGCTCGACAACAAGTTCCTCCGCCAGCCGGGCCTTGGGTTCAAGCTGCTGCTTCCGGCCGAGGTGCTCGATTATCTGAACCGCGAAGACCGAGATTTCCACCAGCGGGCCCGGCTCGACAAGCAGAACGTCATCCCGTCGCTCGACTGGACGGCAGAAGCCCTGTCGGACTTGGCGAACGCCCGACTCGCCGCTTGCACCGAGCAGGACCCGCCGCCGATGCTGCGCGATTTGATCGACCCTGCGGTGAGCGACTCGCGACTCAGCGAGGCTCTTCGCTCACTGCGGACGCCGAGGCACCTGTTCAAGTTCTTATTCCGGCTGATCTCGACGCACTGCAATCAGCACCCCGACAGCGATCCGGCGTGGAAGATCGAACCGCAGACGTTCGAGGCGGTGCTAGCGGTCTATGCCCGTGAGCAGGCGTCGGTGGATCGGGGGCTGGCGGCGAGCTGACGCTGTTGCGATCGGCGTTCAGCTATCAGCATTCAGCTGCAAGATATCGACGGAGTCGATTCTCAAGAAAGCTGACCGCTGATGGCTGATGGCTGACCGCCCTTTGCAACCGGCGTTGACCGTAATCTAGCGCTATGCCACTCTCCGCGCCGGCCGCTTGTCCCGCGGCGAAGTATTTCACGTCGTGGCTAGGAGGCCTGTGCCGTGCGCTGCGTTTGCCTGGTGAGTCTGTCGGTGTTGGGTTTGGTAGTCGCTTCGGGCTGTTCACAGTCCGAGCCCGGGCAACCGGCGATGACGAAGAAGGCGCAGCCCGCCGGAACCTTCCAGCCGGCGACCGGAGTCGTCCAGCAGGCGCCGCCGCTGGACCCGGCGGTCGCGAAGGCGATCGGTTCATCGGCCGAGACTTTTATGCGGGCGATCCTGGCGGGCGACACGGGTAGCGCCATGACACTGCTTACCGCGAAGGCGACCGAGCGTTGTCAGGCGGACCCCAGCGCGCTCACACCGATGGGGATGGACGTCGAGCAACTCGTCGTCGGTGAGGTGCGTCTGCTGAGTGAAGCCGAGGCCGCTGCGCAGTGCCTCGTCACCGAGCGTGGCGCCTCCGCGTCGCAGGAGTTGTGTTGCCTGCTGAAGCTCGAAGAGAGCGGCTGGCGCGTCTGCGGTCTGGCCTGCGACACCGGCGACGGCTCGGCCACCGTGGTCAGCTTCGAGGAAGACCTCCAAGCCGCGTCAAGCCCCCAATTTGTCGAAGGGGCGGACCCCGCTAAGGCAGAGGTCCCGCGGACCGCGAACGCGCCGTCTACGGGCGAAATCCGTTAGAGACCCGCGTTTTTCCGCGGTTTCCTGCGACAACCCGCCGCACCGGGGGTCGATTTTATCGACTTTCCCGGATCGGCCCCTTTACAGCCCCCCCGGTCTTGCTAACTTCAGCGCCCCGGACCGCAAGGTTGTTGTAATCGGCAATGTCGCCGTAGACACCCCAGTCGGTCTGGCGCCCCGCCGCGTTGGCGGCGGTGACCCTTACATGCCCGAGGGGTTCACGCATCGGATTGCGTGACGCCGACGGCGGTCGTCAGCGGCGCTGTTGCAGTGTCCCCCCGGGACCGGCGCCAGGCGGCAAGACCCGATGCTGGGAGAAACCAGAGATGAAGAACGTTTTCGCTTTCGCTGTTGCTATGGCCGTCGTCCTGTCGGCTGGCGTCCAGGCTGAGGCCGGTCTGTTCGGTGGCTGCCACAAGAACCGCGGCTGTGCCTCGGCTTGTGAGCCGACCTGCTGCGAGGCCGCTCCGGTCTGCTGCGAAGAGCCCGCCCCTTGCTGCGAGCCCGCTCCCGTTTGCGAGCCCGCCCCGGTCTGCGAAGAGCCGGCCCCTTGCGCCCCGGCTTGTGAGCCCGCTCCTTGCTGCGAGCCGGCCCCGACCTGCTGCGACCCGTGCGACCCCTGCTGCAAGCCCAAGCGCTGCGGCTTCTTCGCTCGCATGAAGGCCAAGCACGCCGCCAAGCATTGCTGTGCCGCTCCGGCTCCTTGCTGCGGCTGAGTCCTGCTTAGCAGGAACGTCGATTCAGCAATTCAGCTGACGCGACAACTCTGAGATTGCATCACGAAGAACCCGCCATCCTCAGCGAGGATGGCGGGTTCTTTTTTTGCGCACGGGTCAGTGGTTAGGTGAGCCGGGAGTGTGAGCGACCGGAGTGAAGCGGGAGCACGGAAATTGAGTGTGTATCCGACGCCCTCCGGTCGCTGACCAGGATTATGCAACGGCTAGCAGTACAAGGTTGGGCAGTAGAAGAAGCGTTAGCGCGTTGTGTCCCCCTGCTTCTTCAGAGGGAGGCCGCTTTCTCTGGTAAACGGGGGGAGGGTGCTGAAGCGAGTACCGGGCGCACCCCCTCCCCCCGTTTACCGGAATAAGCGGCCTCACCCGAAGGCGGTGGAGGGGGATCAAGGGCGCTAACGCTTCCTCGATTGAACTACCGAGCCCACTTCTCACTGCTAGCCCTTGCATAATCCTGTGACGCTCCCGGCTCGCCTTTTTAGCGATGGCGTCTTGTGGCTTTGGCACCAACGCCGCTAGGCTCTGCCGGTTCCTTCCGCCCCATCCCGGCGCCGGCGATGCAAGCTTTCGAGGTCCATCTCGACGCCTATCACGGGCCGCTCGACCTGCTGCTCTATCTCGTTAAGAAGGAAGAGCTGCCGGTCGCCGAGTTGCCGTTGGCAGTGGTGACGCAGCAGTACCTCGATTACGTAGCGGTGATCGAGCGGCTCGACCCCAATGCGGTAGGCGACTTTCTCGATGTCGCCAGCCTGCTCTTGGAGATCAAGTCGCGGAGCGTTCTTCCCTCCGCGGAGGAGGCGGCCGAGGGGCAGCCGCTCGACGACGAAGCGATCGAGTCCCCCGGCGACCTCGTGCAGCGGCTGCTAGAGTTCAAGGAGTACCGCGACGCGGCCGCGAAGCTCGAAACGCTGCGGCTCGACTGGTCGAGGCGCTACACCCGCACGGTCGCCCCGCCGCGGACGGAGGTGGACCCCGCCGAGCAGCCGATCGAAGGGGTCGAGCTCTGGGACCTCGTCAGCGCCTTTGCTCGGGTGATGCGCGACCGTCTCGCGCCGGCCAAGCTCCCTGAGACGATCTACTACGACGAGACGCCGATCCACAAGCACATGGTGCGGATCGACGCTTTGCTGCGGGCGGCCGACGGGACGGTGCCGTTCGAGGACCTCTTCCCCGAGGGACCGGTCCATAAATCGACTCTCGTGGGTGTCTTCCTGGCGATGCTGGAGCTGATCCGCTACCGCCACGCCCTTGCCCATCAGCCGGAGCGCTACGGCGCCATCACGCTGGAAGCGGGGCCGGCGCCGCTGGACGTGTCTTTGATGTCTTAGGCGGGTTTCTCGCGGCGGGGATTGGGGCGATAATCGCGGATTCTCCGTGGTCTTCCGCCCCCCGCAAAGAACCCACGAAGACGGTCAGCCATCCGTCGGGTCGCAGCCGTAGGCGGCAGCCCACGGCGCGCCACGACACGCTCCCCCATCTCGCCACACTCCCCAGCTTTGCCCAACAACGCCCCCGTCAAAACGCTCAAGCACGGCGACCTCACCATCGAGGGCTACAGCCGCGCCGCGGTCCAGAGCTACTGGCGGCTGCCGGAGTTGAGCCTCGGCTTCGACCTCGGCTTGCAGCCCTGGAGCTTCATGGGGACCGAGACATGGTTCGTCTCGCACGGACACCTCGACCACATCGCGGCGCTGCCGGTGTACGTGGCGCGGCGGCGGATGATGAAGATGGACCCGCCCGTCATCTACGTCCCGGCCGAGATCCTTGAGAACGTCAAATCCTTGCTAGCCGCGATGCAACGGCTTGACCGCGGCCGGCTGCCGTGCGAGCTGATCGGCGTCACGCCCGGCGAAGAGATCCAGCTGTCGCGCGAGCTGATTGTCACGGTGACGCCCACGGTCCACACGGTGCCGTCGGTGGGCTACATCGTTTGGGACCGCCGCAAGAAGCTCAAGCCAGAGTACGAGGGCCTCGAAGGGACCCAGATCCGCGACATCCGCCTGTCCGGTATCGAAGTCAGCGCCGAGGTCCGCACGCCGATCGTCGGCTACCTCGGCGACACGTCGCCCAAGGGCCTCGACGACTCGCCCGACATGTACAAGGCGAAGATTCTGATTGCCGAGATGACGTTCGTCTCGCCCGAGCACCGCAAAGAAAAAATCCACAAGCACGGGCACATGCACTTGGACGACTGGGTCGAGCGCGCCGCGCTGTTCGAGAACGAGCTGGTGATCGCGGCGCACCTGAGCACGCGGTATCACGCGCGGCAAGCGGAGAAGATGGTGAAGGAAAAGCTACCCGACATGCTGGGCGATCGCTTGCATCTGTGGTTGTAGCGGAGGAATGAAGCCCCAATGACCAAGCTCCCAATGACCAATGCAGTGCTGCCGCACGAGTATGTCCCTAGCCCTTCCTGCCATTGGTCATTGGGGCGCGGTCATTGGTCATTCGTAACCATCGGCCTCGGCACGGACCGAGGTATCACGTGAACATCCTCCCGCTAACGCCGGCGGCGGTTACGGCGTGGTCCTTCGCTCTCTGGGCGATCGCTGAGGGAGGGGTGCAGCTACTCGGCGTCCGGCAGCCCGACGCGCCGGACCGGCAGCTAGCGGCGCTGACGCCGCTGCTGGTCGCGTTGTACGGCTGCTTCGGTTTCGGGTGGCTCGACGCGGGCGTGCTTCAATGGACGACGCTTGGAGTCGAGTGGAGGTGGCTTCGGTGGGTCGGCGTGGCGTTGACGCTGGTTGGCTTCGGGCTGCGGCTGGCGACTCGTTATGCGATGAGACGTCACTTCAGCGGCTACGTTCAGACCACTCAAGGGCACCGCTTGGTCACGACGGGGCTCTTTGCGTGGATGCGCCACCCGATCTACCTGGCGACGCTCCTGCTTTACGTGGGCATGCCGCTCGGTTTCGGCAGTCTGGGCGCCCTGGGTATTGGACTCGGTATCGGGGCGCCAGCTCTTTGGTGGCGGATCTGTATTGAGGAGAAGTCGCTAGCGGCGTGGTTCGGTGAGGAGTTCACGGAGTACCAGCGACGCACCGCTCGCCTGATCCCCTATGTTTGGTGACTGGCCTAGTGTCAGTTTCGCTTCTTGGCGGCTTGCGCCTTTTGCGTGAGTCCTCCGACCACTTGCGTGGCCGGCTCGCTTTAAACCTCTCTGCGACTCCGCGTCTCTGCGCGAGAACGAAGGCGTCGCTAGCAGAGCCGGCGCGAGAACATCCCCGTTTTTGTTAAGCCGTAACGGTTGTGCGGACGATGTCAGTTCTGCTGAATGCTCCGGCTCGGGGTGGGCGGTCGCGTTTTGGGGGCGCGGCGCCAGCGGAAACGCCTTGAGCCTGAGATCGTGTTTTGGGGGGAAAGCCCGGATCGCTCGCAGCGAGTGAACGGGACCAAGCACGCGTCGGTTGAGTGCGTTGACGTTGCGGGCCTCGGAAGGCCAGCAGCGTCGGCGACGGCGTGTGACGAACCAATCCACGAAGAGCCCGCCATGGATCGGCAAGCCCGCCACTTCTTCTGCGTCCTCCTCGCCGGTATCACGGCGCTGACCGGTTGCGCTCCGACGCAGCCGTTCTACTTCATGGAGGACGGCGACCTGAGCCACTACGTGGACGTAGCGACTCAGATCGAGTACCCGGACGTGGAAGAGCCCTCGCTCGACGAGGTCACGTCGGCAATGGCGCCCCTCACGGTGCGACACTCGGAGAACTACGAGGTCTGGGATCTGTCGCTTGAAGAAGCGACGCGGATCACGCTCACCAACAGCCAGGTGATGCGCCAGCTCGGCGCGGTGGTTCAGGAGCAAGCGCCCGAGACCATCTCGCGCAACTTGATCAACAGCGTCTCGGTCGCGACGACCTACGATCCGGCTCTCGTTGAATCCGCGACGGGAACCGCGTCCGGTTCGCAGTTCAACGGCACGGGGACCGAGGCCGCGCTCTCGGCCTTCGACGCGCAGCTCGACTCGGCGATCTCGTGGCAGAAGAACGACCGCCCGGTGAACGTCGGCGGCTTCGCGTCGGCGTTCCAGTCGCGGGCGTTCCAGCAGGACGCGGCGAACTTCAACGTGGGCGTTAGTAAGACGTCCGCCGCTGGTACTCAGTTCGCGTTCCGCAACAACACGACCTACGACGCCAACAACAACCTCATTCTGCAGAACGCCCCCGCCTTCTCGCAGTGGGGCACCAACTTCGAGACCTTCGTCAGCCAGCCGTTGTTGCAAGGCGCCGGCGCTCAGTACAACCGCATCGCGGGCCCGTTCGCGTTCGAGCAGTACGCTCAGAATGGCGTGAACCCGTTCGATGGTGTGATGCTCGCCCGGATCCGCACCGACCAGTCGCTTGCTGACTTCGAGGGCGCGGCCCGCAACCTGATGCGGGACGTCGAGCAGGCTTACTGGAACCTCTACTTCACGTACCGCGACCTCGAGGCCCGCAAGATCGGCCGCGACAGCGCGCTGCAGACTTGGAAGACGGTCGCCGCCTTGGCCCGCCAGGGCGCCCGGGGCGGCTCGGCCGACCGCGAGGCTCAGGCCCGCGCCCAGTACTTCCAGTTCAAGGCTCAAGTCGAGCAGGGGCTCTCCTCGCTTTACACGGCCGAGAACCGGATGCGTTACATCATGGGCCTCAGCCACACCGACGGCCGCCTCATCCGCCCGGCTGACGAGCCGACGACCGCCCAAGTGGCGTTCGACTGGACCGCGGTCCACAGCGAGGGTCTGACCCGCCGCGTCGAGGTCCGCAAGCAGAAGTGGTCGATCAAGCAGCGTGAGCTCGAGCTGATCGCCGCCCGTAACCACCTGCTCCCGCGTTTGGACGCCTTTGGCACCTACCGTTGGAACGGTGGTGGCGACGATCTGTTCGGCGACGACCAGGGCGCAGCGACGCCGTTCTCACCGGGCGTCGGAGCGTTCAACGTCCTGACCGACGGCAATTTCCAGGAGTGGGAGATGGGCCTGCGGTTCAGCCTCCCAATCGGCTTCCGCCAGCAGATGTCCACCGTCCGGCACCACCAGTTGCTGCTCGCTCGTGAGCGGGCCCTGCTCCAGGACTTGGAGCTAGAGGTTTCGCACCAATTGGGCGACGCGGTTCGTGACCTCGACCTGAATTACAGCCTCACGGAAACGAACTTCAACCGCCGCGCCGCTGCGCAACGCGAAGTCGAAGCGGTTGAAACTTCGTATAAGGCAAACCGGGTAACGCTCGACCTGTTGCTCGACGCCCAGCGGCGTCGCAGCGACGCGGAGACGGCCTACTACCGGAGCCTGGTCGATTACAACCTGGCGATTACGGACGTCCATTACCGCAAGGGCTCGCTGCTCGACTACAACGGCGTCTACTTGGCCGAGGGCCCGTGGCCCGGCAAGGCGTACTTCGACGCGATGCGTCGGGCCCGTCAACGTGACGCGAGCCTGTACCTTGATTATGGTTACACACGCCCGAACGTGATGAGCCGCGGCCCGCACGCTCAGCAGACCGATTCGGCGAGCGGCGTGTACGGCGACGGCGTGATCATCGACGGCGTGCCGTACGAGCAGATGGCCCCCGAGATGGCGTCCCCGCAAGACGGAGAGCCTCTCGAACCGGTCCCTGCCGAGCCGATGGACTCGATGGGGGCGGTGATGGAGACATCGGCGCCCCAGGCGGGCGGCTCGTTGTTCTCGGCTCCAGGCGGTCAGGCGGTCGTCGCCGGCATGGCGACGGGATACGAAATCAATCCGACGACTGAAAACCACCGACCCCAACCGATCGCCACGCCACGCAGCAACGTTCAGATGGCTTCGGCCCAGGCCGAAGGCCGGTCCGAAGGAACATCGTCGGGCGTTGTCCATGCGTACGGCGCCGTGACCGAGAAGAATGAACGTCAAGCGCATTACACGACTCATCGACCTCCTGCAGAGGCTCCAGTCGGGGCAGGGGGGGGACGCTGACGGCCTCGCCGAGGCGTGCGGCGTCAGCAGACGCACGGTGTTCCGCGATATCGAGTCGCTCCGCGAAGCGGGGGTCCCGATCGAGTACGACGCCGACGCGCAGCGCTACCGGATCGACGCAGCTCACTTTTTGCCGCCGACCAACTTGACGCTCGAAGAGGCGTTGTCGGTCGTCTTGCTGGCGGGGCGCGTGGGGGAGCTGGAGCGCGATACGCTGTTCGCCGCCGCCATCGGCGCGGCTGAGAAAATCGAGGCGAGCTTGCCGTCCTCGATGCGGGAGAGACTCAGTGAGGTCGCCGAAGCGATCGACCTCCGCCCGCCGCCGGTAAACCCGCTGGCGGACAAAGGGGATGTCTACCGCGCCCTGTTGCGGGCGAGTGTGGACCAGCAAGCCGTCCGTATACGGTACGACTGTCGGACCGAGTTCCGTGAGATCGAGACCGACCTCGACCCGTATCACTTGCTGTTCCAAGAACGCAGCTGGTATGTGATCGGTCGCTCGTCACGTCACGACGAGGTCCGGACGTTCAACATCGGCCGTGTCAAAGCCGTCGAGCCGACGGGCGCGTCGTTCAAGCGGCCCCCGTCCTTCAGCGTCAAGAAGCACCTGCGGAACGCCTGGCGGCTGATCCCCGACGACGGCCCCGACAGCGAAGTGCACCTGCGTTTCTCGGCGGTCGTCAGTCGAAATGTGGCCGAGGTGCTCTGGCACCCGACACAGCGCTGCGAGTTCCGCGACGACGGTTCGCTCGACTACCACGTCACCGTGTCGGGGATACGTGAGATCGTCTGGTGGGTGCTGGGCTACGGCGATCAGGTCGAGGTGCTGAAGCCCGAACGCCTGCGGCGCGAGGTGGCGCGGCGGCACCGCGCGGCGGCGGAGCGGTATGGGGTGGTGTGAGGCGCCAAGCTCATGTGGGAGGGGTCTCCAGACCCCGATGACGCGCACCACGCCGTTTCGGGATAGACACCGTGATCGGCGTCTGGAGACGCCTCCCACAAACGGGAGGTGCGTGACCTATCGCGTCCCGCCGCTTCGCGCCTTATAACGCCCCCATGTTCCTCTCCCTGGACGGCATCGACGGCGTCGGCAAGAGCACGCAGATGCGGCTGCTGGTGGAGTGGCTTGAGGGCGAGGGCCATCGCGTCGTGACGTGCCGCGACCCGGGGAGCACGCCGCTGGGCGAAACGCTCCGTGAGCTGCTGCTGCACAGCGGCGAGGACCGCCCCATCGGCCCGCGGGCCGAGATGCTGATGTACATGGCCGCGCGGGCGCAGTTGATGGAGGACGTGATCCGTCCCGCGCTGGCGGGCGGCGCGGTGGTGGTGTCGGACCGTTTCCTGATGGCGAATCTGGTCTATCAAGCTCACGCCGGCGGCTTGCCGCGCGAAGCCGTCGCCATGGTTGGCGCCGTGGCGACCGATGGCGTCATGCCCGACCGCGTTTTCCTCCTCGATCTCGATCCCGAAGCCGCCGACCAGCGCCGTGGCCGCGAGCCCGACCGCATGGAGAGCCGCGGCGCCGAGTACCGCCGGCGGTTGCGCGCGGGCTTCCTCGCCGAAGCGGAGCTCGACCCGCAATGCGTCTCGGTGATCGACGCAACACAGTCGATCGAAGCGATCCACGAGTCGATCCGCAGCGCAGTGGCTCTGGACCTTTGATAGAAGGCGAGCCGGCGACGTAAGTCGTCGGTGGAACCCGAGTACCCGCTTCCCACCGACGACTTACGTCGCCGGCTCGCCTTCTATCGTGGGGTTCAGTTCACTTCGTCTTCGAGCGTCTCGGCCACCTCTTCTGGGGTGGTTTCGCTAACGCGCCGTCCCAGCCAGTCGATCACGAAGACCGCGGCAAAGCAGAACACGCCGATCGCCAGGCACGACATCGCTGTACTGTCGAACGAGTCGGGCAACATCGGCTGGAAGAGCTTGAGCTTGAATTCTCCCACGTCAGGAGTCGTGTCCCTTTGGAACGGCCAGACGCGGTATAGCGAGCCGATCATGAAACCCGCTAGCGCCGACATCGTCGAGGACCAGTACCGCGCGAGCAGCCACTTCAGCACACGGCTCATCGAGAGGATGCCGACGAGACAACCCGTCAGGAAGACGCCGAGCGACGCCCATTCATAGCCGGATAGCGACGGCGCGCGGTGCAAGATGCCGGACATCTCTTCGTACTTGCCGAGGATCAACAGGAGGTAGGCGCCGCTGATGCCCGGCAGGATCATCGCGCAGATCGCGATCACGCCGCAGGCGAAGGTGTAAGGCAAACCCGAGAAGGGCGTCATTTGGCCCTGGCTCATGAGCCAGACGGCGAAGATCATTGCCATCAGCCCAATCGCGACGCAGCGGGCGCCGGCAACCGGAGTGTCCGGTTTCGCCAGTCGCGCGACGAGCCAGCCCGACGCCAGTATCAGGCCGAAAAACGCTGAGTAGGTGTAGGTCGCTTGCTCGGTGAGCAGGTACGTCATCACACCAGCGAGGCCCTTCACGCCTGTGCCTACGCCAGCCGCCAACGCGAAGAGGAACCAGGCGTCGATATGACGCCAGGCTTCGCTTAGCTTTCCGCTGAGGACGTATCGGACAAACTGACTGTCGAAACGCGACAGGGCGCTCAGCAACCGCTCGTAGACGCCCAGGATCAGGGCCACGGTGCCGCCAGAAACGCCCGGGATGATGTCGGCTGAGCCCATGGCGACGCCGACGCCGACCGTGCGGAGGAGCGTGCCGGGGGAATTGGAGCGAGGGGGCTCCGGATGGGGGTGGGACACAGCGCGTCAGATAGGGGCGGGGGGAGGTCGGGATGGCCGGGAACAGCTCTGTGGATAGCGTACACTGCGTCTCGGGGGCGGGTCTGACAACCGTGTGTCACTGCGAATCCGGCTGCGGGTCGTTGGGTTTAACCGGATTACCCGGACTGCCTGGTGTGAATTGACGCCAGCAGCAGAGATTCGTACAGTCCAGCAGAACGCTTGACAAACTCCGTTGACAGCGTCGGGGCCAATCGGGTCCAAAGGGCGACAGCGGGGTTGGGTTTTTGCACGAAATCGCCGTCCGCTGGCATTTTCAGAACGATTGAGGAGATCGAGCTGCTGCTGCGTGTTTTGCCGCCATCCCCTTCGGAGAGGGGACGACGTTTCTCTTGTCTAGCTGGAGACGTCCGATGCGACCATCGCCCCATGGCCTCACCTGCCGCCTCGACGCGCCGGCGAAGCTGAATCTCTGCCTGGAGGTCCTGGGCAGGGGGAGCGACGGCTTCCACCAGCTGCGGACGCTGATGGCAACGATTGGCCTCCGCGATACTCTCGAGATAACAGCGACCGGCCAGGGCGAACCGATCCGCCTGGAAGTCCTCGGCCACCCCCGCCACACTGCCGGCGTGCCGACCGACGGCCGCAACCTCGTGGTGCGTGCGCTAGAGTTGCTTAGAGACGAGGCGGGCGTCGATCGCGGCGCCGACGTGCGGCTGGTGAAGCGGATTCCCAATCAAGCCGGCCTCGGCGGGGGGTCGAGCGACGCGGCAGCCGCCCTGCTGGCCGCGGCCCGGGTGTGGGAACTCGATTGGTCGCAGGAACGTAAAATAGAGATAGGCTCGCGGCTCGGAAGCGATGTCCCGTTTTTTGTCGGTGCGATCGGAGATCGCTCGTGGCGCGCCGCGTTGGCGACCGGACGGGGTGAGCGGATTCAACCCACGCCGTTCTCAGCGGGCATGCCCGTCGTCGTGGTGAAGCCCGACGTCGGCCTAGCGACCGCGGCGGTTTACCAGGCATGCCAGCCAGCCGACTACGCGCCCGCCGACGACCCCGACCGGACGCAGAGCGTCGCCGCGGCCCTTGCCGTTGGAGACTGGCGCCGGATGGCGGCCTGGATGACCAACGGTCTGCAGCACGCTGCGGTGCGGCTCGCGCCGTGGCTCGACAGGGTCCGGTCGGCCTTCGATCGGTGCGGTTGTGCGGCTCATCAGCTTTCGGGGAGCGGTTCGGCTTACTTCGGGCTGTTTCCGACGATGGGGCAGGCGCGTCGGGCTGCGGAGAGATTGCGGGCGCTGTGTGTTGGGCAAACCCTTGCCACCACAATTGGCTGACATTTACCGCAGGCGACACGAACAACACATGTAACTCCGGCAACACTTGTCCGGCTCCCCACCCGCGGGGGCAGCAAGATCGTGCGGCCGGCAGCGAAATAGTTAGCGCTGGGGCAGCAAACCAGGAGCGACGGCTGTGCACATCACCGAGGTACGCATCAAGTTGATGGATGAACCGGGCGAACGCCTCCGCGCGTTCTGCTCGATCACCTTCGACGACTGCTTTGTCGTCCGCGATCTTAAGATCATCGAGGGCACAAGCGGCTTGTTCGTCGCCATGCCCAGCCGCAAGCTCACCGCTCACTGCGGCAAGTGCGGCATGAAGAACCACCTCCGCGCGCACTACTGCAACCAGTGTGGCGGGCGGCTCAATGAGAGCCGGGTCATTAAAGACGCCGACGGCCGCACCAAGCTCTACGCCGACATCGCGCACCCGATCAACTCCTCCTGTCGGGAGATGATCCAGAACCACGTCGTCGAGGAGTACCACCAAGAGGTCGAGCGGGCCAAGTCGCCCGACTACGTCTCGCGTTACGACGAGTACGACGCCGGTGACTTCGTCGACGCGGACGAGACGGAGGCCCCGATCCGCCGCTTCGACGAGAGCCACCGCACCGCGGCGTCGAACAAGCCACACCACCCGCCACAGGGCGATCCGGCCCGTACGGGAGTGGGCCGGCCGCACATTGCGCCGGGAGACACCCGCAGCAACGCCTACCTCGACGAGCCCACCGAGCGTCGCGGCAACGGCACGGGCGGCTTCGGGGCAGGGATCTTCTAGGGCTGAGACCGCTGCGCTTGTGAGGCCTGAGGGATGCGCCGCGGGCCGTGCTTGGTTTGCCAACCAATCCTCAAGCCTCACAAGCGTAAGCGGTCTCATACGTCAGGTGGCGCCAAACTCCTACTAGTGTCGCCAGGCTATCTATTTTGCCCAGACTGCTTAAGGCCCGCCCCTTCGCGGCCCGATAGACTTCTCTGCTGGCGGCAAGTTTCGCGGCTGACGCGACGACGCCCTCCGCCGCTGCTCGCACTTGATTGGGCCTGGATGCCCTGGGTGCGCGTGTTCTGCTAAGCAACTGCGCTGCTAAGCAACTGGGCTGCGAAGCAACTCAGACCAACCGCATGGAGGTGATAGTGGAAGCGTGCGCCATCGAGGCGTCGTCGGTCGATTTTAACGCCGCTGAGGTCGCCGAATTTGCTCGGGCGACGCTCTCCGCCAAGGGGCGGCTCCGCTGCGATGCGGCTCAGCTGCACATGGCTCCGATCCGACGAGGCGACGAGGTTTGCGGACTGCATTTCGCGTTACGAGGCCCCCGCGAAGTGCTGCTCACAGCCGTCTGGGACGCTGCCACGAACACCCTGTGGTGCTACGACTCCCGGGGGGAACGGTTCCTGACAACCCGACCCGCTGTCGGCGCCGAGGGCGCCGAAAAAATGATTGACTGCCCCCATCCCGATTAGTATACATAGAGAC
Organism: Botrimarina mediterranea; assembly: GCF_007753265.1. Lineage (NCBI taxonomy): Bacteria > Pseudomonadati > Planctomycetota > Planctomycetia > Pirellulales > Lacipirellulaceae > Botrimarina > Botrimarina mediterranea. The sequence goes on from NZ_CP036349.1 coordinate 1,175,272, forward strand.
ACTTCCCCTTTGGCGGATTGTCTTTTGCACGGAGGTACAGGACGTTCATGCTCGTGCTTTCACGGAAAGAAGCCCAACGGATCCGAGTCGGTGACTCGATCGTTGTTACAGTCGTAAAAATCGCGGGCGATAAGGTCCGCGTCGGCATCGAGGCCCCCAGCGACGTGCTGGTGCTTCGTGACGAACTCGAGGCGTGGGACGTGGCGCCGGGCGCCGCTCCCCGTTGTGAAGGAAAGGCCGAAGAGCGGTGTACCGGGGCCTGCGCCGGCCGGGTAGCCGCCGAGGCGGCGCCGGCCACCGTTGGGATCAGCGCCGGGCTCAAGCAGTCGGCTTAAGTCGAGCGGCTGTTGCCGTAGGGCAGGCCACGCCTGCCTGGCGCCGTCAAAAGCGCTGCGGCAGGCGAGGCCTGCCCTACGGAGCTACCCCTACGGAATGCGAAATCGAGACGCGCAGGAGATGGCGGCTCGCGAGGACAGGAGAGTTTCGGGCGACTTAGCAGCGTGCCAATCGCGCGGGCGCCGAACCACTCGCGAGCCCCACAGGGCGCCGACGACGGCACGATCGATCCGCTTCGCTACACCCCCTCCGGGCGAAGCTGGTATTGGGCCGATTGTCGGACCGAAGCCGGGTGGGATTTAGCCGGGCAGACGCGGCGACGATTACGAGTGACAATCACAGGGACGCAGCGCTGGCAGCGTGTCGCGACGCCCCCTCGATCCCTGTGATGGTTACCGATGACGCAAGACGATTTGCGTGTGACGACGCTCGGTGAGCGCCGCGTCCCGTCGCCCGTTGAGCACCGCTTGTTCACGCCGGACAACGCCCGCGTGCTTCTTGAAGTTGACAGCGTCGAGGGCGCGGAGCCCTCGGCGCTGGGGTCAGCGGCGACGGATGCCAAGCCGCTGGCAGCTGCGCCTTTGATGTTTGAGAAGGCGGGGCCGCGCGAGCACGTTTATTTCGATCCGCGCAAGTCGAAGGCCGCCGTTGTCACTTGTGGCGGGCTCTGCCCGGGTCTGAACAACGTTATTCGCCACCTCTATTTCGCGCTGCGTGACGGGTACGGCGTGCCGACCGTCTATGGCGTCCGCAACGGTTACCTGGGCCTGACGCCCGAGGCGCCGCAGCCGCCGATGGAGCTGACCGCCGACTGGGTCGAGGCGATCCACCACCAGGGCGGCACGATGCTTGGCACGTCCCGCGGGCATCAAGACCCAGCCGTGATGGTCGAGACGCTCGTGCAGTTGGGCGTCAACTTGTTCTTCCCTGTCGGCGGTGACGGCACTCAGCGCGGCGCTCATGCGATCGCCAAGGAGGCCGCCCGCCGCGGCGTCGATCTCGCTATTGTCGGCATCCCCAAGACGATCGACAACGACATCCTCTACTGCTTCCAGACGTTTGGCTTCGTGTCGGCGGTGACCGAGGCCGAACGCGTCATCGACCGCGCGCACGTCGAGGCGAAGAGCGTTCCGCGCGGCGTGGGCCTCGTGAAGTTGATGGGCCGCAACGCGGGCTTCATCGCCGCGGGAGCGACCGTCGCTAGCGGCGAGGTCAACTTCTGCTTGGTGCCCGAGCATCCCTTCGAACTCGAAGGGCCGCGTGGCTTTCTCGCCAAGCTCGAACGCCGGCTCGAGGCACGCGGCCACGCGGTGATCGTTGTCGCCGAGGGCGCTGGTCAGGGACTCATGGATGGGCTCGACCCGACAGCGGTCGACGCCTCGGGTAATCGCCGGCTAGGGGATATCGGCCTGCTGCTCAAGGAGCGTATCTCCAGCTACTTCGACGGCATCGGTAAGCCGGTGGGCATGAAGTACTTCGATCCCAGCTACTACATACGCAGCGTTCAAGCGAACGCGACCGACAGCCTGCTCACCGAGCGCTTCGCGCGCCAGGCGGCGCACGCGGCGATGGCGGGAAAGACCGACCTCTTCGTCGGCTACTGGAACGGCCGCATCGTGCACGTCCCGTTGGCGGCGTCGGTCGGCAAGCCCCGCCACATGGCGCCAGAAAGCGAGCTGTGGAGCGCCGTGCAATCGATCACGGGGCAGATGCGGTGGTAGTTGGGCGGACCGCGGAGGCGCGGAGAATCGCAATGCGCAATGACCAAGCCCCAATGACCAATGAAGAAAGGGTTAGAGACGGGGGGGTCGGAAGGAATGATCGTGCGGCAGCATTTCATTGGTCATTGTGGTTTGGTCATTGGGTTTTCCTTTAGGAGCTTTTTTGGCGGTGATTAATACCTTGGCGGTTGGTGGTTTGTGCTCGGTTTTGGCCACCTAATGCGATAAAATACGGGTCTTCCGGCTCACTGCTCGATGGATTCGTTCCATGGTTGCGATTTCTGAAACCTATCGCGATCGGCGATCGTCTAGCTGACGTTGGTGTGTCTTCGTGTTTTTGACTTGAGCTTCCGAGACCTATGGTGATCTCTCGCATCCCTGCCGCTGTCATCGCTTGCGTCCTAGGCGCCACGGCGATCGCCGACGCCGCGGTGGGCATCGTCGTCGGGGATTTTACGTTGACCGATTCGTACGGCGCGCAGCGCTCGCTCTCGGACTACCGGGACGCCGACGCAGTGGTCGTTGTCTTCTTGGGGGTCGAGTGCCCGCTGGCGAAGCTTTACGGGCCGCGGCTGGTAAGCCTGGCGAAGGCCTATGCGGACCGCAATGTGGCGGTGATCGGGATCAACGCCAATCGCCAGGACTCGCTGACGGAGCTAGCCGCCTACGGACGCAAGCATGGGATCGAGTTCCCGTTGCTGAAGGACAACCAAGCGGAAGCCGTCAAGAGCTTCGGCGCGACGCGGACTCCGGAGGCGTTTGTGCTCGATCGCCAACGCGTCGTGCGGTATCAAGGGCGGATCGACGACCAGTACGACGTGGGTGTGGTGCGGAAGGCGCCGACGCGCAGCTTCGTTCGCGAAGCGATTGACGCGGTGCTTGCCGGCGAAGAGGTCGCGACGCCCGAGACGCGGGCCGTGGGCTGCGTGATCGGCTTGCCGCGCGAAGCGGACGCCGACGCCAACGTGACTTACAGCGAGCACGTGGCGCCGTTGCTCGAGAAGCACTGCGTCGAGTGCCACCGCGCGGGCGAGATTGCGCCGTTCGCACTGCGGGATTACGACGAGGTTGCCGGCTGGGCCGACATGATCGCCGAAGTGGTCCGCGACCAGCGGATGCCGCCGTGGCACGCGGACCCGGAGCACGGCGAGTTCGCCAACGCCCGACGGCTGAGCGACGCCGAGAAGCAGACGTTCTACGATTGGGCCAAGGCCGGCGCCCCGGCGGGCGACCTCGCCAAGCTCCCCGAGCCGCGGGCGTTCGTCGCAGGCTGGCGGCTGCCACGCGAGCCCGACATGGTCGTCGCGATGCGGGACGAGCCGTTCCGCGTCGCCGCGCAGGGGGTGATCGACTACCAGTACTTCGTCGTCGATCCGGGCTTCACCGAAGACAAGTGGGTGCAGGCCGCCGACATCGTACCGGGTGAGGCGTCGGTGGTTCACCACGTCATCGTGTTCGTGAGCCCTCCCGCTAGTGAAGCAAATGAAGGGCTCGGTTGGATGGGCGCGTACGTGCCGGGGCAGAGCTCGATGGTCCTCGCCGAAGGCCGCGCGCGGCGCGTGCCGGCGGGATCGAAATTCATCTTCCAGATGCACTACACGCCGACGGGCGTCGAAGCCGAGGACCGCACGCGGATGGGGCTCGTCTTCGCTGATCCGAATACGGTGAAAGAAGAGGTCGTAACGCTCGAAGCCGCGAACCACCGGTTCGAGATCCCACCGGGCGACCCGGACTATCACGTCAGCGCGTCGCGCGACCGTTTCCCGGCGAACGCCCAGTTAATCAGCGTGTCGCCGCACATGCACTTCCGCGGCAAGTCGTTCCTCGTAACAAGCTCGCAACCCGAAGGCGCCGAGAGCGTGCTGCTCAACGTGCCGCGTTACGACTTCAATTGGCAGACGTCGTACGAGTTTGCTGAGCCGATCGCGATTCCTGAGGGGTACCGGATCGACTGCGAGGCGACGTTCGACAACTCGGCGGGGAACCCGGCGAACCCCGACCCGACCGCGACGGTGCGTTGGGGCGATCAGTCGTTCGAGGAGATGATGATCGGGTTCTTCGAGGTCGCGGCGCCGGTTGGCAGCCTCCGACCCGAGGACCACATCGAGGGCGGCCGAGAGGGGGTCCGGATGGAGACCCTGGCGTTCACGCAACGGCTGTTCGAGAAACACGATAAAAACCAAGGCGATGGCGACGGCAAGCTGACGCGTGAGGAGCTGCCCGCGGGCTTTGCGTTTGACCGTTACGACCTGAACGGGGACGGGGGGCTGTCCGGGAAGGAGGTCTTCGAGGTGGCCCTGCGCGACGCGCTTGGGTAAGCCAGGGGCGATTGGACCCCGGTTCTGCGGATTCTGACGCTTTCTTCAGGATCGGCTAGCGGGTCATTTGACGGGCTTTCGGGGGAGAAATAGCTTGGAGGCTCCCGAGCGAACTGCTCGGCGGCGGGTCGGCCCGGCTACGCCGATCGCCCGGCGCGGCGTTTTTCTCCTAGGTTTTGGTATCATATGCGTTCAGGCCCCGCTCCACGTCTGCGCCGAAGGGGGCGTATCGAGACGCTGGAGACCCGCTGCATGTTCGCCGCGCCGGACACGGCGGTCGGCGACGCGATGTTCACGCTCTACGACGGGGCCGTGATTTCGACGCTGCCGACCGAGTTCTCTCGCGACATCGCGACCATCAATGGTCAGGGGCAGGCGGTCGGCGTCGATGAGCGCCGATTTGGTGAGTCGATCGACTACGCGCCCCCGGTGCAGTGGACCGAAGCGCCGGTCGAACTGCTCGATACGGGCTTGCGGTCCGTCATCGGCGCAGGATGGGACCACGACGGACAGACACCGATGCTGCTCTATCACGAGCAGACCTACAACCGCCTGTATTTCTTTCGCGGCGATGATTTAGAGGTCGCCAACGTCGTGCAGTATTGGAGCGGCGACCTGATGCGGGGAACGATCGCCGGCGAGCGGTTCTCTCCTCGTGCGGCGATCATCCATCATGGTTTGGTGGTGATCGCTACGTCTCGATCGGTACTGGTGGATGGCGTCTACCAGAAAGTCGGAGTCGATTTCTTCGCCACGCAGGATTACGGTGCGACGTTCGAACGGATCCCGGTAGCGGGTGGGGGGTACGGTGTCCCCGTCATCGAGGAATCAGTAGGGATGGACCGGTTGCAGCCCTGGTCGTTCATGAATCCATTCCCGGTGGATGGGATCGAGGACTCAACCGCGGCTTGGTTCCCGTGGGCCGATTACTTCTTCAAATCAGGAAACCCCAAGGGAGGGCAGATCGGGCTGTTCCGCGCCGATCGACCGGAAGGGTCGGACCATTGGGTCATCAGCCCCAATCGACTCGTCTACAGCGAGTGGATCCCCGAGGACAGTGGCGGGTTGCACGCTCACACGGCGGCGGTGACTACCGGCGGGTTGATCTCACATTGGGGGGACGTCGGTTACCGGGCCAGGACGATGTTCCACAAGTTCGACTTAGAGAACTATGAGACGGCGCCGATTGAATCGGCGACGGTCTACGGTGGCTATGACGCTTCAGGCGTGAGTTACAAGTTGGCGCCTCAGCCAGTCGCGGCGGCGCCATCACCGGTCCCCGGAGAGCACCTGACGTCTGGTGACGAGACTCCCGATCATGTGCTGTCGTTTGGCGCCATGTCCGAACTCACCGACCGGCTGACCATCGACGCGAAAATCTATCAGCCGGAGATCGGCACTCCGGGTGGTGTCTATGGGGGGATTCCAGTCCTGCATCTCCAATGGGTGCAGGGCGTGGGATACGTTGCGGGCGCGGTAGACGATAACAACTACTACTATTCGCCCGATGGCGAGCAATGGATCGACTTCAATCGCCCCCCGAACAACAAGAAGGCTTCGATTTGGCTGTACGGCGATCGGCTCCTTGCGTTCTCCGATAGCAAGTTCTGGTTGGCTGATACGCCTACCTCGACGGAGTTGCGACCCTTGCAGATCGCGCCGGGGGGCGTCAACGAGATCGCTCTCGATCCGGAGTGGCGCCGCGATCCGCACGCTTCTAATTCGGTACGACGGGTCGTTTACTCGGAGGGCGCTTGGCGCTATCAAGACACCCTCGAAGCACTTGAGTTGCAGGCGCCAGCGCCGCCATTCGAGTCCTCGGCGCCCGTCTATGAAGTCGTCGTCAACGGAACCAACCATGAGCTCGGCAGCCTCTGGTTGCAGCCGCCGGGCGAGACCTCGCACACCGCCGACCCGCATGTCGTGGAGATGTGGGTCGCCAACCTGGGATCGCAGGCCGCAAGCTTCGGCGCCAACCAGGGCGGCGTTGATTCGTCAGCGGGCGTTTCGGCGTTCAGCGATTTGAAGTACTTCGAGGTCAACAGCAACACCCAATGGATATCGACGGGCGTTTCGACCGGGATCGATGACGAGTTGGAAGGGAGATTCGCCGCCGAACTCAGGACGTACTACCGGACGCCTGGCGCTAGGTTCCTTGTTGCAGCTCCTTACTTTGGCGAAGGCGTCGCCCCGACCTATCCGCTTGCGCCGCAAGCCTCAGGTTCGGATGAACTGGAGTCGATGGCGCTACCGGACCTCGGCGAAGCGTGGTCGGTGGGCATCGTAGCGCACTGGCCACACATCGCGCCGCTGAGCAGCGAGCAGCGGATGCCGATCGCGTCGCTCGTGGGAGAAGACGGCGACGCCATTGAGGTCACCCTACAGCAATTTCGATACGGCGTTCGCGTTTATGTCGATATGTATCAGGATGGCGTCCTGCAATCGAGCATGCTCCTTTCCTCAGCCACGAGGGAGCACTTACAGCGTGGGGACTGGTTTGAGCTGGTTCTCTCGTACGACGAGGAGCTCAGCGTCAACTTCGTCATCTCTGGCGACACCGCCGTCTCTCGGCAGGTCGCCGCCGTTGGGGAATTGGACCTCGACAATTTCCAGTGGGCTGATCGGACGGGCGATGTCATCGCGGCAATCGATCCGATCCTCGTCACGTTCGATGATTCGGCGTGGGACCCGTCCCAACGGCTGGAATGGATGGCGTCGGGTCTCTACGACAAGGCGATCTTCGAGTCGTTCGCCTCGCCCGGTGACTTCAACCGTGACGGCGTCGTCGACGCCGCTGACTATACCGTCTGGCGAGACACCCTCTACGACGCGACGCCCGGGCGGCTTGGCGACATCAACTCCGATGGCCTGATCAACGAAGATGATCGCTTGATTTGGGTGGCGCAGTACGGCCAGACGGGATCGGGCCTTGCCGCCGACCTGAATAGCGATGGGGTCGTCAACGCTGCGGACTACACCGTGTGGCGTGACTTGACGGCGCTGCAAGTCGTCCCGGGGACCGGCGCCGACGCGGACGGCAACGGGTTCATCGAACGCGCCGACCTGCAGTACTGGATCGACAATTACGGCGCGACCTATGCGACGTTCGACTCGTTACGCGAGGATTACTTCGGAGAACCCGCCCTTGCGGCTAGCGATGGCGTCGTCGCTAAAGAAGGCGTCGTCGCGCCGACGGTTGAGCGATCGGAGACTCTAAGCCCTACGGCGGCGCCGAAGTTCGCGCTGTTCTCCACATCGTCCGCGTCGACGAACCACCCGAAGGTGTTCACGCCAGGTGCTAAGGTTTCTGCTGGTTCGACTTCGCGCACTGAAGCTCTTTTGCTTTTGCCCAATCAACAAGCAGGGAACGGATTGTCGGAGGCCGACGAAGCCTTCTGGTATTCGGGTGACTGGCTGAGTTCGGAATCCGACGCCACGCCGCTTGACGAGGCGCTCGCCGCTGCCGCTCTCGATCGTGCTCTTGGCAGTGGTCTCGGCTCAGCGCTCTAACGGCGCCGCGGTCGTGTCGAAGTCATCGGACTCAGCAGGTGGTGCGTGCGACGATGGCGTTGCGCGGTAGACGGGCTCAGCTCGCCGTGAGAAACTATTTTTCTCGTTGCGATCGCTGATATCAACCGAGTCGAGTCGCGAGGCAAGCCTTGAAGTCCTATCGCAAAGAGCTCTGGTTCAACCTGCCAGAGCGAATGGCGTTTCAGAACATCACGCCCGAGGTCGAGTCCTGCGTCCGTGAGAGCGGTGTGCAGGAGGGGTTGGTGCTTGTGAACGCGATGCACATCACGGCCTCGGTCTTCATCAACGACGACGAGCCGGGTCTGCACCGCGACTACAAGAAGTGGCTAGAAGAACTGGCTCCGTTCGACGCGTCGCCGCAGCGGTACCACCACAACCGCACGGGGGAGGACAACGCCGACGCTCATCACAAGCGACAGATCATGGGACGCGAGGTGGTTGTCGCAATCACCGAAGGCAAGCTCGACTTTGGCCCCTGGGAGCAGGTTTTCTACGGCGAGTTCGACGGCCGCCGCAAGAAGCGGGTGCTGGTGAAGATCATCGGCGAGTAGTATCACTTGCTTTGCGACAACACTAGCTTCAGCTCACACGGCCTCTTCAATCGCCGAACCGTAAGGCTTCGCCACGCCGGATCGTCGATAGCCGAGCCGATGTCTTCTCGCCGGCGGCGGTGCTCACGCAAGAGGTAGAGTAGCAGGGAGTCTCTTGAGAAGAACTGAGTGGCGAAGTCTTCGCGATTGCCGTTGTGAAACTCTTCGCCGCACCAGCAACGCCGCACCGTTCGTTTCAGCAATCGCCTGAAGCAAACGGCTAGCGAGTAATCGAGCCAGACGATGGACGTGGCGCGGCCCCAAACCAAGTCACGGACGTTGCGCCAGTTGCCGCAGGCGACCCAACGCTCAGCCGCGACCGCTTGGCCGACATCGGTTCGCACGTCTTCCTCGGGCCGTAGTCTCCATCCCGGTAAGAAGTGGAGAGCGTCGAGATCAATGTGTTTCGCGTCGAGTCTCTCCGCGAGCCGCTGCGCTAAGGTGCTCTTTCCCGCGCCAGGCGCTCCGACGACGGCGATACGGCTACCCAAGAGGTCTATTATAGACTCGCTATGCACGCTGCTATCCACAACCGATGTTATGTTATCGAGTGTAACGGCTCAGGCCTTTTGGGTCTGGGGGAGTGCGAACTAGGAGTTAAGCTGGCGGGCTTGTGCCGTAGGCTCGTGGTGACGAGACTTCCCCCATGAAGGCAAGTCAACCTACCGGCGTCCGTATCGCGATGTGGTCGGGGCCGCGGAATCTATCGACGACTTTGATGCGGTCTTGGGGGGCGCGTTCCGACGCGTTTGTCACCGACGAGCCGTTGTATGCCCACTACTTGCGGGAGACAGCCGATCGACGGCACCCGGGCTACGACGAGACGCTCGCCGCTCACGACGCCGATTGGCGGCGCGTGGCCGATTGGCTGACGGGGCCTGTGCCCGGCGGCAAGCGGGTGTGGTATCAGAAGCACATGGCGCATCACCTGTTGCCGCAGGTCGAGCGCGACTGGGTGGATGGGCTCACGAACTGTTTCTTGATCCGCCGGCCGGCGGCGGTGCTGGTTTCGATGACCGAGTTCTTCCCCGACCCGCGGCCCGAGGACATCGGCTTGCCCCAGCAGGTCGAGTTGTTCCGCCGGGAACGGCAACGCACCGGCCGCACGCCCGCGGTGATCGACTCGTGCGACGTGCTTCGCGACCCGCCGGGCGTGCTGAAGCAACTGTGTGAGCGCATCGGGGTGGCGTACGACGACGCGATGCTGAGCTGGCCGCCGGGCCTCCGGGAGACCGACGGCGCATGGGCGCCCTTCTGGTACAAGAAGGTCGAGCAGACCACCGGCTTCGGCCCGCCGCGGGAAGAGTTCGACGACGTGCCGGACAACTTGCGCCCGGTGCTAGAAGCATGCCTGCCACTGTACGAAGAGCTGGCGCAACATCGCTTGAAGTGAGTTCCTGAAAATGAGCACCACGACGGACACGACGAGCACGACGACCGGCCTCGCGCGATAACGACGCACCGGCATCAGGCCGTCGTGTCCTTCGTGCCCGTTGCGGTGAAACCTTTATCAATCCAAGCGTCATGCTGCAGAAGTTCGACGAGCGTAACCGCGACCTCAAGATTTGGATCAACGGCAAGCTCTCGCATCGGGACGAGGCCGGTGTCAGCCCGTTCGACTCGGTCGTGCAGGGGGGCGACGCGGTGTGGGAGGGGCTGCGGCTCTACGACGGGCGCATCTTCAAGTTGACCGAGCACCTGCGGCGGCTACGGCACTCGGCGATGGCGTTGGCGTTTGCTGAGATCCCGACCGAAGAAGCGATCACCGACGCGATCCGCCAGACGCTCGCCGCCAACGGGATGCGTGACGGTGTGCACCTCCGTTTGACGCTGACGCGCGGCGTGAAGATCACCAGCGGCATGGACCCGCGGCTTAACCAGTCGGGCCCGACGTTGATCGTCCTGGCGGAGTTCAAGCGGCCCGTCTACGACAAGACGGGGCTGCGGCTGGCGACGACTTCCTACCGCCGCGCGTCGCCGGACGTGCTTGATCCGAAGATCCACCACAACAACCTGCTCAACTCGATCCTCGCCAAGATCGAGGCCACGCGCGCGGGCGCTGACGACGCGGTGATGCTTGATGGGCGCGGCTTCATCGCCGAGACGAACGCAACGCACCTGTTCCTTGTCATCGACGGCGTCGTTACGACGCCGCGGACCGTTGCGTGTCCCGAGGGGATCACCCGTCAGACCGTGCTCGACCTTTGTAAAGCCAACGACATTCAGCACGAGGTGCGTGACGTTTCACTTCCCGAGGCGTATCGCGCCGAGGAGTGCTTTTGCACGGGCACAATGGGAGAGATCGCGCCAGTCGTGGAGATCGACGGCCGCACGATCGGCGCCGAATCGCAGCGGCCGATGACGGCGAAGCTCAATGATTTGTTCGCCGCGCTGACCGCGACCGAAGGCACGCGCGTCGTCGATTGAGATGCCGTCGCCAGAGAAAAATTAACCACAGAGCCACGGAGGACACAGAGCGACGCATAGAGAAACCCCTCTGTGCCTTCCTCTGTATTCTTCGTGGCTCTGTGGTTAACTGACTTGGGGCGGATTAGACGCTAGCTAGTTCCGGCGCGGGCTCGAAGCCTACTTCTAGCCGCATCGGGCCGAAGTCGGTCTTGAACGGCACCACGAGCGGCGGCGTCGAGGAGGGGAAGCGGATTTCGTGGCCTTCGCCGATGATCACGTTCGGCAGACTCACCGAGAGGTCGAACTGCTCGAGGTCGGTCTTTGCCTGGCCGGCGATGACGTTCGCCAACTCGCCAACGGCGTCGACGACGTCGTCGTTGATCTCGGTCATCTCTTCCATCAGCATCGCCGACGCGGCCTTCAGCGCCACCTCGGTCGAGAGGTTGATCACGACCATGCCGTGGGCCTTGCCCGAGAGGCCGATGAGGCCGCTGATCGGGAACATCCGTTGCTTGGGGTCGCCGAGCGTCAGGTCGCCGCGATGGCAGTCCGCCGCCAGCATTGTGGCGAACGTGTTGGTGACCGCCTTGAGGAACGGGTTGATGTGTTCGACTCGCATCGTGACGCGCCTTGATCGAGGTGGCCAGGGGATTCCGAGAGGCGCAAAGACCTCTCGCCTCTCAGGGCAAACGTAGGTCGTCGGGCCCAGCGCATCGCCCAACCGCGTAGAGATGTTCGGATTTGGCGGGTATCCGCCCGGCTCACGGCCGCCCTACACGCAATCGCCGCTACAACCCTTCCAACCGGCAAAAGCCGACCTGCCCGTCGCACTCATCGACCTCAATAACCAGCCGCGCCGGTGTTGGTTCGCCGCGTTGGGCGAGGGCTGCGAGCAATTGCTCGCCGATCCAGCGGGCGAGCAGTTCGGCCGTCGTGTTCGCAAGCGGCAGCAGCACGCAGTCGGAATGCGGAAAGACCCAGCGGCGGTCACGGAACGTGACGACCATTTCGGCGCCGCCGAGCGGTCCGGTGGTCTCTTCGACGCGGATCAGCGGGTGCTCGGTCGGCAGCAGCATCCGGTGGTCGAGCCCGCGCGTAATCGCTGCGAGCGAGTCGCGCGTCGCGATGAAGTCGAGCACGTACGAGTTCTCGTCGAGCGGCCCCTCGGCCTCGACGGCGACGCGGTAGTTGTGACCATGCAGCGGTTCGCAAACATCGCCGGCATAAGTGATGAAGTGCGCCGCGCAGAAGGTGAACTCGGCCTTGTCGAGGCGGATGGCGTACGAGGGTGTCGGCTCTCGGCTATCGGACATCGCTCAAACCCCTTCGCGCACAACGTGCGTCGAATGAGCCGCGGCGTCCCCGACCGCGGTCGCGCCGCCAACAAACTCCGCCAACAGCCGCAACGCCTCTTCAGGCGCGTCCTCCGGCACCCAATGCCCCACGTCCTCTAGCCGAAACGCCTCGGCCTCTGGCCAGTAGCGCTGAAACCGTTCGAGGCACGCCGGCGTGAAGCACCAGTCTTGCATCCCCCACACCAGCCGGATCGGCAGCCTTGCGAGTTGCGGCAGCCGCTCGTCGATGGACTTCAGCGTCCGCCACGTTGGGTGGTCGGGCGTCCGTGGGATGTCGGCGACGAACTCGTACACTGCGCGGCGGTTGGCCCAGTTGTTGTACGGCGCGAGGTAACCGGCCTCGGCGATTGCGTCGAGCTTCCGCCGCGCCATCGTCATCCGCAGCGCCGTGAGCGAGAACAGGTTGCCCCCTTGCAGCGCGAGCTTGCCCAAGAGCGGCGTCTTGCAAACGTTGATCCGCGCAGGGATCGAGTCGGGCGGCCACGCGCCGGTGTTGTAAAGCAGCACCCGATCGAGCCGCTCCTGCCGGTCGAGCATCGCGCCTAGGCCAATCGCGCCGCCCCAGTCCTGTGCGACAAGCGTGACCTGACGCAGGTCGAGTTCGTCAACGAGCCGACCCAAGTGCCGGATGCGATCGGCGAGTCGGTAGCCGACGTGAGGCTTATCGCTGAGACCGCAGCCCAGATGGTCGATCGCCACGCAGCGGCGCGTCGGGCTCAGCGCCGTGATCAAACGCCGCCAATGGAACGACCACGTCGGGTTGCCGTGGACAAAGAGCAGCGTTTCGCCACTGCGCGGCCCCTCGTCAACGTAGTGCAGCTGACCGTCGGGTAGATTCATCCAGTGAGAAGAGAACGGGTATTCACTCCGCCACTTGGCGTCGTTGGTCTTGGAGCTAGCGGGCATCGGCAGGTGGTCGGTTGCGTAGTGAGACGGCGTCGCCCCTAAGCTTCCACCATCCCCCCATCCCCCACCATCCCCAACAGGGCCCTTCCGTAAGTTTCCCGATCTCAGCCCTTCGCCAAAAAAGAAAGCCGCGGCGGGTAATCCCGCCACGGCTTCCTTAGAACAAACTTTCGACCGATTGCGTCGGAGTGGAGTCACTCGAAGACAGGCGCGTACCGGACAGCGCTGCGCGCTGCCATGGATCGGCTCGGGCCAATCGATTTTTTAGGTCCTCCCGGCGGAATGTTGGTCGAAAGCTTGAGCGGTAAATCAGCGTCGTGTTGGGCGTTGTCGCCGCAGGCGCCGTAGGTTGTTCGCAGGTAGGTATCGGAAAGGACGCCGCCTGTCGTTACGTCGAATTGGGCCTTTTGTTCACCCCGTTCGGCGACACATCCAGGGGACGGAGCCTACAGCCTAAGCATAGCCCGCGGAAGGGCGTGTTGGGACCCAAAACGGCCGTCTGGCGGCCCGATGGGCAGGGACCGACCGGGGGCGAAGTTCGGCGTTGGCCTCGGCCCGGCGATCTGCTAAACGCGGCAGCAGACTACCGCTCCTGTCACGCCTCTTGGAGGCCACGCGATGTCGAAACCATCAGCCAGCCGCAGGGCCGTCGTCAGAGGCCTCCTGGCGGCCTCTGTCGCGATCCTAGGGATACCCCAGGCATTTGCCCAGACGTTCGATAAACGCGAGCCTACGCTGCGTGAGAGGCTCACGCTGGGCCTCCGTGCCCGCCGGCCCGCGGAGCTGGCGTACATCGACGCCGTCATCGATACGGTCAACCGCGGTGAACTCCCAGAGAAGATCGTCAACCGGATGTTCTTCTGGGCCCGCAGCCACGCCCCATCGGGGGATCAGAGCAAGCGGCCGATCATCTACTTCCAAGCCGGTCTGGATCGGGTCGCCGCCAAGATGCGTATCAAGATCGAGGCCGACCCCGATTCCGGGACAACCTGAGCCATACCCGCCGAATATGGGCGCGCGGACGCCCCCGGTAGGAGGGCGGCGGCTGGCGTGTTAAGCTACTTGGCTCGGCGTCGTGTGACGCTCTCAGGTAGTCCCTTCCCGGTCCGTCCGTCAGAGGCCGTTCATGGCTCGTAAAGTCGTCAGCCGTCAGAATCTCCGCGCCGAAGCCGAAGCCGCCGAGGCGATGGAAGCCGCCGCTCCCAAGAAGAAAGTGGCGAAGACGGCCAAGAAGAAGACCACCCGCTCCAAGGCTGCGGCCGAGGTGCGTCTAAAGGCCTTCTGGGGCGTCTTCAACCAGTCGCTCAAGCGGGTCGCCCTCTACGACTACAGCCAGAAGAAAGAGGCCGAGAAGAAGGCCGAAGAGCTGACCGCCAAGGGCAAGAGCCCCCACTTTGTGCAGCCGGTCAAAGAGATCATCAAGGACGCCTGAACCGGAACGAAAGACCAATGCCGCGGAGCGGTAGCTCTCAATTGGTCATTGGGGCTTGGTCTTTGGACATTTTCCCCGCCGGCACATTGCTGCATCTTGCGCTTTCGGCCTGGACTCGTTTGACGAAGCGTCATAAACTTGACGCAGAGTCAAAAAACGATGACCATCCCCTTTCCAACGCCGACCCAGCTCGACGACGCGCCCCGCCCGGGCGAGTCGCGCAAGCAGCGTGAGATCCGGCTCCGCGAGGCCCAGATCCTGGCGGTCGCCCGCGATCAGATCCTCGAAGGGGGCTACCTGGGACTCAACATGGACCGCATCGCGGCCCAGATCGAGTACTCCAAGGGGACGATCTACCAGCACTTCCGTAATAAGGAAGAGATCCTGCTGGCCTTGGTGAACGACGCCCTCGACACCCGCCAGCGGATGTTCAAGGTGGCGGCGGCGATCCAAGCGCCCGACCGGGTGCGGCTCGCGACCCTCGGCGCCGCTGCCGAGGCCTTCGTCGAGCATTTCCCCTACCACTTCAAGGTGGAGCAGATCGTCCGCGCCGCGTCGATCTGGGAGAAGACCTCGCCCGAGCGCCGCGAGCTGATGCAGAGCTGCGAGAAGCTCTGCATGTCGACCGTCGTCGAGGTAGTCCATCACGGTGTCGCCACCGGAGACCTCTCCCTCCCCGAGGGGGTACGGCCCGAGGAAATTGTCTTCGGCCTCTGGTCGATTTACCTTGGCTCTCAGATCATCACCCATAGCAGCGACACGCTGGGCGAGATCGGCATCGACAACCCGATCCGCTCGCTCCGCACCAACCAGCACCGGATGCTCGACGGCTACGGCTGGCGGCCGTTGTCGAGCGACTACGATTACTCGGCCCACATGGACCGCGTCAAAGCCGAGATGTTCCGGCACGACCAATTCGCGACCTAACTAGCCCGCGCCGTAGGCCGCTCGGACAACTCCTGCGGCTTTTTGTCGGCCTATCAGTTGACGCATCGTCATAAAATGACCAATCGTTGGATAGCGACGGGTATTGGCGTTCTTGTGGTGGTCATTGCGGCCGGCGCCGCGACCTTGGCGACACGGAACGATCGGGCCGCGGCGAGCGAGTCGCCGTCGCCATCGGTGACGCCGGTAGGCGCCATGAGGGCGGAACTGGTGGACTCGTACCTCCGCGAGCGCGTCTACACCGGCACGCTCGTCGCCAAGCGGCGGAGCACGTTGTCGTTCGAGCGCGCCGGCAAGGTCGTTGAGCTTGTCGTCGATGAAGGGGACGCTGTCGCCAAAGGCCAACTCCTGGCGCGGCTCGACACGCGGCGGCTCGACGCCCGGCGGGCGAAGGCCGAGGCCGACCTCGCCCAGGCGAGCGCAGTGCTGAGTGAGCTCAAGGCAGGGCCGCGGCCGCAGACGATCGCCGCCGCTCGCGCCGAGGTCGAGAACCTCGCCGCGCAACGCGACGTGGCGGAGAAGACGATGAAGCGTCGCGAGCAACTGGTCGCCAGCAGCGCGGTGAGCCGCGAAGAGTACGAACTGGCGATGTACGACTACCGCGCCGCCGCAGCGCGCACCGAGGTCGCGCAGAAGAACCTCGACGAGCTCGAGGCCGGCACGCGGCGAGAACGCGTCGACGCGCAAGAGGCGCAGGTCGCGGCGCTCGAGGCGAGCCTGGCCGACATCCTGCATGAACTCGACGACTCGGTGTTGCTAGCGCCGTACGACGGCTGCATCGCCCGGCGAAAAATCGACGAAGGGACCGTCATCGCCGCTGGGGCGCCGGTGGTTGAACTGATCGAAACCGGCGCGCTGGAGGCTTGGGTCGGCGTGCCGCCCGCTTCGGCGAGGAGTTTTGCAGTCGGCGACAACACGAGCCTCCGCATCGATGGCCGCGACTACGCCGCCGTTGTGCAATCGGTCCGTCCCGAGCTCGACGCGCAGACACGGACGCAGAACGTCGTGTTGCGGATTGATGACGCAGCGGGCCCGACGTCAGGAGGACTTGTCGCGGGCGAAGTCGTGCGGCTGGGCGTCGCCGAGCCGGTGGCGATGAGCGGCTACTGGGTTCCCACCCAAGCGCTGAGCCCCGACCGCCGCGGTCTCTGGTCGGTGCTCGTAGTGGAGGACGGTAAAGCGGCGCAACGCGCGGTCGAGGTGATCGAGAACGCGGGCGATCGCTCGTTCGTCCGCGGCGCGCTACAACCCGGTGAAGCGGTGATCGTCGAAGGGGCGCATCGTGTCGTCGCGGGGCAACGCGTTGCGGCGGAAATGAATGGAGTGAAGTCGGCTAAGCGTTCGGTTGAGCAAAGCAGTGCGAGCGAAAAGTCCCCCTCCCTTTCAGGGAGGCCCTTCCTTGGGTACGCGGGGGGAGGTTCTGCGGCGTCGATCGCCTTGCCGCATTGAGTACCGAGGAAGGCATTTCGCAGCGGTACTCAATGAGTCTTGCAGCTTGAGACGTCTCACCCTCCCCCGCGTACCCAAGGAAGGGCCTCCCTGAAAGCGAGGGGGAACAAACTGCTCCTAACGGACTATCGGTCTATCCCCTACCAGCCACTCCCCATGTCTCGCCTCCTCTACGACAACCGCCGGCTACTCGTGCTGTCGATCACGCTAGTGATCGTCGCTGGCTTGTCGTCGCTGATGGTGTTGCCGCGGTTGGAGGACCCGGTGCTGACGCAACGGGCGGCGATCGTCAACACGCTGCTCCCCGGCGCAACGCCCGAGCGCGTCGAGGCGCTGGTGGTCGAGCCGATCGAGGAAGAGCTGCGCGAGGTCCCCGAGATCAAGGAGGTCCGCACCACCGCGCGGGCGGGTGTGGCGACGACGATCATCGAGCTGCGCGACGACGTGTACCAGGCCGACGAGGTCTGGTCGCGGGTCCGCAACAAGATCGACGACGCCGAGGCGCAGCTCCCTCCCGAAGCGTCCAAGCCGCGATTCGATCTGCTCGAAGTGACGGCTTATGCGTCGATCCTCGCGCTGCGGTGGGACGCGCCGACCGACGTGAATTACGCCGTGCTGCGGCGGCTGGCCGAGGAGCTTGAGCGGCGGATGCTTGCCGTGCCGGGGACGCGCGAGGTCGATACGTTCGGCGATCCCGACGAAGAGATCACCGTCGAGATTGACGCCGCCCGGCTGGCGATGCTCGGCCTCTCGGCCGACGACGTGGCGCGGCAGCTGGCGGCGAGCGACGCGAAGGTCGCCGCCGGGCAGGTGCGCGCCGCCGGTGGCTCACTGGTGATCGAGGTCGCGTCGGAACTCGACACCGTCCAACGCATCGCCGCGACGCCGATCCGCTATGGCGCCAGCGACGGCGACGACGCCGGACGCGTCATCACGCTCGGCGCCGTGGCCGACGTGAGGAAAGGGATCGCGAACCCGCCACGCCGCGCGGCGCTGGTCGATGGCAAACCGGCGGTGACGATCGGCGTGCTGGTCCGCAGCGACCAGCGGATCGACCACTGGTTCGTCGCCGCCGACGAGTCGATCCGGGCGTTCGAGCAAGAGCTGCCGCCGGCCGTTGGTTTGAAGCGGGTCTTCGAACAGAGTGGCTACGTGAAGTCGCGGCTCGCGACGCTGATGGGGAACCTCGTGGCGGGCGCCGCGGCGGTGATGGTTGTGGTGTGGCTGATGATGGGCTGGCGGAACGCGCTGGTGGTTGGTTCGGCGCTGCCGTTGGCGGCGTTGATGGTGCTTGCCGGGATGCGGTGGCTGGAGATCCCGATCCACCAGATGTCGGTGACGGGGCTGATCATTGCGCTGGGGCTGCTAATCGATAACGCCATCGTCGTCGTCGACGAGGTCGCCGTCCGCATCCACCAAGGCGAGTCCCCCGGCGGCGCGGTCTCTGACGCGGTCCGCCACTTGGCGGGGCCCCTGTTTGGCTCGACGCTGACGACGTGTTTGTCGTTTGCCCCGATCGCGCTAATGCCCGGCCCGGCGGGCGAGTTCGTCGGCGCGATAGCGATCAGCGTGATGCTCGCTGTGACCTCGTCGTTCGTGCTGGCTCTGACGGTGACGCCCGCGGTGGCGGCGATCTTCGCGCCGCAGGCCGAGCGGGAGCGGCTGCCGTGGTGGGCGACCGGTTTGCGATCGGACCGGCTCACGAGCGGATACCGCGTCGTGCTCGAGTTCTTGTATCGCCGGCCCGCGCTGGGGATCGGACTGGCGATGGCGCCGCCGATCGTCGGGTTTGTCTTGGCGCGTTCGTTGACCGAGCAGTTCTTTCCGCCCGCCGAGCGTGATCAATTCCAAGTGCAGCTCGACTTGCCGGCCGGCGCGTCGATCGACGCCACGCGTCGCCTCGCCATCGAGGCCCGGGAAGTGTTGCTCGCCCACCCGCGGGTGGAGTCGGTCGATTGGTTCCTCGGCGAGAGCGCGCCGACGTTCTACTACAACATGCTCGCCAACCGCGCCGCCGTGCCGCAGTACGCACAGGCGATTGTGCAGATCGATTCGAGCGAGGACTACTTCGCGCTGGTGCGTGAGGTGCAGCAGGAGTTGAACGCTAAGCTCCCCGCCGGTCGCTTCCTCGCCAAGCAACTCGAACAGGGCCCGCCGTTCGACGCGCCGATCGAGGCGCGGCTGTTTGGGCCCGACCTCGACGAGCTCGAGGCTCTGGGGCGGCAGGTGCGGCGCGTGATGAGCGAGACGCCGGGTATTGTGTTGACGCAGTCCGACCTCTCGGAGTCGCTGCCGAAGCTGGCCGTCGAGGTCGACGAGGCGTCGGCGCGGCTGGCGGGGCTCGATAACCAATCGGTCGCGCGACAGCTCGACGCGACGCTCGAAGGCGCCGTCGGCGGCCTGGTGCTCGAAGGGACGGAGAGCCTGCCCGTGCGGGTGCGCGTCGCCGGCGCCGATCGCAGCGAGACGGGTCGTGTCGCGGCCGCGGACCTCGTGGGTCGCAGTGCGACGGGCGATGCGGTCCGCACGCCGCTTTCGGCGTTGGCGTCGCTGCGTCTGGAGTCGGAGCGGTCGGCGATACCGCATTTCAATTCCGAACGGATCAACGAGGTGAAGGCCTACATCGCCGCCGGCCTGCTCCCCGCGGAGGTGCAGGCGCGGTTCGAACGGCGGCTGGCGGAGTCCGACTTCGAGTTGCCGCAGGGCTATCGGCTCGAGTGGGGCGGCGAGGGCGCCAAACGCAACGACGCCGTCGGCAACCTGATGTCGAACGTCGCGGTGCTGATGGTGCTGATGGCGGCGACGCTCGTGCTGTCGTTCAGCAGCTTCCGCATGGCGGTGATCATCGGCGCCGTCGCGGCGCTGTCGGTGGGACTCGCCCTCGGGTCGTTGTCGATCGCTGGTTATCCGTTTGGCTTCACCGCGATCATCGGCACGATGGGGCTCATCGGCGTCGGCATCAACGACACGATCGTCGTGCTCGCCGCGCTGCGGGAGGACGCGCGGGCGCGGACCGGCGACGTGGACGCAATCGTCGACGTCGTGGCGCGATCGAGCCGCCATGTCCTGGCGACGACCTTCACCACGATCGCCGGCTTCCTGCCGCTGATCCTCGGCGGCGGCGGCTTCTGGCCCCCGATGGCGATCACGATCGCCGGCGGCGTCGGCGGAGCGACCCTGCTGGCGCTGATCTTCGCCCCCTCGGCCTACACGCTGCTGATGTGCCCACGCTGCCAGGCGGTCCCCGACGCGGACGCGATCGAGATCGAAGCCGAGCAGACGGCGCTGTTGTCGGCAGGGTAGGACTCGCGCAGAGACGCGGAGACGCAGAGTAACTAAGGGGAAACTCCTATGCCTCACGCAAAGGCGCGAAGTCGCAAAGAAGGAAGAATCATAAGAAGGGCGATGGTCGCGATTGCTTCGGAAGCGGCGTGGGGCTATTCTTCGAAGCCTTCGCGTCTTAGCGCCTTTGCGCGAGACTTAATCCGTTGACCCCTCCGCGTCTCTGCGCGAGACTACTCGCCCAGCACCGCGCGGACGCGTTCGACCGTCTCGGGCTGGTTGAACTCGAGCTTGCCGAAGCCGCGAAGCGCGCCGGCGGCGACGGCCGTGTTTTGGTGGTCGGCGTAGTTGGTGACGAGCATTACCGGCGTCTCTTGCAGGGCCGGGTCGGCCTTGATCGCCTTGATGATCTCCAGGCCGTCCGAGTAGTCCTCGTCGAGCTTGCGGTTCACCAGCACTAGGTCGTAGCCGCTCGTGCGCAGCTTCGTCATCGTGTCGCCGGGGAGCTTGGCCGTATCGATCGCCACCTCGCCGAAGTTCCGCTTGAGGAACGCGACAATCCCGGAGTGATCGGGTCCGCACTGACCGACGCTGAGTACCTTCTTCATAAGTTCACCACAGACTTAAAGGGTTCACCACAGAGCCACCGAGGGCGCAGAGAAGACGCCGAGGGAAACAATCCAATGCGATGTAGGAGGCGCCTCCCGACGATTTCGTTCGATTGGCCGAACACGGCATGGTGCGCGTAATCGGGGTCTGGAGACCCCTCCCACAAAATTCACTTCCGACTCGCGGAGAGGGCCCTCTGCGCTTTCCTCCGTGCCTCCGTGGTTATTCTTTCTTCTCGATCGCAAACAAGTGCGTGCGGTTGCTGATGTACAGCACATTGTCGGCGACGACGGGCGTGGAGTAGACGCTGTTGCCCATGTTGATCTCGCCGTGGGCGGGCATCATCTCGCCGCCGTCTTCGACCATCGCCTCGTTGGGGTCGGCCGAGTGATTGAAGATGGCGATGTCGCCGTCCTCGTCGCCGATGTAGACCTTGTCGTCAACGATCAGCGGCGAGCCCCAGGCCGCGGCGTACATGTCGTAGCTCCAGTGGACCTTCGGCTCGCCGGTCGCCATCGCGTCGAGGCAGTGGAAGATGCCGCTGAAGTCGGCGACGTACAAGACGTCGTCCTTGATGGCGACCGAGCCGATCGTGCGGTGCATCGTCTCGAGGAACGGGTCGATCTCGCCGTCGCCGTTGTCGTCGAGCTCGCTGTAGTGCCAGATGACCTTCGAGTTGGGGTTGGGCCGGGCGAAGTCGCCCTCTTCGGGGACGACGGCCTGGAGCCGCTTGGGGGCGATGGGCTCGTCGGGGTCCTCGGAGTTGAACGCCAACTCGGGGGAGACGTCGCCCGAACCGGTCGGGTCGATGCACCACAGGTGGCCGACGCCTTCGCCGTGCTCGGGGTCCTCGCCGACGCCGATGTAGACGCGGTTCTTGTAGACAACGGGCGTGGCGATCAGGTGGTTGCGGGTGGCGCTGGAGTTGACGACGTAGAACGACTCCTTAGGGTTGGCGTCGAACTTCCAGAGGAGCTTCGAACCGCCCTCGCCGTCCCCCTTGGGATCGAAGCCGTAGAGCCAGCCGTCGCCGCCCGCGAAGATCGCCTGCGGCTGCATCGTGCCGTCGGGCATCTCGATCTCGGCGTACGCGGGGCTTGACCACTGGCCGTGGAGGATGGCGTCGCCGGGCGAGTCATCCGACCAGAGCAGCTTGCCCGAGTTCTTATCGATGGCGATGAAGCTCGGCGCGTTGGGCGAGGGCAGGTTGAGGTGCGACTCGTCGACGCCATTGCCGGTGACCACTAGCAGGATGTCGCCGACCGCGGTGAGGCTGCACGAGCACATGTTGTGCTGCGAGACGCCCAGCTCGCGCATCATGTCGAAGACCCAGACGACGTCGGCTTCGTTCTCGGCGGTGTGCTGCTCGTCGGTGATGGGGCCGTCGTTCTCACCATCATGGAAGCCTTCGGTATCGAGGCAGCGGACCTCGCCGCGGCTGGTGACGAACCACAACTTCTTGCCCTCGACTAGCGGCGCGGTGCAGATGCCTTGCAGCGGCCAGTCGTGGACGCGGCCCGTCTTGAGCTTCTCGGACGAGTGCTGCCAGAGGAACTTGCCGTCCTCGATGTCGAAGCAAAGGAGGCAGCCGAGATCGACGTTCGACGGGTAGCGCTCGAGCCAGCCGCCGGAGTTGTTGGTGCCGACGAAGGCCTTACCGTCGGCGATGACGCAGTTGCCGTAGGTCTGCGAGCCGAGCCTGGCGACCCACTTCACGTTTTCGGCGGTCTCCGAGTCCCACTCGCCGGTCTTGAAGTCGAACTCACCGACGTTCCACTCGGTGGGGATATCGGTCCCCACCGGGACGTTGTTGCGGACGCTGCTGCCGCCCCACTGGTTCCACTCCTTCGTTGGAGCAGGAACCGAGTCGGCGGCGAATGAAAGCGTACTAGCGCCGACAAGCGAAAACACGCACAGCAAGTTCAACGACTTCATAGCTCTTCTCTTATGAGACTTAACCACAGACGATGTCGTCTTGTAGGAGGCGTCTCCAGACGCCGATTACGCGCACCAAGCCGATTCGGAATGGACACCGTATCGGCGTCTGGAGACGCCTCCTACAAACCTCCCTCTGTGGCTCTGTGGTTAACTAATTGCGGCTTGAGTCGACTGTTAGTTCGGCGTCACCGTTAAATTGTCGACGAAGAACTCGGCTTCTTTGGCGTCGCCGAAGAGGCCGGGGCTGCCCTGCAGCTGCGGGGCCTCGTCCTCGAACTCGAGGGTCCACTCGGCCGGTTCGGCGGAGTCGCGAGGCCAGACCTTGGCCTGGACGATGGCGACCTTCTTCTCGGCGTTGGGCGTGACTTTGAGCTTCATGCTGTACCAGACACCCGACGTCAGCTCCATCGCCTCGGCGGCTTTGGTGCGTTTGTTGTCCACGCCCCAGCTGTAGATCCTCGCTTCCTGGTTGGGGCCGAACAGCGAGAACGTATAGCCGCTGTTGATCAGCCCCACGGACGGGAGCTTCACCGCCGAGGCGGCGGCGGGGGGGCCTTCGGGGACGCGGCCGCCGCCGGTGGACTCGCCGCTGACCCCTTCTTGTAGTTGAACGTCGGCTTGGACCGTGTAGTTCGACAGTTTGGGCGAACCCATCCACATCTGGCTCCGCGTACCGAGCTTCGTCGTCGGCGCGCCGGGGCGGGTGGGGAGCTCGGTGGGCTTGGCGATGTAATGGTTGCCGTCGTCCGACTTGCGGAGCACATATCGCACCCGGCCGCCCACCCAGGTGAGCGGCACGTCCTCGGCGCCGTCCTCGAAGTCGTAGCTCCACGGCAGCGGCGGGATCACCCGCACGCGGCCCTCGGCCGAGATGCCTTCGATCTCGCAGAGGACCAGGGCCGTATCGGATTTTTCGGTGGCGGGCGCTTTGTAGACGCCTTCCTTCGAGATGTTGCCGGGTCCAGAGACACCGAACGACACCTTGTTGGGCGCCGCTTCGCGGAGGAACTGGCCTTTAGCGTTGTAGAGCCGCACCTTGTACTTCTGCTCTTCACCTGGGGCGAGGAGCACGTCCCACGGGACGATTTGCACTTGCGCGACGCGTTTATCGGTCAGCGGCGGGGGCTCGGGCGTCGCGGCCTTATGGTCGCTGTTGGCTTTGACAGACTCTTCGTTGCCGATGCAGTACATGGCCGCGCCGGTGGTCAGGTAGATGCGACCACCCGCGACGATCGGCGAGGCGTCGACCTGTTCGCCGTGAAGCGAGACGCTATCAACTTTCTCGACGCCTTCCTCGGTGGGCTTCCAAACGGACCACTCCCCGCCTTCGCTGCACGCATAGATGCGGCCGTCGGCGTAGAGCAGGCTGCCGCGCATCACACGGCCGAGACGTGCGGGCCGGCGGTTGAGGATCTCGCCGGTGGCGGCGTTGTAGACGTGCATCTTGGCTGTGTCGGAAACGGCATAGAGACGGCCGTCAACGAGCACCGGAGAGCTCTTGCCGACCATCTCTTGGTACTTGATCCAAAGCTCTTTGCCGCTGAGGTCGTTGGGCTCTTCGGCGCCGACCATCGTGCCGTCGAGCGCCACCACAGCGCCCATGGTGTTGCCGACCATGTTCTCTTCGCTGTGGCCGGTGTAGACGCGGCCGTCGGGGCCGACGACCGGCGACAGGTTCATGCCGCGGCGTGAGAGCGGGAACTTCCAGAGGGGCTTGCCGGTGCCGGCCTGCATGGCCCAGACCATGCCGTCGCCCGAGCCGAAGACCATCGCCCGATGCCCAGCGAGCGTCGCCAAAGCAGGGGAGCTATAGGTCGTGTCGTCGGGGATGAGCGTCGTGCCGCTCAGCCAACGCAACTCGCCGGTCGCCTTGTCGAAGCCCATAAAGCGGTGGGCCGGTTTGGCCATCAGGCCCCACTTGGGCGTGTCGCCCCAACCAATCACCACCGCGTTGAGGATGACGGTGTCCTCGTGGATGATCGGGAAGTTGGTCCGCCCGCCGTAGGTCGAGAGCAGGCCCAGTTCTTCGTGGAGGCTGTGCTCCCAGACGAGCTTGCCCGAGTCGCCATCGAGGCAACAGAAGTAGCCGCACACGCCTTGGGCGTAGACGCGGCCGGTCTCGGGGTCGCCCACGACGCTCGACCAAGCGACGCGCGTGTCGGGCACGTCGGATAGATAGACGTTGAACCGGTGCTCCCAGATCGTCTTACCGCTGCTGGCGTCAACGCAGACGACTTTCTCGCCTTCGTTCTCCGTCCCTGGCTGATCGCGGGTGAGCACGTAGAGCTTGCCGTTCATCACGATCGGCGTCGATCGTGAGCCGAGGTCGTCGCGCTTCCAGAGGAGGTTGCTCCCTTCTCCCCCCTCGGGGTTCCACTTTTCGACCAGGCCGGTCTCCGTCGAGACGCCGTCATAGGTCGGGCCTCGCCAGTTTGGCCAGTCGGCAGCGGTAGCGGTTAAGGCGAACCCGGTGATTGCCAGCGCAATTGCGAGAATCGAGCGGACACTTCGCCAACGGGTCGTGGCTAAGCGAGGTACTGAGCAAGTGGGCATGTCAATCTTTGCGGGATCGGCAAGGCGTGCGGGCATGCCATCCTGGCGGGAGGATCCGGGCGCCCCGGTCGCGGCGCCTCAACCCGTGTCTAGTGAATGAGTTAGCATAGGCGGCGAAGCCGCCCGGTCTACGAAGAATACCAGGGACCAAGTACCCGGGCCATGCGCCGGGCTTGGCTGACCTTACCGATACGGTGAGATGCATCGCCCTCACAACCGGTATACACGGAACCCCTTCCGCCAACGGAAAATACCCCGCAACAGTTGATGTAAACCATTTGCTGGGAAACGCTTGCGGCATCTCAAGGGGGCTTTCCAAGGCCGCCGATAGGTACGGCTGCAACGCCTTGGTCTCCCGCGATCAAGGCCTCGCATGCGTCGCATCGCTGGCCCAACTGATTCGAGTCAAGGAGTGGCTCGACTGGCGGCGACGCACCCCCCCCGCTGGATCCCACCTCACACGGTCGAGTCGGCCCCGACGGACTCCCGGCACTTATATGTGCCGTTCCCTCGGCTGACGCAGCCGGCCCGCATTGTCGGGCAGCACGCGAAGAGTCTGCCGCTGAGGAGCGGCGTCGCGCGTTGCCGGAAGTCGGCCGGGTGACCGACTAGCCCTCGCTGGGTTGGATCCCGCAGAAGAGTTAGGAGAGTCCTCAATGAAGTTTCAGTTGCTAGGAGCCCTGCTTCTGAGCATGTCGTTTGTTGGCCAAAGCTACGGTGGCCTGCTGGACAAGCTCGGATGCGGATGCGGTTCCGCGTGTTGCTCGGACGCCTGCGATCCGAGCTGCTGCTGTGACAGTGGTTGCTGTGACGAGCCGTCGTGCTGTGCCGATCCGAGCTGCTGTGCTTCGGATTGCTGCGGCGATGCGACGTGCTGTGATTCGTGCTGCAAGAAGCCTTGCTTGCTCGACAAGCTCTTCGGCGGCCTGAAGTGCCACCGTGGTTGCTGCGACAGCTGTGAGCCGTCGTGCTGTGCCGATCCGAGCTGCTGTGCTTCGGATTGCTGTGGCAACGGTTGCTGCGAGCCGTCGTGCTGTGCCGCTGACCCCAGCTGCTGTGCTGCGGACTGCTGCTCGCCTTGCTGCAAGAAGCCTTGCTTGCTCGACAAGCTCTTCGGCGGCCTGAAGTGCCACCGTGGTTGCTGCGACAGCTGTGAGCCGTCGTGCTGTGCCGATCCGAGCTGCTGTGCTTCGGATTGCTGTGGCAACGGTTGCTGCGAGCCGTCGTGCTGTGCCGCTGACCCCAGCTGCTGTGCTGCGGACTGCTGCTCGCCTTGCTGCAAGAAGCCTTGCTTGCTCGACAAGCTCTTCGGCGGCCTGAAGTGCCACCGTGGTTGCTGCGACAGCTGTGAGCCGTCGTGCTGTGCCGATCCGAGCTGCTGTGCTGACCCCAGCTGCTGTGCCGAGCCCGCTTGCGGCGCCCCGGCCTGTGGATGTGGCGGTGCTCCGGCTTACTCGGCTCCGGCCTCGGCCCCGGCTCCGGCCCCGGCCGCTGCTGACGACGCCGCTCCGATGCCGCCGGCTCCGATGGCGGACCCCAACGCCGCGATCGGCCGTCAGCGTGACGTCGTCCGCGTCAGCTTCGCTCGCTGAGCACCTCGCTCGACGAAGTTAAAGCTGAGGCAACTTGGCTGCGAATGACACCGGCCCGCACGGGGCGACTCGTGCGGGCCGGTTCTTTTTTTGGTGGGTCGTCCCCAAAGTACGGAACCTCCCCCATTGGGGTGGCGCCTTCGAGAAGGGCCCTAACGGACCATCTACGGCGTCGAAGAGGGGGGCCTTGGTAAACCTTTAGCGACCCCTCGAAAGGCCTCTACGACCCCTCTACGAGCCTCTGAACGCACGTCCAGGTTCTCGGCGCCAAACACACAATCGGTACCCGACTGAGCCGGGGGGGCGCAGCCCTGGGAGTGAGATGGGCGCCCGGATTCCTCCGCGGGCTGTCGCCCACGGCTCCGATCAACCGCGGCGGCGTCGTCGCTACGGAGCGCCAACACCGGCGTGTGTCACGCCTTCTTCGCTGGTAGCATCGTGCGGAAGTGCTCCTCGGGGAGGATCATCTTCTGCACACGGACGCCGAAGCGCTCGCCGACCTTGACCGCTTCGCCGGTTGCGACGGGACGGCCGCCGATCGATACCTCAAGCGGCGCGTCGCACGCCTTGTCGAAGGTAATGATCGAGCCCGGCCCCAGGTCGATGACTTCCGCTAGCTTGATCTTCTTTCCCGCCAGATGGACCGACACCGGCACCATAACCCGCAACGCCGACAGCACGTTCGGCGGCAGGTCCCGTAAATCACGCGGCGCTGGCTTCTTCCAACGCAGCACTTTCGACTGCGACTTGTCCTCTTCGGGCGTGGCGGCGATACCAAGCGGCTGACTTGCCGAGGCTGCCGGCGCCGCCGGGGCGTCTGCAGCGGCCGGACCCTCAGGAGCAGCCGTCTCCAACGCTGGCTCGGCCGCTGCCGCGGCAAACGCAGCGTCGGCGTTGGCGACCGGCCACACGAGCGTCAGCGCGGCGAGCGACTCGCCCTGGGCGATCTCGATTGGTGCGGCCGTCGCGTCGGCGGCGGGCTCGGCGTGCCTTACGGCGGCCGCCAGGTCATCGACCCAGCGCCCCTCGAACGCGTCCGCCATCAGCGAGTCGGGCAGGAACAGCATGCTCAGCTCTTGGCCGAGCGTGCTGAGCTTGCTCTCCCCCGTGGGATCGGGCGCCTTGGTCCACTCGGGGACCATCCGATGCGGGGCGCCCCCTGTGCCAGCCGGCAGCACCGCTAGCATCTGCTCGTCACCGAACTTGAAAGCGAAGACCAAGCCGCCGCCGCTGAGCCCCGCCGTCGACGGATCAAACGGCGCCGGCTCCCCCGCCTTGACGACGAACTCGCCGTCGAAAGCGCGGCTCAGAGCGCCGGAGGCTTCTTCGGCGTTGGTCGTCGTTGCGGTGACGACTTGGGCGGCGAGTTCGGGCGTCAGGAAGGCCACGGCGCAACGCTAGCTAAGGGAGGCGGATAGTCTCCTTGTCGTTATCGGCGACGTAACCGGCAAACTTTGCCAAGCTAGGCGTCGTCGCAGAAATCTCGGCTTCAGCGAGCGTTGCGCGCATCTGAAGTTGGTGGGCCGCCGGATTTTGGGTAGATTTTGGCGACTGGGCGGACCCGGCGGGCCGGGCCGCCAGACCCCTACCATCATCTTGCCACGCAGGGAGGCGTTCGATGGCTACGCAGCCGGTGCGGCTCGTTCATGCGAGCGACTTGCGCTTGGACCGTCCGCTCTACGGATTGACGGACGCCCCGCCAGAACTACGCGCGCTGCTGCGCGACGCCCCGCTCGAAGCGGCCGAGCGCGTCTTCGAGACGACGCTCGCCGAAGAAGCGGACGCGCTGGTGCTCGCCGGCGACGTGCTCGACGCCCGCCGCGCGTCGCCGCGTGTCGTGTCGTTCTTGCTCAATCAGTTCGCCCGGCTCGAGAAGCGCGGGACGCGCGTTTTCTGGTCCGGCGGCGAACTCGACCCGCCCGACGCCTGGCCCCGCACCGAGCGCCTGCCGGACAACGTCACGGTCTTCCCGATAGGGCGCGTCGAGTCGCACGAACTCAAGCGTGGCAATTCAGTCATCGCCGTCGTCCAAGGCGTCAGCAAGCCGGCCGACCGTGAGGTCGACGCCAGCGGCTTCCGCCGCGACGCGCACGGGCGCTTCACGGTGGGCGTCGCCTATGGCACGAGCGACGCGCCGGGCAAAGAGGGCGACCGAGTCGACTACATGGCGCTCGGCGGGCGTTCGCGTCGCGCGACGGTGGATCACGAGCCCGGCGTCGCGCACTACGCGGGCTCGCCGCAGGGACGCTGCCCCGCGGACCAAGGCCCCTCGGGCTGCACCGTGGTGCAAGTCGACGAGTCGGGCAAAGCCAAGACGCGCTTCGTCGCTGCCGACGTGGTGCGTTGGAACGACGAGACGGTCGAGTTCACCGCCGGCGTCACCGGCGATCAGTTGAAGGCTCGCCTAAGAGAACGCCTCGACAAGCTCCGCGGCCGCGCGCAGGGCGTCCACCAACTCGTCGCCTGGCGGCTCGAGGGCGTTGGCCCGATCGTCGCGCAGCTCCGCGCCGATGGCTTGTGCGGCGAGTTGCTCGCCGACTTGCAGAAGCACGCAGGGCGCGAGAAGCCGCTCTGCTGGACGTACGCGGTGACGTGCCGTTCTCGCTACGAGCCGCCGCACGAACAACTCGACCAAGAGACGATCCTCGGTGACCTGCTGCGTCAGGTGGACGTGATGCGCAGCAACGAGGCCTTCGTGCTCGACCTCAGCGAGATGCTCCCCAAGCCGCTCCCCGACCCGTCGCTGGCGTCGATGGGCCAAACACAAACCGCGACCCAACGGGTCGATCTGTTCAACGACGCCGCCAAGCTCGGCGTGGCGTTGATGACAGAAGAGGCCTGAGGCTTGAGTGGTGAGACCCGAGGAAAGGTCTCGCAGCGCAACCCTCCAGCCTCACGCCTCAAGCCTCACCCCTGTCATGAAACTCACCGAACTCCACGTCGACGGCTTTGGCGTTTGGAACGAACTGCGGCTGCGTGAGTTGTCCCCTTCGATCACGGTCCTGTACGGGCCGAACGAGGCGGGCAAGACCACGCTGATGCACTTCCTGCGGGCCATGCTGTATGGCGTCACCAAGGAACGCCGCGAGCGTTACCTGCCGCCGCGCAACGGCGGGCGTCCCGGCGGTTCGCTGGGGCTAATCACCGACGACGGTCCGTTCGATGTCGTGCGCTACGTCGAGCGCGGCGACGACGACCGCGGCCGCGTGACCATCAACCTCCCCGACGGCGAAGCCCAGGGCGACCGCCTGCTACGCGACGCGCTGGAGTCGGTCGACGAGCGGACGTACTGCAACGTCTTCGCGATCGGCCTCGACGAGATCAACGAGCTCGGCGCGCTCGAGGGCGCCGAGGCGGCGCGGTGGATCTATCGGCTCACGTCGGGCCTCGACCGCGTCTCGCTGTACGACGTGATCCAGGGCTTGCGCACCAGCCGCAAGCAACTGATCGCGCCGGCGGGTGAATCGTCGGTGATCGGCGACCTGCTCGGGAAACGCGACAAGCTGCAGGTCGAGATCGAGCAGCTGGCGATCGACTCGCGGCGGTGGAGCAAGCTGGCGGTTGAGATCGACGAGGTCGAGTCGCAATCCAAGCAACTCCAAGCCGAACTAAAAGAGACCGAGAAGAAGGCCCGCCGCATCGAGATCGCGCTGGGCCTCAAGCCGCTGTGGACCGAGCGCGAGCGCGTCATCGAGCAGCGCCGCCAGTACGACGGACTGCCGGACCTCGGCGATAAGCCGCTGGTGAAGCTCGACGAGCTCAACGAGAAGGCCCAGGACCACGCCCGCCAGCGGCACACGCTCCGCGGCCAGCGACGCGAGCTGCACAAAGAGATGAAGGAGCTGGGCGTCAACGAGGCGCTGATGCGCAGTTGCTGCCGGCTCGACGCGCTAGCGGAACAGACCGACTGGCTCGACGCGCTCGAACGCCAGGGCGCAGAGTTGGGCGAAGAGGTCGAACGCCTCGACGCCCGCGTCGAATCGGAGACGGCGCGCCTCGCCAAGCTCTGGCGGCACAAGCCATCGCCCGAAGCTGCGCCGGAGCTTGATGACGACACGCTCGAGACTTTGAAGCCGATCATTGAGTCAGTCCGCGACGCCGAGAAGCTGGTCGCCGACGCCAAGAAGGAGCTCGACGCGCTCCGTGGCCACGAACGCAACTACGACGCGCAGCTCGAGGGCGCGCTCACGTCGAGTGAGAAGCTCGGCCTGCCGAGCAACATCGAAGACGCCGGCGAACTGGTGGCGACCCTACGCCGCCGCCTCAAGGCCGAGCAGAAGGTCGAACAATCGCGGCGCACCGTCGCCGACCTCGAAGACCAAGAGGCCCGGCTCATCGAGCGCCAGGTGCTGCCGATCGAGTTGTTTCTGCTACTGACCGCGGCGTTCGCAGCGGCGGTCGTGGTGGTCTTCTGGGGTTGGGTCGCGCCGGCCGACACGAGCTGGATCGCCAAGGCGGGATTGCCCGCGCTGCTCGCGGCGGGCGGCTGTTGGTTCGTGCGTTACCTGCTCGAAGACGCCCAGGCGACGCAGCTCGACACGTGTCGCCAACAGCTCGACGCGGCGAAGCGCGAAGTCCAGGCCACGCTCACCGAGCAGGACGTGCTCGACGAGGACCTGCCGCTCAAGGAGGGCTCGGTCGTCGTCCGCTTGCAGCACGCCGAGAAGCACCTCGAAGAGCTCGAGCGGATGCTGCCGGTCGAGGCCGAGCGCCGCAAGGCGAATCAGCGGACCGCCAGCGCTGAGGAGTTCTATCGCTCGGCGAAGGAAGACCTCGCCAAGGCCGAGAAGGAGTGGCGCGTCGCGCTCAAGACGGTGGGCCTCCCCGACGAGACGACCGCCAGCGAGATCGAGAAACTCGCCGGCCAGTACCGCGCGTTGTTCGAGCTCCGCAGTAAGGCCGAGGTCAAGCAAGAAGAGATCGAGCGTTGCGAGCGTGAGCACGAGAAGCTCGGCAAGCGGATCGTCGCACTGGCCGAAGAAGCGAACCTCGTCCTCGAAGACGCCGAGCTGCCGGACCAGCTCGACCACCTGCTGAGCGAACGCCGTTTGCAACAGACCCGCATCGACCACCGCAAGAAGCTCCGCGAGCGCTCGAAGGAGCTGCGTGAGAAAGAACGGAAGCACGCCGCGCTGGCCGAGCGCGTCGAGTCGGACCTGCACGCGCTGTTCACGATGGCCCGCGTCGAGGACGAGCAGGCTTTCCGCCAACTGGTCGCCGACATCGAGACGGCCGCCAAGCTCGACGAGACCCGCGGCAGGCTGACGCGCGAGATCGCCGCGGCGATCGGCGCCTACGGGACCGAGGCCGACTTCGTCGAACTGATGAACCGCGAAGGCGTCCTGCGGCTCGACGGCGCCTGGGCCGAGCTGACCGCCGAACACGACGCGCTCGAGAAGCAGCTCCGTGAATTGGCCGTTCGCAAGGCGACGCTCACCAAGGAGCGGCAGGCGATGGTCGAGGACACGTCGCTCGCCGACAAGCAGGTCGAGCTCGACCTCGTCGAGGCCCAGATCGACGCCGCCAAGCAGCGCTGGCGCGAGCGGGCGGCGATCGGCGCGATGCTCGACCTGATCCGCACCGACTACGAGCAGCACCGCCAGCCCGAGACCTTGCAAGAGGCGTCACGCTACCTGGAGCAGCTCACCCGCGGCCGTTACCCGCGCGTCTGGACGCCGCTGGCGGACGACGTGCTGATGGTCGATACGGCCGACGGCGAGTCGCTGCCGGTCGAGAGCCTCAGCCGCGGCACGCGCGAGCAGCTGTTCCTCGGCGTGCGGATGGCGCTGGTGGCGACCTTCGCCCGCCGCGGCGTGTCGCTGCCGATGATCCTCGACGACGTGCTCGTGAACTTCGACGACACCCGAGCCCGCATCGCGGCGAGTGTGCTCAGCGACTTTGCGAAGGACGGCCACCAAGTGCTGCTGTTCACCTGCCACGAACACGTGCGGCGGATGTTCAACGACCTCGGCGCCGACGTGCGCCGTCTGCCGAGCCGTTACGAAGAAGAAGTCGAGGAAGAGATCGAGGCGGTCGTTGTCGCCGAGCCGGTCGTCGAAGAAGTTTTCGACGAGTCCGAGGTTGAAGAGGCCATAGAGATCGAAGAACCCGCCGTCCAGGAAGACGTCGAGCAACCGTCGTTCGTCGACGCCGAGTACCTGCCGCTGGCGCCGGTCGTCGAGACGCGGCGCTTCGTGGAGCAAGTCGTCGAGCCGGTCGACGAAGAGGTCGAAGAGGACGAGGAACCGCAGCCGGCGTACGCGGCGCCCGCTATCGCGATCCTTCCCGAACGGGCCTACACCTATGCCGAGAACGGCGGCGTCGAGTACGGCGCGCCCGCCGCAGCGGTGGCGTACGGCGAACGGCGTGAGTACGCCGATGCCCACAACGAAGCGCCGTACCGCGCGGTCTACGAAGCCGACGAACGCCCGAGCGACAACGGCTATTTCACCTACGGCCCACCGTCGTCCAGTGGGTACGACATCGACCCCGAAACGCCAATGAGCTCGTCGTGGCTCGACGAAGCGCGGGAAGCGTGGGCCGAGACTTGAGACTGGGCGTCGCAGTTATTGCGACGGCGAGCCGGCGACGTTAGTCGTCGGTGTGAAGCGCATTCGATCTTGAGCTCTGGCCGGGTTCCACCCACGATTAACATCGTGGGCTCGCCCTGAAGTCGTGGGCTCGCCTTCGCTCTCAGCCCTCGCTGACGACTTCACCCGCTTCGTCGTACGAACGGCGGTCGCTCATCGCCTCGTCCGACATGCTCTTCTCGCTGTCGTCGCCTTCGGAGTCGGCGCGCTCGGCGGCCTTCACCGCGGCGAGGCGGACCGCTTCGCTGTGGTAGGCGATCGCCGCTTGGATCTCGGCGGCGGTGAAGTACGCGTTGCGGACCGTGCTGCGCTCGGTGCCGTCGAGCTTGGCGGCAAGTTCTTGCCAGCTCATGTCGTCGGTGGAGTGCCAGACGGCCGCTTGGGCGGCGTCACGGTTCAGCTGGCCGCGACCCAGTGCGGTGAGCAGTTCGATGACCTCGGGCTTCGAGGACAGTTCGTCTTCTGCCGGGACGATCTTGTAGGGCTTCTTCGATGAGGGGATGCGCTTGCCATGCTCGAGGCAGACCAGCGGGACGTTGATCTTAGCGGCCTTCTCGGGCGCGACGCTGAAGGCGCCGCCGCCCATGCCGCCGCCACCCATGCCACCGCCGCCCAAGCCGCCACCGCCGCCGCCAACCGCTTGGGTTCCACCACCACCGCCGCCCAGCCCGCCGCCGCCAGCGCCGCCACCGAACTGAGCGAGAACCGGCACGCCAACGAAGGCGTTCGGCATGCGGAAGTTGACCGGCTGGTCGGTCTTGTTCGCGACAATCACACGGCCTTGCTCGTCGTTCTTTGCGACGAACGTCACCTCAACGAGGTCTTTCTCCATCGCGTCGAACAGGCCGATCGGCTCGCTCGATGCATCGGCGGGTGCTTCGCCGGCCTCGGGCTCATCGGCCTGGGTTTCGGCGGGCGTTTCGACCGCGGCATCGTCAGCGACCGTTACCGCGGGCTCCGCAGCGTTGGTCCAAGCCGACACGGCCAGCACGCTGGCGGCCATCAGGAGGTACAAGCAGGCGCGAAGGCTCATCGATCGGTTCCGTTAGCAGGGATTCGCAATTAGGGAGTGGTGGCCCCCGGGGCGCACCTTCTCCGGCTTCTCTAGGTTAACCACCGAGGTGGCTGGTTCCAAGCAACGCGGGAAAAAGGCGAGGAGCACCAATTCCTTCGGGTCTCAGCCGCGGGCGGAAGCCCCGGTGGAACCCTAGCGCCCGCTTCGCACCGAGGGCTACCGCCCACGGCTGAGGCGCCTCGGAGCGGCTCGTTTCCTGCGAAATTCACATCTCCACCGGGATCTCGACCCCGTCGAGGAAGCTCGCTAGCGAGCGGCTGCGGTACGGCTGCTGGAGCTTGCGGACGGCCTTCGACTCGATCTGGCGGACCCGTTCGCGGGTCACCGAGAAGATCTTGCCCACCTCTTCCAGGGTATAGCTGTAGCCGTCCGTGAGGCCGTAACGCAGCTTGATGATCTCCCGTTCGCGGTAGGTCAGCTCGCTCATCACGTCGTCGAGCCGCTCCTTGAGCATCTCTTGATTGGCGTCGTAAAGCGGGTCGTCGTCGCGGTGCTCTTCGAGGAACTCGCCGAAGTAGTTGTCCTCGGCGTCACCGACCGGCTGGTCGAGCGACAACGGCTGGCGGGTCATCTTGAGGATGCAGGCGGCGTCGTCGAGGGTCATCTTGAGCATGTCGGCGATCTCCTCGGCCGACGGCTCGCGGCCGTGGAGCTGCACGAACTGCGCGGTCGCCGAGCGGACCTTGCTCATCGTATCAATCATGTGAACCGGAAGCCGAATGGTGCGGCTCTGGTCGGCGATCGCTCGGGTGATCGCTTGGCGGATCCACCACGTCGCGTAGGTGCTGAACTTGTAGCCGCGGGCGTGCTCGAACTTGTCGACCGCCCGCATCAGGCCCGTGTTGCCTTCCTGGATCAGGTCGAGGAACGACAGGCCACGGTTGCGGTAACGCTTGGCGATCGACACCACTAGCCGCAGATTGGCGGCCGACAGGCGACGCTTCGCCGCGTCGTAGCGCTCGCGGCGCTCCTTGGTGCGGGCGACCAGGTGGGCCAGCGTCTGCGGGCTCTCCTGGGTCACCCGCATCAGGTAGCGTAGCTCATGCCGCAGCTCTTCGGCGTGGGTCTCGTCGAGCAGCTTCTCCGGCTCGGCCAGTTGCTGCTTGATGGTCGCCATGCGGTGGCCGATCTCGTGCAGCTGGTCCATCAGCGGCAGCAGCCGCTGGAGACGCAGATTGAGCTCCTCGACCAGGCGGATGATCTTGTTGCGACGGATGATGAGCCGGCGCCAAGCGGCGACACGCTCTTTCTGCGGACGACGCGAATCGACCGCCACGAGGAAGTCGCCCGGGTTCTTCTCCATCAGGGCGTTGACGGTCGCCAAGTTCGGGGCGAGCCGCTGCATGACCCGCTTCTTCTCGACCGTGTTGGTGACCGAGATCTCGATCGTCCGGTCGAGACGCAGCTCTTTGCGGTGGACCTTCTCCAAGAGGTCGATCGCGCCGCGGAGGATGAAGTCGTTGCACAGCAGGGTGCGACGGAACGACGTGCGGGTCTTCTCGATCGACTTGGCCGACGAGACCTCTTCGTCCCGATTGAGCATCGGGATCTCGCCCATCTGCATCAGGTACATCCGCACCGGATCATCGACGTGCGACTCGCCCGGATCGTCCTCGTGCTCGCTGCCCGAGGCGATGGTTGAGCCGTTACGTTTCACGTCGTCATCCATAGGGCGTTTGGCGAGGGGCTTGGCGAGGGACTTGGGGGGGGCGGCTTTGGCCGACTTCCGTTGAGGACGCTGGGTGCGGGGCACGGCAAACACTCGCGGTGAAGAGGCGTTGACGAGGGGGCCTGTCCGTCGGACGGGCCAGTGCTGTGACGCCCCGAAGAAGCACGCGGCAGGCCAAGGCCCGCGGCGGCGAGCCGCAACGCTTCAACAACCTCCTTGCTACCAAGGACTTACGCATGCCGCTACAGTTTGGTTTGGGAGTCGCCGAAGACGCCGACGTCGCGGAAAAGCGGCGAAAACGGCCCCCGATGTTGCAAACCGTCAACACCCGCCACCCGCTGTACGCCCGATGACCACCCCGCTAGCCGACGCCGCACTGCTTGCCGCTGGGGCGTCCGCAGGGGGTGTCCTCGATCCGACCGACGAGTCGGTGGACGCGGCCTATCTCGACCTCCGGGAGGATTCGCAGGATGTCGCCCTCTACAAAATCCGGCAGGTTGGCGTTGCGTTCGGTCCGAGGCTTTACCTTCAGGAACGGTTGCGGTTAGTGATTGCTTGCGGCGAGCTTCCCCCTCACCTTCCTGCTGCGGCGCTGGCGGAGAAGTTTTCCGTTCATCCCGAGGGCGGAGGACCGATGATCGCCACCGTCCACGGCGAAAACCTTTGGGACCGCCTCGAAGAATTGATGGTGGCGGGCTGCGAATTTCGCAACGCTTCTAGCGGGCTGCCTTTGCATGAAGACGAATGGCCACACACTGCATGGGCGCCTGCCGGTCCCGCTGTCGTCGCTAAAGCATTCGTCGCAGGCGCTAGAGTGGTCATCGCGAGATTTGTCACGCCCGATGCGGTATCTGCCGCCCTTGCCGCTGCTGAAATGGGGTTGCCGGTCGCGGAGCAGCCGACGGGGGACGTTCTGCTGAAGTTCAGCACTGGCGTAGAACTAAGGGTTGTGCTTCCTTTGGAGGTGAACGCCGATTGGTTCGAAAATCGATTACCAGAAGACGTTCGAGCTAGATGCACGCTTGAGCAAACAACCGATGCGCGACTGCTGACGATTGTGTCAGCCGAAGATGATTGGTCGCTCTTCGAGATCGCAAGACGTATCACACTTGCCGCGCCTGCGGGCACGTTGCGACATCCGCTGTACGATCAGGTCGTTTGGAAGTTCGAAGAAAGCCGGTTCGCTATTCCCGCCGAGTTGCTTGAGTTCGGTTACGACCTCCGCCCCGCAGCGGAATGGCTGGAAGGTTAGCCGGTTCGCGCTACCCTCCCCGGGCTGACGCCACGGGGCTCGCACAGAGCGTAAACTCGCAGGTGGCGTAAAATCGAGGCAACGCCCGCCCTTCGCTCCCCTCGTCCCCCGCCCCTAACCCCTCGTCCCTCCCCCATGATCATGCCCAGCGACGCCGTGGAGCTTCGCATCGATGGCCCCGTCGCCACGGTGCTGCTCAACCGGCCCGACTACGGCAACGCCCTAACGCGGGCCATGATGTCCGAGCTGCGCCAGGCGCTCAGCGACCTGCATCTGGAAAAACGCGTCCGCGCGGTGATCCTCACCGGCGCTGGGGAGACGTTCTGCACCGGTCGCGACCCCGCCGAGCTCGGCGATAGTGGCGACCTCATTGCCGACCTCGCTCGCTACGGCGAAGAGGCCGAGGAGTACCGCGACCTGCTCGTGGCGATGCTCGAGTTGCCCAAGCCGTTGATCGCCGCGGTGAATGGCCCCGCCGCTGCCGGCGGCGCGGGGCTGGTGCTCGGCTGCGACGCGGTGGTCGCTTCGGGCCAGGCGACGTTCGGCTTCCCCGAGCCCCGCCGCGGCTCGGTCGCTGGCGTGGCCGGGCCGCTGCTTGCGCACCGCGCGGGGGCGGGCGTCGCTGCGCGGCTGCTAGTGACCGCCACGACGATCGCCGCCGCCGAAGCCCATCGCATCGGCCTCTATCACGAGCTCGTGCCGCCCGACCTCTTGTGGGCCCGGGCGTTCGAGCTTGGCAATGAGTGCGCCGCGGCGGCGCCGCAGGCCGTGCAGCTCACCAAGCGGCTGCTTTATGAAATCGTCGGCGAACAGCTCGGCACGCTGCTCACCAACGGCGCGGCGGCCAGCGCCACGTCGCGGACCACCGACAGCGCGAAGGAAGGGATCGCGGCGGAGCGCGAAGGGCGTGAGCCGGAGTGGCCGTGAGTTGGGAGTTCCAACCACGGCCGCCCCAAAAGAATTCCCAACAATTTCCCGCCAGCGGTTTGCCACCCCCCGAATCGCGACCTATTCCTTGAGTGCCGGGTCATCGGGCCCGCGCTCTCCTCACCCTTCACCACGTCTCTTCTACTACCACAGGCGCCCCCCGCACCCCAATGCGGGATCGGCCGCCAGCTCCGCCGGAAACTTCTCGGCCGATCGCTGGCGTGTCGAAAAAGGCAAACCCGTCGTGAGACGGGGACGCAAAGCCATGGGTCTCGATCGTCCGCCCTTCTCGATGGGGCGACGCGCATCGTAGATCGCCAGGCCGCCGTACGCTCGCAGTCGTCGCGCGGTTTCCCGGGCCTCCTCGCCACGGGAACGATCCGATGCACACTCTCGCACCGACCTCGGTCTTCTCGCCTTGGTCCCGGCCGTACGCCATCGCGTCCGACGCCCGGCTGCTGGCCCTGACCAACACCCGGCGCCCGCGCGAGTCGCAGGCCGTCCCGGCGCCATCGAGCGGCCCCGCGATCTCCACGGCGCCCGCCCCCGCGACCAAATCGTCGCCACGGGACTAGACCGCCCTGCGATTGATCGTTGCGTCTGAGCCGGGGGCGCGAGCCCTCGGTGAGCGCCGGGTACCCGCTTCCCACCGAGGGCTCGCGCCCCCGGCTCAGACGTTCCCAGACGTTCCCAAATGGCGGCCGCTGCCAGCACGCAGCCCCGGCCGGCTAGCAGCAACGGGAGAGGCCCGTCGGGCTAAGGTGTCCCCCAAAAAGCCGGACGCCCGGCGGGTCCTCTCCCTCGCTACTCCAATTCTGCGGTCTGATTTGGCCTTAGGACGGCCAATAAACTCTCGCCGGGCCCTTCTTCGGCGAATCGGACCTTTTCCGCCCGGCCCGGGGGCGATAACCTACGGGACTCGGCTGTGGCCCCGGACGACGCCTTCTCGGAAGGCGCCCCTGTCCGGAGCGGCCCGGCTGGGCTGTGACGCGGTGGCCTCTCCTGCACCAGCAGGGCGGCGCCGCTCCCCGAAGCATCCCCTCAAAAAATCCCTGCGAGTGCGGCGATGGCCAGCGGCAAGCGTAAGAAGAAGGTCGAGACCGTGTTCCTCGTCTGCGAGGAGACCGGCATGTACAACTACACCATCCGCCGCAAGCCCGGCGGGGAGAAGCTGAAGCTCAAGCGCTTCTGCCCCAAGCTGCGCCGCCACACGCTGCACGTTGAGAAGAAGAAGTAAGCGCCCACGGGGCGCGCTACGGGTCTGGAGGGCGGACCCGTTCAACGGCTCGAAGTCGGAAGTGGGAAGTAGGAAGTGGGAGCCGGTTCGCTGGTTCATATCCAACTTCCAACTTCCCACTTCCCACTTTGCAGGGACGGCATGCCACGCCTTTGGCGAATCGCGACGCACGACCCGGCCCGGATTGCCGAGCTGCAGCGCTCCGCCGGGCTGCCGCCGGTTGTCGCTCAGCTGCTCGCCGCCCGCGGCATCTTCGATCCCGCCGAGGCGCGGGAGTTCTTGGAGCCCAAGCTCACCGGCCTGCGTGACCCGGAGCTGCTGCCGGGAGTCAACCGCGCCGCCGACGAGATCGGCCGCGCGATGCGCGACGGCGAGAAGATCGTCGTCTACGGCGACTACGACGCGGACGGCATGACCTCCGCCGCGATCCTGCTGCGGTGCTTGCGCCTGCTCGGCGCCCAGGCTCGGTTCTATGTGCCGCACCGCATCGAAGAGGGCTACGGCCTCAACTGCGAGGCGCTCCGCACGCTGGCCCACGAGGGGGTCCGCACCGTCGTCACGGTCGACTGCGGCGTCGCCAGCCTCACCGAAGCGGCCACCGCGCGCGAGCTCGGCCTGCGCCTCGTCATCACCGACCATCACTTGATGGCCGACCGGCTGCCCGACGCGGCGGCGATCGTCCATCCGCAGCTGCCCACCGAGGACGGGGGCCGTTACCCGTTCTTCGGTCTCTGCGGCGCCGCGGTGGCGTTCAAGCTCGCCTGGGCGCTGTGTCAACGCGCCAGCGACGCCAAACGTGTCAGCGAGCCCATGCGGCGGTTCCTGCTGCAAACCACCGGCCTCGCCGCGATCGGCACCGTCGCCGACGTCGTGCCGCTGATCGATGAGAACCGCATCCTCGTCCGGCACGGGCTCGCCGCCTTGCGGCACTCGCCGGTCGCCGGCTTCCGGGCGCTCGAAGAAGTCGCGCAGCTGACTAAGAAGCCCGAACTGGACGGCGAAGACCTCGGCTTCTCAATCGCCCCGCGGCTCAACGCGGCGGGCCGGCTCGGGCAGGCGGAGCTGGGCGTCGAGCTGCTGACGACCGACGACCCGGCCCGTGCGGCGGAGCTCGCCAAGTACGTCGATGAGCTGAACGAGACGCGCAAGACGGTCGAACGCTCGGTGCTGCTCGCCGCGCGCAAGCAGGCGAAGGACCGCTTCTGCCCCGACTCGGACCCAGCCCTGGTGCTCGCCGACCGCGACTGGCACCCGGGCGTCATCGGCATCGTCGCCGGCAAGCTCGCCGAGCAGTACGGCAAGCCGGTGGTGGTGGCGTCGCTCGACAAGCTCGGCGCGAAGCCGGCGATCGGCTCGGGCCGCAGCGTGCCGGGTTTTGATTTGGCCGCCGCCTTCGAAGCCGCCGGCGCCCACCTCATCAGCCACGGCGGCCACGCCGCAGCCGCCGGCCTGCGTGTCGACGAACCGCACCTCGACGCCTTCCGCGAAGCCTTCTGCGCGCACGCCGCCGAACGCCTCGGCGACAACGGCGCGCTGCTCGAACTAGCGATCGACGCCGAGGCGCCCCTGTCGTCGCTGACGCACCAGATCGTCACGCAGATCGAACGCCTCGCCCCCTTCGGCCACGGCAACCTGCGGCCGACGCTGTGCGCCACCGGCGTCCGCCTCGCCGGCCCACCGCGCCGCATGGGCGGCGCGGGGCGTCACTTGTCGGTCGATCTCGAACAAGCGGGCGTCAAACTGCGCGCGGTGGCGTTCGGCGCCGGCGACCGCGAAGAAGAGCTGTTGAGGCTCGACGGCCCGATCGAGATCGCG
Organism: Botrimarina mediterranea; assembly: GCF_007753265.1. Taxonomy (NCBI): domain Bacteria; kingdom Pseudomonadati; phylum Planctomycetota; class Planctomycetia; order Pirellulales; family Lacipirellulaceae; genus Botrimarina; species Botrimarina mediterranea. Next base: position 1,216,803 of record NZ_CP036349.1, read on the forward strand.
TTCCGGCCGGTGATCAATACGTTCCGGGGTTATCGGTCGGTGGAGATGCACCTGGCGGATTGGAAAGCGACGCCGCGGTGAGCGAGCGTTCAGCTTTCAGCGTAGCTCTACTTAAGACGCTCTTCGCTGTAATCTGGGTCGGCGTTAAATCTACCGAATCCCCTTAGCCACTCCTGCTTCTCGAGTTTTGCCTCAGCCTTTGGCCACAAGTCGTTTACTTCGGAGCAAAGGTCAGGAGATAAGTAATTTCTATGACCGTCAAGCCAGTTCATAACGTGATAAAAATCTTTCCGATCGACGTATTCAACGGACGTGGTAAACTGCCTAAGCTTAGCGATTCGATCGTCTAGGTCCGCTCTCTTTATACGAGGCGGCAGTTTTGGGAGTATGTCAACCATCCCATCTTCAGACTTTACAATTGCTAACCTGCCCGCTTTCCCATGGACGTATCTAATGGCCGAGTTGTACCGCGCTCCACGTGATGCCGTGCAGCTTCTGTGGGCCATGCCATCTAGAATGGTTCCGATAGCATAACAGAGTGCGTCCGTGCCAATAATGAGTGCTCCATCAACTTTGCTTGTCGTGCGTAGGAGCTCTTCTGTTAAGGGGAATGGAGTGACTGGGTAGCCTTGTTGCTCCAGCCTCTCCGCTTCCGAACTCGCGTCCTCAGCGATTATGAGCAATGCACCATGCCGCTGCTCGTCTAACGCCTTCGATACCGAAACAAGGTGATTGATATGTTGGGCTGGTAAGCTGCCGAATACTCTAGAAAGATGATCCCGGAGTAAATCGCTAGGAAAGTCTGTCTTTCTCAGTAATGGATTTCCATGCTCAACGTACATTAGAGTCTTGCTAGCGTGTTCAAGCTGCCAGCAGAATCTTCGCATGTAGCGGACCAAGAATGCGTTCTCCATCCCTTCGTCGTAGTCGCCGTCTAACCTCCCTATTCCGTACACTTCGTGACCGTCGCACAGCAAAGAAGTGGTATTGCTCGTAAGCTCAAGCGACTTGCGGACTGCAGTATGGTTGGATAGTGGTATAGAGTTGCAGAACTCGATGTCAATTTTAATGTGCGGATGCGAAGGGTTCGAATAGATGATCGAACCAAGGCCCTCAGATCCTTCATATAGCAAGGAAGATATGCGATTGTGGATCTCATACTGAGTGCGATATGCGTCGAATGCACCACCAGCGATTGTGGTAACATCCATCATCTGCCGCCCGCCTTCCCTGATGATGTCATCTATGTTGCCTGTTATCCCAAAACCATCTCCCGGGTTTGGGCGTTCTAGTGCATGCAGGCATCGACTTAAGAAAGATTGCAGGCAAGATTCTAGGAGAGACCGCATCACCTTGAATGGTTGGTCGTCGTCGTGAGGGGCGCGGTCGTTGGTAAGTGAATAATATTGCTTTAGACGCGCCTTGTCGATTTGCGCAATCGTGAATACTTGATAGCCGTCGATCATTACTGGCCATGACGCATAGGTTGCCCATGTGTTCTCAGGTAACGATTCCAAGGTTGATATGATCGCGGATCGCCAGCCATCAGCTTCAATGCTGCGAACCAGACCCTCTTGAGCCTTTTCTAAACTGTGCACTCCGTGGATCGATGGGTCGTACTTCCCAAGTCTTCGAGCCAGCTCTGGGATGGGCGCGAGTTGCTCAGGACGAACGACACAATCGTCTGGAGCAACACATATTGGATGCCTGTTTGGACGGTCGTCAGCCAGAAATCCGACTAAGAATGCCCGGCATTCAATACTGGGGTCGAGTGAGTGGATGAGGCTGCGCAATTCTATTGCGACTGAGACTTGAAAATGCTCTTGATACGGCCACATAAAGTACTCAAGCACGTAAGGCACTATTTATCTCTCTCAGTCTGAGTATACGGCGATGCGGCCAGACGATTCTTTGATTTGATCGATAGTCCGTTTGATTGTCCACGAATGTCGTCGTCGGCGGGTGGCTGGGGACGAGGGTGATCGTCGTAACCCCCAGCGTTTGGCGAGGGGACGCCGCCTATCGCTGCTCAGGAAGTCGAGCTTTTCTCCGCTTCGCTGGGGCCTTCGCTGCGCTGCGGCCCCAACCATGCGGCATTGGAAAGGATCGCTCCCTAATGGAGAAAGCCCCGGAGGGGCGAAAGCGCGTAGCCAGGGGCGCGAGCCCCTGGAATGCGGCTGCAATTACGTACGAGCCCCGGAGGGGCGACAGCAGGCTTTTTGGCGACGGCGCCGTCGCCCCTCCGGGGCTTTGTGTATTTGATCGCGACTCTCCAGGGGCTTGCGCCCCTGGCTACGCGCTGCCGCCCCTCCGGGGCTCTTGTTGCTGGCGTTGGCTTTTTCGGGCGCCCGTTCGCCGCCCGTCCTGCTCACAGCTGATCCAGCGTCCGGCGCAATCCGGCACGCACCATTTCCAGCGAGTCGGCCGGGCCGGTGGGTTCGATCCACTTCAGGTGGCGATACAACTCGGGCGCTGGATTCGGTTCGTGCGCCTTGTAGTGGGTGATCGCCCCGTAGAGTTCTTTGAAGCCGTGCGCAAGGTTGGCGTTGTCGATTTGGGCGATCGCGACGTCACGGATTGCCGGTTGGTCTTCCGCCTGCTGCCCGTGATATGCCGTTTGTTGGTAGCGGAAGAAGACGACGCAGGGGAGCTGCACCGCTGCTTCGGCGCCGAGAGCGGTCAGGAACTCGGTGTTGAAGCGCTGGATCGACTTGGGTTTGCTGGCGTGCAGGTAAAAGAGATGCAGGGCCCCGGCGGCCAGGCGTTCGAGCCGATCGACGACGCCTTCGTCGCCCATGATCTGGCGCAGGCCCCGGTTCATGGAGTCATAAAAGAAGAACGCAAAGGCGACGGCCCGCCCTTCGTTAGTGTCGCCCGCTTCGATAGGTCCCGCTTCGATCGACTCTGTTTCGGTTGCGGGGGCGCAAAGCTCGTCGAAGCGGCGGAGGAACGAGTTGACCCGATGCCCGATTTCGTCACCCTCGACTTGTTCATAGATCGGGATCATAGGTCGCCAGCGCCAAGTGAGTGGAGAGGCCGGCAGGGAACGCACCGCTCGGGCCGTGTCGATGAGACCTAACCGTATCGGGATCGGCCGCCAGCTCAAGAGAGGCCCGCGGGTGCACGGCTCCGGCGGAGGAGCAGCAGCGGGAGGCCGGCGCCCAGGGCGGCTAATGTCGTGGGTTCGGGAATGGCTTGGACGCTGCCGTTGAGGACGAGGTTGTCGAAGAACAACCCGATGCTCGTCGAGGGGCCGTAGCCATACACCCGGAAGGTTGCGTCGGTGAGGTCTTGGTAGGACGCGGTTAACAGATCGACGTTGAAGCTGGAGAGGTTCGGCTGCGTCGTGGCGACGACTTCCGTGGCGATGTCGGTGGCGTAACCGTCGACGCTCGAGCGGAGAACCCAGCCGCGGGGCGCGCTCGCGCCACCGCGGGCGACGTCGAACGTGAGGCTCGTCAGGTCCATCGTGAAACCGGCTTCGGCGGCCACGCTGAACTCGAAGTACTGATTGTTGAGCACCGCAGATGCCGGATCGGGCGACGTGATGTTCTGCTGCAGGAACACCGTGTCGGGGAACACCGCGCCGGGCTGCAAGCCAGCGCCCGAGTCGTTGGCGTTGAGGTCGGAAGCGGTGAGGTTGCCGCTGACTTCGGTCGGAGCGAACGAGCCGCCCGGCGCGCTGTACTTCACCAGCGCGTTGGCGGGGAGCACCGAGCCGTTGAGCGTGAGGTTGTCATAGAACATGCCCACGCTCGGCGAGGGCGCGAAGCTGTAGAGCCGGAAGGTGGTCTCGGCGAGCACATCGCTGAATATCGCCCCGGCAAGCGCTACGGAATAGTTCGTGAGGTTCGGCGTGGCGGTGGGAACCACCTCCGTGTCGATGTCGGCGCCGAATCCGTCGAGGCTCGAACGGAGGACCCAGCCCCGGGGCGTGCTCGCGCCACCGCGGGCGGCGTCGAACGTGAGGCCCGTAAAGTTGAACTTGTAACCCGGGTCGGGGGTCACGCTGAACTGGAAGTACTGATCGTTCAGCACCGCCGAAGCGGCGTCGGGAGACGTGATGGACTGTTGCAAGAACACCGTGTCGGGGAGCACCGCACCGGCCTGCAAACCGGCTGCTGAGCCGGTTGTGTTGAGCGGGCTGGCGGCAGCGTTGGCCGCGATGGTGGTGGCGTCGAAGCTCCCCCCCGGCGCCGCGTACTGAACGATGGCCGCGGGGCTAGCGCTTGCGATGAGGAGCAACCAAGTGAGGGCCGGTAGCAGGTGTCGCATTAGCGTTTCTCGAAGCGGGGATCAGGGTGTCGCGGAGAGGTAGCGTCAGAAGGCAAGCGGCGTTGGCGGCGGGCGTCGCGATTGTCGCGCCCGCAGCGTCTCAATCTAGCCGAGCCGATCGTGGGAAGCGACTTCGGGCCTGCGCGCCCCTGGAGCCCACCAGACCCCCCGGGGGCATGGCATTGGGGCGGCGGCGTTTCGCCCGGCATTTCTCGGGCAATACGCAAACACCCGCGTAGAGGGCCATAGAGGCCCCTTCTGGGCGATCGGGCGTGTCCGGGTGTTCACCCGCGGGGTCGCGTCAACATCGCGGTAGCGTGGACGCTAGGGCCCTACTCGAAGCGAAGAGAAGATCCCCCATCCCAAGGCTACTGAACGCCGGTCCGTGCATCGTAGAGAAGAGTCGGCGGTGAACTGCTCTTGCGGACTCTCACTTCACGTGCACAGGACGCAGAGGCCTCCGCGATGTCCTGCGGGGTCCCAGACGTAAGTGGCAGTTCTTCCTAAAAAAGCGGTTTTTCCGCGAATAGTTCTTGATCCCCTTCGAGGTGTGGCTAAGTTCTCAAGTTGGGCAAGGGTGCCATCCGGCTTCTCGGTGGCGACCTTGAGGTCTGGATGACTCGGCTTTATAGATGACTCGACTTGGATCGTTGGCGCGTTGCCAAATCCTGGATTACCCAATTCGGCTCCTGCTGCACGAAGAGAATTTTGAATGATCACAAAGCTATCGCTGCTTAGCGTCGCGACAGTGGCTCTTGTCGCTGTCGAAGCGCGGGCCTCGCTTGTGACCAACGGCACGTTCGACACCGATCTCACTGGCTGGCAAGTCAACGCGACGGGCACCGATGTTGTTCCGGTCGCAGGGACGGCTCGCATTGGTCAACCTGGAACGCCAGGAACCGCCATTCTATCCCAGTTCTTTGACATCCCGGCCGGCACGACCGCGGTCAAGATTTCGTTCGATTACGAGTGGCAGGTGAATCCTCCGACACTGCCCGACACTTTTTCGGTGTCGTTCGATTACTTGGGAGGGAGTGTCCAAACGCTTCTGACGGAGTTTAGTTCGGCCGCAACTTTCAATTCGACAATCGCCTACAACATCACGTTGTTGCTTCCCGGCCTACAGAGCGGTCCAGGTAACGGCTTTATTAGTTTCCAGCTAGATGAAACTAACCCTAGCGTCGGAACCCGCATCGAACTCGACAACGTCAGCATCTCCGCCGTTCCCGAGGCAGGTGCTTTGGCGGTCTGGTCCGTGCTCGGTAGCGTGGGCATGCTTGGCATGCGTCGGCCCGCGCGTGAAGACGGCGAGGAATAAGCGGGGCGCTTTGCCCCTAGTTGGGCGCCACGACTGGCTCGACTCTTTCTTGCACCGAGCGGCGGCGTTTCGCCCGGCATTTCTCGGGCAATACGCAAACACCCGCGTAGAGGGCCATAGAGGCCCCTTCTGGGCGATCGGGCGTGTCTGGGTGTTCACCCACGGGTTCGCGTCAACATCGCCGTAGCGTGGACGCTAGGGCCCTTCCTGGGCCTGTTGCGCGGGCCGCATGGCGGGGGCTCGTTCGGGCGGGGCAGGGCGCCGTTTTCGGTGGGTTAGAATCCCCCTATGCCCGAGTCCGACTCCCCTACCGCCGCCGCCGCTTTCAGCCCTGACGGTCGCAACCCCGACGCCCCCAGTTTCGTGGGGCAGCTCTGCGAGGGGGCGTACAACACGCCCCTCTACCGCCTGACGGTCACGCCCGGCCGGCTCGTCTTCCGCTACCGTCGTGAGAAGGCCCTCCCCCGCGATGCGGTGCGGGCCGTGCGGCTGTGGCGGGCGCCGCTGGTCGGCTGGATCGCCCCCGGCGGCGTCTGTATCGAACACGATTGCGGCGCGTTCCACCAGCGGCTCGTCTTCAAGACGTTCCGTTGCCGCGCCGTTATCGAAGCCTGCGCCGCCGCCGGCTATCCGATCGATGGGACATGACCGGTGGCGAGGCCGAGGGTCTTCGTCCCTGCTCTGCCGCGCTAGTCGGCGACCTGCATTTTGACGCCGCGGTAGAGCATCTCTTTGGGGGCCGAGTAACGCTTCTCGAGCTGCGGCAGCTCGCCGATGTGGCCCAGCACGATCACCGCGTCGCCGCCCGACAGGGGGCAGTCGCAAGGCGGGTCGACCAGCACCTTGCCCGTGGCGCGGCGGACCGCGACGATCAGGAAGCTGCGGTTCCCTTTGAGGACGATGTCTTCGATGCGGTGGCCGTCGAGCGGCGAGCCGGCCGTGACGCGTAGCTCGTCGAGCTTGAGGCCGATGGCGTCGAGCTCGTGCTGCAGGTCGGCATGGCCCTCGATGTCGGCGAGCATCTGCTCGGCGCCGGGGCGCGTGATCAGCTGCGCCATGCGTTGCCCGCCGATGACGGCCGGCAACACGACGCGGTCGGCGCCGCTCCGCAAGAGCTTCTTCTCGGTCGAAGGATGCTCGGCGCGGGCGATGATCTCGACGTCGGCGTTGAGCTCCCGGGCGGTGAGCGTGATGAAGACGTTGGCGGCGTCGTCCGGCAGCACCGTCGCCAGCACCCGGGCACGCTCGACGCCGGCGCGGAGCAGGACTTCTTCGTCGATGGCGTTCCCTTCGAGAATCAGCATACCGGCGGCCTCGGCCTCGTTGAGCTTCTCGACGTTCTGATCGACGACGACAAACGCCGAGCCCGCCGCCTTGAGCTCACTCGCCAAGATCCGCCCCGCGCGGCCGTAGCCGCAGAGGATGGTGTGCCCGCGGAGCTCGTCGATGCCGCGGGTCATGCGTCGGCGGTTGAGGACGCGGACGATCTCTCCTTCCATCACCATTTGAACAAACCCTCCCGCGATAGAGATGACGCAGCCGTAAGAGACGATGATCAGCAGCATCGTCGCGGCGCGGAGCGTGAGCGTGTCGATCGGCCGGACCTCGCCGTAACCGACACCGAAGGCCGTGATGACGACCATGTAAACCGCGTCGGCCGGCTCCCAGCCGTGGGACGCGTAGACGACGCCAACGAGCACACAAGTCGCCGCAAAGATGGCGATCGTCGTCAGGAGGCGGTTGAGCGGCGTGTGCAAGGCCGGACCGGGGGCGCCGAAGTAGTGCGTCCGCCTGGACACGGGTCAGTGTAATCGAACCAGGTCAGGCGGGGCAGCCGGATTGCTCCCAAGCCCGGGCGACGGCGAGGGCCGAGCGGCCGTGGCGGGTAGCGGCGACCCAGACGGCCGCGGCGAGGCTGACGCCCGTGACCACGCCGCCGAGCAACGTCGCGAGGCGCGCCCGCTCAAGAGTCGCGGCCAGGGCAGCCATGTCGCCGACTTGGCAGTCGCCATCAATTCCGGGGACATAGACGACGCCGAGCGGGTCACCCTCGGCCAGCCGGCGCCAATCCTCACCGACGAGGTCGTCCGACAGGGTGAGCGGCCCGGCGGGATCATCGACTTGGAGAAAAACACGGTAGACCATCGACCGCGACGTGCCCGACCCCGATTGATGCGAGGAGAGCCTCGTCACGACGCCAACCGTGGCGACGCCCTGCTCGGCAAGCCGTTGCGATTTTTCGGCGAGGTAGTAGCCAACCCCCGCCGCGACGGCCCCAAAGAACGCTACCGAGAGGCAAACAATAAGGAACACCGGCCGGCGCAGCATAGCGAACCCCGATCTCACGAGGAGAGGAACCGTCGGGAAAGCATAGGTCACCAACCGGCGCATGCGGCCCCAACAACGCCGACCAATCCGCTACGCCTGAGCCGTGGGCGGCAGCCCTCGGTGGGCAGCGGATACCCTCTTCCCACCGAGGTCTCGCGCCGAAGCTACTTCATCGGGGAGTAATCGGTCGGGTTCAGGATCACCGATTCGATCTCCACCGTGAGCTTGCCGTCTTTCTCTGAATCAGCGACGACTTGCAAGAAGTCGCGGTCCTTGGCGACCCCCTTTACGAGCCGCTGTTCGCGGCTCGCGCGATCGGGGTAGGCGACCAGGTAGTAGAGGCGATTGGGTTCCGCCTCAGAGGTCCAATAGCCGATGCTCGTGATCCCGTGCTTCTCGAAGAATTTGAGCGTGTGATCGCGAAAACGTCGATTGAGCGATTCCATCTTGCCGGGGGCTGCCGTGTAGACACGCAGCTCGAAAACTCTCGGGGAAGTCTCGGGCGTCGTGTCGGAGGGGCCGGCGATGGCGGCCGCCGGGGCTGATTCCTGCGGCTCTTGAGCGAACGCTGCCGCCGGGGCGGCGAGCATCGCCAGAAGCAAGGCGCGTTGTGTTACTAGGCGTGAGATCGAAAAGAGCATCGTGTCGTCCTTGGAGAGGTGAGGGTTCGTTTTCAGTAAGAACACGCATCGTCTTTCGGCGACCGCCGATTTCATTACGCGGTGGGGGTGGTCCCGCCGTCAATCACGTACTCCGCGCCGGTGATCGATCCGGCGAGTGGCGAGGAGAGAAAGGCGATGAGGTAGGCTACCTCGGTCGGCTTGGCGGGGCGGCCTAACGGGATTCCACCGAGCGACTGCATGATGATTTGCTTCCCCCCCTCGTAATCGACGCCCGCGCCTTCGGCGACGCGTTCGGCGAGAGCGACCGAGGCCTCGGTCTCGACCCAGCCGGGCGAGACGCGGACCACACGCACGCCTTTGGGAGAGACTTCTTTCGACAAGCTCTTGCTGTAAGTGGATAGGGCCGCCTTCGCGGCCGCGTACGCGGTGGTTGACTCCGGCAGGGGAAGCAATCGCTGGATCGACGTCACGTGGATGACAACGCCCGACCCGCGCTCGATCATGCCCGGCAACAACGCGCGGTCGAGCCGCACGGCCGGCATCAGGTTGAGGTCCAGCTCACGCCGCCACTGCTCGTCGTCGAGCGCGGCGAAGCCGCCCGCCGGGGCGTTCGAGCCGCCGAGCACGCTGACCAAAATGTCCACGCCGCCCAGCAGGTCGGTCGCGGCCGCCGCCAACTTGTGGCAACCCTCGGGGGCGCCAAGGTCCGCTTCGACGAAATGGATGCCGTCGGGGAGCCGCTCGGGAGCCGTCCGCGAACAAGTCACAACCTGGGCGCCGGCCTGATGCAGCGTCTCAACAACCGCGCGGCCGACGCCTTTGCTCCCCGCGGTGACGACCGCGCGGCGGCCGGCCAGCTGTAGGTAGTGACTCAAGACCGGGTCTCCAGGTGTGGGAATGGGGCGACTCCGGAACTTTAGGCGCCTCGCTTTTCCTGGTAAAGTAGGTTCCTGAAAGTCAGTTGCTTTACCGAGAGAAACCAGTGGAGGCTAGCGAGATGGCGAAACGCAAACCGCTCGTCGATAACGACGACAACGATCACGAGCCCCTCCAGCGGCTGATGTCGATCGTGGCCAGCCCGTGGACGCTCTTGCTGCTGCACCGCCTCCACATGGAGGGGCCCAAACGCTTTGGAGAACTCAAGCGACGCCTCGGCAAGATCTCGACCAAGACCCTGACCGAACGCCTCCGCCGGCTCGAGGCCGAAGGCTGGCTGCTGCGGCACTACGAGCCGACCGTCCCGCCGCAAGTGACTTACTCGATTACCGAGAAGGTCCTTGAATTGGACGGTGTCATGGTCGAACTCGACCGCATCGCCGAACGTTGGTACGGCAAGAGTAAGAAAAAGTGACGGAGTACTTCTGAGCTGAGGGCGCTAGTGTCCCGAGTTAGAAGTTCTTTACCAGATTGGGGCGGTTTGTTGGATGAGACTGGATCAGAGATTTCACCACGACGGGCACAAAGAACACGACGGCCTGCTCGCCGAGGCGTCGTTGAATCAAGAGGCAATCCGCCGTGCTCTTCGTGACCGTCGTGGTTCCCACAACTTCCGCATTCGAATAGCCGCAAGCACTCTAAACGGAAAAGAACTTATTACTCGGGACACTACAATCCACGGCTCAGACGGGTACCGGTGGTTGGCTTAAGGAAGTTCGGCGCCGGCTCGGGTGATTATCGCGGCGAGGGCTTTGGGTTCGATCGTGTCTTCGAGGAACCGGACCGAGCCGTCGAGGAACACGAACTGCACCCCGCCGGGGTGGTCGCTGCGGAACGTGGCGGTGTAGTTCGATTGCCACTCCGCGCGGTCGTCGTTGAAGTTGTAGGAGTTGTCACGGTTGGTGTGACCCCAGGCGTAGAACCAATAGCCCTCCGCCCAGGCGTGGTCGCCCCACTTGGACGACCCGTCGGCGTCGCAGCCGGCGTCCCAGAGGTAACTCCTAAATCCGTAGTCGGTCTCGCCGGCGAACGTGGTGTGGGTTGCGCCGTCGGTGATCTGGCTCCAGTTGCACGAGTAACGCTTCCCCCTCCGTGAAGGCGGGTTGCGGAACGCGCCGTCGAGCCTCGAGTACTGCCCGTAGTTGACGCGCGACGTGATCAGGTAGCTGCCCGGGCCGAGCCGCTCGCCGCAATCGGGCATCGGCACGCTCCGCGGCAACGCCATCGACGGGCACAAGTAAGCCGGCAACTCGGCCCTGGTGATCGGCAGGTTGACCGGGTCGATCGTATCCTTGGTGGGGTCGCCCGTGTCGTAGAGCGATTGCTCTTCGAGATACGGGAGCAGCAGTAAGAACGTGCTGCCGAGCTGCCGGTACTGATCGGCGGCGCCGTTGGACACGAGGCCCGCGCCGTCTTCGTGGCCGAGCGCTTTGGGCGGCGGCAGCGTCTGTAGCGTGTTGGCGAAGTTGTGGACCGCCAGGCCAATCTGCTTGAGGTGGTTCGCACACTGCGTGCGCCGCCCCGCCTCGCGCGCCGACTGCACGGCAGGCAGCAGCATCGCGACCAGGGTTCCGACGATCGCGATCACCACCAGTAGTTCGATCAATGTGAAACCCGCTAGGGGTCGTGGCCGTCGATTGGCGTCAGTCATCGGCGCCCTCGTCCGGCAGCAGCGGGCCGACGTGCCAGCGCATCCAGCCGAAGAACGCCGCCGTCACGGCAAGTATGCCCGCCATCGCCGAGCCACCGGGCTCGGGGACCGCGATCGCGGCCGCCAGCGAGAACGCCTCACGCCAGACGGTGTAGTCGGCCGCGTCGATGAAGCCGTCGCCGTTGCCGTCGGCGCCGCTTCCGGCCGTCACGGCGGAACCATAGGCAGCGCTCCACTCGTTGTAGTCCAGCTCATCGACGGCGCCGTCGTGGTTGAAGTCGCCGACGACAAGCGATTCGTCGAGGATCGTGACGACGACTTCGATCGTCGGGCCATCGCCGTTGGGGTTGGGGCCGCTGCTGACGTTGTCGAGATAGAAGTCGGGGTAGTAGACATCGCCGTCATGGCCGTTGGGCTCGTGCAGTGACGAGAAGAAGAAGCCAATGCCGCCCTCCCTCAGCGACGACTGCACGTACTCGGCGACGCCGGGCAGCGCGAGATCGACATCGAACTCGAACAGGTCCCCTTGCGTGACGTGCGCGCCCGGCGCGTACTCGACGCCGACGTCATCGTAGACCTTGCCGACGGCGAACGGCGTGGGATTGAAGATCGCGTTCTCGTTGTTCGGCGCCGTGGCGCTGTAGCCGCCCTCGAACATGTTGTTCGAGACGTCGGCGCCTATTGGGTCGGTGGGATAAACCTCGTAGGGGCCGTTCACGAACCCACCCGAGACGGGCCAACGGCGATCGCCTGAGTTGAAGTACTTGGGGTCGGTCTCGCCGTCGAAACCAAAGGTCTCGTAGTCGCCGCCGAAGTCGACGCCCCACATCTCGACCGGCCGACCGGGGTCGGCGTCGGCGCCGCTGAGGACGTCGAACGTGTTGTCGGGCGTGCCGTCGTAGGGGCCGCCTGGCGTCTCACCGATGCTGCCGAGCATCGTCAGCGTCACCGTGACGGACTCGATCTGGTAGCGGCTGGGGTCGAGCCCCGTAGGGATCGTCGCCGACGTGTCGCCCGCCACGATGAACGAGCCGCGACGGCCCGGATCGACGCCGCTGCCGGTGATGTCGGGAAAGCCCGGTTGCGGCGAGAACCAGGAGAACGTCGCCCCGCGGTCGCGGACCGAGCCGAGCCCGTTCGCGGTGCTCGCCGGGTAGAAGAACATCTCGATCTCAGGATCGTCCGTGGCGTAGACGATCGGCGCTGGCGTCGAGGCGACGGCGTCGGCTAAGGCGGACGCGAGCGCTGTGATGGTGAGTGCGAGCCGCAGCACGGCGTAGCGATGTGGGTTGGTGTGGTTGTTCATCGTTTGGTTGATTGGGAGCAAGTAAGGGGCGAGCCGGTCGCCACCCCTCCGCGGACCGGCCCGCCCTCCTTTCCGGTTAAGAGCGGTCAAGAACGATCAGCCGCGGCGCCGGCGGCCGGTGGCCAGCAAGGCCGCGCCGATAACTCCAAAGACGAGCGTGCTCGGCTCGGGGACCGCGGTGATGAAGTCGGCGTCAACGACCTGGTAGGCGTCGCTCTGATCGAGCTGCAAGCCGTAAAGCTGGCCGTGCTGCACGCCGGTGAAGGTCACCTCGAAGTCGGTGATCGGCCCCAGCGACGACACGTCCCATTGCAACAGGTACGTGTTGATGAAAACGTCTTCTTCGCCGGTCGGCATCGCGACCGTGCCGTTGAAGAGCTTCTCGATGACGCCGCTGGTGGTGGCGGCGAGGGCTTGCGCGCCGCCGTTGTAATTCAGCGTCGGCAGGACGTTGTCCTTGAAGGCGTAGGTCCACGCCTCGCCCATCTCGATCTGGAAGACGATGTTCGCCAGACCGGCGACCGGCGTCGCATCGCCGACGGCGAGCGTGCCGCCGTCGTTGTTGATGTCGCCGCTGAAGCCGCCGTAGTACATGCTGCCGCCCGCCGGGTAGGGGCCGCCACCTGTGCCGTTGGCGACCTTCTCCAGGAACGCGTCGCCCGAGCCGGCCGCGTTCGAGCCGATCGGCGCCGGCCAAGCGCCCGTCCCCGGAAAGCCGTTGTAGCCGGGGTTGGCCGCGGCGGTGAGGTCGTCCCAGCCGTCGTAGTCGGCGTTGCCGGGCAAGTTCGGGCTGACAAAGGCCGCCAGTGAAACCGACGGGGATAGAGCCGCGGCCGCAACGAGCGCCGTGTAAATCCAACGTGTAACTTTCATCAGACTCTCAATGGGTGATACCATGCCGCGGCCACAACAATGCCGCCACGGCGCGTGAAGGAACGGGCAAGAGCCCACGGCCAGCGCGGACCTTCGGCTTGGCCAAACCGATGGCGATGCGCTGCGAGTGAAGAACGCGCAGTCCTCGATCCTGGCGATGCGTCGCGCATCGTTCAGCGAACAAGTGGTGCGGTCCGAGGTCGCCTAGAAAGACAATTCCACGCGCGCGTGGAGGCGTGCGCGGGCTACCAACGAGGGATCGATACACAACCCTGCCGAGAAACCCGGCGCGCCCACTCAGTGAGGCGGCCTGAACAAGGGGCTGGCTAAGAGGCAGAGGCCTCGTGGCGGGCTGCTTGCGAGAGAGACAACAACCAGTGCACTAGCCAGTGGCTAATTGCGATTGCGTCTCAACGAAGAGATTAACAGCTTGCCGATTGAGAGCAAGAGGGCTCAGCCGAAAAATCAAAACTGTCCGAGTCGACGTTGTAGTTACTTCGTCAGTAGAAGTCTTAGCCGTGGGCGCGAGCCCTCGGTGGGCTCCGGGTACCTGTTTCACTCCGAGGGCTAGCGTGCTAAGTCAAGAGTTCTTTCCCATTTGAGTGCTTGCCGTTATTCGGATGCTAAGTAGGGGAACCACGACGGGCACGAAGAGCACGACGGATTGCCTCTTGATTCAACAACGCCTCGGCGAGCAGGCCGTCGTATTCTTTGTGCCCGTCGTGGTGAAATCTGTGATCCATGCTTCATTCTAAGCCGCCCAATTTTCGAACGAACTTTCAACTCGGAACACTAGTGCCAACGTAGCGCCAACGGTTCAGACGTGTAACATAGGTTTGTCGTTCGCTGCTACTGCTCCGGCGGCGGTGGGAGCTTCAAGGTCCGCGGTGTGTCTTGCAACAGCTGCGCGTAGTGCAGCACGAGGCCGCGCGTTGTTTGGAACTCGGGGAGTGCCGCGAGGTTGGTGTAGCGCGGGTCGGTCGCGACCGCTTGAAATCGCGCGGCGGCGGCGGCGATCTCTTCGGGGCTGGGGTGGCCCGACTCTTGGAAGATCGACGCAGGAAGCGACAGGTAAGATTGCCACGCCGGATCAAGTAGCCGGTAGAGTCGCGGCGCGAAGTCGGCGAGTTGGTCGCGGATCGCCTCCTCTTCTTGCGGAGAAGTGGGCGGCGCGAAGGCGCTCGCAGCGGCTGATGGCTCTGGCGCGGCCGCCGTCCCCACTGGTGGCGTTGTCGAGGCGACGATCTTGGCGGTGAGCTGCTGGGCTTCGACCGGGACCACCGGCGCGCCGCCCGCGGGGCGGTAGTAGGCGTCGGTCGCGGCGTGGTCGATCTTCAGCACCGACCCGTCGAGCGCGACGCCGGCGAACAAGCCGCGGCTGCGCGAGTACGAATAGACCTCGGCGGTCAACGTGGCGTCGGTGCTTGCCGACGCCTGCCGGCCAACGGGCCCGGCCGCGGCGGCGACATCGGCGCCGATGGTGAGCTTGCCACTCATCAGCGAATCGACGCTGCGGCGCGAACGGTAAACGAGCACGAGGTCTGTCGCCTGGACGCCCGCTTGCCAGCCGATGTTGCCGCCGGTGATCGTGAGGAACATCGGCGTGTGCCAGACGCCCTGCGCGTCGCGCGCGACGACGACCCCTCGGCCGAACCGCGCGCCGACGATGAAGCCGCCCTTCACGACGCGCGGGATGATGGCCACCGCTTCGGCGCCGGCGAGCATCGACCGCGGGATCCCCTCGGCGGGGATAGCGAGCATCTCGTCGAAGACGGTGGAGGCGTCGTTCACCAGTCGCTGCTCCTGCGACACGACCACCGGCGCCGCTGTCACGGGCGGAGCGGCGACTTGGCCAAGGGCCAACGGCGTCGTGCAAAAGACCGCCGCTGCGAGGACGGCGACAAGGCGGGGCAAGGGAGTGAACATTGGAATCGAGAGAAGGGAGGCAAGGTGTAGGATCGGATGCCTTCAAGCTAGACCCCGACGCCGCAACTGGGCAAGATCAGCGCGGACTGGATAGCGGATGGCGTGATAGCGTTATAGAAGCCGCGCCGTACTTGCGAGGGCCCTACCAAGATCACCGGCTGCGAAGCGAATAAGAAAACACGTCGCCAGTCTCACGCCCCCTCGTATGAATCTTGTCGAAAGCACCGCCGAGCGTCTTGTCCTTCGCGGCACGCCCGGCGGGCGGCTGGCCGTGATGGCGTTGACAGCGATTGGTTTGGCGCTCACCGCAGCGATTGGTTACTTCGCCTTCGCCCTCTATGACGCGTCAAAGGGCCTCGCCTGGGGCCATATGCCGCTCGCCCTGGGCTTGGGGATTGGGCAGCTGCTGTTCTGGGCCGGCGCCGTGACGCTCGCCGTTGGCCGTCTATCGCTGGTGCTCGACCGGGCCACCGGCCAGGGCGTCTACAGCGTCCGCTCGCCGATCATCGACGCGGGCAGGCCGTGCCGCTTCCGCCTCGAGAACATCGCCCGCCTCGAGATGACCGCGACCGAGGAGGCCCGCCCGGAAGTGGGGGACGGCGCCCGTTTCGACGCGACCGTTGTCAAACTCCGCTTGCTCGTCAGCCGCCCCCGCCGCGCGATCACGCTCGACGAGACACAGAACGGCAATGTCCAGCGGATCGAGAAGCTACGGGATGCCGTAGCGAATTGGCTCGAGGGTTAAACGGCTTCTTCGCATTCACTAAGCGGACTTCGCAAGTCCCATCGCGGCCGGCCGCAACCTTTTTTTAGATCACCTAGTTTCTCTGGGCGCTGTCATCCCCAGAGGTGGTCAGCCGACGATCGGCAGGTAGAATGTGACGCATCGTCACTTTTTGCAAACCATCAAAAGTCCCCGGTTTGTAGCAGGTAACGGCTCCTGGCGGCTTCCCACCAACGGCGCGACCTGCGCCTCGCCGTCTGATTTCTTCCTCCCTGGTTGAGAGACGTAGTGACTCTTCCGATCCGTTTGGCCGGGCCGCTGGCGGTCGCGGCGGCTGTGCTGGCCGTTGGGTGCGGTTCCAAGCCCCCCGGGGGCCCGCAAGCGAACGCCAACGCCCCCGTCGAGGTTACCGTCGCCAAGCCGCTGGTTCTCTCGACACTCGACTGGGACCCCTACACGGGCCGTCTGGCGCCCGTGGACGAGGTTGAGGTCCGCGCCCGGGTGAGCGGCTACCTCGAGTCGTATCACTTCGAAGAGGGCCAGTTCGTTGACGAGGGGCAGCTGCTGTTCGTCATCGACCAGCGGCCGTACCAGGCGGCGGTCGATCAGGCAAAGGCCTTGCTCGAAGAGGCCCACTCTCGCCACCGCCAAGCCGAAGCCCAGGTCCGTGAGGCCGAAGCCGGCCGCCAGCAAGTCTCGGCCCGACTGGAACTCGCACAAACGCAGCTCAACCGGGCGAAGCCGCTCGTCCCGCGCGGCGCGATCAGCGAAGACGCCTACGACGAGTACGTCGCCGCGGCGCGTCAGGCCGAGGCCGACGCCGCCGCCGCCGACGCGGCGATCGAATCCGCTAAGGCCGCCGTCAACGCCGCGGTCGCCTCGATCGCCACGGCCGAAGCGGCCCTCACCGCAGCGGAGCTCGACCTCGGCTACTGCCGCATCACCGCGCCGATCCGCGGGCGGGTGAGCCGACGGATGATCACCAAGGGAAACCTCGTAACGGGCGGACTCGGCGCGATGCCGCTGACGACGATCGTCTCGATGGACCCGATCCACGTCTACTTCGATTGCAACGAGCAGGCATTGCTCAAGTACATCCGCCTGGACCAGACCACCCAGCGCAAGAGCTCGCGCGACGTGAAGACGCCCGCCTACATGGCGCTGATCGATGAGGAGGGTTATCCGCACAAGGGCTACATCGACTTCGTCGATAATCGCGTCGATCGGGCTACGGGCTCGATGCGGGCGCGGGCTATCTTCGCCAACACCGATGAAGAGCTCGTGCCCGGCGTGTTCGTTCGCTTGCAGATCCCCGGCAGCGAGCCCGGCCCGCGGGTGTTGATCCCCGATTCGGCGGTCGCGACCGACCAAGCGGCGAAGTTCGTCTACATCGTCGGCGAAGGCGACAAGCTCGAGCGCCGCCCCGTCACGACCGGCGCGATCTCGAAAGACCTGCGCGTTATCACCGGCGGCCTCGACGGGTCGGAGAGCGTGGTCGTCAAAGGCCTGCAGCGTTGCCGTCCCGGCGCCGAAGTGAAAGTGACCGTCGAGGAGATTGTCGCGGGCGACGACCTCGGCCTGCCCGACACCTACGAGCCCGTGGCGCCCGAGGAGTGGCTGCGGCCGGCGATGACTCCGATCAACACCACCCCCGACGCGGCGCTGACACGCGCTCAGAAGGGGGCGAAGGCACGATGAAGTTCGCTCACTTCTTTATCGACAGGCCGATCTTCGCGACGGTGCTGTCGGTCGCGATCGTCCTCGTGGGCGCGATCAGCTACTACACGCTCCCGGTGTCGCAATACCCGGAGATCGCGCTGCCGACGGTTGTCGTCACGACGACCTACCCGGGCGCCACGGCGGAGACCGTCGCCGAGACCGTCGCCACGCCGATCGAGCAAGAGGTCAACGGCGTTGAGCGGATGCTCTACATGGAGTCGCAATCGACTCCCGACGGCACGATGTCGCTGACGATCACGTTCGAGCTCGGCACCGATGTCGACCAGGCCCAGGTGCTCGTACAGAACCGGGTGGACCGCGCGCTGCCGCGTCTGCCGGAAGAGGTGCGCCGCGGCGGCGTGGTGACGCAGAAGAGCTCGCCCGAGATGCTGATGGTGGTCCACCTGATCTCGCCGGACCGCTCGCGCGACCAGGTCTACATCTCGAACTACGCCTACTTGCAGATCCGCGACGCATTGTCGCGCATCAACGGCGTCGGCGAGCTGCGCGTCTTCGGCGGCTCGGAGTACTCGATGCGGGTGTGGCTCGACCCCGAGCACTTGGCGTCGCTCGACCTGACGGCGGGCGACGTGGTCGCGGCGTTGCGCGAGCAGAACGTCCAGGTCGCCGCCGGCAAGATCGGCCAGACGCCGCTCCCCGAGCCGACCGATTTTCAGCTAACGATCTCGAGTCAGGGTCGCTTGCGCACCGCGGAGGAGTTCGCCCAAATCGTCATCAAGCGCGGCGCCGAGGGACGCCTGACGCGGCTGTCGGACGTGGCGCGGATTGAATTGGGCGCTCAGGACTACTCGGTCAACAGCTACCTCGACGGCAACAACGCCGTGGCCCTGCTGGTGTTCGCCCGCCCGGGCACGAACGGCGTCGACACGGCCCACGAGGTCGAGAAGACCGTGAAGGAGCTGTCGAAAAACTTCCCCGACGGTCTGGAGTACCGCATCGCCTACAACCCGACGCGGTTCGTCGAGGAGTCGATCGAGGAGGTGTTCCGTACGCTGATCGAAGCGACCATCCTCGTGGTGCTGACGGTGTTCATCTTCTTGCAGCGTTGGCAGGCGACCCTCATCCCCGTGGTGGCGATCCCGATTTCGCTGATCGGCACCTTCGCGATCATGAGCGGCCTGGGCTTTAGCCTTAACAGTCTGTCGTTGTTCGGCCTCGTGCTGGCGATCGGCATCGTCGTGGACGACGCCATCGTCGTGGTTGAGAACGTCGAGCGGTTGATCCACGAAGGGATGAGCCCGCGCGAGGCGACGCGCACCGCGATGACCGAGGTCGGCTCAGCGCTCATCGCGTCGGCGCTGGTGCTCGTGGCGGTCTTCGTGCCGACGGCCTTCATGGCGGGCATCAGCGGACAGTTCTATCGGCAGTTCGCCGTGACGATCGCCGTGGCGACCGTCATCAGCGCCTTCGTCTCGCTGACGCTGACGCCGGCCATGTGCGCGTTGCTCTTGCAACCGTCCGACGCCAAGCCCGGCCTCTTCACCCGCGGCATGGACCTCTTGTTCGGCTGGTTCTTCCGGCCGTTCAATCGCGTCTTCGACTTCGGCAGCAACCTCTATGCGGGGACCGTGAGGCGGTTTGTCCGCATGGGCCTCGTCATGCTGATTATTTACGGCGGCCTCCTGGTGGCGACACGGTACAGCTTCGATCTGGTGCCGACGGGCTTCATCCCCGAGCAAGACCAGGGCTACCTGATCGTCACGATCCAGCTCCCCGACAGCGCGTCGCTTACCCGCACGGACGAAATTGTGCGCCGCGTCAGCGAGATCGCCTTGGATATCGACGGCATCAACAACGCCGTGGCGTTTGCGGGCTTCTCCGGCGCAACGCGGACGAACGCCACCAACGTCGCCGCGTGTTTCACCGCGCTCGAAGACGCCGGCACGCGCGCCGAGCGTGGCCGCGAGATCAACGTCCTGCAGCAGGAACTCCAGGCCAAGCTGAGCCAGATCCAAGAGGCCGACATCCGTGTGCTCGCCCCGCCGCCGGTGCGTGGCATCGGCAACGCAGGCGGCGTCAAGCTGTACGTCCAGGACCGCGGCGGCGCCGGGTACCAAGCCCTCGGCGATACGACCAACGCGTTCGTCGGCGCCGCGATGCAAGAGGCCGGCCCCGCGACGGGCATCGCGGCCGCCTTCTCGTTTTACCGCGCCGACACGCCCCAGCTGTACGCCGACATCGACCGCACCCGCGCCCAACAGCTCGACGTGCCGATGCAGAACGTCTTCGACACGCTGCAGGTGTACTTGGGTTCGTTGTACGTCAACGACTTCAACTACCTGGGCCGCACCTACCGCGTCACGGCCCAGGCCGACGCTGAGTACCGCGACGAGCTCAGCGACGTGCTCCGCCTGCGGACCCGCAGCGCGTCGGGCGCGATCGTGCCGCTGGGGACGATCCTCACGATGAAAGAACGCATCGGACCCGACCGCATCGTCCGTTACAACCTCTTCCCCTCGGCCGACGTAAACGGTGTGACGCTCCCCGGCACGAGCACGGGGCAGTCGATCGCCGCGTTCGAGCGCATCGCCGCGACGACGCTGCCGCAAGGCTTCGATTACGAGTGGACCGATCTGGCGTACCAAGAGAAGGCGGCCGGCAACACGGCGCTCTTGATCTTCCCGCTGTGTGTGGTGTTCGTGTTCCTCACGCTCGCGGCCCAGTACGAGAGCTGGGTACTACCGCTGGCGATTATCCTGATCGTTCCGCTCTGTCTGCTGTTCGCGATCGGCGGCGTCTGGTTCCGCGGCATGGACAACAACATCCTCACGCAGATTGGTTTCGTGGTGCTGATCGCCCTGGCGTGCAAGAACGCGATCCTGATCGTCGAGTTCGCCAAGGCGCTCGAGGACCAGGGCAAGACGCGCTTCGAGGCCGCCGTCGAAGCCTGCCGCCTGCGGCTGCGGGCAATCCTGATGACGGCGTTCTCCTTCGTCCTCGGCGTGATCCCCCTGTTGATCGCCACCGGCGCCGGCTTTGAGATGCGCCGCGCGCTGGGCACCGCCGTGTTCAGCGGCATGCTCGGCGTGACGATCATGGGCCTGTTCTTGACGCCCGTGTTCTACGTCCTGCTCCGCGGCGTTTTTGGACGCAAGAAGGCGGAACGCACGGCGTAGAAGCGGCAGGTAACTCTGCGGATTCGAACAACGGTGAGCCGGCGACGTGAGTCGTCGGCTCTCATGCTCCCTGTCGGTAGTGGCAGACACGACTCCCAAGAGAGTCTTGACCTCGACCACCTTCTTCCGCTCGTAGAGATGACCCTGGCGATCCCTCACGTACGGGACGTTCTGGCGGCTTCGAAGACGAATCGCCTTACTCGCAGCTAGGCGTGTGCTGTGCCGCCACCTTATCGGCAGTCGGTCATTGGCCATTTCGAACCGGCTCTCGCAATTGCGCACGCGCACAAGCAATTTCACGTCCGCCAGTTCGAACGCTGGGGCCCGCTGATAGGGCCGTCTTACATTTGGCGCCTCGGCGTAGGGGTGGCTCGCCGGAGGGCGGCGTCCCTCGATTACCCCTTTGAGAAAGAGGCTTTCGGTGAAGAGCCGTAAGGCTGAACTTGGTAGGTCCAACCAGGTCCGTCGTGTCGGCAGCGAATTCATTGCGACGGATAGCATCTCACAGGCGTGGATCAACTTTTGTTGATCCTCTCCCGAAGGTTGGCTAGTCTCAGAAAGGATCATGAAGCGGGCGTCGCCTTATCTCTAAGCCATACACTTGAGGAGTGACTCATGAAGTGGACACCGATCGCCGTCTCCCTTTGCCTCGCCATTATGGCGGGGCCAAACGTGGCGAATGCTGCTTTTCTCATCGAGATCGACACCGATGGGGCGGATGATGGCCCATTCACTCCCAGCCCAAATTTCAGTTTCGGTGGCGACACAACAACTGCCAGCTCGAGCATCGCATCGCCGACCGTTGGCCTGACGGGGGGCGATAGCATCTTCGGTGGCGACGGAGTGAATGACCCCGACACCTACCTCTATCGGTACGCACCCGGCGTCGACGCCGATAACCTTGCCCTCGCAACGGGCACGGCGCTCAACGATGATGGCGATTTCGCTTTCGGCCTAACAGGCGGCGTGTCCGGGGCATACCGTGTCTACGCAACTTGGCCAGAGACGACAAACGTTTCCGGTGGCGACACCACGTTCACGCTCTCGGAGGTTGGCGGGGATCTGTTTTCGGTGTCCCTCGACCAGAATAACACCGGCGGCGAGTGGATCCTGCTCGGTGAGGCCAACCTATCCGCTGGTGTCGTCTACACGCTCGCACAGACTGCTGGATCGAACACGTTTGTCTCGATGCGTGCCTCCGCGGCAATGTTCGAGCGAGTGCCCGAGCCCACCTCGGTCGCTCTAACGTTCGGGGCTGCAATCGGGCTGCTTGGCCTTCGCGGGCGCACTCACTGAGAGCGCTATCTTTTTTCTAATGGAGCGGCGCCGGTCCCCAACGACCGGCGCCGCTTTTTTGCTTCAACCCCGCAGCACGTCCTCCATCGTCAACACCTCGCCACGCGAGCCCGCGGCGAGCCTCTGCTGCAAGAACCTTAGCGCCGCGAGGGTCCCTTCCGCATAGACGCGACGGCCGAGGACGTTGTGTTCGAGCACGAGCTGGACGGTGCCCGCGGCGGCGGACAGTTCGTAGCGGTGGAAGGCGTGGCCGGCGAGGTGCTCGGCGGGCACGCCGACCTCGCTCTGTTGTCGTGCGGGGTCACGGACCTTCTCGATGTCGTCGACGGGGAACGGCACACCGAGGCCATTGGCCGACGCCACGAGCGCCTTCGCCGTGCCGCTGGTGTCACGCTTGTTCGCCTGATGGCTCTCGACGACCTTGAGTTCCGCGCCGGCGAGCGCGCCGGGGAACTCCGCCGCCAGCCACCGCGCGGCGGCCTGCATCAGCACAATCGGAACCGCCATGTTCGGGGCGATCACCGCCGACACGCCCGACGCCGCCACGAGGCGCTTCGCTTCATCAAGATCGAAGCTCGTGGTGCCCATCACAAACGGCACGTCGTTCTCGACATACCAGCGGACATTATCAAGAGCCGCGTCGGGAGTCGTGTAATCGACCGCCAGCGTGTCCGCCGGCAACGCGACAGCGGCGAGCGAATCACTCGCCACGAGGCCGATCTTCCGATCGCCGATCGCAATCGTCTTGCCCTCATGAACGGGACTCGACAGGCCAATATCGAAGAGCTCGAAGTCGTCCGAAGCTGCGACTAGCGCCGCGGTCTCCGCCGCCATCTTGCCGGGAAGGCCAGCCATGAAGATCGGAGTCGCCATCGGGCTTTGCTTCTCTTTGGTTTACCACGGAGGCACTGAGGACACGGAGGACGCACTGAGAAAACTAATGACCAATGACCAAGCCGCAATGACCAATGTGTTTCGCTACTTCATTAGTCATTGGGGCTTGGTCATTGGTCATTTGCTTCGGCTAGATGCCTTCGCGGAGGATCGACGTTAGCGCCGTGCGCGCGTCGGTGCGTTCGTCGCGGTACTTCTTGATGATGATCGCGTACGTCTGGTGCGAGCCGTCGCGCGACGCCAGGGCGCCGGGGACGCAGACGCTCCGCGCGGGGATGCGGCCCGGCGGCAACTCGCGGCCTTCGGGGACGCTGTAGATCTTCGTCGAGCCGGCGACGTAGCAGCCCATCGCTAGGACCGCGCCCTCTTCGATGATGACGCCCTCGGCCGCTTCGCCGCGGGCGCCGAAGAAGACGTCGTCCTCGATGATGACGGGGCTCGCTTGGAGCGGCTCGAGCACGCCGCCGATGCCGACGCCGCCCGAGATGTGGCAGTTCTTTCCCACCTGCGCGCAGCTGCCGACGGTGCTCCACGTGTCGATCATCGTCCCCGCGCCGACCCGCGCGCCGATGTTGATGTAGCACGGCATCAGCACCGCGCCCTCTTCGATGAATGACCCGTAGCGGGCGATCGCCGTCGGCACGCTGCGGACCTTCGCCTCACGCCAATTGGTCTTTAGCGCGACCTTGTCGAACCACTCGATCGGCCCGGCGGTCATCTCGCGGTTGTCCGAGTAACGGAAGTGCAACAGCACCGCCTTCTTGACCCACTCGTTGACCGTCCACTCACCGCCAACCCTCTCGGCGACACGGATCGCGCCCGAGTTCAAGAGGTCCAGCGCTTGCTTCACGAGCTCGCGCGCGTCAGCCGCTTCCTCACCGGCCCAAATTTCGTCGACGCGCGCAGCTAACGTTTGGATGTCCATCTATCAATCAAAAAAAGAATGGGACGCGGATTGACGCGGATTGAAGAGATCGGAAAGGATTTAAGTTACGGGCGTATCCGCGTTAATCCTTTATATCCCCGTGCATCCGCGTCCAATTCGTAAATTCAGACAGCGGCCGCTTCGAGGTGCGGGAACTCGGCGATCGCTTCGGCCGCCTTGATCGTCGCCAGGGCCTTTTCGCGGTTCGGGGCGTCGAGCTGATCGACCGTCACCAGCGGCATCCGCAGGCCGGCGCGGAGCATGTGGTGCAGCGGGATCGGGTTCTTCACGCAGAAGACCGCGTCGATGCACGGCTGCAGCGCCTTCTGCAATTCTTCCGCCGCGTCCCATTCGCCGGCGGCCGCCAGCTCGGTGATGCGTTGGAACTCGCGCGGCCAGCGGTTGGCCGACGCGCTGATCACGCCGACGCCGCCGCGACGCATCACCTCGACCACCAAGTGGTCTTCACCCGACATCAGCGAGAAGGTCTCGGGGTCGGTCGCCGCGCGGACCTTCTCGAGCATCGCCAGGTCGCCCGTCGCGTCCTTCACCGCGGCGATCGCCGGGTGCTCGGCGAGGCGGATCATCGTCTCGGCCTCGATACGGCTGCCGGTGCGCCCGGGGATGTTGTAGAGGATGATCGAGGTGTCGAGCCGTTCGGCCAGGTCGCCGACCGCCTCGAAGTGCGCCCGCAGGCCTTCTTGCGGCGGGTTGTTGTAATAGCCCGTGACGTGCAGCAGCGCGTCGGGGTGGATCGCCTTGGTGATCCGCTCGCTGAGGTGCAGGGCCTCGTCGGTCGAGTTCGAGCCCGCGCTGGCGAGGCACGTGACGCTGCGTCCCTGCTGGGCCGCCTTCGCGCGGGCGTACTCGATGCCGCGGGTGCAGAGGTCGACCTGCTCGTCGTGGCTGAGCATGGCGGACTGCCCCGTGGTGCCGGCGAAGAGGACGCCGCTAACGCCCGCTTCGAGGACCGAGTCGATCAGCTTGTAGACGCGGTGGAAGTCGATCCCCATCAGCGAGCCGACCGGCTTCATCGGGGTGAGAAGGGCGACGTGGGCGCCGCGGAGCTGGTCGGGCGTGATCATGGCGGGAAGCGGGGGAGCGGGAGCGTTGCTGCGCACGACGACGAGCCACCTGCGCGAAGCCGAGCAGTTTAACACGGCGGCTGGAATCGGCCTACGGGGTCGCCAATAGTCCCGCACGAAAAAGCCCCCGCCGTGCAGGGCACGGCGGGGGCTTCGGACACCGGAGAGCTGTCACACCCGAGCGATAGTTCAGCGGCGCTTACGGACTCCAAGCAGGGCCAGACCGCCTGCGGCGAGCAACGCCGAGGTCGGCTCCGGTACCGCTGCGACCGCGATATCGGCAATCACGCCTTGGCCGATGAGCCCCGAGACCGTTCCCTGCAGCGATGCAGCGCCCGTTCCCAAGTCAACCATGTACAGACTCGTCGCCTGGTTCGGGTTGGCGCTCGTCAGGTAGGCGGTTCCGGTCGCCCCGCTGATGTCGAATCCGGCAAACCCACTACCGAGGAACCCACTGGCGAGGTTGACGCCAAGCGGTCCCACGGTCTGGAGATTGCCCATGTTGGCGGGGGTTTGGGTCGCCAGGATGTCGT
Source organism: Botrimarina mediterranea (assembly GCF_007753265.1). NCBI lineage: Bacteria > Pseudomonadati > Planctomycetota > Planctomycetia > Pirellulales > Lacipirellulaceae > Botrimarina > Botrimarina mediterranea. The sequence continues at coordinate 1,242,352 of NZ_CP036349.1, forward strand.
TGACAACATCCAAATCGTAGAGCGTGGTGCTGGTCGCCCCGGCGACGCTGTTGGTGTAACCGATCGTGCGGATGTCGGGGGTGTCGCCAAAGTTGGCGTCGCCCGCGTCGAAGGTGGGCAAACCATCGAGGCTGACCACCGAGCCGTCGACCGGGCTGATTCGGTAGTTGGTGTTGCTTCCTCGGCCGATGAGCCGAACCAAGTCCACGGTCGGGTTAAAGTCGATGGCTCCGGAGACTGGCAACGGCGCACCGATCGGCGTCAGGGCGCCGCTGGTCGTATTGATCGTGTAGAGCTGGTTGTCGTTGAAGCCGATGCCGTACAACTCGCCCGTTGAAGGACGGACGTCGATGCTACGCAACGAGAACGGCTCCAACGGATCGATACCGGCGGGCCGCTGGATCACGACATTCGAGGTTACCGAGCGAGAGTCGCTGTCGATCGTGTAGAGCTGATTGTCTTGTCCCGAGACAAAACTCGAAATCCCGTAGAGGGTTTCCGCCTGGGCAGAAGAGGCAACGAAATGGGTGGCCATCAAACACAAAGCGAGGCGGACGCCACCAAAGAAAAACCGAGTCATGAGCTGTTCCATTCAGAGTGTCGGGAGGGGAGAGACGGAGCCGTGCAGGATTGCCGACCCTCACACCGTACGGGCTTCACGAAGTGGCAGATTGGCTTCGGCAACAGAAACGCGAAAACTCGGCGCGAAACCCCTAAACCACACCGGCGATTGACTCGCGGGCGACCTGCTTGCTTGCGCAACAAGCAAGAAATCGTCTCTCGACTGCCATCATGGGGTGGTCGCTCTTCCCCCTAGTTGATCGGAGGGGACCCCTCGAACTACGACCGTGCTGCGCGGCCCGACGGTCGCACGTTGCTCCCTTTGCGCTTCGTCAGTTCGTCGCCCAACTCCCTCCGCGCCTGTTCGGCGTGTCCTTGTAGGCGCGCGACGATTTCCGGGTGTTCGGCGGCGACATTGGTCGTCTCGCCGACGTCGTTCTTGAGGTCGTACAACTCGAGTCCCGCGCGGGACTGCTCGTACTCGACCGGGAAGCCGTCCTTGCCGCCGGAACGGCCGGCGAGGGTCCGGTACTGGTGCGGCAACACGAGCTTCCAGCGTGCGTCACGCACCGCGCGCAGCTGGCGGTCGTAGTAGCAGTAGAAGACCTCGTGTGGCGACGGCGCGTCGCCGGTCATCACGGGGAGGATGTCCTTGCCGTCGATCTTGCGCTCGGGCAGCTCGGCGCCGATCATGCCGGCGATCGTCGGCAAGAGGTCCATCGTCGTGGCGAACTCGTCGCACCGCGTCCCCGCGGGGATACGCGCCGGCCAGCGCATCACGCAGGGCTCGCGGTAGCCGCCCTCCCACATGGTCCCCTTGCCTTCGCGCAGCGGACCGGCCGAGCCGGCGTGCTCGCCGAAGTTGATCCACGGGCCGTTGTCAGAAGTGAACACCACCAGCGTGTCGTCGCCGACGCCGCCGCGCTCGAGCGCGGCGAGGATTTCGCCGACCGACCAATCGAGCTCCATCACCACGTCGCCGTAGAGGCCGGCGCCGCTCTTGCCGGCGAACTTCTCTGACACGTAGAGCGGCACGTGCACCATCGTGTGCGGCACGTACAAGAAGAACGGCTGCTTGCCGGCGTGGCGGTCGATGAAGTCGACGGCGCGCTCGGTGTACTGCGTCGTCAGCAGGGCTTGATCGGCGGGCGTGAGATTCACATTGACGATCCGCTCGCCCTTATAGAGCGGCAGCGGTGGGTAGTTGCCCCGCCTGCCGTGCTCGAGGTCCTCCCGCCCCGGCGGGTAGGGCCACATGTCGTTGGAGTACGGCAGGCCAAAATACTCATCGAAGCCCTGGCGGGTCGGCAAGAACTCTGGCAGGTGGCCGAGGTGCCACTTGCCGAAGCACGCGGTGGCGTAGCCCCGCGACTTACAGACCTCGGCGATCGTTGTCTCGTGGGGGTGCAGCCCGTGCCGGGCGCCGGGCGACAGCGCGCCTTGGATGCTTACGCGGCTTGGGTAGCACCCTGTCATCAGCGCCGCGCGCGACGCGCTACAGACGGCCGTCGCGGCATGGAAGTCGGTAAAGACCCGCCCCTCGGCGGCCATGCGGTCGAGATGCGGCGTCGGGTACGACTCGCAGCCAAACGGCCCGATATCCGCGTAACCCATGTCGTCGATGAAGATCACCACGACATTGGGCGTGGCCCGAGCCGACGTCGCTTGAGCGGTCACGGCAGGCAACAACGCGGCAGCCAGCACAAGGCAGGCCGTTCGGATTAGCGTCGTCACGATCGAATCTCGAAGAAGAAGAAAAGGTGGCGGCGTTCCGTGTCGATGGACAAGAACCCTCGCGCTAAGGATTAGCATTACGGTAGCGGAGATCGATTGCCACCCCGGGTTAGCACCCGGGGCTCAGACGAAACAGCACGTCGCCATCTCGCCGCGTCTGAGCCGTGGGCGCAAGCCCTCGGTGGGCATAGCCCTATGCGTTCAACGCGTAGTTCGGCTCCTCGTCCGCTGGCGCCTGCCCCGTGATCGTCAGCAGTGGGCTGATCCGCTCGGTCGTCACGTGGTACTGCGGGTCCTCGGACACATTGACCTCGACGAGGTCGCCAGCGCGCTTCAGCAACTTACGGCACTCGGCGCTAAGGTGCGTCAGGTGCAGGCGTTTGCCGTGCTGCTGGTACTTATCCGCTAGCGCGCTGATCGCCTCCAGGCCCGACTGGTCGTAGACCCGGGTGTAGTAGAAGTCGATCACCACATCGTCGGGATCGCTCGCCGGGTCGAATAGCTCCTTGAACGAGGTCGCCGACGCGAAGAAGAGCGGACCGTGGAGCTGATAGATCTTGCTGCCGAACTCGTTGTGCTTGATGTCGACGCCGATGTGCTTGGCGTGCTGCCAGGCGAACACCAGCGCCGAAGCGATCACGCCGAGCACCACCGCCGTCGCCAGGTCGTGCATGACGGCCGTGTAGCCGGCGACGAGCAGCATCACGAGGTAATCGCTCACGGGCACCTTGCGCATCATCTTCAGGCTGGCCCACTCGAACGTGCCGATGACGACCATGAACATGACGCCCACCAACGCGGCCATCGGGATCAGCTCGATCCACGGCGCGAGGAACAGCACGAACGCCAACAGACACACCGCGGCGACGATGCCCGACAGCCGGCCGCGGCCGCCGGAGTTCACATTGATCAGCGACTGGCCGATCATCGCGCAACCACCCATGCCGCCAAAGAAGCCGCAGACGAGGTTGGCGACGCCCTGCCCGACGCACTCTTGGTTGCCGCTGCCGCGGGTCTCGGTGATCTCATCGACGAGCGTCAGCGTCATCAGCGATTCGATCAAACCCACCGCCGCCAGAACCACCGCGTACGGCAGGATGATCCATAGCGTCGTGAGCGTCAGCGGCGGCAGCACCGACTCCATAAAGAACGGCAGTGGCAGGCCGGCCGCGAGGCTCACCGAAGCGGGGTCGATCGCCGCCATGGACTCCTGCGCCGCGGCGATCGAGGCGTCGTCGAGTTCGGTCGCGACGGCGCCGTGGCCATCGGCCGGCGCGCCGATCGCCGTGGCGGCGGCCTGGGCTTTCGCTTTGGTATAGAGCATGTCGCCGACGGTCAGCACGACCTTCGATTGGTTCTCGGCCGCCAGCCCCTTGTCGAGCGTCTGGTTACAGACCGACGCGATCAACGTCACCGTCACGATCGCCACCAGCGACGACGGGACCGCGCGGGTGAGCTTGGGCAACAGCCAGATGATCGCCATCGTCAGCAGCACGAGGCCGCCCATGATCGCCAGTGCCGGCCCCTGCATGTAAGTGAGTCGGCCCGCGTCGTCGATTGTCTGAAAACTGCCGAGCTGCGCCATGAAGATCACGATCGCGAGGCCGTTCACAAAGCCGAGCACCACCGAGTGCGGCACCATGCGGATGAGCATCCCCAGCCGACCCATGCCCACCAGCACCTGCATCAGGCCGCAGAGCATCACCGTGGGGAACAGGTACTCGACGCCGTACTTCGCGACGAGCGTCACGATGACGACGGCCATCGCGCCGGTGGCGCCGGAGATCATGCCGGGCCGGCCGCCGAACACCGCCGTCAGCAGGCCGAGGAAGAACGCCGAGTAAAGGCCGACGACCGGCGACACCCCGGCCAGGAACGCGAAGGCGACCGCTTCGGGCACCAGCGCCAGGGCGACCGTGACGCCGGAGAGGACATCGTTCTTGATGTTGCGTTCGCGGAGGGCAAACAGATTGAGCATCGTGATTCCGTACTTCTTGCGGGGCGGGAGCGCACCGGCCGCCTTGATTGGGCTAGCACGCCGAAGGGGAGGGGGTCCGTCGAGCGACGAGACGCTGCGCGCGGACAGGGTCATCGGCCGGGAGGGCCGAGAGGGGGGGAACGCCAAGAGAAAGCGGCTTCGTTAAGGAAGTCGTGCGGGCATTCGAGGCAGGGAGGGAGGCTTTGGCGGGACAGCTTTCTTCGTTTCGATGCGACAACCCTAGCCTAACGTCGCCGTCACGGCTAGAGCGGCGGCGAGAAAAGGGGGCGAAATCGTAGGGGATGAGGCGAGCGGCGCCCCGATTCACTCCCCGGGCTAGCGCCCGAGGCTCAGACCCAACGGCGCTCGAAACCCCACGAGGCGTCTGAGCCGTGGGCGGTAGCCCTCGGACCGCGCCACGAGCAATTACCCACCCCACTTACCTACCAGCGCCCGGCAACTCCAGCGTCGGCGCCGGAAGCCGCACCACAACATCATCGGGCCCGTTGGGCTTGGGGCGCTCGCCGGTCCAATCGATCGGCGCGTACTCGCCATCGACGAACTCGCCCGATTGATCGCTGCCGCCGTCATCGACGCCGTTGCGGCCGAGGCTCCAGATCGCAAAACCCTCGTCGCGCCGCTCGTAGACAAACGGCTCGTTGGTGAACGGGTCGAGCGGGATCTCGGCGAGTGGATCGGGCGCGAGGGCGTCGAGCGCGTCGGGGTACTCGCCGTGGCGGAGTTGATGGAGCTTGAGGGCAGCGGCGAGGAGGGTGAGGCGTTGCCTCGCGATAGTCGAATCGGCAGCGTCAAAGACAGCTCCCGCGTCCGGGAAAAGATTCGCTACAAAAATCGCGCCTACGACTTCTCCGTTAGCGATCGCTGGTGCGTGACCTTCTTGCAATGACTTCGCTTTCAAAGCTGCATGATCGATTCTTCTGAGATCTTCTACGAAATTTGAATATGCCACTCTTCGCGCAACCGAATCCGGAATGGATGCAATTTCTTTGAGCCTATTCCAGTAGCTTACAGTTACTCTCAGTGTTTGGTTTGCGTCGAAGAAGCCTTCCAACCACAGTTCATGCACGTCTCCACGGCGATGCATGTCTCCTTCAGGTCGAAGCTTACCCGGCGTCGGTCGCTCAGAAAACTCTCGTACGACTGTGTCTAGCATCAAGAGAGTTTCGTCGAGAGTGAATTGCGGCGCCCACATGACAGGGCGGTCAGCTCTAGCTTGTAGCATTGCCACCACTTTGGAAGCATCTTTACCATCGGTAGCATCCTGAAACGTTAGTAGCTCTAGCCGATCTGCAGCTTGCAGGTATCGGAATCCCTCAAGCGTCGAAATAGCGGAAAAGTCATCGAGCGAGAATTCTGCTAATTTGCGGATGCTCTCTACATTGGCGTTAGCGGTTCCTACAACAGTCTCGTGACATGCGGCCTCAACAGTTAAACACATGACGGCGCGCCGCATCGCAAGAACGCCACAGAGGTTGGTATTCAGCAGTGGATGAGGCGGCTTGCTGAGTAAGCTTGGTGAGGGGTTGTAGTAGCGATCGCACTTCACAACGGATCGGAGTAGGTTTAAGCCTGCTTGGTTGGCCTCCAGCCATTCCGAGAGTTCCGGGAAAATCGCTTCCTCTCCAAGGCCGGGAACCAAAGACTTGTCCCGCCCGAGCATCACTGAGTGCACCGTGGCCCAACGATCTAAGTGTGGGCAGAGGCTTGAGGGAGTCGCGGCCCCGTGGTAAGTCGCACCTTAGTTCGGTGAAGAGCAAAGCCTTCTCTTGGAAGTTCAGCAGATCGACGCCAACGGCACGCCAAAGAATGACGGCGCCGTTGTCTTCGGGTTTAACGTCACGGCCCAAGCGATTGAGGACAGCTCCGGCGTAATCGGGCAAGCCATCGGACGCGATCGGTTCGGTGATAAACGTGGTCTCTACCGAGACTTCGATTGGCTTCGGAGGTTCGTTCGCGGTTCCCGAGTTGCAGGCTGTGAGCCAGGTGATGATGGCAAGAGTCGTCCACCACCAACCGGTTAGGTTTCGGTGGACGCCGGCACTGTTGCTGTCGGTCTCCATCGCCGCATTCTAACCACAACCGCCCGCAGCGTGAACGTTGTGTTCACGCTGCGAAGCGGGGCGGATCGATAGCGGCGAGCCCACGATGTTAATCGTGGGTGGGAAGCTAAGACCCGCTTCCCACCGACGACTAACGTCGCGAGCCTCGCCGTCGATTTTGTGGCTAGTTCTCGCTCGTGGCGCCGTTGGCTTCGGCCTTCGGCGTTGGGGCGACCGGCTCTTTCTCTTTGCTGTCGCCGCCCATGAAACGCGCGAGGCTTTCGGGCACCTCGATGCCGCCGACGTCGCGGAGCACCTGCATCATCGGGGGGAGCGTCCCCGTCATGCCTTGCAGGAAGTCGGCCGTGTTCGAGCGGCCGTCTTTGCCGGAGCCGTTCTCCCAGACGACGACCTTGTCGAACTTGATGTTCGAGATCGCCTTGGCGGAGGTCTCGGCCAGCGTGTCGAGGTGCTCGAGCATCATCAGCTGGAACGCTTCGCGGGCGCCGCCGCACGCGGCGACGATCTGCTTGAGGCCCTCGCCCTTCTTGGCGAGGATCTCGTACTGGCCGCGGGCCTCCGCTTCGAGCTTCGCGTAGACCGCCGCGGCGTTGGCGTTGGCTTCGAGCTTGATCCGCTCGGCCTCGGCTTCGGCCTGGACGATAAGCCGCGCCTTCTCGGCCTTGGCGACCGCTTCGTACTCGGCGCGCTTCTCGGCCTCGACGCGTTCGGCCTCCGCGAGAGCGGCCTTGGCCATCGCGCGGTTCTGCACCTCGATAACCGAGGCTTCCGCTTCACGCTTCGCTGCTTCACCGCGGTGGTAGGCCTCGGCCCTTTGGACGAGCAACTCGGCTTGCGACTTGGCGACCCTTGCGGCGGCGATATTCTCACCATCGACTGCGGTGGCGTCCGCTTCGGCCATGGCGATACGCTTCTGCCGCTCGGCTTCTTTAACTTGGACTTCGCGCTCGAATTCGGCCGTCTGCTCGCCGACCGTCTGCTCCTTGAGCATCATGGCGACCTCGATCGCCCGGTCACGTTCGGCGGCCTTCTCACCGACGGTCTGCTCTTTGAGCAACTCGGCGAGACGCACCGCCTGCTCGCGCTCGGCCTCACGGGTGCCGATCTCGCGCAGCTTCGTGGCGTCGGCGACCTTCACGGCCTTCTCACGCTCGGCGTCGGCGACGCGGATCTCACCCTTCCGCAACTCGTCGGCGACGTCGCCACGCGCCTGCTGGATCGCTTCGCTGGCGGCCTTCTGACCGATGGCGTCGATGTAGCCCGACTCGTCGGTGATGTCGGTGATGTTGACGTTGATCAGCACGAGGCCAATCTTCTTCAGCTCGGGCTCGACCGAGTTTTGAATGTGCTGAAGGAAGGTGTCACGGTCGCGGTTGATGTCCTCGATCCGCATCGACGCGATCACTTGCCGCAATTGACCGAAGATGATTTCTTCGGCCTGTTTGCGGATCTCGTTCGTGCCCAGGTCTAACAGGCGGATCGAGGCGTTGCTCATCACCTCCGGCTGGGTGCCGATGGCGACGGTGAAGACGCTCGGCACGTTGACGCGGATGTTCTCGCCCGACAGCGCGCCGCGGAGCGGGATCTCGATCTGGATCGGCTCGAGGCTCAGGTAGCGGAAGCCCTGCACGAAGGGGATCACATAGGTAGCGCCGCCGTGGATCGTCTTGGCGGTCTTCCCGCCGCCGACGAACATGCCGTACTTGACGAGCACCTGGTTCGAGCTGCAGCGCTTCAACGTCGCTTTGATGAAGGCGAAGAGCGCTACCAGTATAGCTACGCCCGCCAGGATGATTCCAAGGGCCCAAACGCCAGGCGGAAAATTCATCGCCGCAATCGGGGGCATCGTGAGCGAGAGGTTAGCGAGCGCCATGGGGTTGTTCCTTAACTTGTGGGCAATTCTTTGCGGTTGATTAATTTAAGATTGTCTTCGGGCGCGATTGGAGTTTCCTATGGCGCGTTGATCCGTAGCGGCGCGACTTTGACGGTGTCGTTGGAAACCACGTCCATCACCAACACCTTGGAGCCCGTGGCGAGCGGGTGGTCGGAGTCCGTCAGTGCTTGGTATTCAACCGTGCGGCCCTGCATCGTGAGCTGGACCTTTCCCGCTCGGCGGTTGGACTCGGCAATCGGGATATACACCTCGGCCGTCTGGCCGATCGCGTTGTAAACGTCTTCGTTGCCTTGCGTTTCGAAGCGGAAGATTTGCTTGAAGGCCCAGTAAACGGCGTACATGGCGCCGTAACCAGCGAGGCCCGCCAGCGCGAGCGATACGCCCGCCGAAGCGCCGGTCGCGTTCGCCGCGCCGCCGACGAGGCCGAAGAACGTCGCCGCGGCGGCGAGCGTCCGTAGCGAAATCATCTCGAAGAACCAGAAGCCCGACGCGTCCGAGACGCCGGCGTCGTCGCCCCCCGGATCGATTCCCGGCGCGTCGTCGAAGCCGCCATCGTCGCCCCCAAAGATCATCATCACGAGCTGCCACAGCAGCACGACGCCTCCGCCGATCGCGAAGTAGAGGAACAGGCTTTCGAGGTTCATCGGACGGGCCTCGCCGGGGAGACTAACGGGTCCGCGCCACGCCGGGCGGTTGTCGGCAGTGTTTCGTCGGAGGAGGAGCGATCTTGCCGCGATTGGCTCCGGAAAAGCCCGCAGCGGCGCGGATTGTCCCCCTTCTGGGGTCCCCCGTCAAAGAAACTTAGCTCTTCCACCCCCGGCGCCGCTCCCGCCGCGGCCCGCTGGCCGGTACGCTCTGTCCGCTGCGACCCGTGCGACCCGATCAGAGCAACCATCTACCGAGCCCCGATGGCCAAGCGCCGCCCCTCCAAACCGTACCGCGGCAAGAAGTCCGGCTACCGCTCCAAGGGCGGCGGCGGAGGCGGCTCGGCGCTAAAACTACGGAAGCTTGACGGCGACCGCGGTTGGGCCCTCGTCCCGCCGCCGAGCGCTGAAGAGATGTCGGACGACATCGCCGAGGTCCACGAGATGCTCGAGCACGGCGAGCTCGAGATCGCCACCGACGAGTTGCGTTTCCTGCTGTCGACCTGCCCCGAACTGCTCGAAGCCCACGTGCTGCTCGGCCAGATCGCGCTCGAGACCGACGAGACAAAGCCCGCCGACATCGAGCTCGCGCGGGGGCACTTCGGGTACGCGTTCCAACTCGGTGAGAAGGCGCTGACGGCGGCCAGCTGCCCCGGCCCGCTCCTCGGCGCCGAACCGTCGAACGCCGCCTGGCACGAAGCCGCTCGCGGCTTAGCCTGGTGCCTCGAAAAACAAGGCCGACGAGCCATGGCGGACCAAGTTGCCGCGACGGTCCGCAAGTTCGACCCTAGTGACCCGGCGCAGGTGGCGGCGATGCTCGACGACCTGCGCGCGGGAGGGCTGCCGATTGTGGAGTTGGGGTAACTACCACCAAGACGTCTGAGCCGTGGGCGGTAGCCCTCGGTGGGCGTCGGGTACCTACTCCCCACCGAGGGCTTCCGCCCACGGCTCAGAAGCAAAGGGATGGTTCGCTCGTCGTAGTTCCTCTGCTACGGCAGCTCCAGCGGCCCGAGCTTCCACGAGATCGGCGCGGTGTAAACGCCCGTCGGTGTTTCATAGACCCAGGTGAGTACTTCAGGATTCAATTTCGGCTCTTTGTCGTCGGCGGGCTCGTCATCGAATAACTCGCCGTCGCCGAGGTCGAACAGGTACGCCAAACCCACTTCGTTCTGGCTCTGCATCGTGGTTTCGAAGCCGACTTGGTCGTAGCGTTTGCCTTCGGCGTCGAGAAGGTACGACGGGTTCTGAAAGACCCAGCCGCGGTGCGAGGCGAGCGAGTCGCCCGCATTGTCGAGCCGTAACCGCATGTGCAGCTCCCAGATGTCATTCGCCTTCCGGAAACGTGTGACCGTTACCGCGGCGCCGCCGAAGGTCTGAACGATGGGAAACTTTGCGGCGCCGATTTTTTCGAAGCGGAACTCGCGGCGCGTGGCGGGGATCATCGCGGTGAGTTGGCCGGCGACGCTCTCGATCCGCCTGACGTCGCGCCCGGGGAGCTGCATCGAAAGCGTCAGCGTCAGTGCCTGCTCGCCGGGGCTGGCTTCCATCGCGATCGTCTGGTCGGGCATCCGCGGCAATAGCGGCTTGCCGTCCGAACCGGTGACGGTCACGTCACGCAGCGCCTGCACGATCGCGATCGGCCGCAGCCGCGGCTCCCATGCCGCCTCGATCACCAGATCGAGCCGCGAAGCCGAATCATCGCGTAAGCCGCGCGTCGCTGCGAGGCTGAGGGGCTCGAAACGGAACGGCCCCGCGTAGACGGCGCCGCGGCTGCGTAGGCGGGTGCCCTCCTCGCGCGGGACGAGCGTCACCTCCCCCTCTTCGCCGTAGGGATAAACGGAGAGATCCGCCTCGTCGAGCAGCTTGTCGATCGCTTGCCAGAAGGGCTCTTCCGTGAGCGAAAGCGTCACCAGGATCGGCGGGGCATTGTTGCCGAAAGCTTCGCGCTGGTCATGGAACTTGGCGCCGGTCTGGCGAGTGAACTCTTCTAGGACCTCGCCGATTGGCTGCTGGATGGCTTCGATCGTCACGGTCGACGCCGCCGTCGCGCGGCGGGCGACGTCGCGTTGGATACGGATCCGCACGCGCTCGATCGCCGCTAGGACTTCGGCGGGGATCGAGGCATTCGCCGCGGGCAGCTGGGCGAGGACGCGTTCGGCGTTGTCCGGGGCTTCGCCTGCGAGCTCGACCAGCGCCGCCTCGGCCGCTCGGCGGTCGACGGCATTGGCTGAGCCCAACTCTTCGAGTTGCACAAGCACGTCGTCGTCGAACTCGTCGGCGAAGGCGGGCGCGGCCAGGAGCAATGCGAACGGGGCGAGAGCGAGGCCGATCAAGAAGAGTCGCATGGGTCGTCGTCTCCGGCACGGCAGCGGCGAGTAGCGGCGGAAGGGTGGCGGCGGTTTTGACGATTCTAAGCACGGAAGGCCCGCGGGGTCTTGGCCGGCCTCCCCGGCTGGCGTGGCCGTGGCGGCGTAGGTTTGCCGATAGGGGGCCGCTGCGGGCGGCTCGCCGACGCCGCCCCGCTTGATCGACCTCCCGATGCGTCCGCTCATCACTCTTGCTCTGCTCACGGCGTTGTCGGCCGCCGGCCTGGCGTCGGCGGCGGACTTCATGTTCCAGGCGACCGTGGGCGGCACGCTGCTGGAGGGCCGGCCGCTCACTTGGACCGACGCCACGATGGTCCTCCTGTCCCGCGACGGCCAGCTGCACGAGTTCGCCCCCAGCCATGCAAAGCAGGCCCGCCGCACGGCGCCCGCCTTTCAAGGCTACACGAGCGAAGAGATGCGGCAGCGGCTCTACGGAGAGTTCGGCAGCCGGTTCGACTACACCTCGACGGGCCATTACCTCGTCGCCCACCCACGCGGCGAGCACGCCGAATGGGCCAACCGTTTCGAAGACCTTTACCGTTCGTTTGTCCGCTACTTCCGCGTGCGCGGCTTCCAGCCCGAGGAGCCGCCCTACCCACTGGTGGCGATCGTGTTCGGCAATCGCAGCGAGTACGAGCGCTACGTGTCAAAATCGTCGTCCGGCGCGCCGAGCGGGGCGCTGGGGCACTACGAGCCCCGCACCAACCGCGTCTATCTCTACGACCAGAGCTCGGCCGGCGGCGACGATCGCTGGGACGAGACGGCTTCGACCGTTATCCACGAGGCGACGCACCAGACCGCCTACAACGTGGGCGTCCACACCCGCTTCGCTTCGGGCCCGCGGTGGGTCAGCGAGGGGCTCGCCATGATGTTCGAGGCCCGCGGCGTCCACGACGCCCGCAGCTACGACCGGGGCGACAGCCGAGTCAACTACGGCCGGCTGTACGACTTCACGAACAGCGTCGTCCCGAACCTGCCGCTAGGGAATCTCGAGACCTACATCGCTTCGGACCAAGCGTTCGAGCGGATGCCGATCCACGCTTACGCCGAAGCCTGGGCGTTGACGTTCTTCCTCAGCGAGACCCGCCCGCAGCAGTACGCCGATTACCTGACGCTCACCGCTGACCGGCCCCTGTTCTCCAAGTACGCCGCCGCCGATCGCGTCGCCGACTTCCGCCGCGTCTTCGGCGAGGACCTCGAACTGCTCGACTCGCACTTCATGAGTTTCATGAAGGGTTTGCGCTGAAGGTTCGGCGAACCAGCAGTTGGCGTCTGAGCCGCGGGCGCTAGCCCTCGGTGGAGTTGGCACCCGACTTCCACTGAGGGCTACCGCCCACGGCTCAGATCAACACGAGTGGGTGTGCGGTTTGTGGCGCCACCCGCGGCTAGCGCCGACGGCTCATTCCGAATCCGCAATCCGCGCTCCCCCCGCCCTGCGGGTTCTTGTCGTCCGGCTGGTGACGGTCGTTGCTGTCGTGGGGCCCGCTGGGGGCGGCGACGGCAGTGAAAGCGGTGAAAGCGTGCTCTTCGACTTGGAGGACTGGGAGAAGTCCGCCGATAGCTAGCGTCAGGCAAGGCACGGAACCTTTGCCGGTCGGTGGCGGCCGACCAAGACCTCACCGCGAGGCCCCCGATACGGAGATCAACCGTGGCCGCTTCTATCGTTAACGATACGTCAGTCGCTAGTCGACCTCTCAGCTACGCGGCCCTATGGGCGCCTCTGGCGGTGGCGCTGGCGACGCCGCTCTTGTTTCTGCAAGCCGCCGTCGTGAAGCCGATGTCGGCCGACCTCGACCGCATGCAGCGACAGGTCGCGCGGCTCGAGGCGACGATCGCCGAGCTGAAGTCGAAGGGGCCCGTCGCGCGGCAGGCGACGGGGCTCTTGGCCGAGCTGACGCAGCAAGAGTCGCTAATCACAGCGGCAGAGCGGTCGCTGGAGCGTTTCGCAATGCTCGACCGCAAGATGACGCGCGGCCTCGCCGACGCCGAGCATGCGATCGCCAAGCTCGACCGGCTCGAAGTGATTTCGGATCGCGCCCGTGAGCAGGCCCGCCTGCTCGACGCCACGAACCAGACGCTCGTGATGCTCCAGCCAGTGGCGGACGACCTGCAGAATGCGATCGACCGCGCGGGCCGCCTCGCGCCGGCGGTAACCGAGGTCGAACGGCTCTCGTCGCGGCTCGGCGAGGCGCAAGGGCTCACCGAAGCGTCGCTGCGGAGTGTGGACAAGCTCGTCGATATGCAGCAGACGATCGCTTCTCGGACGGCCGGCGTCGCTTCGGCGAACGCGGCGCTCGAGGGGCTGTTGCGAATGGAGTCGCGATTGAACTCGCCGCTGCTGGCGGTCGCCGCGTCGCAGACCCGGCTCGACGAGCTGATCCGGCTCAAAGACGTGGTCATCGCCAAGACCGACGACTTGCCAGCCGCCTTCGATACGTTCGACCTGATCGTCGGCCTCCAAGACGACTTGCAGCAGGCGCGAGTTGTCTTCGAGCGGGCCCAGCGACTCGTCGCCGACCTGACGCTGCTCAGCCCGTCGCTCAAGCGTCTGGCGACGGTGATTGAACCGATGATCGAGCAAGCTACCGTCAAGAGCCTCGCGGGCGCCGAGCTGCGGATGGTGCTGAAGGAGCTTGGACAACGGCGGTCCGAGGCTTTGGCCAAGGCCCAATCCGAAGCGGCCGAAGACGACAGCGTCGCCACGCGTCCCGCGGCGGCGATGAAGTGAAATACTCTCCCCACGGGTCGCGGCGCCGCTTGGACGTGTAGGCGCCGCGACTCGTGTATTTTTTGGGAGACCGAGCGGCGAACACTGCTAGCAACAGACTTCTTCTATCGCCGCGCGGACTGCCAATTTGCTACGACGCGTTCCGGTCGGGGGGCCGTTTGTCGCTAGCAGAATTTTCGCCGATGATTATTGCCCCTCGCGCTGGCTTACTGGCCATTGTCGCTGCTTGCCTCGCGACGATGGCCAGCGGCGCCCAACCCTTCGATCAGGGGCGCCCGTTCGAACCGGGGGCAACGCTCACCGAAGACGGTATGTTGATTGTGCCCCCCGGCGCTATGCAGCCTGCGCATCCTGCAGCGGTCTTCGCAGCGCCCGAAGATGATCCGGTCGCTGCCGAGCAACAACTCTTCGCCAACGGGCTGGTGGTCCCGATCGGCTACGGCTGTCCGACCGAGGGGCACTGCGACACGCCATGCGTGGCGTGTCGACAATCTCAGTTCACCGGCTGGTCAGCGGCAGTCGATCTGCTGATCTACGAGCCCTATTGGGCGGGCGGAACGCGGACCTTCTACCACGATGGTGACACCGACGCTGCAGCAGGAGTGCGGCTGACCGTCGGCCATGAGAGCTCCCACGGAGGAGGTATGGAACTACGCGTCGGCGGCGTTGATTTCAATGACCTGGAGTACGTCGAGACGGCGACCAGTCCTAACCAGCTAGGCCTCGCCAACCTGACGACTTTTCAGTTCGACTTCGATCTCACGCAGCGGGTGTGGATCGGCGACAGCAGCATCGTGCTCGGCGTCGGCCCGCGCGCCGGGATGCTCAATTATCAGTTTGGCATCGACCCGGAGATGCAACTCAACGCCGGTGGCCTGGGGCTCGCGGCGACGCTCCACCGTCCGTTCTGGCGTTCGCCAAAGACGCAGTTCGCAGCCGTCGGCTTTGGCCGTGGTTCGATCATGGGAGGCAACGTCGAAAACGCCGCCGGTCAGCAGGTCGCCGACGGCACGCTGTCGATCCTTGAAGCGGGATTTGGCCTCGAGATGCGCCGTCAATGCTGGGGCGGCGATCTCGTTGGGCGTATCATGTACGAATCACAGTGGTGGGACTCGAACCTGATGTCGAAGGTTTACTTGGATGGATTGAGTTTGCGGGTGGGGTATCAGTGGTGAGTGACAATTGTGTCTCCGTATCGACACGATGCGATGACAACACTTATTCATTGAGCGAGTCGCGTCGCTTCGATGCGGGTTGTGTCAGCCCACGTGCGAAACGCTGCTTCACGCAGTGTGACCCCCTCTTTCACGAGCTCGAAGACGAGCTCGACAGCGGGCCAGCCCATCGTGCGTAACACGCTGTCGAGCGTCGCGGTGGGGCATTCGCCGTGGAGCTCGACGCGGTGCATCTGGCCGTCGTACTCGTGCATGTGGCCGTTGAGGCGCCAGAAGACGCCCTCTTCGTGGCCGGTGATGAGGAAGTAGCCGTCGGGCTCGCAATCACTGCGCTCCAGTTCGAGCAGCGAGGCCTGCATCTGTTCGAAGCTGACGGGCAGCGTTACTAGGAACGCGGGCGGTCCGCCGGATGTGCTGCGGAGTGTTGGTAGATTCAACCCACGGAGAGCGACTTCGGGCCCATTGATTGATCCTTCAGGAATCGCGTAAACGTTGGCGTGTAATTCAAGCATCGACATTCCTCCGCATTGACACGATGCGACTCGCTGTCATTCCGCAATCCGAATTCCGCAATCCGCATTCACGTCACTGCGGAAGCGTGTGACCCATCTTGTCGCGCTTTGTGGCGAGGTACGACGCGTTGGTTTCGTTTACCGGGGCGGCGAGCGGGACTTGGTCCACGACCTCCAGGTCAAAGCCGCCGTAGACGACGGCGTCGAGCTTCTTGGGGTTGTTCGTGAGCAGGCGGATCTTCGACATGCCGAGGTCCTTGAGGATCTGGATGCCGACGCCGTAGTCGCGCGAGTCGACCTTGAAGCCGAGGGCGAGGTTCGCTTCGACCGTGTCGAGCCCCTCGTCTTGCAGTGCGTAGGCCTTGATCTTCGCCGCTAGGCCAATGCCGCGGCCTTCTTGCGGCAGGTAGACCACCGCGCCGACGCCATCGGCGCCGATCTGCGCGAGGGCCATCTGCAATTGGTCGCCGCAGTCGCAGCGCAGCGAGCCGAGCACGTCGCCCGTGAAGCAACTGCTGTGCAGACGGACGAGCGGGGCCTCGGCGCCTGCCGTGTCGCCGAAGACGATCGCGACGGGCTCCATCGCTTCGTACTTGACGCCGTAGACGATGATCTTGGCGACGCCGTGCTTCGTGGGGAGCGCGGCCTCGGCGGTGCGCTCAACCAGCTTCTCACGCACGCGGCGGTAGGCGATGAGGTCCTCGATCGTAATGATCGGCAGGTCGAACCGTTCGGCGAGGGCGTGCATCTCATCGCGGCCGGCGCGGTCGCCGGAGTCGTTGAGGATCTCGCACAACAAGCCAGCCGGCTTGAGACCCGCCATCCGTGCTAGATCGACGGCTGCTTCGGTGTGACCCGCGCGGCGGAGGACGCCGCCCTCTTTGGCGATGAGCGGGAACATGTGCCCGGGCCGGACGAAGTCGGTGGGCTTGGCGTGGTCATCGCACAGGGCGCGGACGACGGTGGCCCGCTCCTCGGCGGTGATGCCGGTCTTCGCCGTGCAATGATCGACCGAGACGGTGTAGTTGGTGCGAAGCGGCGCCGTGTTGAGCTCGTCGTCCACCATCAGCGGCAGCCGCAGCCGCTGAGCAACGTCGGGAAGGATCGGCGTGCAGAGCTGGCCGCGGCCGTGGGTGATCATGAAGTTGACCGTTTCGGCGGTCGCCTTCTCGCCGGCGGCGATGAAGTCCCCCTCGTTTTCGCGGTCCTCGGCGTCCACGACGATGACGACCCGTCCGGCGGTGATCGCTTCGACGGCTTGTTCAATACTGGAGAAACGGTGCGGCACGGGAACGGACGGGTAAGGAGAGGCGGTCGTAACGGACGGCTAAAGGAAACCAGCGCAATGACGTAGTATAGGCGTCGGGGGCCTTCTGACCCCAGCCGCCGGCGGCAGCCCGCGGCGGAGCGTGCGTGGGGCCGCGGGCTGCCGCCCTCGGCTAAGGTCTTCCAGTAAATGGCTGAATCGTTAGTCGTCAGTCCCGTCGCGCCCTTGGGCCCCGTTGCTCCTCTAGGGATCGAGGAGTACATCGAGCAGGCCCACTTCTTTGGGATGCTGGCCGAACGGCTTGCCGAGAACGCCCCCGCGCAAGAGGTCCTCGCCTCGGCGCGGGAGGAGGTGCTCGCCACGACCAAGCTGCCGATGGCGATCGACTTTCTGCTTTCAGAATTGCGGCACGCGGGCGTGATGGCGACGGCGATGGCCAAGCTGGGCCACTACTTCACGCCCTTGCAGGCCTATATCGTCGGCGAGGGGGAGAACGAGCGGGGCCGTTTCGACCTGCGGGTTGGGCTCGACATTCTCTCCCGGGAGGCCCTGTACCGATCCGGGACATTCGTGGGCTCGAAGCGGGCGCCAACCATTCAGGGGCTGTTCCTCTACCAGTTCGAGGTCCTCTGCCGTAATCGGCTGGGCTACGACAAAGGACTAACCGCGGTGGCGGGCGACCCGTCGTATCCAGCCGAGTGGAAAACATGGATCTTAGGAATCCGTCACCAGGTAGGGATTATCGACATCGCCGACCTGATTTACGTCCAGAGCGAACACGCCGCGAAGCGGGGCGGGGCCAGCGCCAGCCCGCTGTTCGGGGACCAGGAAGGCCGGATCGCTTTGGCGAACCGCAAGAAGGACCCGGCTTACCTGTTCAACTCACTACACCGCCAGCTAGGGTATCCCGAGCCGCCGCGGACCCATCGGGCAACTGAAGAGGAGAACCCCATCCCGGCGATGGCCCGGCGGCTGGAGCAGATGGAGAAGCGGATCAAGCTCTTGGAGGAAGAGCAGCGGGGCGGATTCGACCTCTCCAAGTTCTACGAGAAGCCGCCCGCGGCGCCGTAGCTATGTTTCGGGCTCGGCTCCCTGACGGGCGCGGCTCAAAAAAGGATTGGAAGTGGTTCGGCTCGTTGGAGCCGCGCCCGTCAGGAAGCCGAGCCCGGAGGGTCGTCCCCCCAGCATTGGCGTGAGCAATCTCACGACGGGACAGCGTTTCCTGCGTGAATACGATCCTTTTCTGCATTTACTGCGGTTCTCCAGCGTCGCCTAGGCTGGTATCTTTAGACGTTACAGCCGGCGCAAGCGGGCCATCGCAATTGCGATTGGGCCGTGTCGCCGCGACCGACTTTGGAAGCTTGGGGAGAGGGCCTTCGGAGGCTCGTGTTGCCCCGAATCCGGTACGGTCCCGCTAAGATTCGCCACCGGAAACGCTCCCCCCCTTTTTTGACCCACTGTCGCCGACGCCAGGCCTGCTGCCTGTCGCCAGACGCTTCTGCCGCTTCCCCACCGTGGACTTCAAGCTGAGTCTGCAATCCGAGACCATCCGGTCGGTTTACCCCGAAGGTCCGGTAGCGGTTGAACCTGCCATGACGGTCGCCGATGCGATCGTGCTCATGCAGAACCAGAAGGTCGCCGCCATCCTGGTGTGCGAGAGCGACCGACTCGTGGGCGTCTTCACCGAGCGCGACGTGCTGCGGCTGTTGGCCGACAAAGCCGACTTGTCGCAGCCGATTGGCACGGTGATGTCCGGCGACCCCGCTACGGTCACCGACAGCGACACTCTCGGCGAGGCGATCGCTCGCATGGCGGAGGGCGGCTACCGGCACCTGCCGATCGTCAGCTCGATCCATCCGACCGAAGCCACCGGCATGGTCGATGTGCGGGGCGTCATGCGGTACCTCGTCGAGCACTTCCCGAACACGATTTACAACCTTTCTCCGAAGTCATCGCGGGCGACCGCGGAACGCGAAGGCGCGTAGCACGCCTCGACGGTTCGCCTCAACGGGCCGACTTCACCTTGTTTCTGTTGATCACCAATCATGTCTACCGTTGCTGAGAAGCCCGTCGAAGAACTCATCGAAGCCACCGTCCGCTTCTGCGGCGACTCGGGCGACGGCATGCAGCTCGCTGGAACGCAGTTCACCACCACGTCGGCCCTGGTGGGCAACGACGTGGCGACCTTCCCGGACTTTCCGGCCGAGATCCGCGCCCCCCGCGGCACCAAGGCGGGCGTCTCGGGCTTCCAGGTCCACTTCTCCAGCAGCGAGATCTATACCCCCGGCGACGTCGTCGACGCGCTGGTGGCGATGAATCCCGCGGCGTTCGTCACCAACATCGGCGACCTCCGCGACGGCGGCATCCTGATCGTCAACGAGAGCGCCTTCGACAAGAAGGGCCTCGAGCTGGCCGGCCTCGAAGGGAACCCGATCGAGGAAGTCGCCCTCCACCAGCTGGAGCAGAAGTACAAGGTCTACAAGGTCGATATGACCAAGCTCACCCGCGACGCCGTCAAGGAGTTCGGGATGGGCGTCAAGGAAGCCGACCGCTGCCGCAACTTCTTCGCCATGGGCCTGATCTTCTGGGTCTACGGCCGCCCGCTGGAGCCGACGCTGCGGTTCATCGAGGCGAAGTTCGGCAAGAAGCCCGAAATCGCCGGCGCCAACCGCGCCGCGTTGATGGCGGGCTACAACTACGGCGAGACGGTCGAGGCCTTTGACACGCAGTTCCACGTCCCTAAGGCGGAACTAAAGCCCGGCAAGTACCGTAGCATCATGGGCAATACAGCCCTGTCGTGGGGCCTGATGACCGCCGCGAAGCTGTCGGAGAAGCGGCTGTTCCTCGGCGCGTACCCGATCACGCCGGCGAGCGACATCCTCCACGAGCTCTGCAAGCACAAGAACTACGACATCGTCACGTTCCAAGCCGAGGACGAGATCGCCGCGATGACCGCAACGATCGGCGCCGCGTTCGGCGGTGCGATGGCGATCACGGCGTCGAGCGGCCCGGGCATCGCCCTGAAGGGCGAGGCGTTCGGCCTGGCGGTGATCATGGAGCTGCCGATGGTCATCATCAACGTTCAGCGTGGCGGCCCCTCGACGGGCCTCCCCACCAAGACCGAGCAATCGGACCTCTACCAAGCGATGTACGGCCGAAACGGCGAGTGCCCGATGCCGGTGATCGCCGCCCGCTCGCCGGGGGATTGCTTCGACGTCGCCCAAGAGGCGTGGCGCTTGGCGGTCCGCTACATGACGCCGGTCATGCTGCTCACCGACGGCTACATCGCCAACGGCTCGGAGCCGTGGCGGATCCCCAGCTTCGCCGACCTGGCAAAGATCCCCGTCGGCCACCCCGAGGCGACCGACGGCTCGGAGAACTACCTGCCGTACACCCGCGACGAGCGCTTGGCGCGGCCGTGGGCGATCCCCGGCACGCCAGGCCTGGAGCACCGCCTCGGCGGCCTGGAGAAACAGGACCGCACGGGCAACGTCAGCTACGACCCGGCGAACCACCAGCACATGGTGGACACCCGGGCCGCTAAGGTCGCGAACATCGCCGAGGACATCCCCGACCAGACCGTCGATGGCCCCGACTCGGGCGACCTCCTCGTCGTCAGCTGGGGCGGCACCTACGGCTCGTGCACCTCGGCGACACGGCTGGCCCGCAAGCAGGGCAAGAGCGTGGCCCACGCCCACATCCGCTACCTCAACCCGTTCCCGAAGAACCTTGGCGAACTGATGTCGCGTTACAAGAAGGTGCTCGTCCCCGAGCTCAACTCGGGCCAGCTCCGCACGCTGCTGCGTGACGAGTACCTGGTCGACGCCATCGGCTTCAACAAGATCCAAGGCCGGCCGTTCACGGTAGCGGAGTTGGTGACACGGATTGGGGAGATAGCTGGCTGAGAGGCTAGATGGCAGATGATAAATGTTAGGAACGAAGCGCCAGCTGGAGTGACGGTGCGATGCGTGACAAGGTTCAGAGCCATCGCGATTTGAAAGTCTGGCAGCTTGGGATGGACATCACTGAGCACGTTTATCAGTTGTCGAAGTCGTTTCCACGAGAAGAAACCTACGGACTCACAAGCTAAGTTCGACGTTAGGCAGCGTCGGTTCCCGCTAACATTGCCGACGGGAATGGCCGTGATTCCGCCAGAGATTACCTAAGACATCTTTCCATCGCTGTCGGTTCGTTGTGTGAAACAGAGACCTTCTTACGGCTTGCTATTCGACTCCAATACCTCACGCAAGACGACGCCCACACTCTGCTACGCTTAATCGAAGAAGAAGGCCGCATGCTTCGCGGCCTAAAAAAGTCACTAAGAAGAACGTTAGAGCAACCTTGAGCATTCGATAGCCGCAGCTGATATCGATCATCTGCCATCTATCATCTGCCATCTATCATCTCCCCCGCCATGTCCGTCGAACTATCCCTCCCCGTCCTCACCGACAAAGATTTCGCCAGCGATCAGGACGTCCGTTGGTGTCCTGGTTGCGGTGACTATTCGATCCTCGCGCAGATGAAGAAGGTGATGCCCACGCTGGGCGTCCCGCGCGAGAAGATCGTGTTCATCTCCGGCATCGGCTGCTCCAGCCGGTTCCCGTACTACATGAACACGTACGGCCTGCACACGATCCACGGGCGGGCGCCCGCCGTGGCTTCGGGCCTGAAGACGGTGCGCCCCGACCTGATGGTGTGGGTCATCACCGGCGACGGCGACGGCCTGTCGATCGGCGGTAACCACCTGATGCACTGCATCCGGCGGAACATGGACCTCAACATCGTCCTGTTCAACAACCGTATCTACGGCCTCACCAAGGGCCAGTACTCGCCCACGTCGCGGCTGGGCCAGCGCACCAAGAGCACGCCAATGGGCGTGATCGACAACCCGCTCCACCCGTTGTCGATCGCGATCGGCGCCGAGGCGACGTTCGTCGCGCGGTCGATCGACACCAACATCAAGCACCTGGGCGCCACCCTCAAACGCGCCGCGGCGCACTCGGGCACCTCGTTCATTGAGGTCTACCAAAACTGCAACGTCTTCAACGACGGCGCCTGGGACTACGCTAAGGACCGCGACACCAAGGCCGACACGACGCTCGAGCTTGAGCACGGCAAGCCGCTGATCTTCGGCAAGGACCGCGATAAGGGCATCCGTCTCAACGGCCTGGAGCCCGAAGTGGTTCAACTCGGCAAGGGGATCACCGAGGACGACCTCTTGTTCCACGACGAGAAGGCGGCCGAGCCGAGCCTCGCCTACTTGCTCAGCCGCATGCGTTACGAGGACGGCTTCCCCGAGCCGATCGGCGTGTTCCGCAGCGTCGACGCCCCGCGCTACGACGAGCTGGTTAACGACCAAATCACGCTGGCGACCAAGGAGCAAGGCGAAGGCGACCTCGACCGGCTCTACGGCTCGGGCGAGACGTGGACCGTCGGGTGAGGCCTGAGGCGTGAGTCCTGAACGTTCAGGGCTCCGAATCATCTCCCTCAAGCCTAACCCCTCAAGCCTCAGGTCTTCCTCATGCTTGTTTGCCCCTACTGCGGCGCCGACGACCTGATCGAAG
Organism: Botrimarina mediterranea; assembly: GCF_007753265.1. Taxonomy (NCBI): domain Bacteria; kingdom Pseudomonadati; phylum Planctomycetota; class Planctomycetia; order Pirellulales; family Lacipirellulaceae; genus Botrimarina; species Botrimarina mediterranea. The sequence continues at coordinate 1,264,856 of NZ_CP036349.1, forward strand.
GGATCGATCAGTGCGACGTTTGTGAGCAGCCGTTGACGGACCAGTTCATCCGTCTGCCGGCGAGCAGCGTCGAGGCGAAGCTGCTGCGCGACTTGGTGCGTGACCTGCCGTCGCACAAGCCGATCGAGCTGGGGCCCGACGCGACGGTTGGCCAAGCCCTGCGGGCAATGGTCGAGGGCGGCGTCGGCTGCGTGCTGATCGTCGTCGACGGGGCGCTGGCGGGGATCTTCAGCGAGCGCGACGCGTTGATGCGGCTCGGCCCGCAAGGCGTCGACCTGCATGACAAGCCGCTCGTGAAGTACATGACGCCCAACCCGGCCGTCGTCGCGGCGGACGCGAAGGTTGCGTACGCGATGCACAAGATGGACCTCGGCGGCTACCGCCACCTGCCGGTGATGGACGGCGACCGCGCGGTGAGCGTCATAAGCATCCGCGACATCCTGCGGTACCTGACCGAGCACAACCAGCCGGCGTAGGGTCCGCTGCGCGGACAGTGGTCAGCGGCTTGAACCTGCCTTGCTCTTTAGGTGGGTCAAAGGGAGCCGTTCGCTCCCGGAGCGCGCCGCCGAGGCATTGATCGAAGATCGATCACCCACGCCGCGGGTTTCCCCGTTTGCCTCGGGGTCCCCCTATCCAGACCGCCGTTTGGATTACAATTGCGGTCCTAGGCTTTTCGCAGGGAGGAGAGCCGTACCAGGAATGCTTCGACGCCTTCCGCAGCGCGGCTGCGAACCGGTATGCCCGATAACGCGATCGATCACCGGCTCGCGCAGACGATCATCGAGTCTTCCAGCGACGCGATCCTGACCAAGTCGCTCGACGGGGTGATCCAGAGTTGGAACCCCGCCGCGGCGGAGCTTTTCGGCGTTTCGGCCGAGGCGATGATCGGCTCGAACGTGTCGCGGATCATCCCGCCCGACCTGATCGCGGAAGAGCGACTCATCATCGCCCGGCTGCAGCGCGGCGAGCAAATCAAGCACTACGAGACACGGCGACAGAACATCGACGGGACGCCGATCGACGTGTCGCTGACGATCTCGCCGCTCTACGACGACACGGGCAAAGTCGTCGGCGCCTCGAACATCATCCGCGACATCACCGAACGCCGTCGCGCCGAGCTGGCGGTCAGCGAGAGCGAGGAGCGTTTCCGTACGCTAGCCGACAACATCTCACAGCTCGCGTGGATGGCGGAGCCTGGCGGCGGGCTCTTCTGGTACAACCGCCGCTGGTACGACTACACCGGGACAAACTTCGAGACCATGGCGGGGTGGGGGTGGAAGCTGGTGCACCATCCCGATCACGTCGATCGGGTCGTTGACAAGTTCCAACGCGCGATCGCGACCGGAGAAGTTTGGGAAGACACCTTTCCGCTCCGCAGCAAGGAGGGGGAGTACCGCTGGTTTTTGTCGCGGGCTCAGCCCATCCGTGACGAGTCCGGAGCGATCCTCCGCTGGTTCGGCACCAACACCGACGTGACCGCGCAGCGCGAAGCGGAGCAGGCTCTACGCGACGCCGACGATCGCAAGAACGAGTTTCTCGCCATGCTCGCTCACGAGTTGCGAAACCCGCTCGCGCCGATCCGGCATGGCCTCGACCTGATCGCCCGCGACGGTCGCGCCGAAACGGAAGACCTCGAGGTCATCCAGCACCAAGTCGAGCAGATGGTGCGGCTGGTTGACGACCTGATGGATGTCTCGCGGATCATGCGCGGGAAGGTGGAACTCCGGCGTACTCACATCGACTTGAAGCAATTGTTGTCACGGGCGGTTGAAACGGTCCGGCACACCCTCGTCGCCCGTGGACAAGATCTGCGGGTGTCTCTGCCCAATGAGCCGGTCTGGTGTGACGGCGACGCGGTTCGGTTGTCGCAGGTGGTGGGTAATCTGCTGAACAATGCTTCAAAGTACTCCGACCATGGGGCGAGCATCGAGCTTTCGCTCGCTGCTTCATCTGGAATGGCGTCAATCCGGGTGCAAGATAACGGCGTCGGTATCGAGGCCGAATTGTTGCCGAGGGTGTTTGAGCTCTTCACGCAGGCGACGCGATCGATCGACCGCTCTCAGGGTGGGCTCGGCATCGGGCTGACGGTGGTGCAACAACTAGTCGAACTGCATGGTGGACGTGTGACGGTTACGAGCGAGGGCCTCGGAGCGGGCGCCACGTTCACTGTTGGGCTGCCGATGGTTGAGACGAAGGAGGCAGCCTCCGTGGCGCCCCTCTCCGAATGCGACGCGGAGGTCGAACAGGCCTTGAAGGTCCTCGTTGTTGACGACAACGTCGGCGCCACCTGGATGCTTAGCAAACTCCTGGCAAAGCTTGGCGACCATGAGATTGACGTCGCCCACGACGGTGTCTCGGCTCTCGCCAGGGTGCTCCAAGATTGCCCCCACTTGGCGATACTGGACATCGGTCTCCCGGGGCTGGATGGCTATCGCCTCGCCGAGCAGATCCGCGAGGTCCCGTCCTGCCCCGGCGTTTATCTCGTTGCGCTGACTGGCTATGGCCAACCCGACGACCGCCGCCGGGCCCTCGAAGCCGGGTTCGACGAGCACCTCGTGAAGCCCGCCAGCGTCGCGGACCTCGAACGGATCATCGTCAGCACGCAGCAGCGCCTGCGTAGCTAGCGGCGCCCTTCGGTGGCTTGCGCAACACGGCTGTGCGGGATTACCGTTGGCTCGACAGCGACCATGCCGCTACTCTCCGCCCACCCATGACGGAGAGAACCATGATCGCCCTCGGACTCGTCGCGTTACTCGCCCTCGTCTCGGCCGCGGACGCGCAAGAGGCGCCGGAGATTACGTCGGAGACGACGGGCGACATTCAGTTCAGCGCGCCACTGGGCGCCTCGCTGGAGGGCATGATTGATATCGAGCGCGGCGAGCCCAATAGGATGCTCGACGGCGTCGGCTGGATCATCGGCGTGCCCAGCAAGCTGCTGCTGCTCGACTCGCGCGCCGACAACCACGATGTTTCGGCCGCCACGGTCGATAAGACCCGCGCGTTCCTGTCGGACAAGAAGGTCGAGGGCGTCATGGTGCGCGTCAACCAGTACGACCCGATCGGCGAGTGGAAGCGGCTGGTCAAGAACGACCGCGTCGGTCTCGGCTGGAGGGCGACGGTCGGCGCCGCTTACACGCTGGGGTACTCGGTCCTGCCGGGTCGCCTGTTCGGACGCGACTGGTACAACCCGTACACCGACACGGTGCACGTCTACTCGGACGTGCCCGCGCTCGCGCTCGAGCAGGCGGCCCACGCCGACGAGATTCGCAACCTGTCTCACCCAGGTTTCTACTCGGCAATCCAGATGCTTCCGCTGGTGGGGATCGTCCACGAGGCCCGTGCGAAGCAGGCTGTCTTCGAGTATGTCGATAAAAACGGGACGGTCGACGAGCAGGCCGAGGCCCGCCGGGTCCTGGCGCCGCAGCTGGGCCTCGAGCTAGGCGGGCAGGCCGTCGCCTTCATCCCACAGGCCAACGCTCTGGCGTCGCTCAGCGGGGTGGCGGTGGGCCATGTCGTCGGCCGCTACCAGGCCAGCCAGATCGAGGCCGCCGAACCGCCGCCCGCGCCAGTGATGGGCCCGGTATTGCCCAGCGAGTTGCGGTAGGATGGAGCCTCTCCATCACGCCACGCGGCCGGTCCGATGACGCCCCTCGAGCCCTACACGTTCGACCTCGTCCGCATCTGCTTCGGCGACAAGCCGCCGTGGTTCCTCTTCGAGGTGGCGCTGCGGACGTTCGTGATCTTCGCTTACACGCTGGTCCTGCTGCGGTGGATGGGCAAGCGCGGCATGGGGAGCCTGACGCCGTTCGAGTTTGCGATCATCGTCGCGCTCGGCTCGGCGGTCGGCGACCCGATGTTCTACGACGACGTGCCGCTGGTGCACACGATGCTTGTGATCGCAATTGTCGTGGGCATGCAGCGCGGCTTGTCGTGGATGACCGAGCGGAACAAGACAGTCGAGCGCGTGATCGAAAGCACACCGCGGCTGCTCGTCCGCGGCGGCGTGATCCACATGGCCAACCTGCACCGCGAGCAGTTGTCGCACGACGAGCTGTGCGAGGCGCTCCGCGCCGAGGGCGTGCGGCAGCTCGGCGAGGTCGAGTTTGCGTATCTCGAGCCATCCGGCAAACTCAGCGTGCTCCGCTATGAGCAGCCCCGGCCGGGATTGCCAATCCTTCCCGATGGCTCCAATGGCGGCGACGTGGGCCACGAGACCCCCGCCGGGCCGCGCGGCGACGATCCGCAGTGCTGCGCTACCTGCGGCGCGGCTAGGTCGTCGTCAGGCGTCTGTGAGAACTGCGGTGAAGCCGAATGGACCGAGGTACTTGCCCCGTGATCGGTCCGCAGGGCGGTATCCGATAGGAGGCAGTGTTTTCCGGCCTTTCTAGCCGTTTTCTTGTTAAAATCAGGGGGCTTCGACGCATATATCCCGGAGGCATCGTGCGCGGTCGCGTTTCGTTGCCGCTTATCGCCGCGTTCGTAGCGGCCCCCTTCTGAGGCAGACGGGGAACAAGAGCAGGCACAGGCCCATCGGAGCATCCCGGCGAACAGGCCGCGGGGCGACCGCTGGGCCACATCTCGAGGCGGGACGTGAACGATTCGATCTTCTCTGCGCAGCCGAAGGCGCGTTGGCGGCGGACGCTGGTGCTGCTTGCCTTGGCCGTGCTGTCGTCGCCGGTTGCGGCGCAGGACTACAGCATCTTCTCCAACTCGCGCATCGGCTTCGGCGACGGTCAGAGCCGGGAGATCCGGAGTACGGTCACGTTCCCGGAGTTCGGCGCCAACGACAAGCTGACCTTCAATTGGGGCCTCCTCGGCGACCAGGACCCGTGGGACCGCGCCGGCAGCATCCATCTGATCTTGCCCGACAGCAAGCAGGTGCAGCTCGGCAAGTTCGTCACCGGCTTTAACGGGACGACGACCCACAGCCAGGACGTGTCGAACCTAGCCGCGATGCTCAGCGGCAAAACCGTCACGGTCGAGGCCCACATCGACACGTGGGTCATCGACGCCTGGCGGCTCAACGCGTCTCTCAATGTGCAGCAGGGCGTTCAACCAAAGGCGAACCCCGACTGGGCACTGCCGGCAATCCCCAACGAATCCGGCCTCGGCTGGCATGATTCCGGCGACCTCACCAGAAACTACACCGTCATCACGCCGAACAACCTCAAGGACGTGAAGCTCACTTACTTCGCGTCGGGTCACCATCACACGCAGACCAGCAACAGCGACGAGTTCAACCAACGGCGGCATTCGCTCTACGTCGATAACCAGCTCGTCTGGACCGGCATCCCCTGGCGGACCGACGGCCGCAACTTCCGCAGCGTGAATCCCACCTCGGGCCGATGGGACGGCAATGGTGATGGCGACACCAATGACCCGTATCCGATCGATCAATGGTCGAGCGACTTTCCTCGATCCGGCTGGGTCCCCGGCGACGAGGTCCACCCGTATGTCCTCGACGTCACGGAGTACCTCACGGCCGCCAACCGCCACCAGGTGCGGCTGGTGATCGAGGACGTCGACATCAACAGCTACTGGCGTGTGTCGGGCTACCTGTCGGGGACGTTGGTCGATCCGCCCGAACTGACCGGTGACTTCAATCGCGACGGCGCCGTGGACGCCGCCGATTACACGGTGTGGCGTGACCAGTACAACCGCACGGGCCTGGCGCTCGCCGCCGACGCCAACAATGACGGCCGCGTCAACCTCATCGACCGGGGCATCTGGGCGACGAACTACGGTCGGGGATCGGGCCCGTTCAGCACGGCCGTCCCCGAGCCGGCGACGATCACTCTGCTGGCGCTCGCTGCTCTTGGATACAGGCGGCGCTAGGTCGGTCGCGCGTCGCTCTCAACGACTTCGTCGGTCCAAACTTCAAAGGACCGGAGTTGGTTGATCCCGAACGTTGTCGTCAACGCGACGTCGGCGGCGTCGCGGCCGCGGGCCATGAGGATGCGGCCGATACGGGGCTCGTTGTTGCGGGGGTCGAGTGTGCGCCACTGCCCGCCGAGATAGACCTCCATCCATGCGCTGAAGTCCATCGGGTCGGGCTTCTTGGGGACGCCGATCTCGCCCAGGTAGCCAGTGCAGTACCTCGCGGGGATGTTCAGCGATCGGCAGAAGGTGATCGCCAAGTGCGTGTAGTCGCGGCAGACGCCGACTTGCTCGTGATAGACCTCAACCGCGGTCCGGTTCGCGCGGGCCTGCTGATAGTCGAAGCGGATATGGTTATGAACCCAGTCAGAGACCGCCTGCACCAGGGGCCAACCGGCCGGCAGATGCCCGAACAGCGACCAAGCGATGTCGCGGAGCTCGCTGTCCACTTCGCAGTAACGGCTGGCGAGCAAGAAGTGCAGCGTTTCGTCTGGCAGGTCGCACACTTGGTGTTGCAACGCGTCCCACGCCTGGACATCGAGGCGACCGTCATCGACGAGGTAGGCGTCGGTGCGGAACGAGACGTATCCCGCGGGGACGCTGGTCCGCCCACAAAGGTTGCCGTAAGCGTCGATGTAAGAGTGGATGGGGCCAGCCGGCGTCGAGTTTAGCCCTTCAAAGCGCCGGATCGACGGGGCTCGCGACGGATGCACATACGGCATCAACAGCACCGTAGTCGGGTTCGTGAACTCAAAGGCCACTTCATAGCCCGCGCGGATCATCATACCTGAGGTCTGCTACTCTCCGCCAAGGAGGGAACGGCTCGCCCCAGAGACGCCAATCGGCGAGGGCTGCGCGTCATCCTAGCAGGTTTCACCCGGCAGGAGCGCCGCTAGGCGTCGGAAGGCAATTCGGTTCGGCCTTGCTGTCCGTTGACGTGAGCCACTTGCCCCTCAAAAGGTGCGACAGCCGCCTGCCTTGTGAGCGAGCGGCTGTCGCAACAGGGTTTAGCAGGCGCGGCGTTGCCGGCTGCCGACCCAGGCCAGCCCGCCGACGCCTAGCAGCAGCGCCGAGGAAGGCTCGGGGATCGCCAGGGCCGTTAGCTTGAGCTGACCGAGATACGCGAACCGGCCCGTCCCGTTGGGGCTAACCTCCACGTCGAGCGTCAGCGTGCCGTCCAGCGCAGGGGAAACGCCGCTGAACACCAACTCGTTGCTGGTGTTGTCCGACACGTCGGACTCGATCACCTGGCCATCGACGGTGTATCGCGACAGCCGGCCGATGCCGCCGTCGGTCCCCGTCCGCGAACTGAACAACGCCAAGTCATAGTCGAGCGCTGGGTCGAGACCGGATAACGTCACCTGGGCGCGATTCTCCAGCGCAGCGGTGTGGCCGTCGAACGAGCCCGTGTAGAAGCTGTCGCTTGTGGCAGTGGTGGGGTAGCCCAGCGTGTTGGTCGCGTTGCCCGCTGAGTTGACGCCCGAGAAGCCGTCCGTAAGCGTGACGTCGATGGTCGTTGTCGCGCCGGAGTCATCGATCACGTTGACAAGGCTGCTGCCGGTCAGGAACGCGGTGAAGTTGTTCCAGTTGCCCGGCGTGGTGCGCGTGTCGCCGCCGAAGTCGATGAAGAGCGATTCGCCGGCCGTAAGCGGCCCAAGCTCGACGCCGTCGGGCCCGCCGGGGATCGTCATGCCGGTCGTGGCGTCAGCGAAGGTCTGGAGCACCGCGGCGTCGGCAGGACTCGCCAGCAGGCCGCCACGGCCCGCGACGGAACGCCCATAGATCGTCGAGTAAAGGACGGACGAGGACAGGTACTGGCCATTCGGGCCGGCGTGGTAGTCGTCGTTGGCGTGCAAGCGGATCGTGCCGCCCGAGTTGAGGTAGTTCTCCCAAGCGTCGCCGACGGGCGCCACCGAGACATCGGTCGTTACGGCCGCGGTCGCGTTGGCGGGGATGTAGTTGTCGGCCGCGTCGTTGTAGTGGGTCCGCAGCTGCGCTTGCATCTCCGCCGGGTTGGCGAACGTCCCCGGGTAAAGCGAGTGGCTCGCCTCGCGGGCCCAAGTCTCGTAGAGCACGACCTGGGCGTCGGGGCTGCCGAGTTTGACGCGGTCGTACAGCGCCGTGGCGTTGCTCTTGAAAGCGGCCGGGTCGCCCGCGTTGTCGGTCGGTCCGGTTGAGAACTCTTGCAGGACGACGAAGTCCCAGTTCCCCGCATCGATGGCGTTGAGCGTATCGGGATTGGTGAGGTGGAAGCCGAGCGACTGCCCGCCGGGCGCGACGTACTGGACGTTGGGGGTCGCCCACCCGGCGTCGGTGGCGAGGTCGCGGACGAGGTGGGCGATCGGGCCGCCCGCGGTGAAGCTATTGCCGACGAACAGCAGGTTGAGTGGGTCGTCCGCGACGGCGACGACCGAGGTGGCAGCGGTGAAGAGCAAGGCGAGCAGTGAGCGCGCGCAGCTACGTAGGGATACAGACACGGGTGACTCCATTAGCAAGCAGTCCGATTCGGATGGAGGCCCACGAGACAGAGGCGGGCCGGTGATGAGTTGGCCGCAGTCTAACCACGCCGCAGAGCGCGTCGAGCGGTGCGGAGGCGACCGCGGGCCTGCGGGAGGGGGCGACACGAGCGTTCCCTCGGCGGCGCCTTACCGTCATCGTATGGCCAGACCCGCGCGCCCAATCGCCCAAAAACTGCTGAGAAACCGAGGTTACCGACCGAACCGAGTCGTTGCGGCGACCGCCCGCTAGCCTGCCAGAAATCGGCTTAGAGCGGCCCCAAGATAAACCCGAACTTTTTTGAAAAAAGTCGTAGTTCAAGTATTAAACCAGCTTTCCGCTGCGCGAAAGTGAGATCGGGTGACGGGGCTGAGGTTGACGCGTCCTCTGCCGGCGGTTCTGGCCAGCCGGCCGGCCATCGGGGCAGGGTCAGCAGGCCCCTCAGAAGGCCCGTAGGAGGACGCTGGACGCGTCGAGGTGGGTTAGTCGTCGATCCCCCAACGGACGCGTCCAGCGGCCCCCTAGGGGCCTCCGTGCGGGTGTTGAGGAACCGGGCTGACATCACAGGGGCGTCCGCCTCCACCTCCGGTACACTAAGCGCTCTCGCCGTCAGCGCGGCTCCGTTTACCGATTGATCCTTTACGCCATGCATTCCAATCGAGTTGTTATCGCGGGGGGCTGCGCGCTGGCTTTCGGGGCCTCCTTCGCCAACACGGGATTCGTCCTGCACACGGGGACCTCGGTCAGTCACCTCACCGGCGATATCGCCAAACTGACGATCGACATCGCGAGTTGGTCGCCCGAGACGCTGGCGGAGGCCTATCGCGTCGCGGCAGCGGCGGGGTTCTTCTTTTGCGGCGCCGTGACGGCCGGGTTCTTGATCCACCACCCGACGCTCGACCTGTCGCGTCCGTACGGCCGGACGGTCACGGGCATCGGCGCCCTCTTCTTAGCGGCCGCCTGCTTGGTGACCCGATCGCCGCTGGTGAGCATCGGGCTTGCGGGCTTCGGGTGCGGGCTGCAAAACGCGATGGCGAACCATTACCGCGGGATTGTGCTGCGAACGACCCACCTGACCGGGATGTTCACCGACTTCGGCGTCAACCTCGGCATGAAGGCCCGCGGACACGGGATCCCCACGTGGAAGATCGCGGTGCCGCTACTGATCATCCTCTCTTTCTGCCTGGGTGGCGCGTGCGCCGTGGTGTCGCAGAAATCGGGATGGGACACCGTCGCGATCGCCGGGGCGGCCTACCTGATCGCGGGTATCGGGTGGTCGATCTGGAAGCACGGAGTGCTGCTCCCACGGGAGCGAGGCCGATCGAGCCAGGCGATGGATGCGATCGAGGAGTGAGGTACGCCTCATTCCACTAAGCACCCGCGGCCAACTCGCTAGAGCGTGCTTCACTTGGCCGTAGCGTTTCTAGCCTCGCTCTGATCCACGGAGCAACGTGGGGAAGCCTCGCGCAGAGACGCAGAGTTGGATGCCTTCAAGACTCACGCAAAGGCGCTAAGCCGCAAAGAACGCGTTGCTGTGCGATCGTTTGCGGCTACGCTCATTTCTCAACCACTTTGTCTTTGCGTCTTGGCGGCTTGGCGTGAGTCTTCGCTGCCTGCCCTCTGCGTCTCCGCGCGAGACGCTACGACAAAATAAAATCCGCTATAGGGCTTCGCTGCGCCTTGAACCATCAGGCTTATCTCACGCAGCCACCAACGAAGCAATTCCCGCTACTGCCGCCGCCAACAGACCGCCCAGGAAAAGGCGACGCATGAAGAGGCTCGCTTTCGGAAACTCTTCCAGGAATGCAATTGGCAGAACCAAGATCCACGCCACACCGGTTGGATCCTCAACACTAGCGTGCTGCAGTCGCTGAGGCGCCTTGCCTTGCAACGCGATGCTCAAACCTGTGGCGAAGGCGAATACGCCCCCCAGCATTACGACCGTCAAGCAGCCGGCGTCGAATGGAGTCATCGACATACGAGGGCGTTAAGCTGACTCGTTGGGGGGGGTCGCGAAGCCTTGAACAATGTCGCTCACCGACCGACAACTTTACACTATCGTCCCGGCGAGACCGGATAACTATACTCTAGACATGAAATTCCGCGTCATGACACGAGCGTGGCTTCTCTTCTCGGTCTTGTCGACCGTCGTTTCTCCAGTGCAAGGTGTGGAGGCATTGGTTATCGACGACTTCGCCTCGGGCGCCGGCTTGAATGTGCAATTGCCGGCTCCAGGCTACGGGGACAGTCTCCACCAAACCGAAGTCGGCCTGACGCCTGAGAACGTACTGGGAGGCGCCCGCAGCATCGACTTCCGCGCGTGCTTTGGGTTTGGTGGCAGCGTGGGTCCGATGCCGATCGTGCACGACCCAGAGGGTGGGACATTTCTGGCGGGAGGAACTCCCGAATCGCTCTTCTGCGAAGGGCCGGCATTTCGGTATGGGAATGTCTATGGCGACATCGACGGGAACTCGCTGGACCTCGATCTCTCTGGCTACAACGCGGTACGGGTTGAGTTGCTGGAGTTCGACCCGGGCGAACCGAACGCCTGGTACGAACCGCCCGTACGAGTCCCCGAGGTGTATGTTTCGTTTGTAAGGAATACCGTCCCCTCGTACCTCCCCAACCGCTACCAGCAGCAATTTATATCGCTCCGGAAGACTCTTGCGATTGAAGCCGGAGTCTATTCGGTCGTCCTTCCATTCAGTAAGGCTCAGAGCGACCGACCTGCGCCGTCCTTCGATCTCAGTTCGGCCGATGTGGACGGGGTTAGCGTCAGTTTCGCAAACATTGGACTCGGCGGGGGAATCGTCTTCGAGTCGTTCCAATTTGAGTACCTGCCCGCTCTGGATGGAGACTACGACGGGAATGGGGTTATCGATTCAGCTGACCTAGCCGTGCTTCATACCTCTTACGGAATGGGAAGCGAGACAGGCCTCATCCCGGGCCATGTCGCCGACGGCAACGCCGATGGCGTGATTGATGCGGCTGACTACACCGTGTGGCGTGATGCGTACGCCAGCAGAAGATCCTTGCCGGCGCCCGAACCTGCTACGCTTTGGTCGGTGTTGCCGGCCCTGGTGCTTTCGATCCGTCGAGGGCGGCGTAAGTCGCGTTGAACGCGCTTAGACGTCGGTGCTCAGAGCGACGGGCCAACGATCGCTGACTGGACGTAGCGTCGCTATCGACTGCAAGCAGGGTGACCGCTTCGCCACCGTTCTCCTGTTCGTTCTTCTTGTCGAGTTGTCCTATAGGTCAGTCGGGGCGGAGGAGGCATCCCTTTCTCTTAGCGTCACTCCTCCCCAAACAACAACCGATCCACCACCGCATCCGTATACTCCGCTTTCATCTCTTCCCCCCGCGGTGAGGCGTTCAGCAGGATCACCACCGTCGCCTTGCGTTCGGGGAAGCGATGGAGCATCAGCGAGAAGCCGCGGGTCGAGCCGCTGTGCCAGAGACGGCGCTGGCCGCGGTGGGCGTCGATGAAGAGGCCGTAGCCGTAGTGACTGGTCCCATCATTCGTTGCCGTGTCGCGCGTGGTCTTGAACTGCGGTGACGCCATCGCGGCGGCGGTCGTGTCGCTGAGCACGCCCTTGCCATTGCCGAGTGTTTCTGACCAAAGCCGCAGATCACGCAACGACGAGTAGACCGAGCCGTCTCCGCGCGTCGCGCTGGTGACGCTCTGGTCGGCGACTTCCCAGACGCCGCCCCGCTTCATGGCGTGGCCGAAGGCGCGCTCGGGCGGGGCGTTCACGCCGCGGAGGAAGTTGATCGAGCCCGTCATGCCCAGCGGCTGGAGCACCTCGGCGCGGAGGTACTCATGGTAAGGCGTCTTGGCGACTTGCTCGACGACGAGCGCTAGCATCACGTAGGCCGAATTCGAGTACTCCCACTCCGACCCCGGCGAGAACTTGGGCTCGTCGGTCTCGAGGAGCATCGCCAGGACGTTGTAATCGGAGATCTGCAGTGTCGTCCCCTGCGGCACAAGGCCCTCGTAGCCGGGCAGGCCCGACGTGTGCGTTAGCAAGTGGTGCAGCGTGATCTCGTTCCAGTAAGCGGGCGCGTCGGCAAAGAACTTGGCGAGCGGGTCATCGAGCGCTAGTGCGCCGCGATCGACGAGCGTCAGCACCGCGGTGGCGGTGACTTGCTTGGAGATCGACGCCATGCGGAAGGTCGTGGTTGGCGTGACGGGCTCTTCGCTTCCCAATCGCCGTACGCCCCAACAGTGTTCGAAGACCACCTCGCCGTTGTCGACGGCAAGAACGGCCGCCCCGACATGCGGGGGCAACAGGGCTTCGATGCATTCGGGCGGGACCGGCGCGGCGGCGTTCATCGGCAGGCAGGGCAAGGCGAGCAGGAGGGCTGTCAGGCCGCAAGTTATCGGTTGTTTCATGGGGCGTTTCACCACGGGAGGAAAGCCCTATCAGACCGACTGCCGCGTCGGGAGCAACCCGGAAGACTCCCGCGATTCCGTTCTATTTTCGCGCAAAGGGCGCGGCGGCCTGTCGGGCGGGACGACGATTCGCGGATGCACCCCGAGGGGCGGAGACATTCTGCCCCGATCCAGACTCCTTTCGACTCCTGCGGCGACTACAATGCGGCTCGGGCCCCGCTCAGCCGCGGCCCGGACCTCGTCTGAAAAACCCCTGTATCGGGATGGCCCTAATCGGGAAGAGAACGTGGCGCGGCGCCACGGACTGGTGGTGTTGGCTTGCCGATGTTGGCGCGAGTTTCTTGAAACGTCCCCGCTGCCCTTCCCGGAGAATCCCCGATGAGACTTCTTCTTCTTTCCCTCGTTGCAATATTGGCGGCTCAAGCCTCCGCGGCGCCGATCCTCGACGGCGTGCGTGACGGCAGCTATCCCCTGCTGTCGGTGCAAGGGGTCCAGACGCAATTCGGCGACGGCAACCCGGGCGGCGGTTCGGAACTCGACGCGGCCTGGGGTTACATCGACAGCGGCGTGCTCTACCTAATGCTCACCGGCAATCTCGAGAACAACTTCAATAAGCTCAATATCTTTATCGACGCGGTCCCCGGTGGTGAGAACGTCATTACGAACAACACCGACTTCGGCGGCAACAACCCGAGCAACGATGGCTGGGCCGGCAAGTACGCCGGCTTCACGTTCGATTCGGGCTTCGCGGCCGACTACCTGCTGATCTTGCGGAATGGCAACAGCGGCGGCGACCGGTTCGACATTGACTACACGGTTGTCGGCGGCGACGCGGGGGCGTTCGAGACCTCGGGCCCGGCGTTCGGCGCGTCGCTTACGGGCGCGAACGCCAACGCGTTGCCCGGCGCGGGGATCGGCGTGGCGTTCGACAACAGCAACACCGCCGGCGTGATGGGTGGGAGTGACGCGGCCGACCTCATGGCGGCTGTAGCGGTCACGACCGGCATCGAGTTGGGCATCCCGCTCTCAGCGTTGGGCAACCCCAATCCGGCCGACATCAAGATCACGGCGATGATCAACGGCTCGAACCACGACTACCTGTCGAACCAGTTCCTCGGCACGCTGCCGGCGCCACAGATCAACATTGGCGGCGATGGAGCCGGCGGCTTCAATGGCACGGTCGGTCAGATCGATCTCAACAACTTCGCGGGCAACCAGTACTTCATCATCACCCGCGTCCCCGAGCCAACAACGTTGGCGCTGGTCGCGCTAACGTTCGCCGTAGCTGCAGGCGGCAGCCCGCGGCGATCGCGTGGATGAGCCGTAGCCATGAAACACCGCGTTACGAACGGATGAACGCAAGCAAGTCTTCGTTCAGCTCGTCCTTGCTCGTGTCGGCGAGGGCGTGCGTCCCGCCCGGATAGACCTTGAGCGTCGCGTCCTTCACAAGCTTGGCCGACAACAGCGCCGAATTGTCGATCGGCACGATCTGGTCGTCGTCGCCGTGGACGATCAGCGTGGGCACGTCGAACTTCTTGAGGTCCTCGGTGAAGTCGGTCTCCGAGAACGCCGCGATGCAGTCGTACGCGTTCTTGTGGCCGGACATCATGCCCTGCGTCCACCACGAACGGATCAGCCCCTCCGACACCTTGGCGCCGGGACGGTTGAAGCCATAGAACGGCCCACTCGCCACGTCGAGGAAGAACTGCGCGCGGTCCGCCAAGTACTGCTCACGGAATCCGTCGAAGACGCTCATCGGCAGTCCGCCGGGGTTGGCGTCGGTCTTCACCATGAGCGGCGGAACCGCGCCGACGAGCACCGCCTTGGCGACGCGCTCCGTGCCGTGCCGGCCGATGTAACGCGCGACCTCGCCGCCGCCCGTCGAATGGCCCACGAGCACCACGTCGCGGAGGTCGAGCGCCTTGAGCAGCTCGGCCAAGTCGTCGGCGTACGCATCCATGTCGTTGCCGTGCCACGGCTGGCTCGAGCGGCCGTGCCCACGGCGGTCGTGAGCCACGCAGCGGCAACCGTTCGACGCCAGGAAGAACATCTGCGCTTCCCAAGCGTCCGCCGTCAGCGGCCAGCCGTGGCTGAACACGACCGGTGTGCCGCTCCCCCAGTCCTTGTAGTAAAGGCTCACGTCGTCGCGGGTGGTGAGGAAGGCCATCGCTGAAGCTCCTGTGAATTGAATGGGCGCCGTTGCGGCCAGCCGCGGGCAATCGTATTCCCGCGTCTAGCGCTGGGCGAGAGTCGCCCGATTCGGTGGTGCAATTCACGTTCCGCGCAAATGCGCGGGTTTCTAGCTCTGTCGGCGGGTCCCATCGCCGCGGCCGGCGGGCTAGGGTGGGACGCTTCCCGGAACACCCCACCGCCCCTCCTTGCGGGCGGCCCTACCTAATGTACGACTCGGCCCGCGGTCCCGCGCCGCAACGCTGATGCGCCGAGTCCCCCACCTGCGGAGGCTGATTGGATGTTTGCTCGCTACGTGTCGCTGTGTGTCTTGCTGCTTGTTGCAACTCAAAGTCGCGCAGAAGAAACGGCCCCGGTTGAAAGCCCGGCTGAAAGCTCGACGGTCGAAGCCGCCGGCCTCACATGGCACACCGACTATTACACGGCCTATCGGGAAGCAGACGAGCACGACCAGATGCTTGTTGTGTATCTCACGTCGCCGAGCACAACCGCGACGCAAGAGTCGGTTGAAACCTACCTGCAATCCAACGCGCCGGCGCGCGAGAAGCTCGGCGAGATGACGCTGCTCCGCGCCGACGTCGACACGACGATCGACGTTGATGGCAAGCCACGCCGGCTCGCCGACTTCGCCGCGCTCAGCGAGCTGCGCGGCGGGGCGGGGTTCGCGATCGTCGACCTCGCAAACGAGGACGCGCCCTACTACGGCCATGCGGTGACGGCGTTGCCGTTCGCCGGCGGCAAGTACTACCACTGGAGCCCGCGGGGCTTGGCGACGGCGCTCGACCTGCCCGCCGGGACGCTCACGCAGCGGTCGCTTGTGTGGGCCGTCCGGATGCACCCCGAGGCGCCACAGAGCACCGGCGGGCGCTTTCATAACGCGCTAGCGTCGGGCGCCAACGAGCAGGCCGCCTACCAGGCCCGGGTACGCCAGCAGGGCCACCAGAACTTCGGCCGCCGCTTCCAACGCCTCAGCGGCGCCGCCGGCAGCAGCGTCACCGAGGTTTGCGCTGAGAGCTGGCCCGGCCAGACGTTGATGGACTCGGTCGTCGATTGCGTCGACGCCTGGCGCCACTCGTCGGGCCACTGGCGCGGCGTCAGCCGCCCCCACCGCGCCTACGCGTACGACATCCAACGCGGCGGCAACGGCATCTGGTACGCCACCGGCCTCTTCGCCGATTGATTGGGTTGACGGATTCGATGGAGCGCTGCGGCGCGGGGTTTGCATCTCGGTGTGGCGGAGGGTTTGTCACCCAACCGCGACACCAACCGAGGCAATCATGATCCCGTCGAGCAGCGAGCGTGTGCCGGAGCACACCTGTCAGAGCGTCAACCGATCAATCCGCCAGCAGGCCGAGCAGCGCGTCCGTGACTTACGGCACGCATCGGCCGCGGAGATCGATCAGCGCTTGGCGGAATTGGACCACGAGTGGGACATCGAGCGGACGCTCGAAGCCAACGCCGCCACGCTGGCGTTCACCGGCAGCCTGCTAGCCGTCACCAAGGACCGCCGCTGGGCCTTCCTGCCGCTGGCGGTGACGGGCTTCCTGCTCCAGCACGCCGTGCAGGGCTGGTGCCCGCCGCTGCCGGTGCTGCGCCGCTTGGGGTTCCGCACGATGTACGAGATCGACCAAGAACGCCAAGCCCTGCTCGAGCTCCGCGGCGACTCGATGGCGATCCCCACCCCGGCCATCAAACCGCACCAAAGCCCCACGCCGCGGCAGCCGGCAGGCGTCTGATGGACTCGAAGCAACCGCTGGGACGCGGAGGTAGACCAGCAGGCCGGTAACAGAGTTGGGCGCGATAGAAAACGCGCTATCGATGGCTCCTGTCTTCGATTCCTACGGCGGTTAGTCCGTTCTTTCGCTGTCTTTGATGCCACCTTCAATGGTTGCCGCTTGTTGTGTTGCATTCAACGAGCGGGGCGTTGAAAGGCGGTACGCATACACCAGGGCGATCACGATCGCGATCGGCTGCACGGTCTTAAACCAGAGCGGGTAGGGGAGCATCGACAGATTGCAGAGCACGGCCGCCATCAGTAGGACGGCGACACCCATCGCCGGTCCGCGGCCGCCAAGCCACCCCGCCAGCCACGTGCTCACCCACGCCGTAGCCGCCCACATCGGCACAATCGCCGCAAGGACCCATTGTGGGTAGCGGGCCACATGCTCGCACATGGCGGCTTCGGTTCCCGCAAAGTCGGGCGGGAAGGGATGCACGATCGCGCTGAAGAGCTCCACCGCAATCAACAGCACCATGGCGACGACAATCGCGGCAAGGACCGCGCCGATGATGCGGAGGGCCTTGAGGATCATGCGGCGGTAAGGGGCGTGTGGTGAGAATGTATCAACGCTGGAGGGATTTAATTCCAGGTTGTCGGTTTCAATCGCCTTCTTAATTCGTTACACGGATCAAGTAAAGCACCATCAACATAGCGCCCAGGAAGACGCCGATAGCCCTCGACAGGGCATAGGCGCCCTCGTCGGTGACTCGATCGATGTAGCCCGCGGAGAAACCGAGCCCTGGCAACGAAGCGGCCCGATCAACCTACCCCCCCGAAGGAGGGGTTTTGAGCCGGCTTGAACCGGCCCCGCCACACCCCGCGCGCCAGAGGCCCAGGAAGGGCCCTAGCGTCCACGTTACGGCCATGTTGGCGAGAAGCCGTGGGGTGGACACATGGACACGCTAGGTCGCCCAAATGGGCCCTCTATGGGCCTCTGTGCGGGTGTTCACGTTTTCCCCGATAAATGCAGAGGCAAACGAGGCGCCCCTACTTTGGGGGTCAGGCCTCTTGCTCACGTCGGGAGGAGGAACCACGACGGGCACGAAGGATACGACGGCCCGTCGCCGGGGCCACTTCAACACTAGAGACCCGACGGAAGAAAGGTGTGCCACTGCTGGGCGAGCCAGCTGTGGCGCACGGCCTCTGACTTATGTCGTTCGAAAGATTCTACAAAAAGTGTTCGGCCTTTTGAATTAACATGCGGGTCTGCCAGTGCTGCGAGCCACCTTTGTGTTTTTAATCCTCCGCCGGAGTTGCTAATGCACTCGCCACGCTCGCTCTCCGCATTGGCGGTTGCGTCCGTCTTCGCGTTGCTCTCGATACTCCAGTGCAACGCTTATGCCTTGAGTGTCAACGGGCGCTACCTTCTCAAAGTCGACGAGACTCTTCTCAACACTGGCAGCCACGATCTCGATTTCGACGGCTCCACTTGGCACGTCGCCCAAACGCTGACGGGCGCGTGGTCTACCTACGATGCGAGTTTTGGATTTCTCGGCGAGACGTCGATCTCTGGAGTGGGCGACCTCCGCGGGCTCGCTTACAGCTCCGCTCTCAATCAATTGGTCGTCCTCGATCAGGACACGGGAATCGTTCGCTTCGTCAATCCCGATGGCGCCGTCACGGGTCGGATCCGCACGGGGGCGCCGGCGACCGAGGGGATGGACATCGACGATCGCGACTCAACCCTTTGGTTAACCCGGTTTGAGGGGAGCGTCGAGAAGTGGTCCTTCTCGGGTGAGTTGCTCTTCTCGTTCGACGCCAGGAGCCTGCTTCCAACGAACGACGAATTGCAGAGTGTCGCGGTTGATCCCGACACGAATGGGCTCTTCGTGTTTACGAATAGCGACGACCTTTTTGAGTTTTCAATGGACGGGACCCTGCGGGGGCAGCTCCTCACCGACGCCTTTCCAAGTTCCCTTCCTGGCGTCCGTGATAACGGGTTGGGGATTCACTACGACGCTCCTTCCAAGACTCTCCGACTGACGAGCCAAGGGGGCGATCTATACACCTACGCACTGATTCCCGAGCCCTCTTCCGTCGCCCTGGCGCTGCTGACGTTGGTGAGTCTTGCAACGTTTCGACATTAGCACGGCGGGGTCAGCTGAGGATGGTCACCAGCACCGAGGCGTCTTCGAGGCCTTCGAGGGCGTGGTCGGCGCCGCCGGGGAGGTAGAGCATCTGGCCGGCCTGGAGCTCGTGCGTCTCGCCCAGCGCTGTGAACGCGACGCGGCCTTCGAGGCACTGCACCGTGATCTCGCCGGCCACCTTGTGCGACGGGATCTTTTTGCCGGCCGGGACCACCAGCCGGATCACTTCGAGCGAGTCGGTCTTCAGCAGGGCCGAGGTCTTCGTCCCCGCCAGGGCCGGCCCCAAGGGGCGGACGTCGATTGTCTGACCGGGAGCGGCGTGCGGAATGGCCATCGTGAATGCCTTGGTGTTGAGGAGGCGCCGGCTGAGGAGGTCGTTAGCGTCACGACCCCGATTGTAGGCTTTCTCGCGGCCCAGCAAGCGCGGATGCCGTGGCAATCTGCCTGCCGCCTACAAAGGATTTTCACCACAAAGGAACGAAGGTAACAAAGGAAAAGGCGCCAACCACTCGGATGGTTACTGCGAAGAGTAAGGCTGCCACCCCCTACGAACGGCCGTCGTTCCTTCGTTCCTTTGTGGTTAATCTTCTTCCCTTCACAAGGGCTTATCCTTCACATCGGGCGAATCGTGTACGCTATCGCCTGCTCGTCTTCTCTCTCCTCTCGACTTATTCAATCGCCATGAAACTTGTTTTGTTCGCCGTCGCCCTCGTGGCGGTCGCTTCGCCCCTCCTCGCCGAGGACGGAGCGTCGATCGCCGAAGATTTCAAGCCCTCATCGCTGAACCAGCCGGGCCGGGAGTATCCCCAGGTCAACTCGCAGGGCTATGCCCGCTTCCGGATCGAGGCGCCCGAGGCCCAGAGCGTCCGCGTCACGCTCGGCGGTCGCGAGGGGACGGTGCTCGAGAAAGGGGACGACGGCGCCTGGGTGGGGACCACCGCCAGGCCGGAGGACGAGGGCTTCCACTACTACCACGCCATCGTCGATGGCGGGACGTTCAACGACCCCGGCGCGCTGAACTTCTACGGCTCGGTCCGCTGGGAGAGCGGCATCGAAATCCCCGCGCATGACGAGGACTTCTACGCCCTCAAGCCAACGCCGCACGGCCGCGTTCAGCAGGTGCTGTTCCCGTCGCCGAGCACCGATTCGGTCCGCCGCGCGTTCGTCTACACGCCGCCGGGTTACGACGCCGACTCCGACGAGCGTTACCCCGTGCTCTACCTGCAGCACGGCTGGGGCGAGGACGAGACCGCCTGGACCAACCAAGGCCGCGCGCACCTGATCCTCGACAACCTGATCGCCGCGGGCAGGGCGCGCCCGTTCCTCGTGGTGATGACCTACGGCATGACCAACGAGGTCCGCTGGGGCCAGCTGCGCGAGTTCAAGATCGACGCGTTCGAGAAGGTGCTTGTCGATGAGCTCGTCCCCTACATCGACGAGCACTTCCGCACGCTCTCCGACCAGCCACACCGGGCGATGGCGGGGCTGTCGATGGGCGGCATGGAGACCCGTCTGGTCACGCTCCGCAACCTCGACAAGTTCTCGCACATCGGCCTCTTTAGCGGCGGGGTGATCACGCCCGAAGACGTCGAGAAGACCGAAGGCTTCCGCGACCGCGTCAAGTTGGTCTTCACCAGTTGCGGCGGCCGCGAGTACCCGGACCGGATCAACGCCAACCACGAGGCGCTAGTGGCGGCGGGCGTGCCGAGCACAGCGTACGTGTCGCCCGACACGGGCCACGAGTTCCAGAGCTGGCGGCGGAGTTTGTATGAGCTCGCCCCGCTGCTGTTCCGCGATTGAGGCGGCCCTCTCAGTCAGCCCCCGGGGCCTCCCGTCACACGCTCAGGAAGGGCCCTAGGACGCCGCCTGTCGCGTCGGGCGAGGGGTCCCTTGGGGTAGAGTTGGACACGCCTGGACGCTTAGGCGCGCCCCTCACGGACGCCTTAGCGGGCGTTCAAGTTTTCCCCGGGAAATCGAAGGCCCACCTGAGGGCTCGAAGGTGCGCCCGCCCAGCGACAAAGCCCCGGAGGGGCGGCAGCGCGTAGCCAGGGGCGCAAGCCCCTGGGACAGTCGCGAATCCAAACACACGAAGCCCCGGAGGGGCGACAGCAGGCCCGGCGTCGATGCCCGCTGTCGCCCCTCCGGGGCTTCGTGAGTGCTTGCGTGCGTGTTCCAGGGGCTCGCGCCCCTGGCTACGCGCTGCCGCCCCTCCGGGGCTCTCAAACGGGCGCCGCGTCGGTGATTCGCTGAGGGCTCCGGCAAAGGCCTGCGACTCCAGCCACCCTTTCGATCGCCACAGGCACTTGGCGGGCGCCATGCCCACATGCAAAGCGGAGGGGCATGCGAACCAAGGTCGACGGTCCACTCCAATTCCCATGCTCATCCCCTATCGGGTGTGAGCATGGCACCCGGCCACCCAATCAAAAGCACGTCAGTGCCACCCGCCGCAGACTCTGACAGTACATCTAATTTATTTTTGAATCGCGATGCCAGTTGATGGCGGAAGAATAGCCTTTGCTTCTAGCAGCTGTATCCTTGAGTCGCCGTCTTGGTCTAGTACGTGCAGAACGCCTTCAAGTTGGATGGTGTCAAGTCCGTGTAATGGGATGTATTCTTCGAGTACGACTTCAATCTCATTGTTTAGGATAGCTGTCGTAGCTAGGAGATATGCATTTCCTATATCATTGCCCGTGGTCTTATCGGATACGCTATCTATCGATGTCGTCGTAAAATCGCCCTTCATGTTATGGAGGGGCGCCGAACAAAGCACTCTTCTCCCATTTAGTCGATGTACTAAACTCCGATCTTCAGGGCTTCGCAGGATGTCGGATAAATCGATTGGCAGTGGAGATTCCCTGGAAATTATGGCGTAACTATCAGGTCGCACTAGTGCAATGAATTCTCCTGTATCCCACATGGCTAAACGAGGGTCATTGAAGATCAGATCCTTTGCAGGCAGCAACTCTTCCAAATGATCCGAAACCGTTTGGCGAAGCGACGGCGGGGATAGGGTTCCTCCACGAAATTCTATAGCTTGTACCGAATCCTTTTCTCCGTTCTCATGATAATGGTAAATTAGTATGTCACCGAAGGGTTCTACATTTTTGTTGGCAACATCCGCGTAAAAGCTACGGTTGCGTTCACCACTCCATGAGAGCTGGTAGTGTTCATGAGCCAAGCTCAAACGATCTCCTGGTCGAACAACGTTGTGTCCTCTAGGGAATAGCGAACCGCCGATCATTCTTATGGGCTCAGACTGCTGCGTCGCTAAATGATCGTTGCTGAGAGCGGGGGTAGGGACGGCGGGTATCGCGGCGGTCTGAGAGTGGATAGATGTGTCAGCCAACGTGACTTTACTGTCCTTGATGCCTGCTGCAGTGCTCCTGGTCGTAATTGAATATAAAGCCGCTCCGCCGATCCAGATCAGTGCCATTCCAGCCGAAATAAGCACTAGCGCGCATAGCATGCAGAACACCCAATGCGATCCCTCCCATGCTTCGTAACTGAAGCTGCTTTGTACGGTCTCTGAATCTATGTCAGTGAGCACTTTGAGTATTTTTGTCACGGGGATAGTTATTGCTAAAGCGTTGCAGCAGCAGGGGTCCGGACGAATCGAATGCAGCTGCAGGCAGCTTCCGCGTTGTAGCCTGGGCTAGAACGCTACGTCAGATCGCAAAACTCCGTGATTGGGCCTAAAAGGCCCAATCACGGAGTCGTCGTTTTCGGTCGCTCTCTGACGATCGCGGCTCGGCGGCAGAAGCTTTCCCTAGCCTCTCGCCTCTGCCATCTAGCCTCTAGCGTCAGCCCATGTGCTTCACAATTGCCTTGCCGAACTCGCTGCACTTCACCAGTGTTGCGCCGTCCATCAGGCGTTCGAAGTCGTAGGTCACCGTCTTCGCGGCGATCGCGCCGTTGAGGCCCTTCACGATCAGGTCGGCCGCTTCGGTCCAGCCGAGGTGGCGGAACATCATTTCGCCCGACAGGATCACGCTGCCCGGGTTCACCTTGTCCTGGTCGGCGTACTTGGGCGCCGTGCCGTGGGTGGCCTCGAAGATGGCGTGGCCGGTGTCGTAGTTGATGTTGCCGCCGGGGGCGATGCCGATGCCGCCGACACAGGCCGCCAGGGCGTCGGAGATATAGTCGCCGTTGAGGTTCAGCGTGGCGATCACGCTGTACTCGGCCGGGCGGGTGAGGATCTGCTGGAGCATCGCGTCGGCGATGACGTCCTTGATGACAATGTCCTTGCCACCGTTGGGCGACTTGAACACGTGCCACGGGCCGCCGTCGAGCGGCTTGGCGCCGAACTCCTTGACGGCCGTTTCATAACCCCAGTTGCAGAAGGCGCCCTCGGTGAACTTCATGATGTTCCCCTTGTGAACAAGGGTCACCGAGTCGCGGTCGTTGTCGATCGCGTACTGGATCGCGGCCTTCACCAGGCGGTGCGTCCCTTCCTGGCTGACGGGCTTGACGCCCAGGCCGACCGTTTCGGGGAAGCGGACCTTCTTCCAGCGCTCGGGGAAGGCCTCGGAGAAGAGCTTCTTGAACTTGTTGCAATCGTCCGTGCCGTGCTCGAACTCGATGCCGGCGTAAATGTCCTCGGTGTTTTCGCGGAAGATGACCATGTCGGTCAGCTCCGGCTGCTTCACGGGCGACGGGACGCCGGTGAAGTACTGGACGGGACGCAGGCAGGTGTAGAGGTCGAGGATCTGCCGCAGGGCGACGTTGATCGAGCGGATGCCGCCGCCGACGGGCGTGGTCAGCGGGCCCTTGATGCCGACCAGATAGGTGCGGAAGGCGTCGAGGGTCTCGTCCGGCAGCCACGAGCCGGTCTTGTCGAACGACTTCTGGCCGGCGAGGACCTCCTTCCAGGCGATCTTCTTCTTGCCGCCATAGGCCTTCTCGACCGCCGCGTCGAAGACGAGCTGGCTGGCGCGCCAGATATCGGGGCCGGTGCCGTCACCCTCGATGAAGGGCACGATGGGCTCGTCGGGCACGTTGAGCTTGCCGGCGGTCATCGTGATCGGGGCGGCGGACATGTGGGGGCTCCGGGGAGGGCGGCGGTGGGGTGAATTGATCGGTAAGGGTGCGATTCTCGGTAGGCCGGCGCGGGGGGTCAACGGCCCCAGATAAAGGGAATGACGAAATCCGAATGACGAATGACGAACCTGCCGGCGCCGGCCCGACCCCTCCGACAGGTTCGTCATTCGTGCTTCGTCATTCCCCTCGGGTCATTCATTGAAACCGCGGCCCCGACGGGCCAAGATAGTCCCACGCCCCCTCTTCCCGGAACGAACACCCCCGAGGCCTCTCCCATGTCGCTTGCCCGTCGTCAGTTTCTTCAGACCGCCGCCGCTACTGCCGCTGCGATGGCTACCGTGCCCCGCTGGGCGTTTGCTGGGGAGAAGAAGGTCGTGCCGTACCGGATTTCGCTGGCCGAGTGGTCGCTGCACAAGGCGATCCGCGGCGGAGAGCTGAAGAACCTCGATTTCGCCCGGGTCTCGAAGGAGGAGTTCGGTATCAACGGGATCGAGTACGTCAGCCAGCTGTGGGAGGACAAGCAGGCCGGGTCGGAGTACGTCGGCAAGGTGAAGCAGGCGGCCGCCGACGCGGGGGTCGAGAGCGTCCTGATCATGGTCGATTCCGAGGGCGCCCTGGGCGACGCGGACGACGCCAAGCGGACCCAGGCGATCGACAACCACAAGAAGTGGCTCGAAGCGGCCAAGGAGCTCGGCTGCCACGCCATCCGGGTGAACGCCCAATCGAGCGGGAGCTACGCCGAGCAGCTAGCCCTGGCGGCGGACGGGCTGGGGCGGCTGGGCGAGATCGCCGACCAGTACGGCCTGAACGTCCTGGTGGAGAACCACGGCGGCCTGTCGAGCAACGGCGCCTGGCTGGCGGGGGTCATGAAGCGGGTGGGCCGGCCGAACGTCGGGACGCTGCCGGACTTCGGCAACTTCTGCATCTCCGGCCGCGGGACCCCCGAGGCCGTGTGGTACGACCGCTACCAGGGGATGGAAGAGCTGATGCCGTTCGCCAAGGCGGTGTCGGCGAAGAGCTACGACTTCAACGAAGACGGCGACGCCATCGAGACCGACTACTACCGCGTCATGAAGATCGTCCTGAACCACGGCTACAGCGGCTGGGTGGGGATCGAGTACGAGGGGAGCGCGGTCGGCGAGTACGAGGGGATCAAGCGGACGAAGGCCCTCTTGGAGAAGATCCGCGACGCGGCCTAGGGTTGCTAGCAACGACCGTTCGGACATCCGCTCCGGGCGCTGAGGCTGACGGCTCGCCGACCAACTGTGGCGAGCCGTCAGCGTCAGCGCCCGGAGTTTTTTCTGCGCCGCCAGCCCTTCTTGCTACGAAAGGACGGATTTCGCTCCCGAAGCGGGGTTTTTCGCTAAAGACTTTCCGAGGTTTCCGACTGGACACCCCACAGGGCGGGACAAAGGGCCGTGCCTAAGCTTTGTGCACGAAAGTCGTGCGCGGTTGTTGAGCACGGCCTGTTGGGAAATAGGCAGCTAGGCCGATTCGCTGCAAGTGCTGGCGCCGTAGGGGATGCCAGCGTGGCGTTTGCTGGCGTCGGAGAATGCTTGCGAGACGGGGCTGGAGTTGGCCCCGCCGCCGCCCCGCACGAACCGGATGGAGACGCACGCCGTGCTGACCGAGTCCCCTGCCGCCACGAATGGCCAGTCCGCTGAAACCCAGTCCACCGAAACCAACCCCCAGTACCAGCAGCTGCTGCAGGTCGCCGAGCGCCTGTGCCAGCAGTCGCCCGATTGGGTGACCTTCTTCCGCGAAGTGATGGGCATCGACGGCGTTGTCCGTCGGACGTTCCCGAACTTCGACGACCTGACCGCTTTCGAGCGTTCGGAAGAGTTCGCCCAGATCCAGAAGCTGCTGGTGAAGCTCCGTGAGAACAAAGCGACCGCCGACAGCGAGAGCGAGCCGACCCGTGTGATCACGGTCCGTCTCCCGAAGAGCATGCACGAGTACCTGCGGACGGAGGCTCACGACCTGCGTACCAGCATGAACAAGCTCTGCATCTCGAAGCTGCTGCAGATGATCGAGCAGGACATGATCCCTGCCGATCAGACCGCTTTGCCGAAGCGTCGCAACACGACGACCCCGTCGCTGACCGGCGCTCCGACCAACCCCGTGGCCAACAGCGGAAGCAATGGCAGCACGGTCCCCAGCGACAGCCCCTTCAAGTCGGGCTTCTGAGGGTCGGGCTACTGAGACTTGGCGCCCCGGCCGGGCCACCAATTCGACTGACGTACGCCGCCCCGGTTAGGAATAGCCGGGGCGGTTTTTCGTTAGTTGGCAATGGGCGGTCGGCAGTGGGCAAGAAGGAGGTAGGCGTTCTCGGGGGAGAGGGTCACCTTACTGCGCACTGCCGACTGCCCACTTAATAAAAAAGCCCCCCCAAGAGGACCTGTAAGCCGGGTCTTGTCTCCAATGTCTTGCGACATTGGCGGCGACCATTCATCTAGGACGGCGGTTGCCCGCCGCCTCGAGCGGCCCACCCGGGAGTGGTAGCGAGCCGGACAAGCTCATCCTCCCTGTTTGGCCTTGCGTCGGGTGGGGTTTACCAAGCCGAGCGAGTCACCCCGCCCGCTGGTGCGCTCTTACCGCACCGTTTCACCCTTGCCTGTGGGGAGAAGCGGTTAGCGATTAGTCGATAGTGGTTAGCTAAAGGATCGTCGGCGATGCCGACAGCTAACGACTAACTGCTAACCGCTAACCGCTTCCCCCCCATCGGCGGTCTACTCTCTGTTGCACTTTCCCTGGCCTTGCGGCCGGTGGGCGTTACCCACCACCCTGTCCTGTGACGCCCGGACTTTCCTCCCGCTTTGGCCTGCCGAGTTAACGGAGTCCAGAGCCGGCGGTCGCCCGGTCCTCTTGGGGGAGACGCGTAAGTCTACCAAGAAGTCGAGGAGGGGGACTTACTCCTATAGGAAGAATCCCCCCAAGGATCGCTGCCCGTTGGAGCGGTCCTGCCGGTCATGCCGCCGGCGCCACCCGGCTGGGCGCAGTCCATGTTGCGGTATGAGGCAGGTTGGCGGGCATGCCAATGCGGATGTCCTAGTTTGTACTGCGGTCACCACCTATCGCGTTGAACGGTCAACCGAATGCCCCCGTCATCGACAGTCGGTGTCGAAGCGTCACAACCTCCGTCGGATGAGGCCGCTACCTATCGCGCGTTGGTCTACGCCAGCGATAGCTTGCAGGGCAAGCTGATCTGCCGCGGGATGGAGCGTCTGGGGTTCCGCTGTGACTCCGTCTGCCGGCCCACCGGAGCACGGGCACGACTCCAAGGGGGTTGTTACGACCTGATCCTGATCGACTTGCGGGACGCCAGGGCCGAGCAAGTGTCGGTTGCCGGCGACGCCTTCGCGTACCGCCGCCGCGCCAAGATCATGGCGATCGTCAGCGCCGGCGCCGGCGAGATGGTCAAGTCGCTCTTAGCCTACGGCGTGGACGAGATCGTCACCGATCCGATTGATGCGGAGTCGATTGGCGTCAAAGCGTCGTCGCTGCTTGAGATCGAGTCCTGGAGGCAAGAAGCAATCCTCCGCCAACGCGACGTCCCACTCGGCAAGTTGCTCGAGACGATTGAGCAGAGCCTAATCGAGCGATCGGCAGCGGTGCTGCGGAGGATCGGCGACCCCTTCGATTCCTTGGGGATGCCGAGCAGCTTCCGCGAGGCGATCGCCAACGGCGCCGCGCGCGCCCGTCAAGAACGTAGCGGCGGCGAAGAGGGCGGCGCCAATCGGCGTCGCAGCGCGAGGGAAAGCGTCTGCCTCACGGCGTCGGCGATCCCGCTCGACGAATTCGGCAAGGCGTGTGGCGATCCCTTCGCGGTGGTCGTCGGAGACCTATCACTCACAGGGGCCCGGCTCGCGCACACGAGGCCCGTGTCGGGCCATTGGCACGCGATGCAGTGGCGCTGCGCCACGGTGGCCGAGAGGACGGTGACGGTCGAGGCCGAGGTAGTGCGCTGCGAGACAATCGGGCGCTTCTATGAAATCGGCGTGCGATTCCTCTAAGAGAGAAGGCTAATTGTCACTGCTAGCGTGACAGTTTGGTCGCGATGATCTTCACCGCCGCAGGGGACCTTGCTAAGGTCCCGGCGCTTGAAGAACCGTCCTCGAACCTAGGCGCCCGCCATGCGCTATTTGCTAGCTCTGCTATTGTCCGTCGGGCTGTTTTCCGACGGCGTGGCGACGACATGCTTCGCCGCCGACTTCCGCATCGAGACGCGCGTTTACGCCAAGGGCGAGGAGGAGCCGGCAAGCCAGAGCGTTACGCTGTTTACCGGCGGCGCCGCGTACGACTTCCGGGACGAAGCCCATCGCGTCACGATCTTCCGGCCCGGCGCGGCAGACAAGCCGGGGCGGTTCGTCCTTCTCGACTCGCAGCGGCAGTACCGCTCCGAGATTGGTGGCGATCGCGTCGCGGTGGTGACGACCAAGCTTCGGCGTTGGGCCGCGGTTCACAAAGACCCGTTCCTCCGCTTCACCGGCGACCCGGCGTTCGACGAGGCGTTCGACGCCGACACCGGCGAATTGCGGATGACGAGCAAGCAGATGTCTTACCGCTTGGTGACGATGCCCGTCGCCAGCCGCGAGGCGATGAAGGAGTTGCGGGCGTTCCTCGACGCCTACGCCCAGTTGCACACGCTGCTCGAAGCGGGCTTGCCTCCAGGGCCGCGGATGCGGGTCAACGAGTCGCTCGCCAACCACGACGTGGTGCCGATCGAGGTCGAGCTCTACGAGGGCCCGATCGAAGGCGAGCCCGAGCTACGCGCCGAGCACCTCGTCACTTGGATCCTCTCGCGCGAAGATCGCAACCGCATCGAAGAGGCCAACCGCTGGGTCGCCGAGTACGTTGAGGTCGAGAACACAGAGTTCAGCAAGTTCGCGAATCAGCGGATGGCCGAGGCCGTCGACAAGGCGAGCCACTAGTACGCGAAGCGACTAAATCTGTGGGAGGGGTCTCCTGACCCCGATGACGCGCACAAAGCCGCAAGGGTACGGAGAAAAAAAGTCGGGAGGTCTCGCGCAGAGACGCGGAGACGCAGATCTGGATGTCTGTAAGTCTCACGCAAAGGCGCTAAGCCGCAAAGGACGCGCTCCTGCGCGATCGATTGCAGCCGAGCCTATTCCGAAAAGACTTTTTCTGTGCGCCTTGGCGGCTTTGCGTGAGTCTTAATTGCCTCCCCTCTGCGCCTTCGCGTCTCTGCGCGAGACTCAACGGCAGAATGGAGAAGGCTAGATTCGGAGATTGGCTACTCGTCGTCGCTCGAGATGGCGCCGTAGCGTCGCAGCGAATCCTTGAGCCGCTCTATCGGGATCGCTTCGCTGACGTTCCCGTCGCGACCCTGCACCGTCGTTGCGCGGAGGATCGCGTTGAGGATCGCCTCTTCGGTCGCCTCGGCGACGGCGTCGAACAGCGGCGTCAAGCTCGCTTCGCTCAGCCGCGGAATGGTTTGTTCCGATTGATCAGCTTGGATTCGCACGAGTTCACTCGTCGAGAACGCAATCACGTAGTCGCCGCTGCCGTTCGAGAAGTCGGCGCCGGTGCGGCCCATGCCGACGAGCGCGCGGAGTGCGAGCCGCTTGAGCTGGCGGGCGTCGATCGGCGCGTCGGTAGCGACGACGATCATGCACGAGCCGTCCTTCGACGACAGGTCGTGCTCCGGGTACGGCTTGGGTCCAAAGTCACGCCACACCGGCGCCCCGGCGACCGTCAGCAGGCCGCTGAAGTTCGTCTGCGTGAGCACGCCGACCGTGTAGCCTCCTCCCAATGAATGGGGCAACTTGCGTGAGGACGTGCCTATGCCACCCTTGTAGCCCATCGTACGGGTGCCGGTCCCGGCGCCGACCGAGCCCTCTTCGACAGGCCCAGACTCGGCGCCTGACAATGCGGCGCGGAAGTGTTCAGGCTTCAACGCCCGGCTGCGGATGTCGTTAAGGTAACCGTCGTTCGTCTCACCGACGACGGGGTTCACCGAACGCACCGCTTCATTGCCCGGCGCCGCGAGCGCTTCCTCGGCGAGCGTCGCGGCGGCTTCCCAGACGTTGAGCGTGTTGGTCAGCAGGATCGGCGTTTCGAGCTGGCCCAGTTCGTTGACCTGCGTCGAGCCAACGAGCTTGCCGAAGCCATTGCCGACAACCACCGCCGCCGGGACCTTCTCTTGGAACAGATCGCCTTCGTGCGGCACGATCGCCGTGGCGCCCGTGCGAAGCCGGTCGCCTTCAATGAGCGTGTCGTGCCCGACCCGTACGCCCGCGACATCGGTGATTGCGTTGAGCGGGCCCGGCGCGAAGACGCCGACCTCGACGCCCAAATCACGCAACCGCGGCCGCGCGGGTTCGGACTGTACGGTGGTCGCTACGAAACAAGCGGCAAGAAAGGCAGCGGCGTAATGGCGGAACATCCAAGGCTCGCGGGCTGGAGAGTCATCGAAGTCTCCCTAGCATAGCCAGCCGCACTCATTCTTTTGCGCAGGGCCTCATTTGCGCACAGCAGCCTTGAAGAGTTCGTTCAGCCGCTTCGTGATGGGACCTGGTCGGCCGTCGCCGATTTTGCGGCTGTCGACCTTCACGACGGGGATCACTTCGGCGGCGCTACCGGTGAGGAAGACCTCGTCGGCGACGTAGACGTCGTGCTTGGTGAGCGAGGCTTCCCAGGTGGGGATGCCGTCTTCGTCGGCGATCTCTAGGACGACTTCGCGGGTGATGCCCGCCAGGATGCCGGCGTCGAGCGGTGGCGTGTACAGCTCGCTCTTCTTCACCACGAAGATGTTGTCGCCGGTACACTCGGCGACCTCGCCCTTGTGGTTGAGCATCAGCGCCTCGACGCAGCCGGCCTGCAGGCCTTCGAGCTTGGCGAGGATATTGTTGAGATAGTTGAGCGACTTGATCCGGGGGCTCAGCGCGGCTGGGTGATTGCGAATCACGCTCGACGTGATGATCTCCAGACCGTTCTCGTAGAGCTCGGTCGGGTAGAGCATGATCTTATCGACGATGATGATCACCTGAGGGTTGCCGCAACGATTGGGGTCGAGACCCAGCGTGCCGCTACCACGCGTGACCAAGAGGCGGATGTATCCGTCCTCGAGACCGTTCTCTTTAACGGTCAGGTTCGTGGCGTCCACGAGCGCCTCGAATGGCATCGGAATGTTCAGGCAGATCGCCTTGGCCGATTCGTAGAGTCGTTCGAGGTGTTCCTTAAGCCGGAACACTTTGTTGCTGTAAATCCGCATCCCCTCAAAGACGCCGTCGCCGTACAGCAGGCCGTGGTCGAAGACGCTGACGGTCGCCTGCTCAGCGGGAACCAGTTCGCCGTTGATCCAAACGATGCGGGACATGTGAAGAGGGGGTGAGGCTTGGGTCGGGAGGCTTGAGGGAAGCCCGGCATTCTAACCAGCCGGTTAGGGCGGGCACAGCGGGGGCTACGGGGGGCGGAGCGATCCCAAAGCGATAGAAAGTGAGCCGGAACGAGTCAGCGCCCGGAGCGGAAGCGGGGAAACGCTCGCCAAATCGAGTATCTGGCGCAACCCCAGGCGCGAGCGGGTTCCGGCTCGCCGTCCATCGAGACGCTGGCTTAGCCCTGGACGCGTAGGCCCGCCTCTTCGTCGGCGACGCGGCCTTCCACCAGGGTGACGGTCCGGTCCGCCAGGGCGGCGATGCTGCGGTCGTGGGTGACCATAACGACCGTCAAGCCGTCGGTTTGGTTCAGGCCACGGAGAAGTTCGAGGACCCCCTCGCCGCTGGTGGGGTCGAGGTTGCCGGTAGGCTCGTCCGCCAGCAGTAAGCTGGGCTCGTTCATCAACGCCCGGGCGATCGCGGTCCGCTGCATCTCGCCACCCGACAGCTCGCGCGGCTTGTGGGTGAGGCGATGGCCGAGACCAACGCGCTCAAGCAGCGCCGCGGCGCGCTCGCGCAGTTGGCGCCGCTTGGCGAAGTAATCAAACATGTCGTATCGGATCAGCGCTGGCGCTAGCACGTTCTCTAGCGCCGAGAGTTCTGGCAGAAGGTGATACGACTGAAAAATCATCCCCAGCTCGGTGTTGCGGAACGCATCTCGCCGTTTGCGGCTGAGCGCGTCGATCCGCTCGCCTTGATAAACCACCTCGCCCGCGTCGGGCCGATCCAGCGTCCCGAGCACATGCAGCAGCGTGCTCTTCCCGCTCCCCGACTGCCCGACGATAGCGAGCATCTCACCCTCGCGCACCTCGATGTCCGCCCCCCGCAACACGGGCACCGCAACGGCGCCCTTGCGGTAAGTCTTGGTGACGCCGCGCGCGGAGAGGACCACGGGCGCTAAAGGGGAATTCGGAATGCGGAATGCGGAATGATCAATCACAGCTCTATCTCGATTCGTTACGGCTTAGTTCTTTCCGCATTCCCCTTTCGACTTTCCCCTTTCACATCATTCCCACCGCAACGCCTCAACCGGATGCAGCGCCGCGGCGCGTCGCGCGGGCAGCACGCTGGCGAGCACCGCGATAGCCATCGCGCCGGCGACGATCCAGGCCACGGTTTGCGGGTGGACGATCGTGGGAATCTTGGCGAAGTAGTAGACGGCAGGGTCGAACACGGGCGTGCCGGTAACCCAGGCGAGGACGTCGGCGATCTCATTGATGTAAGCCACGAAGACAAGGCCGCCGATCATCCCTGCGCCGGCGCCAACGATGCCAAGCGTCAGGCCGTAGCCGAGGAAGATTCCCATGACGCCGCTGGCGCTGGCGCCGAGGCTCTTGAGAATGCCGATGTCGCGGGTCTTCTCGACGACAATCATGTAGAAGATCGCCAGGATGCCGAAGCCCGCCACGGCAATGATCATAAACAGCAGCACATTAAGCACGGCGGTCTCCATCTGCACAGCAGCGAGCAACGCGCCCTGCTTGTCCATCCAGGTGCTCACAACATACGCCCGTGGATCGAAGACTTCTTGCAAGCGGTCGCGGACCACGTTCGGATCGACGCCCGGTTTGCAGCGGATCTGGATCGAGTTGAAGTTGGCGACGCCCGTCGATGGGTCGATCATGCCACGCTTGTCTTGCAGCACTTCGAGCGGGACGAACACGAACGATGAGTCGTACTCGCTCATCTTCGATTCGTAGAAATCGACCACGGTGAAGAACGCATTCCCCGGCTTAGGGGGCGTCGTAGACATCGGGTAGGTAACTTCAACGTCATCGCCTGGCAGCACCAAGAAGCGATCCTCGCCGGTGGCGTCGCGGAAGCTTCCGAGCGCCATGCCGAGAACGAGGCCCGGGTGTTGTTCGGTCGAGGGGTCGAAGGTCTTGCCGGCGTCGCCGCTTGTTGCCTCGGCTTGAGCAAAGGGGTCTGCGGAAACGGCGGATTGGGGATTGGGGATTGCGGATTCCGTTGATGTCGCGGTTGCCTCGGTAGCTTCCGACTTCCCACTTCCCACTTCCAACTTCTGATCACTTCCCACTTCCGACTTCGCAACTCGTGCAGCGAGCTCCGCTTCACGCTGCGTCCAAAACGCCTTGCGTCGCCGGTGCTCCCAGCCCGCCGTTTCCATCATCGGCCGCGGCGCGGCTTTCGCGGGGTCTTCGGCTTGGGGGTCGGCGGTGTCGTAACCCCCTTCGCGGAGGTCAAAGTTTAGCTGGCCGCGGTTGGCCGGGTGCTGGAGGTAGCGCCCGAAGTCGCTGATCTTGCCGTAGCTCTCAGGGTCGATGCCGATGAGCATTACCTGGCGGTTGACGCGTTGCCCGCTGACAGTGAAGCCGAGCATCGCAGGGACCTGAGCCGTGGGGCTCATGCCGTCGATGAGGTCGCCGGCCTGCGCGCGGATCAGCTCCATATGCTTCTCGGCGTCTGGAGCGCCGTCGAGGCTGCGGGCCTCGAACACCACGTCGGAGAGGATGCCGTGGATGCGGTCGCGCATCTCGTGCGTGAAGCCCGCCATGACACTATTAACGACGATCATGGTGGCCACGCCGAGCGTGACGCTGATGATCGAAGCCAGGGCGATCCAGCGCGTCCGCAGGTAGCGGAGGCAGAGGACGAGCTTGTACATGAGGGAGTGGGCGGTGGGCGGTCGGCAGGGGGCTGTAACGCCCCGCGAGTCGCGTCGTGCCGACGCGGTGGGGGGCGAGCCGCGGACCGTACCAGCACCCGCCGCTATGACGCTAGACCGAGAAGAGTGGACGCTAGACCGAGATGCGAATGCTATCGCCGCTAGCTACTTCGACCAGAATTGCCACCATGCCTTCTTCTGACGCTTCGCATCAAGCGACCACGCGCCAGGGCCAATCAGCGCCACGACTAGCGCTGTGAGGATGTAGAACCCTTGCAGTTCGAGCGCCCAGCCGCCGTGTTCGCCGATCTTGAAGAGGTCGCCCGGGTGCGCGAGCGCGACCGCCACGATCATGTTGAAGACGAACACCAATGCCGCGGGGCGAGTGAACAGGCCGGCGATCAGCAGCAAGGGCGCGACGATTTCACCGACGTAGACGCCGTAAGCCAAGAAGGTCGGCAGCCCCTTCGCGGCCAGCATGCCAGAGATGCCGCCGATGCCCGTTTGCAGCTTGGCGACGCCGTGAAACAGCATCAGCCCACCCACCGTGACGCGGAGGATCAGCTTGCCGAGGTCGTCGTAGTTCTTCATTTGAATCGTCCTTGATTAGCTTCGGCTTGGCCGTAGACCTGTTAAGAGCCCGGCGCCGATCGCTGCCAGTGCGACCGCCGAGGGTTCGGGCGTCGCCAGAGTAGACGGTTGCGCGTCGAAGGCGTCTCGCCAGAAGGTGTAGTCGGCGGCGTCGATGTAGCCATCGGTATTTGCGTCCGCGGTGTGATAGGTAAAGCCGCCGACAACATTCCCCGACGTTCGAATGCCATGATAACTGTCGTGCAGGTACGCGAGGTCGTCCTCATCGACGAGCCCGTCGCGATTCAAGTCGCCTGCCGATGGCGCCGCTGCGGTCTCGATGACATCGATTGAGAAGTTCCCCTGATAACGCGACGCCGCAAGTTTGACACTCTGGACGTTCTCAAAAAATCCGGGCGTCTGTGTAAACGCGTCGAACGGCATCTCGAAGACCCCTCCCGCCGGTATGGTCAGAAAACGTTGAACGCCGATAGAACGTTGCGCGAATCGGCTGACGTTATCGACAACCGATTCAACCTGGAGAGTTAGATAAAGAGTTTGATCTCGTGTCGCTATTTCATCCGATAACCGAACCCGAAAGCGGTCTGCGCCATCGGCCGCCAAATCAGCGTTCAGCGGCGAATTATCGGAGCCCCATTCGAGGGAAAAGTAGTTGTACGAGCCTGGGTAGGTTAGGGCGTAAAAAGCGCCGAGTTCTGCATCGACGCCGAGTTGAGTCGGCATCGGTGGCGTGACCTCTCCGGGGTAGAAGGCCCATGGATTAAGCAACGATCGCGTTCCGCCGATCGTGCTTGCCGGATGGAGGCCCGATTGGGTTTGGTCGTTGCCGTAGACCCGGTTTGCTAACGTCAGCGAATAGGGCCCCTCGTCAAAGTCATCGATAACGACTGCTGCGGCCGGCGCGGCGAACAACCCCGTCATGGCTATGAACCACACGCCGAGTGAAAAGCTGCGCATCGTAAAATCCTCCGTCGGCATCGGATTGCTGAGGCAGATTCTATCCGAACGATCTCGCCGAGTCTAAAGCTGGACGTCGAGCGATCAGCCCGGCCCTCACCGCTCCGGCCTCAGCAGCGGGAACAGGATCACATCACGAATCGTCTTGCTGTTGGTGAGCAGCATCACCAGGCGGTCGATGCCGATGCCCAGGCCGCCCGCGGGGGGCATGCCGTAACGCAACGCCCGCACGAAGTCGTCGTCCATCTTCGCCATCGACTCGGCCTCGTCGAGGCCGGCGAGCTGGCTCTTGAACAGCTCTTCTTGCAGGTCGGGATCGTTCAGCTCGGTGTAGGCGTTCGCCAGCTCCATCCCTTTGATGAACAGCTCGAACCGCTCGGCGACATTCGGGGCGCCCGTCTTCCGCTTGGTGAGCGGGCAGAGGCTCGCCGGGTAGTCGGTGACGAAGATCGGCCCGACGAGCGCCTCTTCGACGGTCTCCTCAAAGACTTCGCTCTTGATGACGTCGGCGTGCCGCGGCGCGCCTTGCTCATCGACGACGGCAAAGCCCATCGATTTCGCCTTCGCGGCGACGGCTGCTTCGTCGTTGGGGTCGCAGCCGGCGTACTCACGGAACAGGTCGTCGTACGTGCGGCGCTTGAACGGCGGCGTGAAGTCGATGGTGTCGTCGCCCCACGGCAAGACATATCCCTCCGGCGCGTAACCCGCCTCGCGCAGACGATCGATCGCCTCGATAATCAGGGCCTCGGTGAGGTCCATCATCGAGTTGTAGTCGCCGTACGCCTGGTACAGCTCGATCATCGTGAACTCGGGGTTGTGCCGCGGCGAGATCCCCTCGTTGCGATACACACGGCCCATCTCATAAACGCGCTCGATGCCGCCGACCATCAGCCGCTTGAGGTGCAGCTCGAGCGCGATGCGCAGGAAGAGGTCGATGTCGAGCGCGTTGTGGTGGGTCGTAAACGGCCGGGCCGCGGCGCCGCCGGCGATGGCGTGCAGCGTCGGGCCCTCGGCCTCGACGAAGCGACGTTCCGCTAATGAAGTGCGGATGCTCCGCACGATCAAGCTGCGCGCGAGGAACCGCGGCATCACGCCGTCGTTGTACGCCATATCGACGTACCGCATCCGCTGCTTCGCCTCGGGGTCGGTGAGGCCGTGGTGCTTGTCGGGCGGCGGCAGCAGGCTCTTGGTGAGGAACGTCAGGCCGGTCGCGGCGATCGACAGCTCGCCCGTGTTGGTGCGGACCAGCGTGCCGTCGCAAGCGATGATGTCGCCGAGGTCGATCTTGTCGATCAGGTCCCACGACTCGCCGACCTGGGCCTTGCCGATCATTAGCTGCAGGTCGCCCGTCTGGTCGCGCAGCGTGACGAAGACGAGCTTCCCCGCCGTGCGGAACAACACGACGCGGCCGGCGACGCGGAACGTGGGGCCAACGATCTCGCCCTTCTCGCCGCTACCGTGTTCGGCGTCCTGCGCCGTCTTCCAAGCACGGAAGTCAAAACCCTCGACGAACTCCGGCAGGTCGAGCTCCTTGCCATTCGCCCAGCGGTACTTCACGGCGCCGGCCTGGGCGCGGACCTCGGCGATGGGCGTGTGGTCGTCGATCCGCTGGCCCCAGGGGTCGATCCCCATCGCGGCGAGCGCCTCGAGCTTCTGACGGCGGGCGGCAACGGGGTCGGTCAGGTCAGCCGATTGACCCTGGTTAACTTGCGATTCGGACATCGTGTCTAGAATAAAGGTCGTGCTAGCAGAACCGGCGACGCCGGCAGAACGTCAACGGTCTGGGTCAAAGGGCCAGATTGTCTCGCCCGCCCCCTGGAGTGGTCAACGCCTCCGCTGGCAGAAGGCTAGCCACAAAGAGGCACAAAAGGCACAAAGTAAGAGGGTGCTGAGCCCACGAATGACAAGATCCATCGCGAATCCCTCGTTGATTTCACGCCGCTTGTCTCTTTAGTGGACGGCGCTACTTTGTGCTCTTTGTGCCTTTTTGTGGCCCCCTTCCTTTGACCAAGTTGACGGGTAACCCTACGATTCGCCGCCCATGACCGAGCCCGCCAACTCCGCCTCTCCATCCGATGCCGCCGCCCACGAACGCGGCGCGCGGACGGCGACCCGCTTTCGGCGGCTGGCGCTGATCGTCCTGGCCTCGCTGGGGATCATGGCGTCGGTCGCCGCAGGGGTCGCCTTTGGGCTCTACAAGTCGGCGACCGCCGCGGTGCCGGAGTACGAGGCGGTTGTCGCCATCGATCCGCTGCGGGCCGAAACCCAGCGCCGCGAGTTCGAGAGCCAGCTCTCCACGCTCGTCAGCGACACGCAAGCCCTCCCCGAGTGGAAGACCCGCGTCACGGCCGACCAGATCAACGCCTGGCTGGCCCTCCGCTTGGAACGCGACTTCCCCGGCTTCCAACAAGCGGGCCTGGTGGCGCCGCGGGTGATCCTCGAAGAGGGCCTCGCCGTCTTCGCCGCCCGCAGCGAGGCGACCGGCGTCGAGGGCGTGATCACCGTGGCGCTGCGGCCGCTGGTCACCGAGACGGACGAACTCGCACTGGAGATCGAGTCGGCGAAGATCGGCCGGCTGTCGCTCTCGCTCGACTTGGTGATGGGCCTGCTCCGCCAATCGCCGCTGCCGAACATGAGCCCCATCCGCCTCTCACAGTCCGACGCCAAAGCGGCCGTCATCGTCGATCTCGACCGACTGGAAGCGGGCCGCGACAAGGCGCTACGCTTGACCGGCGTCGATGTCAGGCCGGGCGAGTTGTTATTACGCGGCGAGACAACGACGCCACAACCGTAATCGCCTCCGCGGCATTCATGACCCTATGTGGGCCATCCATGGCCCTGTGGGAGGCGTCTCCAGACGCCGATTACGCTCACCATCACGAAACGGCATGGGGCGCGTAATCGGGGTCTGGAGACCCCTCCCACATCTTCGGAGACCTCTTCCACAAAATTATCCCCACCGCGTTACGGTTTCGCGACGGGCA
Source organism: Botrimarina mediterranea (assembly GCF_007753265.1). Taxonomy (NCBI): domain Bacteria; kingdom Pseudomonadati; phylum Planctomycetota; class Planctomycetia; order Pirellulales; family Lacipirellulaceae; genus Botrimarina; species Botrimarina mediterranea. The sequence goes on from NZ_CP036349.1 coordinate 1,303,271, forward strand.
ACGTCTCCGTAATCAACACCGTCGGCCCGCCCTCCAGCGGCTCGCCCAACTCAATCGCCGGCTCCTCGCCGTGCAGCACTTGTTCGACCCACGTGCGGAACGGCCACGGGTCGCCCTGGCAGTAGCGGTTGAAGTCGCGGCCCGGGCACGTCGTCTGGTTCTTCGCGACCTTGGCGTGCGTGCTGATCGCCTCCAGCGGTAGGTCGTACTTCGACACCAGCCACGCTGCCAACCGCACGGCCGACTCGACCTGCGCGGGGCTCGGCCGCTGCTCTTCGAAGTTGCCCATCATCTCGACGCCGAGGTGGCCGGCGAGGTCGTACTTGGTGTTCGACTCGGGCTCGTACTCGAGCGGCCGGCCCTCGAAGATGCGGCCGTCGGGCGCGATCAAGAAGTGGTAGGGCAGGTCGGCCCAGAAGGTGTCGCGCGGCGGCTGCTCGATCTCCGGCCGCCGCTTCCCCCACGCCTGCATGTTGCGGATGAACGTCACGGGGTCGCGGTCGGTGGTCCAGGTAACGCCGGCGTGATGCAACGTCACAAACCGCGGCGTATGCCGCCGCGAGTCGGGCAACGGATCGGGCTTCGACCCCCACTCCTCAGCCGTAACAAAGTTCGCCGGCCGCGGCACGGCGACACGCTCCGCAGCGAGGGCGGGGAGGGTAAGGAGGACGGCAAAGGCGGCAAGCAGGAGTCGTTTCACGGCAATAACTCAGGGATGCATTTCGTAGGTCAGGCTGTGCCTGACGCCCCACCAACTCAATCAACTTCGCCAGTCGTCTCCGACATCCCAGCAAGCCGCCGAGCCACCCCATCATAACCACCGCAAGCCCACTCGCGATCATAAACGCCCTTCCGAACCCAGCGGTGGAAAGAAGAAGCCTGCCACTCGTGCGGGCAAGCGACAAGCCCGTGCTTCACCGGATTGAAGTGGAGGTAGTCGAAGTGGCGATCGAAGTCGTCCGTATCTTCGATCACATGCTCCCAGAACCGCGGCTGCCACACGCCACGCCGCCGTTCATTATGGCGGGCCAACGAGATGCTCCGTTCTTGGGCGCCGGCGGCGAGTCGCCGTTTCGTAAACTCTTTCTTGATCCAAGCCCAACGCGATGAGTAGTCAGCGTCATCAGACGGCAGCGACCAAATGGCATGTAGGTGATTGGGGAGAACGACAATCGCATCGACAGCGAAGGGCGATCGCTCTTGGCATTCTCGAAAGCAGTCGCCAAGGGTTTCGATCGCGTCGTTACTCGCCAACAAGGGAGCGCGGCCGTGAGTGACCACGGTGAAAAAGTAAGTGCCACCATGCACCTTGGCTCGACGGTAGTTGGGCATCGGACTAGGACGGTGGGGCGTCAGGCACAGCCTGACCTACTTTGCTGGTGTTTGCAAGCGATCGCCCGCAGACAATACTGCTGAACTCGTAGGCTACGTCGCATTCAACTACGCATTGTATTGGTATGTCAAAAACTGTTCTAGGTATGTCGGACGCTGAGGCGAAAGCCTTCTTCCTCAAGCATAGCAGCTATTGCAACTTTGACCTGCCGCCGTACTTCAACTGTGACTCAATACTATCTAGTGTTGACGCAGAACTGGGCACTTTGTCGCAACGGCCTTGGGCGGCAAAGGATGTTCGCAACCGCGACACTAGCCATTTACTGCTGAGCAACAAAGACGGACGATTTGCATGGCGCCCATTTGAAATCATTCACCCTGTTCTATATGCACACCTAGTCCAACTGATAACCGAACCTGCGGCTTGGCAATCGCTTAAGCGGCGGTTCGCAAGGTTTCAGAGCGATTCACGTATGGAGTGTTGGAGCATACCGAGAGAAAGCAGCTCCAGTGGAAAAGACAAGGCGTCACAGATATTCACCTGGTGGCAGGGGATAGAGCAAAGGTCATTAGAGCTATCGTTGGAATTTGATGTTATGGCGCACGCGGACATCTCGAACTGCTACGGCTCAATTTATACCCATTCGATTGCATGGGCCGTGAACGGCCGATCTGTGGCAAAACGCAATCATGCCAGCTCCGGGGGAAATGCACTGCTTGGCAATAAGATCGATGCTGCTATTCAAGATATGCGACGTGGCCAGACAAATGGTATACCCCAAGGATCTACGCTCATGGATTTTGTCGCGGAAATCGTGTTGGGCTACGCTGACTCAATAATCTCGCGGCGAATTCGCTCCCTAAGTAACAGTGTGCACATACTTCGCTATCGTGACGACTACCGGATATTTGCTCATGACTCTAAAACACTAGAAAGCGTCCTTCGATATATAGTTGAAGTCCTTGCCAAGCTAGGTTGGTCCCTTAATGCGTCAAAGACTGCCATATCACGAGCAGTTGTCCGCGATTCGGTCAAAAGAGATAAGATTGCTTGGCTGTCTCAACCAAGCGGCCCCCACTCGATGCAAAAGCAACTGTTATTATTGCATCACTTTGCGCTTGAACACCCAAATTCGGGAAGTTTAACGCGCGGGATGACAGAGATGCACGATATGCTCTCAAAAGCGACTCTTCGTGAAGCCGATATCCACCCTATGGTTGCAATAGCAACCGACATTGCCGTCAACAATCCAAAGATTTACTCGCTTGCTGCTGCCGTAGTCAGTCGCCTTATTTGCCGACTTCCCATGGATAGGGCAGCTCATTTGCTGGAAAGGGTCGCCAATCGATTCCGAACCGTCCCTAATACCGGCTATCTCGACATTTGGTTGCAGAGAATGGCCATTCCGTTACAGATCGACCTTGGTAGCTCAGAGCGACTGTGCAAGGCTGCAAATGCTGAGGAGGCAAATCCGTGGGATAGCAGCTGGATCACAGCTAGAAGATTGAAATCGGTTATTGATAACGAGAGCATCGTAGATGCCTCAGTGATAAATCAACTAGCCGTTGAGATTAAGCCAGAAGAAGTTGACGTCTTCTTTGATTACTAATTGTCAGGGTTACGTCAGCCGCCGGTGGTAAATGAAAGGGTGGCTGGGGTCGCAGGCCTTAGCCGGAGCCCCCAGCGAATCACTAGCACGCTGTCCCTTCCGCTGCGTCCACTCCACTTCTGCTGGGGGCTCCGGCTAGCGCCTACGACCCCAGCCCGCCCCATCTGGAGTAGCGACTGGACGTCGCCCCAGGGCAGGCGGCCTGAACAGGCGTTTAGAGCCCCCTGGAGGCCCCGTACGGGGCTTCGTAGAGGGGGAGGCGACTCAACCTCACCCGCCGCGCCGAACGCCGTAAACGGCTTCCTAGGAGCCTCAGGGCATGGGGCCCGAATGGGGGGTGGCTAAGCCCCGGCGAAGGGGGAGGTCGCTGGTTACGACGAGTTCGACTTTCGCGTCGGGTTCGCCGTGCAGCCGTTCCGCTACTTCACGGATGGCTCCGGCGGGTGGCCTCGGACTACCCGTGAGGTCGCTCGCCCCCGGCAGGCGGACAGGCCGGCTGAGTCCGGCGTGTGAATGGTCGTTGGAAACGGTCGATACGATTCCGCCGGATTTAGCGGACACGACGAACATTCGCCTTAAGTATTACGGGCGCCAAAACATGCGGACAGGCTGTCGGCCAATGCCGATGGCCCTCAACGACGAGTGCGCCTCCAGGAGGGAGAGACACTGAGGTGTCCAAGGCGGCGAAGGTGGCCGTGGCGGTTTCCTTTACACGGAGGTGATTCACATGCGTCGTCGCTATTGGAGAGCGCTCCTGCTGGCTGCGCTTACCGGAACGGCTTCGGCCGAAACTCTGGCGGTCGATACGAGTGGAGATATCGCCGTCGCGGCGCCCGAGGTAGGCGCTGCGCTCGAAGTGATCGACGGAGCCTCGTTCGAGCAGGCCTGTGGCGTCTACGGAGACGCGTGCCGCCGTAGCGACGCGGTGGCCTTCGAGGCCGAGCTTCTCTTCTTCAAGTTCTTCCGAACCGACGGTGTCCGCGCCGGCGCGTTCAGCAACGTGCCACCGGCGACTACCGACGACATCGAGTACAACTACTCGGCCGTGCCTCGGTTGACACTCGGCTACCAGACCGCCTCAGGTCTCGGCGCCCGGGTCCGCTATTTCGAGTTCGACGAATCCGGCAAGCCGATTTTCCCCGAAACCGGCGTGCAACATTCGGTCGACACCTACACGATCGACTTTGAGGTGTACGATCGATTTAAAATCAACAACGACTGGGCCCTGGAATGCAGCGCCGGTTTGCGATACGCCCACTTCGAAGAGCGAATGGACGATCCCATTCCATCCGACATACGGCTAAACCGTCTGCATGGGTTTGGTGGCGTGGCCGCCGTGGAAGCTGTCCGCGAAATCAGTCGCTCTAGCTCTCTCTTCGCACGGACACGCGGCGCGATCATTCAAGACGACAAGTACGTACGCAACGGCGCCTCCGAAGGGGTTTTGCGGGACAGCAGCGTTGGCATGCTCGAATTGGCCCTCGGGTACCAGTACGCCTACCAGTTCAAGTACTCCGGTCGCGTCTCATTGCGGGCGGGTTACGAATGGCAGAATTGGTACAACTTCAGCTCGGCCTTTAGCCCTTTCACGACCGCGCCAGACAACTTCGCTTCCAGTTTTGTAGGTGGGAGCGATGTTGGCTTCAGCGGCTTCACCCTGCAGGCGGGCTACGAGTACTAGAGCGTGCTTCACTTAGCCGTAGCGTTTCTAGCCTCGCTCTGATCCACGGAGCAACGTGGGAAGTCTCGCGCAGAGACGCAGAGTTGGATGCTTTCAAGACTCACGCCAAGGCGCGAAGGCGCAAAGACAAAGTCGTTGAGAAATGAGCGCAGCCACAAACGATCAAACAGCAGCACGTTCTTTGCGGCTTGGCGCCTTGGCGTGAGTCTTCGCTGCCTCCCCTCGGCGTCTCCGCGTCTCTGCGCGAGACGCTACGGCGAAATAAAGTACGCTATAGGCCTCGCCTGCGACTCGGGGATCGGGGATCGGAGGACAAGCCGACGCTACTCGCACGCCGCCAGCACGGCTTCTTTGCCGACGCGGTCGCAGAAGTCGCCGAGGGTTTCGCCTGCGGTGCGGTTGGCTTTGAAGTAGCCGAAGACCTTGCCGAGTTCGGGCGCGACGTCGTCGGCGTGGACCATGTCTTTGTAGATCCAGTTGAGCCGATCGCCGCGGAGGGCGCCGCCGAGGAACATCGTGTACTTCTCCTTCGCGCGGCCCACCAGACCGATCTCCGCGTTGTAAGGCCGGGCGCAGCCGTTGGGGCAGCCGGTCATGCGGGTGGTGAAGGTCTCGTCCTGGAGGCCGTGCTTGGCGAGCTCGGCTTCGATCTGCGTCATGAGGCTCGGCAGGATGCGCTCGCTCTCGGTGACGGCGAGTCCACAGGTCGGCAACGCGACGCAGGCCATGCTCCAGCGGCGGGCGTTGGAGAACGAGTCGCTGAGCGGCACGCCGTGCGACTTGAGGATCGACTCGAGCTTCGCCTGATCGCCGTCGGGGATGTCGCAGAAGATCAGGCTCTGGTGGCCGGTGATCCGCAGCGGCGGGGCCATCGTCGTGCAGATTTCGCGGAGCGCGGACTTAAGGCGGTAATCGCCCTCGTCCTTGACGCGGCCGTTCTCGATGTTGAGGCCGTAGTACCAGAGGCCGTCGCCCTGTTCGTGCCAGCCCATGCCGTCGTTCTGTCCGCTGACGACGACGAGCTTCGGCGGCGCCAGGTCGCGGCCGACGTACTCCTCGACCTTCTCTTTGAAGCGGGCGATGCCCCAGTTGGCGACGAGGTACTTGAGCCGCGCGGTCTTGCGGTCGCTGCGGTCGCCGAAGTCACGCTGGACTTTCACAACGGCCTCGGCGACGGCGATCTCTTCACCGATCGGCGCGTAGCACAGCGGCTGGCCGACGGCGGGGAAGGTCTTCGCGGCGCTGGGCGTGCGGCCCATGCCGCCGCCGACCACGATGTTGTAGCCGACGATGCGGCGATCAGAACCTTGGCCTTCGGTAATCGCCAGGAAGCCGATGTCTTGCGTATAGACGTCGGCGTTGTTGTCCTCGGGAAGGCCGACGCCCATCTTGAACTTGCGCGGCAGGTAAGTCTTGCCGTAGATCGGCTCGAGGCCCTCGGCGTTGTGACCGACCTTTGTCGGCGGCCCGCCGGCGACGCTGGTCTTCTCGCCCGACTCGTTGTCGATGACCCACATCTCGGCGTAGGCGCCGCTGCGCGGCTTGAAGTGGTGCAGCAGCCGGTCGGTGAGGTCCTGCATGCCGTCGTAGACCGCGTTCTTCAGCGGCACGGGCGAGCACATCATGTTGCGGCACACGTCGCCGCAGGCCGCGATCGTCGTGAGGCCGATCTCGTTGACCTTGTGGATGTAGTGGTGCAGGTTCTTCTTGGGGACGCCGTGGACCTGGATGGTCTGGCGGGTGGTGAGCCGCAGGTTGCCTTCGGCGACGTCCTCGCAGAGGTCGAGCTGCGCGAGCATCTGCTCGCTGCTGATCTTGCCGCCGGGGATGACGGTGCGGACCATCATCGAGAAGTACTTGCCGCCCGGCACGCCCTCGGCCTTGGCCTCCTTGCGGCGGTCACGGTCGTCCTGCTCGTAGGTGCCGTGGTGCTTGAGCAGCTGGGTGGCGTCGCCGGTGAAGTTGGGGGCGTCGTTGGCCAGTTCTTCCCGGATCGAGCCGCGCAGGTACTCGCTGCCCTCCTTCAGGCCCTCATTGGCGGAGAGCTTGACTTCGGCCTCTTCAGCCGAGGGGGTAGCGGATGCGGCGGTGGAAGTGCTGTCGCTCATCTCTAGGCGGTTTGCGGTGACTCTGACGGCAGGGGGGGAATCCCCAAGCATATCGGAGCGGCGTGGCGGGGACTACACGGGATAGGGGGGCGGAAGTTGGATGTCGGAAGTGGGAAGTTGGAAGGACTGGCAAGCTTGGGCTTTTCCCACTTCCCACTTTCGCGTCAGCAAGGGGCCCCGGCATTCGCGGCCGTTTCCCGCTACATTGCCCCCCATGCCTCGCCCGACGCCCGCCAACGCTTTTACCGCCTGGATTGCAACAGGGTTTGGGCTGACGGCGACGATGCCGCTGTCGCCGGGGACGGTGGGGTCGTTGTGGGGGCTGCCGTTGTGGTGGGCCGTTTCGCAGGCGCCGGGGCGCCCGCTGCAGTGGGGGATTCTCGTGCTGCTGCTGGTGATCGGCGGGCCGCTGTGCACTCGGGCGGCGCGGCAGTTGGTCGCTCTCGGGATCGTGGCGAGCGAGAAGGACCCGCAGCCGATCACCTACGACGAGTATACGACCGTCCCGGTGGTGCTGGCGTTCGCGCCGGAGGCGACCGGCTGGTGGTGGGCGGCCGGGTTCGCGCTGCACCGGGCGTTCGATATCACGAAGCCATGGCCCTGCAACCAGCTAGAACGCCTGCCGGCGGGCTGGGGCGTGATGGCCGACGACATCGCCGCGTCGGTCTATGCGGGCGCCTGCTATCTGCTGCTATGGACGTGGTTGGGGGCCGGTTGAAGAAAGAAACAAAGGCGAGCCGGCGACGTTAGTCGTCGGTGGGAAGCGGTGAAAACTCCGACGACTCGCGTCGCCGGCTCGCCAGTCACTTCGATACGAATATCAGACGACAAAGTTCCATGGCTCAGATCATCGACGGCAAACAAATCGCCCTGGACATCCGCGCCGAGGTCGCCGACGCCGTGGCGAAGCACATCGCCGCCGGCGGCGCGACGCCATGTTTGGCGGCGGTGCTCGTTGGCGCCGATCCGGCGAGCCAGGTCTACGTCCGCAACAAAGAGAACGCCTGCGGCAAGGCGGGCATCGCCAGCCGGTTGCTGCGGCTGTCGGCCGAGACGACCGAGGCGGAGCTGCTCGCCGTGGTCGCCGAGTTGAACTCCGATGACGCGGTCCACGGCATCCTCGTGCAGCTGCCGCTGCCGCCGCAGATCAACGCCGATCGTGTGTTGCGCGCGATCAGCCCCGCCAAAGACGTCGACGCCTTCCACCCCGAGAACGTCGGCCTGATGGTGCAGGGGCAGCCGCGGTTCTTGCCGTGCACGCCGCACGGGGTGCTGCAACTGCTCCGCCGTAGCGGCGTCGAGACGGCCGGCAAGCACGCCGTCGTGATCGGCCGCAGCGACATCGTCGGCAAGCCGATGGCGATTCTCTTGGCCCAGAAGGGCTGGGACTGCACCGTGACGCTTGCCCACAGCCGGACTCCCGACCTGGCGGCGGTCTGCCGGACCGCGGACATCGTCGTGGCGGCGGTTGGACGGCCTCGGATGGTCGGCGGCGACTGGATCAAGCCCGGCGCCGCGGTGATCGACGTGGGCATCAACCGTTTGCCTGACTCGGAGGGGGGCGGCCTTGTCGGCGACGTGGACTACGCTCCCGCCGCGGAGGTCGCCGGCTGGATCACGCCCGTGCCGGGGGGCGTTGGCCCGATGACCGTGGCGATGCTGTTGCACAACACCCTGACGGCCGCCGAGGCCTCGTAAGGTCTTGTGGTAGTGGGTCAGTTTGTTGAGGAGGGGCTGAGGAGCTAAGGGGCTGAGGGAACGCGCAAGCGTTCCTCCGTCCTTTTCCTCAGCCCCTCAGTTCCTCAGCCCCTTAGCCCCTCCTCAACAAACCACTACTGGTCTTGCGGCAAAGTTGCACGCCCCGGGGGGGGTGATATCCTACACCTGCTGCCGCTCCACCTCTCTCCGCCCGCACTAGTCCGAGCCCCACGATGTCCCAGCCGACCGATGCGTTCTCAGTTTCGCGTTTGCTGATGGTCCTCGTGCCAGTGATCGCGGTGGCGCTGGCCGTGCAGTACATGCTGCCCAGCTACGAGAAGACGGCGCAGGCGCAGTTCGAAGCGGACATGCTCGAGAAGCTGCTTAAGTTCAAGCCGGAGTCGATCAAGGCGACCCAACCCGTCGCCTTCAAGGACGCCGACGGCGACCTGCTGACCGACTTCCCCGAAGACGACGCCACCGTGAAGCCGGAGAAGCTGGTCTTCTCGTACGTCGGACCCGCGGAAGAATCGGAAGCCGAAGCGGCGACGTGGGACGACCTCGTGAAAGCCCTCGGCGAAGCGACGGGGCTGCCGGTCGAGTACAAGCACTACAAGTCCACCAACGAGCAGATCGCCGCGCTCGCGTCGGGCGAGTTGCACATCGTCGGACTTAACACGGGCTCGGTGCCGATGGCCGTCGAGGTCGCCGGCTTCCACCCGATCTGCACGCTCGGCCGCGAAGACGGTTCGTTCGGCTACACGATGAAGCTGCTCGCCCGCAGCAAGGACGGCGTGGCCGAGCCGAAGGACCTCAAGGGCAAAGAGATCGCCTTCACGACGCCGGATTCGAACTCCGGCTGCAAGGCGGCGGTCGATTACCTGATGAACGACGAGAACCTGCTCCCCGAGCGCGACTACAAGTGGGGCTTCACGTTCAGCCACGATACGTCCGTCAAGGAGCTCATCGCCGGCGAGCACGACGCCGTCCCGGTGGCGAGCGACCTGTTGGCCAAGATGATCGACGACGGCGAGGTCTCCGACGCCGACTTCAAAGTGATCTACGAGTCCGAGCGGTTCCCGCCCGCAGCGATCGGTTACGCCCACAACCTGTCGCCCGAGTTGCGCGAGCAGATCACCAGGGCGCTGCTCGAGTTCAACTGGGAAGGCACCAGCGTCGCCGGCAAGTACGGCCCCTCGGGCGCGTCACGCTTCGTGCCGGTGAACTACAAGAACGACTGGGCGAACATCCGCCGGATCAATTCCGCGGTGAAGCCGAAGTCGTAGGTGGCATTTCTACCTCTTGTAGAACAGATATTTCACCACGACGGACACGAAGAGCACGACGAGCTGTTTGCGTGGCATCGTTGGTCCCGAAGATAGGCCGTCGTGCTCTTCGTGTCCGTCGTGGTGATCTCTACTTGGCTCTCAGGAGCGAGTAGAGCAGTAAGGAGTATTGGTTTCATCGCGTGCCGCGTTGTCGCCGCGCTTCGTACAGCAGCACCGCTGCCGCGGCTGACACGTTGAGGCTGTCCGCGACGCCGAGCATCGGCAGCGACACGCCCGTGGCGATCGCGTCCCACTCGGGCGACAGGCCGTCGGCTTCGCTGCCCAGGACGATCGCGCAGCCCTGGGTGAAATCGGCGTCGCTATAAGTGATTGTCGCTTCGGGCCGTGTGGCGAAGAGGGTTAAGCGTCGGTCTTGAAGCCACTGCCGCGCCTCGGCGGCCGTGGCGATGGCGATCTCTTTGCGGAAGACGGCGCCGACGCTCGAACGAATTGCATTCGGATTGAAGAGATCGACGCGCGGGTCGGCGACGATCACGGCGTCCACGCCCGCGCCGTCGGCGGTGCGGAGGATCGCGCCGAGGTTGCCGGGCTTCTCGACCGCTTCGATCACCGCGATCAGTGGCGCGGGCGGCAACGTTAGATCGGCGAGTCCGCGCACCGGGTGCTCGGCGACGAGCACCACGCCGTCGGCGCGGTCGCCGTAGGCGAGTTTGGCGAACGCGTCGCTCGCCACGGGAAAGACCGTGACGCCGCGTCGTTCGAGTTCCGCCAATGCCACGGCGGTGCGTTCACCGATCGAGGCTTCATCGACAAACGCTTCGATCGGTGTGACGCCGGCGGTGAGGGCGCGCAGCGTTTCCCGCGCGCCATCCACCAGCAGCCGGCCCGTCGCGCGGCGGTGGCGGCTGTCCCGGAGCTGCGCGGCCTGCTTCAATCGCGGGTTGTGACGGCTGGTAATCCGCAGCGACATGCGATTGAAAGGAGAGCAGGGCGATGGCGAATGACGACGTGAACAACGACCGCGGCCGACTGACGGCGAACGAGCTGATCGAGCTGTTGGGCCTCGAGCCCCTGCCCGAGGAAGGGGGCTTCTACCGTGAGACCTTCCGGTCGCCGCGACGGTTGCCCGCCGGGTCGATGGGGTCCGAGTACGACGGCGAGCGCAACGCCCTCACCGCAATTTACTTCCTGGTGACGCCCGCGTCGCCCTCCGCCTGGCACATCCTGCCGAGCGACGAGGTCTTCCTCTGGCACGGCGGGGCGCCAGTGCGGATGCTGCGGCTGCCGCCGAAGGGGCCTGCCGAGCCGATCACGCTGGGAGTCGATTTCGCCGCCGGCCAGCGTCCACAAGCGGTCGTGCCGGGGGGCGTCTGGCAGGGATGCCGCTTGGAAGACGGCGCCGGGCCCGGCTGGGCCCTGCTGAGCTGCCTGGTGGCGCCGGGTTTCGACTTCGCCGACTTTCACGTCGCGACGCCCGCCGAGGTAGCGGAGCTAGCAGCTCGTTTTCCCGAGCACGCTGCGGAGGTCGAGCGCCTCGCGCCACGCGGCTGAGACGCCGGAGAACCGGACGCTAAGGCGTGCCGGCCGATTGTTGCTAGCAGCGGCTCATCAGCCGCGGGGCCTTAGCCCCCGGTTCCGCAGCGCGTTCCGATCTCCCGTCGCGGAGGGGTTGCTCAACCCAACTGGCATTCCCGCCCCGGGAGGGGTTCCCTAATTTGCCGGCCCAACCGCTCCACGCTTCGTCAGGGACCCTGCGATGTCAGCCATCTGCCCCCTCCTCGGTCGCCCGACCGAAACCGAACCGACGCCCTACGAGCGTCACGGCTTCCGCTTGGTGCGTTGCCTGGAGACGGACTTCATCTACATGGAGAACCCGCCGGCCTACGACGAACTGCGCGACGACTTCCCCTGGGAGAAGACGATCGTCGCCGAGCGTGAGCGACGGCAGACCGAGGAGCCAATCTTCTCGCGCCTCTCGGACGCGGTAAAGCGGGTCCGCCGTGTGATCTCGCCGCGCCGCAATCAGGCCTACCAACTCGCAGCGCGGGCCGTCGCCAAGCGTTCGAGAGAGACGCCACTGCGTCTGCTCGACGTCGGTTGCGGGAGCGGCTTGATCGCGGCGGACTGCTGCGAACGCTTCACCGCCTCGGGCCGGACGGTCAAACCGATCGGGCTCGAGCTCTCGACCCAATTGGCGAAGGCTGCCACCGAGCGCTTTTCACCGTGGTCGGGCGAAGTCATCGCCGCCCCGGCGCTGGAAGGGCTCGACAAAGTTGACGATCGCTCGATCGACGTGGCGACGCTGATCAGCTTCCTCGAACACGACACCAAGCCGCTGGAGCTGCTCGTCGCGTTACGGCCAAAGCTTTCAACAAGCGGCGCCGCGATCATCAAGGTGCCCAACTACGCGTCGCTCAACCGTCGCCTCCGCGGCAAGCGTTGGTGCGGCTTCCGCTTCCCCGACCACGTCAACTACTTCACGCCGCAAACGCTCCGCCTCTTGGCCGAAGAAGCGGGCTACAAGGTCGATCACCGCAGCGCCCCGCTCTTGGGCGACAACATGTACGTGGTGCTGCGCCCCGCTGCTTGAGTCCGTGAAGCCCAGTTGGAGGCCCAATTGTGGGAGGCCCAATTGTGGGAGGCCCAGTTGTGGGAGGCGTCTCCAGACGCCGATGACGGGCACCATGCCGTATTCGGAATAGATACCGTAATCGGGGTCTGGAGACCCCTCCTACAATCGCGTTCGCTCAATCCTGTTGATTGTCAGGCACGCCGCGGATGAAGGCCACGAGCGCCGCGCCGTAGTCGTCCCACAGCTCGTCAGTCGAACGCTTCTCGGCGTATCTCGGGAACTCGACGGTGATGATCGGCTTGCCGAGCGTCTCGCCTACATACGAGCCCATCGAGCCGGGGCGGCCGCCGAGTTTCTTCACGGGCAGCCGGCCGTCGATGGCGTCGGACATCGCCTGGGCGAGCGCCTCGCCGGGGCCGTCGTAGTCGATGCAGTCGATCGGCTGGTGCAGGCTCACCACCCGCGACGGGTTGTAGGTCCGCAGGGCCCGCATCAACGCCCGCGACTCGGGCTCCGACAGCGGCGCGTCGCCGTGCGTGGTGTGCTCGGTCCGGTTGTCGGCGGGGAAGTTGCGGTTGAGGTCAACGCCGTGGACGTTGAACCGCTCCCGCTTGGCGTAGCCGTCGGGGTTCGCCACGGGGACGATGACGATCCGCTTGCCACCCCACTCTTTTGGGTGCCCCTTCATCCAGGCCTCCAGACGCTCCACAAGGGGCGTGCCGGCGGGTTCGGTCCCATGGATGCTGGCGACGATTAGAAGCGTTTCTGGGGCATCCTCGGGCCCGTGGACACGTGCTGTGAGCGGCCGCCCCTCAACGCTCTGGCCGAGGGTGACCTCTTCGCTCCGTGAGGGCGCCGTCAGGGCGGACGCAACGCAGACCAGGAGAGAGACCGCGGTCTGGCGACGCTTCATGGTGTTGCTCATAGAAACCACGCTACTCCGATCGTCGCCCGCATCCCATTACCAGATTCGCGCAGAAGACACCGGATTCATTTAGACATCTTACTGGTGGTGCTGGAAGTCGTTTTGATTTCCTGTGTGCGCAGTTCCGAATCAGTCGCTGGACTTGGTATTTGCTCTAAGTATTTGTGATCGTTTGGCTTAGCACTCGTCAGACGCGTTGCTGGCATGCGATGAGCTTGGAGAGGGGAGCAGCCACGCCGGACCAGAAGGCCTGGCGAATCCGTTCGGTTCCCTCCCGCTCTCACTCCTGCCTTGGAGCCTTCGATGTCCCGCCTCGCCGTGCTGACCGCCGCCCTCGCCATTGTCATCGCCCCCCAGGTCGCCCTGGCCGGAGGCCACTGCGGATGGAAACCAGCTCCCCAGCCCCACCCCTATCCGCAGCCGCACCCTTACCCCCAGCCCGGCCCAGGCTGGGAGCAACCCGCTCCGACCTACACCCAGCCAATCTCTTATCCCAGCTACAAGCCGGCGCCGACCGTGATCGGCAATCCCGGTTACCAGCCGATCGCCGGGCCGCGGGCCTACTACTTCGGCATGAGCCTCCAAATCGCCAACACGGCTTATGGCCGAGGCTTGCAAGTAGCCAGCGTCACACCGGGCAGCCCGGCGGCTCAGGCGGGCTTGGAAACCGGCGATGTGCTGCTGCGGGCCGGCGGCGTCGATTTGCAGAACGCTTACAGCAACGAGCACGGCGTCCAGCTCTTGCAATCGGCCGTTGGCTTCGGCGGCGCCTCGCCGACGACGGCGCAGACATTCGTCGCCCCACCGGCGCAGCTGGTGCAACTGACGGTGGTGAACGTCCGTAGCGGGCGGGTTGTCGCCGTCAGCGTTCGGCCGATCTCGTCGGGGTCTCCCGCCCCGACCGTCGCGGCCCCGGTCGCCAGCAGCGTGACGGCCCCGGCCCATTCCTTCTGAGCCCGAGCCATCGAGCCGACCGCCCCAGGACCCCTGGGGCGGTCTTTTTTTTAATCCGAGGCGCGCGCCAACTCCACGCCCGTCGTTGTAACCCTTAGCGGCGATGGGACGGACTTTCCCAACGCCGCCATCCCTCTGACGGAGTCACAACCATGACCGGTCGCATCCTAAGCATCGTCGCCCTCGTCGGTTGCCTAGCCACACTGGTCCTCGTCGCAACGCTGGCGGGCGGCGGTGAAATGGCCCCGCGTCAGGACGCCGCCGTTTCGATTTCGGAGCCCGTTGTGGCGCCGAGGAGCCGTCCCGTGCCGATCCCGAAGTCTCGGGTCATCTACCGCATCGTCCGTCAACAGAGCGATGCGAATCGCGTCACGCTCGCCAGCTGCGAGCGCTGAGCTTGAGTTTCGGTCAGCGGCGCGTAAGAGAGGGCGAGCCGTAAGCGTAGGCGCCCGGAGTTGAGCTGCCGAGAGAATCCACCGTGACGCAACTCCGGGCGCTGACGCTTACGGCTCGCCTTTGAACGTCAACCCGCTGTCGCCGGCGTGCGGAACACAAAGTAGACCGCCCCGACGATGCACAACGCGGCCCATAGGTGGTCCCACCGCAGCGACGCCTTCATGTAGAAGACGGCGAACGGCACGAACACCGACAGCGCGATCACCTCTTGCAGCAGTTTGAGTTGCCCCAGGTCGAGCCTGGTGTAGCCGATGCGGTTCGCCGGCACCTGCAGCAGGTACTCGAAGAATGCAATCGCCCAACTCGCAATCGCCGCAACAACCCAAGGCTTGCCGCTGAGGTCCTTGAGGTGAGCGTACCAAGCGAAGGTCATGAAGACGTTCGACAGCGTCAGCAGCAAGATCGTCGTCGGGATCGCGGGCATATCTGGTCGAATGGAATCGCAGATTCTGTGGGAGGGGTCTCCAGACCCCCGATGACGCGCCCCATGCCGTATTCGGAATGGATGCCGTCATCGGGGGTCTGCAGACCCCTCTCACAGGAATCCATTCACATGCAAGTCGCTAGTCGCATCAGTTAAAATAATCCGGCTCCGCCCCCGGCTTCCATTTGATGTTGCAGCCGATCGAGGGCAGCTGCTTGTCGCTGGGCTTCTCGCCGGCGAGCACCGCGTCGCACGCGGCGCGGAGGTCTTCGCCCGTGGGCGCCACGCCGCTGTCAGGACGGCTGCTGTCGAACTGCCCGCGGTAGACCAGCTTGTGGTCCGCGTCGAACAAGAAGAAGTCGGGCGTGCATGCCGCGCGGTACGCCTTCGCCACGTCCTGCGTCGCGTCGTAGAGGTAAGGGAACGTGTAGCCCCGAGCCTCGGCCTCGAGGGCCATCTTGTCAGGCGAGTCGGCCGGGTAGTTGTCCACGTCGTTGGAACTGATCCCGACCATCGCCAAGCCTTTCTCCTGGTACTCCACCCCGAAGGCGGCGAGGGCCTCGGCCAGGTGAATCACGAAGGGGCAGTGGTTGCACATGAACACCACCAACAGGCCCTTCGAATCGGAGAAGTCGCCGGGCTTGACGGTTTTGCCGTCCACGTCCGGCAACGCGAAGTCCGGGGCCGGCGTGCCGAGGGGGAGCATCGTGCTGGGCGTACGAACCATCGTGAGGTCTCCTGCGTCTTAAGGGGCATGCGTTCGCCGCGTTCGTCCCTGCTACGGCTCGGGCGCGACGCCTCTCCCGAGTAGACCGCGGCCGGGCCGCTCGGGCAACGCTCCCACCCCGCGGCCTTCGGGCGCAGCGTTGACACCTGGGCAGATCGCCCTAAAATCACGCGGCGCAGACGTTTAGGTCGAAACCCCCGCGGCCCACGGTGGCCGCTGACTTACAATCCAATATCGCAAGCCGAGAGATGGTTGTTCCAAGCAAGGGACGCCTTCGCTCAACCCCCAGCAGAGGTCCCCATGGGCGTTCTTGAAATCACCGACGGCAACTTCGAACAAGAAGTCCTGATGAGCGAAGTCCCGGTGCTGCTCGACTTCTGGGCCCCGTGGTGCGGCCCGTGCCGCCAGATCGCCCCGCTGATCGAAGAGCTTGCTGGCGAGAACTCGGGCAGCGCGAAGGTCGCGAAGCTCAACGTCGACGACGCTCCCGGCGCCGCCCAGACGTACGGCGTCAGCAGCATCCCCACGCTGATGGTCTTCAAGGGCGGCGAGGTGGTCGACCGCTTCGTCGGCATCCAAGCCAAGAACCGCCTGCAAGAAGCGATCAACTCCGCCAAGGACTGAAGCGGGCATCTGACAACTGAAACAACGCCGAGGGCGACGGACAATTGGTCCGTCGCCTTCGTTTTTTTTGGAATGACCAATGACCAAGCCCCAATGACCAATGAGGTAATCAGGGGTCAGAAGTCAGTAATCAGGACGACTTGCATCTGGAGCTGGTCCCTGACCGCTGATCTCCGCATTGGTCATTGGGGCTTGGTCATTGGACATTCGCTTGCTCTCCGCGTCTCTGCGCGAGGCCTCAAGTCCCCCTCGTCGCGGGCCGATACGAACGATGGAAGACTGTACCGGTTGTACGGCCTTTGCCAGCTAGCATTACCAGCTACCGAAGACGCCCGCGATGAGCGATCCCAAGCACGCCCGCATCGACTCGGCCCACACCGGGCGCCCCGCCGCGAGCCGGGCGCCGCTCTCGGAGTCGGTGGTCCGGCTCGAAGCCGCGCCGGCGCTGACGACGGCCGCGCCGTCGCTCGCCTCGGCCCCGGCGGCCGAGGGGCACGCCGGGCAGCTCGCCCAGTGGCTCCAGTCGCGCAGCCGCGAGCTGCAGGCCCGCGCCGCGCAGCTCGACGCCCAAGAGGCCGATTTCGAAGCCCGGGTCGCCGCCGCCCGCAATGACCTCGAAGCCGATCGCGCCGCGCTCGAAGCCCGCGAGGCGACGCTCCAACGACCGACCGCCGACCCGAAGCTGCTCGCCCAACTCGAGGCGCGCGAGAAGGAACTCGACACCCGCGAAGCGAACCTCGACCACGAGGTGTCTTCGCTCGCCCGCGCGAAAGCCGGCTTCGCCGAGAAGCTGGACAGCCTCGACCGGCAGCGCAAGGAGATCGACGGCCGCTCGAAGGAGTTCGACGCCATCGCCACGCAGTTGGCCGACAAGGATCGTGAGAACCAGCGGAACGCCGCCGAGCTTGAGTTACGCCGCGCCGAGCTGAGCCAGCTCGAAGAGGCCCGCAAAGAGGCCGAGCAATCGCTCAATGAACGTGAGCACCGCCTCGCCCTTCGGCACAAAGAGATCGAAACCGCGGTCAAGCGTTTCGAGCGGCTCGACGCCACCGAACGCCGCGTCGCCGAGCTCGAAGAGCAACTCGCCGCCGCCGCCGAGCGCGACGCCAACCTGGCGATCGCCGAACGCCTGCTCGCCGACGAGCGCGCGGCGCTCGCCCGGCGATTAGCCGACGTCGAGAAGCGCGAGGCCGAGATCCGCCTCCGCAGCGACCGCGACCGCACCGCGATCGGCGCCGACCGCGACGCCTGGCGCGTCGAGGCGAAGGCCTCGGCCGAACGCGTCGAACGCCGCGAGGTCGAGCTCGACCGCCGCGCCGAGTCGCTCCGCCGTTTGCAGACCGAGCTCGAGAACACGCAACGTGAAGTGCTCGAGATGCGGCTCGCTACGGAAGAAACCTGGGCGCAGCTGACGGGCGTCCTCGCGCCGGCGACGCTCACCCGCTCGATCGCCCGCGTCCGCGCGCAGCTCGCCGACCACTACGGCCACACGCTTGAGCACATCGCCAATGAGCGGGGCGCCCTTCGCGACGCTGCCAAGCAGCTCGACGCCGAGTTCAAGCGGCTGGAGCAACAGCGGCTGGCGCTCACCGAGTGGGCCAACCGCCGCCACGAAGAGTTCGGCGACGCCGCCGACCGGCTCGAAGGCCGCGAGCATGAACTCGACCGCCAGCAGCGCGAGTTCGAGAAGCTCGAAGCCCGCTGGGCCGCCGAGCGCCAAGAGTACCGCGACCAGGTCCGCAACCTACTAGCGGAGATCCGCGGGCCGGAGCTCAAAATCCACCGCGCGGCCTAGGCGTTCTTGCTTTCGTCATCTTGCCGTCGAGTCTCACGCAGAGACGCAGAGACGCAGAGACGCGGAGGTGCCGATGTAAGCCTCACGCAAAGGCGCGAAGACGCAAAGAAGAAGAGTTAAAAACCTTTGCGTCTTCGCGCCTTTGCGTGAGACATTGCCCTCACCATCTTTCTTACTCTGCGTCTCCGCGTCTCTGCGCGAGACTTTCCGCTGTAGTTCCGCATTTTGTTGCGATTTGTTGCGTGAATTGTTGCCAAGATGACCGCGCCTCTGGCGAAGTGCCTGCATGGTTTCGCTTTTCAGCGGGTCTCTCAAGCAGGAGTTTTAAGATGATGTCGGCCAGTCTTCGGCAGTCTGTGATGTTGGGCTTGGCGAGCCTTGTGATGCTCACGCCGGCTTGGGCGCAGGAGGCGGCTACTACCGGCGGAGACGCGGGCGACCTCAACGGCAAGGCGCAGCAGACGCTACAGAGCGCTCAGGACACCGCCACGGCGGCGGCCGCCGCGATCGACCAGAACGCCCAGGCGCAAGAGATCGCCGGCGGCGTCCTCGCGCCGATCTACCAGCTGGCCGAGGCCTTCTCGTTCCCCGCGTTCCACTGGGTCGCGTTCTGCATCATGACGGTCGGCGTCGTCAGCTTCGCGCTGCAACTGACGCTCGGCAAGCTCGTGGTGCTCACGCGAGGAGGCTTTAGCCTCAGCGAAATCCTTTCGGACGCGGTCGGCCTCATCGTCAGCCTCGTGGGCCTCGTGCTCACAACGCAAGCGGCGACGCAGAACTCGACGTTCACGCAGAGCTCGTTCTCGGTCCTGTCGTCGGCAGGCGTCGGCGTGGTGCTCGGGTTGATCTTCTATCTGTGGGGCCAGCGGATCGAGCTGCAGGCGACGAAGGGCCGCCGCGTTGAGCGAGTTGAAGAGCGCGCGGCTGAGGTCCGCACCTAATCGCCAATATCGAATCGTCTGTGGGAGGCGTCTCCAGACGCCGATTACGTGCACCATCCCGTTTCGGAATGGATACCGTAAACGGCGTCTGGAGACGCCTCCTACAATTTTGTTTTTATCCCCCTCCCTCTTTTAGGGAGGGGTTAGGGGAGGGGGATAAAGCGCGGGCGGCTTTGAAAGCCGCGACGCAGCGCGTCACGTCCTCCGCGGTCGTCACCCACGACGACACGCTGATGCGGATCGCGGGGCGGCCTTCCCAGGTCGTCCCGCCGCACCAGCAGACGCCGGAGGATTGCACGGCGGCGAGCGTGGCCGTCGTTGTTGAGTCGTCATCGCAGGCGACGAGGACTTGGTTGAACACCACGTCGTTGAGGACGCGGAAGCCTGCGGCGGTGAGCTCTTCGCCAAACTGCACGGCCCGCTCATGCAAACCCCCGACGAGGTCGTCCATGCCTTGGCGACCGAGGTAACGCATCGTCGCCCACAGCTCGACGACGCGCGAGCGGCGGCTCATCTCGGGGGTGTACGCCATGCCGTTGCGATGCTCGTTGGTGGGCAAATAGGCGCCGGCGAACTTCATCGCTTCGGCCAGCGCCTCACGGTCGCGGCACAGCACGACGCCGTTGTCGTACGGCGTGTTGAGCGTCTTGTGGGCGTCGGCGGAGAGCGAGTGGGCGTGCTCGATGCCCTTCGTTAAATCGGCGAGCCGTGGCGACGCCGCGGCCCACAGCCCGAAGGCGCCATCGACGTGCGTCCACGCCGACGCCTCTCGCGCGCGGGCGACCGCCGCGGCGATCGGGTCGAACGAACCGGTGCAGACGTTGCCCGCTTGCAAGATCAGGATCGTGCGGTCGTCGAGCGATGGCAGCCGATCGATTCGCAGACGGCCCTGGTCGTCGGTGGGGACACGCTCGACGCACGCCTGGCCGAAGCCGAGCAGGTTGATCGCCTTGGCGACCGACGCGTGCGCTTGATCGCCGGTGACGATCCGTAGCGGAGGGGACTCGCGCAGGCCCCGCTCGTTGACGTCCCAGCCGAGCCGTTCGAGTAAGCGGTACCGCGCCGCCGCGAGCCCGCTGAACGTGGCGATCGACGAGCCGCTGACGAAGCCCGCAACGGTCTCGGCAGGCAACCCAAACAACTCCCGCAGCCAGCCCTCCACGACCCCTTCGAGCCGCGAGCAGAGCGGCGAAGACGCGTAAGTCGCGGCGTTCTGGTCCCATGCCGAAGCCATCTGCTTCGCCGCCAGCGCGACCGGCACGACGCTGCCGTTGACGAAGCCGAAGTAGCGCCCGCCGATCTGGTTCACCGTCGCCGGCGAACCAATGCGGTGCAGCATGGCGAGGACGTCGTGAGCGTCGCCCGTCCCATCCGGCAGAGTTTCATCGAAGGCGCTGAGAGCGGCGATCGCTTCGGGCGTTGGGAAAACACTCCGTTCGCCGCTGGCAGCAAGGTATTCGAGCGCGTAACGCTGCGCGTCGGCGAAAAGGCGCGCGTCCGCGAAGTCGCGGGTCATTGCGTTACGGACAGGAGACAGATCGCTGGGCACGCCGATTCACCACGGACGGAAGGGGGACTCGCTCAAAAAAAGGCGAGCCCACGACGTTAGTCGTGGGAGCGGGGCGGGTCAAAGGCGCCGCGAGGGTGGGCCCGACAGTCGTGAGCGGGCGACGCCGCTTCCTGGCAGTCAATAGCCGAACGATTGTCGGGGTTGCGAAGCAACAAGAGACAATCGACGCCGCAACACCTCTTGTGCTGCGCACCCCGACAATCGTTTGGGTGGATCAAGCTAGGTGGTGAGCGGTTCGCTCACGACTGTCGGGGCCACCCGCGTGGTGGGAAAAAATGATCACGGCACGAGTGCATGTCAATATAATAAAATGTGGCAAGCATTTTTTGACAAACACGATCGTGCCGGGACGGAGCCTGCGGTAGATCAGATTCTTTACAAAGCGAGATTTCTTGCAGATGTCTATTGGTTCAAGATCAAATTCTAAGCAGTTCCCGGGGTTTTCGCATCTATACGGCTTAGTAGAAGGTGGCACTGAGAATGGGTTTCGAGTTCATGTGAATCTCGATCGAGGCGAGAGTGCTTATCAAATCCTTAGAGCAGAGTCGCAACCGCGGAAACCCCTTTAAGGGCGATGGTACATGGGGGCGAGCAAAGCGGAAGATGTGATTTGGACGGGGTGCGGTAATCTTTTTGCGCTCTATGCTGAGCGGCTAATTGAGCTTCTGGATAACGCAGGCTTGACTGGATGGAGCGCAGTCCCTGTCAAAGTGACCGGCAAGTTTGGCGAGTTGCTTCCTCCTTATTACCTTCTTCAGGGTGCTGGACGTTGTGGTCCACCTGATGACAGCCGATCAGAAAAGTTTGATAAGGAAATTCTACCGGGAAGGTATGTCCCGATGTTGCGAGGACTATACTTCAAGGAAACCTCATGGGACGGAAGTGACTTCTTTGTCCCAGGGGGAAGCGCACTGCTCTTGGCGAGTGAACGAGTAAAGGATGTCTTCTCAGAGGCAAAAGTACGTGGCGGACTTGTGTTTAGGCCGCTTGACAGGTGGGAGTGTGACGCTTGAGAAGTGACGGGTGACTGCTCACACCCAATGGGGATGAGTCCCGTAGGTCAGGCTGTGCCTGACGCCTCTCCAACTCGATGAGGTAACCACGTCAGGCACAGCCTGACCTACAGAAGGGGTGGTCGCTCCGCAGCGTAGCGAAGCCCTCAGCGAAGCCCTCAGCGAATCACCAAGGCGGCGTCCCTTGCTCGGCCGCTGGGGGCTCCGGCTAGCGCCGGCGACCCCAGCCACATCAGCGGAGGGGGAGGGTGGCGCTACCCCTCGATTTCGCGGGGAAAACGTGAACACCCGTTTAGTGAGCCACAGAGGGCCCTTCCGGCCACTCGGACGTGTCCGTGTGTTCACCCACGCTCTCCCGCCAACAGCTCCCTAGCGTGGACGCTAGGGGCCTTCCTGGGCCTCTGGCGCGCGTCGCCTGGCCGAACCGGTTCGGGGCGGTCCGAACCCCTCGATTGGGGTGTCGTCTCGTAGGTCAGGCTGTGCCTGACGCCTCGCCAACTCGAAGAGGTTACCACGTCAGGCACAGCCTGACCTACAGAGAGGGTGGCCGAGGTCGCCGCGTAGCGAAGCCCTCAGCGAATCACCAGCACAGCGTCTAGTCGGTACACGTTGGGGCTTCGTCTAGCGCCTTCGACCCCAGGCACGCTTTTTTGCGCTGCAGTGCGTTGGATGGCGAGCCCCCGATGTTAATCGGGGGTGTTGGGCTGGTACCCGCTTCACACCCCCGACCTGTTTGCTATTGAAAGGGGCATCGGGGGCTCGCCGTTATGCGTCGATGGCGAGGTCCAGCAGCTCCGGCGCTTGCCACGCTTCGTTGAGCGGCGCGGTGACTTCTACCGACTCTTCGCGCATCGGGTGGCGGAACGAGAGGCTGCGGGCGTGGAGGGCGATTTGGCGGTCGCGTTCGTCTTCGTGTTGAATACCGAAGGGAGCCGTGGCGCCGTATTGCGCATCGCCGAGGACGGCGTGGCCGCGGCTGGCGGCTTGGACACGGATCTGGTGGGTGCGGCCTGTTTCGAGCGTGATCTCTAGCCACGTCTTATCACCACGGCCGCCGCTGACGCGCCCTCTCACTCGATAGTGCAGCACGGCGTGCTTGCCGCGGGGGTCGTCTTCGGGGACGACGATCGCCTGGGCCATGCCGTGACGCTTGTGCAGATGATCGCGCCAGGTGCCTTCGTCGTCGATGACGTTGCCTTCAACGACGGCCCAGTACGTCTTGCCAACGGTACGCTCTTGGAACTGCTTGGCGAGGCGCTGCGTCGCGCGGAGGTTGCGACCGAAGGCGATGGCGCCCGTCACGGGGCGGTCGAGCCGATGGATGATGCCGACATAAAAGTTGCCCTCGATCTGCTCGCGCTCGCGGTAGAAGTTGCGGACCCAAATCTCAAGCGAGTCGATCCCCACGGGCGCCTGGGTGAGCAGGCCCGGCGGCTTGTTGAGGACGAGGACGGGGCCGTCGTGGTAGAGGATGGAAAGCATCCGGGAGATGATAGATGGCAGAGGATAGATGATAGAAGTGCCTTCGGTCGCATAGCGACCGCCCACCCTCTCTATCATCTGTCCTCTATCATCTCCTCCTCAGCCGTGGCGTCTCAGCGCCCAATCAAACAGCCACGGCACGAACCTCGCGCCTCTCACGATCCACCAGTCTTCCCAGAGGATTGCGACTTCGTTCTGGCGGCGCTCGATGCCTTGGACGATGCGGTCGGCGACTTTTTCAGGCGCGACGCCGCGGCGGCCGCTCCAGGCGAGTTCATTGCGGCGTTCGACGAGGTTGTCGCGGAAGTCGGTGGCGATCGTGGAGGGCGACGCGTGGAGGACGTGGACGCCGAGCTTGCGTAGCTCGGGGCGGATCGACTCGCTGAGGCCGCGGAGGGCGAACTTGCTCGCGCAGTACTCGGCCGTTTGCGGCACGCCGCGCCAGGCGAGGACCGAGCCGACGTTGGCGACGCACGCCGCCGGGCTTTGTCGAAGAAGCGGGATCGCTTCGCGCGTCAGGTCGGCGGCGGCGAAGACGTTGAGCTCGAAGATCGCCCGCAGGCTCTCGGGGTTCGACTCGTGGAAGCGCCCGTGCGCGCCGACGCCGGCGTTGTTGATGACGATGTCGAGGCCACCGAGCTGGTCGCGCGCGGCGTCGAGGGCGCGGGCGCGCGTCTCGACCGACGTGACGTCGCCGACGATAGGGATCGCCCGACCACCGGCCGCTTCGACGAGGCGGACCGATTCAAAGAGCGGTTCTTCGCGGCGCGCGACGAGTACGCTGCTCACGCCGGCCTTGGCGAGCCGCACCGCGAGCGCGCGGCCGACGCCGCCCGAGGCGCCGGTGACGATGGCGCGCTGGCCTTGGAGCTTACTCAAGCGACGTCGCCCATCGCGGCGCCGTCGGTCGCGCCCACGTTCGTGAGATTGACCACGGCGGGCGAACCGCTACGCGGACGGATCTCGGCCTCGTCGGGCGAGACGCGACCCATGTACTTCCGCGGGACGCGGCAGTGGATCGTCACGCTATCGTCGGTGAACGTGCGGCTGAGGATCTCGCCGTGCTTGGCGAGATAGGCCAGCAACCGGCCGTTGCCCACGGACGTGACGACATCGGCCTCGACGAACTCACGGCTCAGCGCGTCGCTGACGGCCATCGCCAGTTGGTCGAGGCCCTCGCCGGTGAAAGCGCTGATGCGGATCGCGCCGGGGTAGTGGCTCTCGAGATACGTGAGGTGCGCCTCGTCGGCCTGGTCGGCCTTGTTGAGCACCAGCAGCGTGTCCTTCTCCTCGATGCCGAGTTCCTTGAGCACCAGGTAGACGGCGCGGATCTGGTCCTCGGCCGAGGGGCTGCTGGCGTCGGCGACGTGGAGCAGGAGGTCGGCTTGGCGGGCCTCTTCGAGCGTCGCCTTGAAGCTCGCGATCAAGCGGTGGGGCAGTTCGCGGATGAAACCGACCGTGTCGCTGAGCAGCACCGGTCCCCAGCCCGGCAGGCGCCATTGGCGTGTGCGGGTGTCGAGCGTGGCGAACAGCTGGTCCTTGGCGTAGACCGACGCGTCGGTGAGGCGGTTCAGCAGCGTGCTCTTGCCGGCGTTGGTGTAGCCGACGAGCGAGACCGTCATGTGATCGCCACGCGCGGCGACTTCGCGCTCCTTGCGATGGAGCACCTTGTCGAGGTCACGCTTGAGGTCGCTGATCCGCTTCTCGACGAGGCGGCGGTCGGTCTCGAGCTGCTTCTCACCCGGGCCACGCATGCCGACGCCCATCTTCAGGCGCGACAAGTGAGTCCACATCCGCTTGAGCCGGGGCAGCGAGTACTCGAGCTGCGCGAGCTCCACCGCGAGGCGGGCCTCATGCGTCTGCGCGCGGGTGCTGAAGATGTCGAGGATCAGCTCGGTGCGGTCGAGCACCTTGGCGCCGGTGGCTTCTTCGAGGTTTCGGACCTGAGCGGGCGAGAGGTCGTTATCGAAGACGATGACGTCGGCCTCGGTGGCTTCGACGAGCTGCTTGAGCTGGTCGAGCTTGCCTTTGCCGAGGTAGGTCGCCGGCGCGGGGGCGCCACGGCGTTGGAACAAGCGGCCGACAACGTCGGCGCCGGCGGACTCGACGAGGCCGGCAAGCTCTTCAAGAGGTTCTTCGGAGAGAGGGGGGGTGTCGGCGAGTTGGACGCCAACGAGGATCGCCGACTCACTGTCGACGCTCTCTTTGCGATCGATATCCATTAAGTGGCGGAAGGCTCCATGGTGTGAAGGTGACAGCACTGAGACAGCAGCAAAGGAGCGGTCACCGGCTCACCACTAGTATAAACGGGCCCGCTGAATTGCCTACGCGGATTGAAAAACTCTAGGTCGGGCAAAAATGACGAAAAAACGCCGCTCTGGGGGCGGACCCCCAGAGCGGCGTGACGTTAGACCGGATTGTGACGGCTTGGGTTCGCATGCCCGACTGGGGTTCGCGTCACCAGACGTACTCGGCTCCGAGCGTGAAGCCGTGGAAGAACGCCTCGCCGTCGGCGGTGGCGCCGGCCGCCGGGCCCACGCCCGCCGGCAGGGCGGTCGCCAAGCCTTGGCTGATGTTGTTGATGTCACCGTACGGTTGGGCCGTGGCGAGGCTGTCGCCGGCCAGGGCCAAGTCACTGATGAACAGCAACTCGTAGCCCGCTTTGAGCGACCAGCTCGGCGTCAGGTCGGCGACCGCCATGAACTTCACCTCGCCCAAGAACGAGGCCTGGTCGCCAGACAGCTGCGTCTGGACGTTGTTCAGGCTGGCGTCCGAGGCCGCAACCGAGTTGCGGACCTTGTAGTCGTTGTTGTAGAGGCCGACCTTCGTCTCGTTGCCGATGCGGAAGCCCTGGAACACGGTGATCCACACGTCGCCACCCACTTGGACGCCGGCGAGGTCGTTGTCGGCGTCGGCGCCGATGGTGATCGACTCTCGGGTGACCGGGGACCCGGCGTCGGCGAAGGACGAGAAAGCCATCGCCTCTTGCAGGTTGGTGTAGCGGAAACCGATCAGCAGCGTGCCGCTGACCCGCGGGTTGAAGCCTACCCAGTAACGGCGGAACGACGCCTCGGTGCTGTGCAGTTCGCTCTCGTACTGGAGGCGGTGCTGCATGGCGTTGTCGGTCGCCGCAAAGTCGGCGCCCGTTGGGGCGCCGGCGGTGCCGTTCTGATCCCAGTTGCCGTTGGTGCCGGCGCCGTAGAGGCTGAAGACCGAGAAGAGCTGAGTGGCGCCCTGCTGGTTGGCGACGGCGTCGTCGTCCCAGTACATGCCGCTGTAGGTGAACTCGACCAGGCTCAGGGCGCCGACGTCGAATCGACCGGTCAGCCGATAGCCGTTGCCGTCGTCGCTGCCGACATCGCTGCCCCGCAACGCGACGAACTGATCATTGAAAGGCGTGGTGATGATCGTGTTGTCGTCGTTGGCGAAGCCGTTGGTCGAGTAGACTGTCGACTCCCGGAAGGACGACTTGTCGCGGGTGTAATGGAGGTACTCGGCGGAGAAATCGAAGAAGTGCGGTCCGCACTGCTCGGTATTCATGTAGCCGCCCCAGGGGGCGTCGCCGCCGTAGCCTCCGCCGCCACCACCACCGCCATAGCAGCCGGCCCCGCCACCGTAGCAGTCGCCGCCGTAGCCGCCACCCCCGCCACAGTAGCCGGCGCCGACGACCGGTGCGGCGTACTGAGCCGGCATGACCAGCGGGGCGCCGTGAGCGTCCACGAATGCGTCCGGGCTGGCGACTGGGGCGCCAAACGACGCGTGCCCCGCCCCGGCGAGGGCCCCGGGGCCTCCCGCCACGAACCCGGGCTGGGCCAGCGGCCCTTGGGCCGTCGCCACGGTCGCCAGGCCAAAGGCCGCCATCGTAGCGGCCGCACGAAGTGTCCTCATCGCTCCCCCCCGAAACGGTGTCGCAGCGGCAGACGCTGCGGATGTTTTTGCGAGTCCCGCCGTCCCTCAGCCCCCGGGAACTGCCTTCTTCCCGCGCTGGCGGGTCCCCCGGCAAATCCCTGCTGAAGCCGCACAGGCGGTTCGTTCGTGATTGTCTATCGGAACGGCGCCGACGGACGAACCAGTCGATTCGGCATAGGCGGCAAAGTTTCTCCAGACGCCCCGGGCCGCCTTTCCGGACCCCCTTCTGGGGCATCTAAAGTCTTTCTGCGTCAAGAGTTTGACGCTCCCGAAGCCGGTGATTAGCCTGAGGGTCACTGTCAAGAGAGGCGGTCTGCGCTGATTTTGGGTTTTCCGCGTGACAGCATGCCGGCCGCCTCGACCCTTAGAGATTGAGACAATCCGCGCGCTTGACGCCACCACAGGCGTCCGCCGGCGCGTCTCGGAAGAGTCACTCCTACCGGAATAATCGACACCACGGCAGGCGAAGCGACTTCATTGAGTAGTCGCTACGCGCCTCTGCGATCGCTCGCAGGTTTCGCCCCCATTGAATTAGCAGGAAAGCTCGAAGTGCGCAAGAACCGCCCCACTCGCCGGTCTGGCAGCAACGCATTCTCCCGCCTTTTCGCCAGCCGCTCGAGCGCCGTGCGGAAGGCCCCGCGTCGCCGCGACCTGGAAAGGCTCGAAGGCCGCGAGATGATGACGGCGACGCCGGGGACGAATGAGTACTTCGCTAACCAGTGGTACTTGTTCGCCAATGGTCAGCTGACTGAGTTCGATCCGACATCGCCGACGTTCCAGCAGACGGTTGCGGTCGCCGGTGAGGATATCAATGTCTTGAAGGCCTGGGCCCAAGGCGTCACCGGCGCCGGCGTTCAGATCGCGGTCATCGATGGCGGCTTCGACCTGAGTCACGAGGACCTCGCAGCGGCCTACGTGCTTTCGGGTCTGACCACCAATCTCGACCTGCTGGACGGCGACGGGTCACCCGCGTTCAACGATATTTCGGACTTCCTCGGCACTGCTTTGGCAGGCATCATCGCCGCGCAGGACAACGAGACCGGTATCGTCGGCATTGCGCACGGCGCCGACCTGTTCCCGATCCGTCTGGTGGCCGGATTGGGCGCCGAGGACCAGGCGACGATTGACGCGATCAACGCCGCCTTCCGCTTCCAGTCTGGGTTCATCCAGGATGGCAACGGCGACGGCATCCCCGACTCGCTCCTCGGTGGCGCCCTGGTCGGCGTCGATTTGAACGGAGACGGGAACATCGACGGCTTTACGCAAGACCCGTCGCTCGTTACCGACGTGTTTCTGCACACCGGTCGTTGGAACATTAATCCTAACTCGCCGCGGGTCGCTCTTGACCTGCCGACCGAACTTTCGGAGTTGACCGGGACGGAGATCTCGATCCTCGAAGCGATCATCGATACGGCTCGGAATGGACGAGCGACCTGGATCGACACCAACGGTGACGGCCAGATGACGCCGGACGAGATCCAGGCGCTGGGTAGCATCCACGTCGTTCCGGCTGGCAACGATGGCGGACGTATCAACGCGACCCCCCCCTTCGAGGTCCAGGGCGATGTCGCCAGCAGCCAGTACGACCGGCTCGCCAATAGCATCTACACGATCGCTGTTGGCGCGGTTGACTACAACGGCCAGTACGAGAACCCTCAAACCGGCGTTATCAGCTGGTACAGCGAGGGTGGCTCGAACGTGCTGCTGGTGGCGCCGTCGGGCAATTTCCGCCAGGACATCTCGACCAACCCGAATCTCAATTCGGGCATCGTCACGACCGACATCACCGGCGAGGGGGGCGCGAACGTCGGCCCGCTGTTTAACTTCGAGTACGACGGCGACTACTTCAGCAACACCAACTACACGTCGGGCGCTAGCGGCACCGAGGCGGCTGCGGCTCAGGTGGCGGCGGTTGTGGGGCTGATGCTCGAGGCGAACCCGAACCTCTCTTACCGAGACGTTCAGCAGATCTTGATGATGTCGGCCCGGCAGAACGATCAGTTCAACGAGAGCTGGATCGTCAATCAGATGCAGGGTTTCTTAGGCGACTTCGAGGTCGAGCTTCCCCAGTACGCGCAATATGCCCTCGACACCGACGGTGACGGCGAAGAGGACATCGAAGCCGCCATTCTCCCCAACAGCGAGTACAACCCACTGACTCAGGACTACGTCCTCGAACGGGGGTTCTTCCTGCCAGGCAATGAGAACGCATCGATCGATCTTGGCGTGCCGTTTGTATACGCCCCCCTCCCGGCTATCGACGAAATCACCGGCGAGCCGGCCGTTTTCTTCGGCCCGAACGGCGAGCCGCTGCTCGATGAATTCGGTTACACTATCCCGCGCTTCGCGGACAACGATGGCGATCTGCTCGGGCTCGCGATCGTCAACCCGACGACCGGAGAAGCGTACGAAGTCGTTCTCAACGTTGACCCGGCCGATCCCGAAGGTCCGACCTCAAATCTATACCCGGTCGATGAGAACGGCGACCCAATCGACATCACAGACCCTCAGCAGCTTCTCGGACTGAGGGTTCTGGTACCTATTGAACCGGATGGCTCCGCTGAAGGCGTTACAGAGCAAACCTTTGTCGAACTGAACGCCTTCGAAGCGATTCCTGGTGATCCTGACAATGTCCGGTTTGCGATCCGGATCGACCCCGCTACGGGATTGCCGACCGACGCGCCCCCGACCGAACCGCCTGACACGAGGCCCATCCTGGCGCTGGAAGACGTCGCGGTCCGTCCCATTGTTATCAAGACCGAGCGCTTTGTGCTCCCACCAGAGCCGCCGGAGCCGGAAGAGGGTGAAGAAGAAGATCCGCAGCTTCCCGCGTACGAACAGGTGGTGATCGGCCTGCTCTACGACCCGAACGGCAACTTGTTCCGGCCCCAGGCCCAGGCTCTGGACGATGAGAATCGGCTCGCCGTAGATGAAGAATTCGGCTTCCGGATTCTTCAATTCGCCCCGGCCTTCAATCCGCTCAACGGGCTGAATCTGGCGCCGTCGGAGGTGCAGATCGTCGGCTCGAACACGCAGGCGCCCAATCCGATCGTACTTTTCCAGCCGGGCCTTATCGGCGACGGCGCCCGCGCCGGCCTCGGCGGTCTGGTGAATCCGATCGTCAGCCCAGGATTGATTACCCAGCTGCAGTTCGAGAATGGGGCTGGTTACACGGTCAGTCAGGGTTACGGCTACAACCTAGAAGACCTCTCGTACGGACACGGCGTCCTCGATGCCGGTCTCGCCGTCGAGATGGCGAAGGCTTGGGACACCTACGACCTCTATGCGGACGAATCGGTCACCATCACGACCGGTATCCTCCGGGGCACAGGGACCCTTCGCGTCCAACCCGCCGTCAACATCACTCTGCCCAACGGCGCCGTCATCCAGACGGTAACCGGCGGCATCGCTCCGACTGCGAATATTAACGCCGGGTATTATCAAGAGTTCTTCCGGACGATCGGAACCGAGGAGATCACCGACGCTGATGACAACGTCGTCGGTGAAGTCATCACCGAGGCGCCCTTCTTCAATCTCGACGACCCGATCAACAGCAACCGCGGCGTCACAGAGATTCCCTTCAACTTTGATCCGTCGCTTTTCGAGGATTACGTATCGGTCGAGTGGCTTGAACTCACGACCAACATCGCGGTGGGCGACGTCGATCACCTTCGAATGGCGCTCCGCGCCCCTGACGGCACGGTGACCGAGCTCAACGCGTTCCGTCCCCCCGCCGGTCCGGCGCTCGCTCCGCAAGACCCGCAGGGTCAGCAGGGCCGCTTCACGCCTGCGGAAGAAGCGCTCAAGGGATTCGAGGGAGGGACCGACCTTAACGCCGCCGGCGACTTCATCAACGACTCGGTTCCCAACCAGATCGCCGGCGTCGATAGCCCGGACGCGATCGGCAACGGCGTCGGCTGGACTTGGACCACCAACCGTCACTGGGGTGAGCTCTTCAGCTCGCAGGCCCAGTCCATCGAGGCCCCGCCGAACGGTGGCGTGTCACCTACCGACGGTTGGACGCTCATCCTCGAGAATCACGGCTTCGGCGAGGTCACGCTCGGCGGAAACCTCGAGATCGTCGTCCACGGCACCAAGGCCACCGGAAACCGCATCCAGGGTAAGGTCGGCGTCGACGACAACAAGCAAGGGATTCAAGGGACCAACAACGACGAGAACTTCAACTTCAACCGCTACATCGAGTTCGGCGTCTTCGAAGTTGAGTACATCGACGGCGCGGGCAATCTCCAGACTCGTACCCAGACCTTCATCCTCGACGACCCGAACGATTCGGTTACCTACACGAATCCGAACGCACCGGAAGACGGTCGCTTCAGCCTCGACGGGATCTATAAGACTGTCGCGCCTGACACGGGTGAAGAGCTGTACTACCCCGTCATCAACAAGAATACATACCTCGGTAGCCGCACGACCGACGACACCGTGCTAAACGAGTTGTTCGAGCCGCTGCAGAACTTCTTCCGATTGACGGAAGGAGACCCGGACCTCTTCGTCCTAGGGGCGATCAACGAGTCGTCCGTCGATTACTTCACGGGCGACTCCGCAGCGATCCGTAACGCCACCGCTCTAGGCTTCTACGGCGAGGTTCCCAACACCGACCTGGCTAACCCGCTGGTCTACCGCAACTTCGACTACGGCCAGGAGAACTTCGCCGCGGGCGTGCTGGTCCAGGCGACCCAGTACGTCACTACGTTCGATCTCGACGGCAACGTTGTCAGCTCGCGGGAGGCGACTGGCGAGGTGCAAAACTTCTACACCGGCGCCGACGGTAACTACTACTTCGACGTCGATGCTACGCCGGCCCCGCCGGTGAAGCCTCTCGAGGCGGACTTTGACACCCCCGAGGAGTTCCAGTTCGCCCTCAATGTCTGGCAAGCGGTCTACGACACTTGGTTCGTCACGTACGGCGGCATCACGTACGACTACGACATTTCGATTGGCGGTGAAGACACCGAACGGATCATCACCAACGGCGGCGAGGGCTACTTCAACACGCCCGACGCGTCTTCCCACGGAAGCACCGTTGCCTTTGGCTCGAGCAACACCTACACGGTGCAGATGTTCTCTTCGGAGAACCGGAATTTCGGCGAGACCTCCAAGGTCACCAACGTCAACTTCCTGCTCGAGATCGACCCGGCATTGACCAACGTGCCTGTCTCGGGAACGGTCTTCCGTGACCGCAATGGCGACGGCACGCAGCAGCCCGGCATCGACGAGTCCGCCGCCGGCGTCACGGTCTTCTACGACGCCAACGAGAACGGGACCTTCGACCCCGAAGAGCTCTCCGCCGTCACCGACGCGACCGGCAATTATTCGTTCGTCATTTCGGGTCTGCTTTCGCCCGAATCGGTGTCGATAGGCATCGTCGACTCGACCATCCCCGCCGGCCTCGTGGCCCAGGATCCGGTCAGCGGGTTCCAGTCGCTTAACGTCGCGCCAGGGCAAGCGGTCGATGTCGACTTTACGCTCCGCTTGGGAATCGGCGAGCCCGCCATCGCGGTCGGCTCGGTCTTCGAAGACGCCAACCAGAACGGCGTCCGCGACGCCGGCGAGGGCGCCTTCACCGACTCAGTACAGGTCGATGGCCAAGACGTCTTCATCTCGGCCTACGTCGACCTGAACGGCAACGGCGCCTACGACCCGAGCGAGCCCTCCGCGACCGTGCGTCCCGACGGCACGTTCCTAATCGAGACCAGCGCCACCGGCGACTACATGATTCGCCTCGCGCTGCCGTCGTCGCAGCTAATCCAGACGGCGCCGGCAAGTGGCGCCGGCATCGCCGTCACGTTGGTCGCCGGTCAGCAATCGACCCTGTCGAGTCAGTTCGGCGTCTACGACGGCCGGATCTTTGACTTCGGCGACCTCTACGTTGACGGCAACAGTAACTACCCAACGCTGCTCTCCGACAACGGCGCCCGCCACGTCGTGATCCCGGGCGTCCGCCTCGGCATGGCCAACGACGTCGATAGCGACGGCTTCCAGAGCGCGGTCCGCAACCCGGCCATCGACGGCCTGGGCGACGACTTCAACGGTGTCGATGATGAAGACGGCGTCCGGCTGGTCACCGCTACGGTCCTGCCGAACAGCACGATCCAGTTCGACATCATGGCGTTCGGCGCCGGCGGCGTCCTCAACGCATGGTTCGACTTCAACAACGACGGCGATTGGGACGACGCGGGCGAGAAGATCTTCAACAACGTTGAAGATATGCAGGTGCTCGACCCGCTGAACCCGCAGTTCCGCCGGTTCACGGTGCAAACGCCGGCGGACGTCGATACCTCGGCGACCTTCTATGCGGCTCGATTCCGCTGGGGTTCGGCCGGATTGGGTTACTCCGGCGTCGCCAACTCGGGCGAGGTTGAGGACTACCTGTTCGCAGCCACCGCCCCGATTGTGATCTCGGGCGCTGTCCGGAATGACCTCGACGGCGATGGCGTCTTCGAGTCGAGCGACGCGGCGGTTCCCGGCGTGCGGGTCTTCTTCGACCGTGACCTCGACGGCGTCCTCGACGCCGACGAGCCTCGGGCGATCACCAACGCCAGCGGCGGCTACCGGCTGGAGATTAACAGCACCTCCTCGGTCAACGTCACGCTCCGTCTAGACACCTCGACCGTTCCGACCGGGCTTGGCCCGCTGGTGCCGATTGGAGGCATCTTCAACCAAACGATCGCACCGAGCACCCCGGTGACGTCGAACTTCCTCGTCGGCGCGCCGCAGGGCCTGTCGGGCATGGTCTTCGACGACCTCGACAACGATGGCGTCCGCGACGGCAACGAGGGCGGCTTGGCCAACGTCGTCGTGGAAGTGCTCCGCGACGCCGACAACAACGGCTCGTTCGAGACGATCGTCCAGACCACGACCACCGACGCGCAGGGCGCCTACACGGTGCCGCTGACTTCCGTCGGGCAGTATCAGGTTCGTATCAACCTGGGCTCGCAACAGTTCGTTTCGCAGACTTCGCCGGCAGGCGGCGTCGGTCGGAACGTCACCGTGATTAGCGGCGAGTTCGCGACCGTCGGTAACTTCGGCGTGCACGACGCGGTTCCGACCTTTACGTTCGATTACGGCGACCTGATCGTCGAGGGCGAACTGAACTACCCGACGCGACTCTCCGACAACGGCGCCCGTCACACGATCGTCGCTGGCTCTCGCCTCGGCGCGATCGGTCCGGACGCTGACCCGGGCTCACTCGAGTCGTTCAACGCCCAGGCGGACGACACCCTCTTCTCGCCGGACGACGAAGACGGCGTGGTGATGGCGAGCGACATCGTCGCCGGCTCCGACGTGCTCATCGACGTCACCGCTACGGGCAGCGCCAACGACCGCCTGCACGCCTGGATCGACTTCAACAACGACGGCGACTGGGACGACATCGGCGAGCGGATCACGCCCGTCCTGGGCCAGGCACTGACGTCGGGATCGACGACTCGCTTGGTGGTCTCCACCACCATGGTGGACGGCGTTCCCACCGAGATCGAGATCGACCCGACCGCGACCAGCTACGCGGCCCGCTTCCGCTGGGGCCAGGGAATCACCGGCTACACCGGCTTGGCGAGCACCGGTGAGGTGGAGGATTACCGCCTGTCGCGGGTCCTTGGTGATACCATCGGCTTCCAGGATGGCGACTACAACGGTGACGGGGTCGTGTCGCTCGCCGACCGGGACACATGGCGTTCGACCTACGGCTCGACGTCCAACCTCGGCGCCGACGGGAATGGCGACGGCGTCGTCAACGCGGCCGATTACTCAGTCTGGCGTGACGCCTTCGATGGCGTGGGTCAGGCGTCGCCCGCCCTGATCGTGGCGCCCCCGGCCGATCCCGATGAGTACGTCTACCTCGGCAACTCCCAGAGCGGCGCGCCGGCCCTAGTGACGATGCCCATCGTCGAAGACGTCCTCGCGCCGGCAATGTTCGACGCCGACGCCTTCGCCCCGATGTTCCTCGCCAGCCCGCAGGTCACGTCGATCCTCGACGAGTCTCTGGCGGTCGAGGAGGAGGCGGCCGATGATGGCGACGCCATCGACGCCGCCCTGCTGCAATGGGCACTCGGGTCGGCCGCCGACGACGAGGCGACTCCGACCGAGTACTCGTTCGAAGAGGCCGAGCAGGAAGAGGCCGAGGAGTTCGAGGAAGCTTTCGCCACGGCGTTCGCCTTCTGAGCAACGTCTCGATCGTTAGAATTTGATAACGAACCCGACGGCCCCTCCGCACCACGCGGCAGGGGCCGTCGGCTTTTGACGCAGGCCTGTTGCCTAGAGGCCGGCCGCAGGTGGGCCCGCCTGCCCCCGTCACAAACGGCGCCACCCACAAACCCAGCGTCTCCGGCAGAGTGCTGCGGACCGCGCCGCGCGATGGCCGATCACCTGCTAGAGAGGCGGTGAAGTCGCCGCTGCCATTGGCCCGCCGAGAAGGCCGTACCCCGACTGAGGGTTGTCGCCGAAGGAACGCCCGCAATGGAGCTCAACCGCAACCAGTTTTTCTTCATCGCCATCTTCCTCATGCTCTTGGGCATGCAGCTGAGGATGGTCAGCTCGTACGTCCTCAGCGGCGAGACCACCCGGTTCCTCGCGCAGCGGGCAATGGCCTCGGCCGACCCCGTCGGCGCCATGGCGGGCGAGACGCCCCAGCTGCCGGCGAACCTCCCCGCGAAGGTCCTGTCCCCACCGGACTGGCTCGGCTGGTGCCTGCTGTCGGTCGGCGCCGTGCTGTTCTTCCACAGCATGACGATGTCGAAGCCCGGGGGCGGGTGACGCCGCCCGGCGGCGTCGGCGCCCGGCGGAGGTTGACACTCGGCGGCCGGGCGGTAGCATCGGCCAGACGCCCAGCGTTCATAGCGACGATTCCCCCTGGCCCGCGGGCCGAACCGAGCACCCCCCGAATGAGCACGCCCCAACGGATCGCCCTCGCCCAGTCCGGCGACGTCACCGTCGTGACCTTCAACGACTCGAAGATTATCGACGACCTGTCGATCCAGGAACTTGGCCAAGAGCTGGCCAATCTGGTGGAGAAGGAAGACCGCCAGAAGATCGTCCTGAACTTCGGCGCCGTCGAGTTCCTCTCCAGCGCAGCCCTGGGCAAGCTGATCAGCTTCGAGAAGAAGGTGCGGGCCAAGAAGGTGAAGCTGATCCTCACCAACATCCGTCCGGAGATCTACGAGGTCTTCGCGATCACCAAGCTGACGAAGCTGTTCACGATCAAGGACGACGAGGCCGACGCCCTGGCGGTGCTCTGATCCCTACTCCAGAGGTCGCGGCGATCTCCGGAACGATCGCCGCCCTCCCACACCAGCGTGAGGCGGCTCTGTGACCGCACAGTGGGACTGGACCGGCGAGATGACGATCCCGAGCAAGCTCGGCGCGCACCTGCCGTTTCTCGAAGAGGTGCTCGCCCAAGCCGAGGCCCTCGGGTGGACGGGCCGCGACTCGTTCGGCGTGCAGATGACGCTCGAAGAGACGCTCACCAACGCCATCCGCCACGGCAACCACAACGACGAGTCGAAGCAGGTCCACGCCGCCTGCAAGCTTAGTGGCGACCGCTTCTGGCTCAGCGTCGAAGACGAGGGCGAGGGCTTCTGCCCCGACGACGTCGCCGATTGCACGGCCGACGAGAACCTCGAGTGCTTCGGCGGCCGCGGCATGGCGTTGATCGACGCCTACATGGAGAAGGTCGAGTTCAACGATCGCGGCAACCGTATCACCGTCGCCACCCGCCGCGGCTACCGCCCGCCGATCGACGACGAATGAGCCGTCGGCGCTAGCCGCGGGTGACGCTAAGGAAAACTCACCAACTTAGCGTTCGACCTCGCTATCCCATCGTGACAACCGCGACCGTCGCGTCCGTCATCGCATGGTTGTAGCGAGTTGTGCGTTGCATTGGTCACCGCCGCACACGCCGATCGGAGGCCGCAGGGCGTCGCATCAGCGCTTGCTCATCGTTTGTAGCTCCTGCCACCCCTTAGCGCCGTCAGTAAAGTCAATGACTTGCGTGAAGCCGGCGTCTTCGAGCTTCTTGGCAGCCTTCTCCGAGGAGTCGCACGACGAGCTTGCGCAGTAGACAACGACCTGCTGCGATTTGCCGCTGGCCTCCTCTTCGACACGTTGGGCGAAGTCACTCTGGTCCTGGGGGATGTTCACCGCCCCTTCGATCTTGGTCGAGTCGAAATGCTTGCTGGGAAGTGTATTCACCAGCAAGAAGTCCTGGTTGGTCTGCTTCATTTCGGCGAGTTTCAGTGCTGAGATCGACTGCATCTTCTTCTCCTACCGTTAGAGTCCGGTCTTAGTCCATTTGGTCAGCGAGGAACGCCAACGCGGATATCGCTAGCAATTGTGCAAACGACATTCCGTAGCCGTCGGCGGAACGACGCAACGCCATCAAGAGAAGCGGCGCCGTCGGACAATCCGACGGCGCCGCATGATTCGTCAAGGTAAGGTTCACCTTCAACGCTTCATATTCTTCTTGCAGTCCTTCAACGCCTCGGCGAAGCGATCGACATCGCCGTTCCAGCACGTCTTGACGGTCGCGTTGTCCTGTTCGATCTCCACGTTCTCAAGCATCTTGCTCATCGGCTCGGAGTCGATGAACATCACTTTCATCGCGGCCGCGTAACCTTCGACGACCTTCTCCATTTTCTCGGCGACCTTCTCGTTGCGGGCGACGAGCTTCAATTCATCGAACAGCTCGCCATCCTTCTCGCCGAGGGCGTAGCAGGCCCGCTTGTGCTGCCGGAGCAGCGGGAACATGGCCCCTTCGTGCGAGATCGAATCGAGTTCAACCGCTGCGGCGTACACGACAGCGTTGTCGGGGATGTCGGCGGTCAGTTCCGACTCTTTACCTTCGAGCGATTCGGCATGGCCTTCGAGCGTTTCGACGGCGTCTTTGAGGCTCCGCACCGATTTGGAATAGACGATCGTCTCATCGTCGACCAGCACCCAAGCGACACGGTCGGACTTATCCGCCCACTTGCTGTCGGATTTGTGATTGCTGGACGAAGCGTCCTTCTTCTCGTCGTTCGAATCCGCCTTATGGTGCTTCGACTTCATCTTGGACGCCTGACACGTGTAGATCTTGTGGCCGCGCCACTCGGTCGTTTTGACGTCTTCCTGGGATTCGATCCGCGAATGAACTTTGTCCTCGCTGTAGTTGGACTTCAGGACGACGACGCAGTCGTCTTTGCCGTAACTGCTGCCGTAGGCCGTGGCGCTCTCGAAGTCCTCCCGCGTATCAATGCCGTAGTTTTCCTGCATCCATTCGCGGGCCTTCTCGGTCTTCTTGGGCCAAATGTCGCGGACCTCGCGCACGGCCTTCGTGTCATTCAGGGCGGCGAAATCGACGTGAGCGACCCACTTCGCGTCGGCCGATACGACTTTCGGATTAAGAGGGCCGGCCCCGACAGCGGCTGGCAGGATCAAACCGGCTGCCATAGTTAGTGCAATTCGTGTCAGCATTCTAAACTCCATTTCGGGGTTCGTTAACAATCGGCGAAGGACTCGCTCGATCAAGAGGGGGAGAGAACATCCGCCACGGCTTGTGCCGCTACTCTCCCGCAAGACGAGACTCGCCTCGTGCAAAGCCCGCGCCCGCGCAGGCGTTTCGTCAAGCAATTGGTTGTCCATCTTTGCCCCCTCGTGCGCGTTTCTTCCTGCACAAGTAGGGGATGCGCGACCTTGTGAAAGTGAGATGAATAAATTCACGAGACAAGGTTGCGACGCGAGGTGGCGACACGTTGCCCAGCTGGGGCGCCAACCAACCAGAACGGCCGCCGAGTGCCCGCTGCCGATTCACTAGCACCAACTGGCGCTTTCGACTAACCCGAGAGAGGAGGGTTCGAGGCGCACGAAGAAGCACCCAGTCCCTTGCGTCTGAGCCGTGGATGATAGCCGTCGAAGTTGTCGCGGAGGGGATGTTGCTACGCTATTGGTCCTGCGGCTCCGAGGGCTACCGCCCGCGGCTCAGACGTTTGCTAGCGGGACGCTTTCCTTTGACGCCACCCGCGGCTAGCGCCCACGGCTCATCAAGCGTTGCCGTTGGGCGACAGGTGCTCGTTGATCATCCGCAGCATCTTCTCTGTCTCGATCGGCTTGCTCAGATAGGCGTTGCAGCCGCTGCTCAGGCAGCGGTCCATGTCACCTTGCATGGCGTCGGCAGTGAGGGCGATGATCGGCTTCTTGTAGCCCATCGAGCGAAGTTCGGCCGCGGCTTGGTAGCCATCCATCGTCGGCATCTGCATGTCGAGCAGCACCAGGTCGGGCTGCGTTTGCGTCGCCAGTTGGCTCTCGACCAGCTGGACGGCCTCGTAGCCGTTCTCGGCGTACTCGACCTCGGCGCCGGCGCCGGAGAGGATGCGACCCGCCAGGAAGCGGATGTCGCGGCGGTCGTCGACGACGAGCAACCGGCAAGCCTTCTTCAGACGCACCGACGGCTGGTCGCCGTTATCGGTCGGTCCCGGGATAGCCGACCGCATCGGCGAAGGGCCGGCGTCGAGCTTGAGCGTGAAGGTGCTGCCAGCGCCCGCCTCGCTGACGACAGAGATCTCGCCGCCGAGCATCAAGGCCAAGCGATGGCTGATGGCGAGGCCAAGGCCCGTGCCCCCGAAGCGCCGCGTGACCGACGCGTCGGCCTGGTGGAACGGCTGGAAGAGTTGGGCGACCTGTTCCTCGGTCATGCCGATGCCGGTGTCGATCACGTCGAAGACGACTTGGTTGCCGCGGTGGCTCACGACCAATCGAACGGCGCCGTCCTTCGTGAACTTCAGAGCATTGCCGACGAGATTCACCAGCACCTGCCGGAGCCGCTTGGGGTCGCTGCGGAGCGTTTCCGGCACGGGGCCCTCGAACTCGACGCCGAAGCGGACGCCGCTCTCCGCGGCGCGGACCTGCATCAGGGAGTGAATCTCGTGCACGAAGGTGGCGAGCTCAAAACGCTCGGGGGTGATTTCGAGCTTGCCCGCTTCGATCTTCGAGAGGTCGAGGATGTCGTTGATGATCTCCAGCAGGAACGCGCCGTTCTGGCGGATGATCGAGAGGAACTGGAGCTTCTCGGGGTCCTGTTCTTTCTCTTCGAGCAGCTCGGCGTAGCCCAGGATCGACGTCATCGGCGTGCGGATCTCGTGGCTCATGTTGGCCACGAACTCGCTCTTGGCGGCGCCGGCTGCGGCGGCGCGCTCTAGCGCCGCGCTGAGTTTCTGCTCGGTGAGCTTCTGTTGGTGGATATCGGTGCCCGTCCCGAACCAGCGAGCGATCACGCCGGTCTCGTCATAGATCGGTAACGCACGGGCCAAGTGCCAGCGGTACCGATTCGTGCGGACGTCGCGCACACGGACCTCGCATTGAAACGTGACGCCGCCGTCGATCGATCGCCGCCATTTTGCTTGGGCGTCATCGGCGTCATCGGGATGGATGGCTTCGGTCCACTGGAGGCGCCGGGCCTCTTCCAAGCTAACGCCGAGGTAAGCGCTAGCCCGGTGATTTAGATATTCCAACCTCCCGCGGCGGTCGGCGGCGAACACCATTTGCGGCATCGAGTCGGCGAGCTGCCGAAACTCCCGCCCCCGCTTGTCGAGCGTCTCGACAAGGTCGCGCACCGTGTACTGCCGGAGGCGGTCGCTGAGCCGCGAGCGGATGACGCTGAGGAACAATGCGATCTGCAGCGGGCGTCTCACCAGCGTGACGTTGGCCGACTGATGCCACCCATCCAGCGCGCGCAGATTGATCTCGCTCGGGAGCGTGAGGATGATCACTGGCAAATCGGACCACGCCGCCTGCTCCCGCAGCATCCGTTCAACGAGCCCGTCGGCGTCGTCGAGCAACCGTTCTTCGGCGATGACGACGGCTCCGGCGCCGAGATGGACCTCTTCACACAACTCATCGAGGTTGTGGCAGATGTGCGATTCGAAGCCGTTCTCGTCAAACAGACGGACGGTGATCTCGGCGTCCTTCGCCGTGGGGAGAAGGAGCAGGACGCGTTGGGACCCGATGGCGGGCTTCAGGTTAGACATTGCTGCCCCGAGTGGCGCTGCCTCGGTCGATGAGTTCGTTTATGTCTCCTTTGTACGTTGGCGTGCCGGCCAGAACGCCATGGAAGGCGCGGAGCGGTTCACCGACGCGTATCTTGCCATCCCCCATATGGAGTTCACGTATCGAACGCTCGTGCGTGCCGTCGCGCTTCTTGACGACCGAGATCGCTTGGCGGATTTCACCCGCCGCCTCGAAGTAGCGGAAGAGGATCACCGTGTCGGCGAGATAACTGGCGTCAACCGGCGTCTTCATCGAGGCGCCGAGCATGCCGTGTTGCGCGACAATGAGGAACGTCGAGATGCCGCAACTGCCCAAGTAGTGGAGCAACTCGTGCATCTGAATCTGCAAGAAGCGCTCCTCGGGCATCGCGCTGAGGTACCCGTTCAGGCTGTCGATGACGACCACCGACACCCGCGCGCCGTCTTCGCGGGGCTGGACGGCTTGGCGGACCAGGTAGGCGAATCGACCGGGCGAGACGTCGCCGGGATTCACCGAGTGGATCTCGAGCAGCCCGGACTTCTCGAACTCTTCCAAGTCCATGCCGAGTCCCGCGGACCGCATCCGCAGCGTCTCCTTACTCTCGTCGAAGACGAAGATGACGGCCCGCTCGCCGCGCTTGCAAGCGGTAACGGCGAAGAGCGTCGAACACGAGGATTTACCGACGCCTGCCGGGCCGAGCATCAGGGTGCTTGTCCCCGGCGCGACGCCCTCGCCCAGCAGGGCGTCGAGCGACTCGTTCCCACTGAGTACGCGCGACTTCTTCGCCCACGAAAGCTCATGGTAAGCGGCCTCGATGCGCGGATAGATCTGGACGCCGCCCCGCTCGATGTCGAAGTCGTGCCAGCCGCTGACGAAATGCCTGCCGCGGAACTTGACGATCCGCAGCCGCCGCCGTTCGTCGCCGAACTCCGACGGGTTGCGGTCGAGGCTCACGACGCCGTGGGCGAGGCTTTGCAGCTGCAGGTCGTTGTCGCTCGAGGTCTTGTCGTCGAGGAAGATGGCCGTGCAGTCGCGGCCGACAAAGAACTGCTTCAGCGCCAGAATCTGTCGCCGGTAGCGCAACGGGTTTTGGGCCAGCAGCCGCAACTCGGAGAGGGAATCGATCACCACGCGCCGTGGGTTCTGCGCTTCGACACGCTCGAGCATGCGCCGCGTCGTCTCGCCGAGTTCCACTTCCGAGGGTTGGAAGATGGTGTACTGCGATTCCGCGTCGAGAGAGTTCGTGGTGTCGACCAGTTCGTAGATATCGATCTCGCTGAGGTCCCAGCCGTGCGACTCCGCGATGCCGTAGAGCTCGTCCTTCGTCTCGGAGAGCGAAACGTAGAGGCCTTTCTCCCCGAGCCGGACGCCCTCCAATAGAAACTGCAAGCCGAGGGTTGTCTTACCGGCGCCCGGGTGGCCATCGAGCAAGTAGATACGGTTGGCGGTGAGCCCCCCGCCGAGAATCGCGTCGAGCGTCTCGTTTCCAGAGCTGATGTCAACGGTGGGCTTTACCATCGCGCGGCGCCTTACATTGAAGGAAGCGGCAGATGCCGCCCTCGGGCCGAGGGTTGCTGATTCTACTCCTAGAATGCTTAGCTAGAGACGTGCCGAAGGCGTAATAAAGGACGACGGCAGAAGAAGTTGGTTCTTAAAAAACTCGCTTGGTCGTTGCGCAACCAGCCGGTGGCAGTGGCCGTGACAGCAGCCCGCCACGGCCCGACCGTCACGGGAGTGACGCGTTGGCGAGCCGACGACGCAAGTCGTCGGAGCGAAGCGGACGCACGCCAAGCGAGTGTGCACCTCCCGCACTCCGGGCGCTGACGCGTTCCCGCTCCCGGTCACTTGGAGTGGTGGGTCGTTCGAGGCGCTGGCCGCGGCTAGCGCCGACGGCTCAGGAGGGGGGCTCACTCGACGATATGCTCTAGCACCGCGAAGCACCCCGGGTTCCAGCCGTAGCAGAGGACGTAGAGCTTGCCGTCCACTACCACTCCAGCGGCGTTGTGGATGTGCTGGAACTCCTCGATGCCCAGATCTACCTTTGGCTTGAGCGTCGAGACCACCTTGCCGTCGCGGAGGATCGCGACGAATCCCGGCTCGGCGCCAGGCTGACTGGGGGCGCCGCTCTTGAGGCAGCCAGCGACCATCAGACGCTCGCCGTTCCAATCGACGAAGTCGATGTCGCAGACGTCGCCGCCGGCCGTGTCGAAGCCCTCGACGAAATCGCCCGTGAGCGTCATCCGCTGAATCCACTGGCGTTCGCGGTCGGCGATCAGCAGCGTGGCGTCGTTGGGGTCGAACGTGACGCCGTGGTTCGTCGAGTACTTGCCCTCTTGTCGGCCATTGCCCTCGACGGGGCCGCCGTAGTAGCGGTCGAAGAACTTCTCTCCCTCGAGGTCCGCGGTGAGGACGTACTTGCCGGGCGAGTAGCCGTCGCAGATGTAGAGGACGTTATCGGTCGCCAGGTCGGCGTCGGTGGGACGGTAGGCGTTGTCGGCGTTCTTGTAGTAGTCGTTCACCGCGGGACGGCCGATGGTCGCGACCGTCTTGCCCTCAAGCGTCACGGCATAGACGCGGCCGCGAGCCGGGTCGGGGAGGATCAGCAGGTCGCCGTCCTTCTTGACGTAGGTTGTGTTGTGAAGTGCGCCGCCCTTCATGTCGTCCGAGTCGGAGACGAGAGTCTTCGTCTTCAGGTCGGCTGAAAGGCGGACGAGGCCGGTCCCTTCGAGGCCGAAATAGATGTCCCCGTCAGGCGTCTTGGCGAAACCGCCGTGGGCTTTCTTGATCCCCTTGGCGATCTCCTCCGGGAGTTCGCTGAGGTCGGACCGGTAGCGGAACCGCAGATCGCCGGAGCCGGTGACGGCGTTCTCATCGGGCGTCTCGGAAGCCCCCTCCGTAGAGGGGTTTTTCTCGGCGGCGACCAAGTGATCGCGGTGGTCGTGGCCGGGGTGGGCGTAGAGGGCCATTGGGGCTGCTAGGAGGGCCGCTAGAGCGATGTTTGGGCGTGACATGAGTTTGGGTCGGACAAGGGAAGGACGCCGCCAGAGGGCCTCTGAGGGCCTCCTGCGGGGCCTCGAGGGCGGTGGTTGTGAGCCTTGCTCGGCAGCACTATAACTACCGGCTCAGCTTGTGGTTTGTAGGGCAGGCCTCGCCTGCCAGAGTTCAAGTCCAACGTGACTCAGGCAGGCGAGGCCTGCCCTACCGGTTTAACAAG
Organism: Botrimarina mediterranea; assembly: GCF_007753265.1. Lineage (NCBI taxonomy): Bacteria > Pseudomonadati > Planctomycetota > Planctomycetia > Pirellulales > Lacipirellulaceae > Botrimarina > Botrimarina mediterranea. The sequence goes on from NZ_CP036349.1 coordinate 1,347,608, forward strand.
GCTTGTTGGAAGCCTTGAGCCGGTTGCTGCCCAGCCCCTCAGCAGGGGCGCGGGGCGGGCGACCGGTCCCACTAGAAGACGTATTGCCAGGAGAGACAAGACCGTGGCCATTAAAGTCGCCATCAACGGTTTCGGACGCATCGGCCGTTTGACCTTCCGCGGCCTTGCCGCCCGTCCGGACGAGTTCGAGGTCGTCGCCATCAATGACCTGACCGACAACGGCATGCTGGCGACGCTGCTGAAGTACGACAGCACGCACCGCCGCTTCCCCGGCACCGTGTCGCACGACGACGAGCACCTCATCGTCAACGGCAAGAAGATCAAGGCGCTGGCGATCCGCAACCCGGCCGAAGCCCCCTGGGGCGAGCTGGGCGTGGACGTGGTCGTCGAGTCGACCGGCGTCTTCTCCGGCCGCGCCGCTAATGGCAAGCCGGGCTACGACAGCCACCTCGAAGCCGGCGCCAAGCGTGTCGTCCTCTCAGCCCCCGCGAAGGACGGCGCCGACCTGACGTGCGTCCTGGGCGTCAACGACGACAAGCTTACCGCCGACCTCAAGTGCATCTCCAACGCGAGCTGCACGACCAACTGCCTGGCGCCGGTCGCCAAGGTGTTGCACGAGACCTTCGGCATCAAGGACGGCTTGATGACGACGATCCACGCCTACACCAACGACCAGAACGTTCAGGACCTGCCGCACGCTGACCCCTATCGGGCCCGCGCCGCAGCGATGAACATCATCCCCACCAGCACCGGCGCCGCGAAGGCCGTCGGCTTGGTGATCCCCGAGCTGCAAGGCAAGCTCACCGGGTACGCCCTGCGGGTCCCGGTGGTCACCGGCTCGGTAGTCGATCTGACGGTCAATCTCGCCAAGAAGGCGAGCCCCGCCGAGGTGAACGCCGCCATCAAGGCAGCGGCCGAGGGGCCGCTCAAGGGCATCCTCGCCTACACCGAGGACCCGATTGTCTCGACCGACATCATCGGCGACCCCCACAGCTCGATCTTCGTCGGCCCGTGGACCACGTCGATCGGCGACAGCCTGATCAAGGTCGTCAGCTGGTACGACAACGAGTGGGGATACAGCTGCCGCACCGTCGACCTGATCTCGAAGATCGGCAAGCTGTAAGCGAACGCTCTTTAAGAATCTGACGCCGGGGCCGTGACGCAAACGCGTCGCGGCCCCGGTTTTTTTGCGACGGTCGTTCGTTTTCGTCTAACGCCGTGCGCGTTGCGAGATTACAACGGTAGAGAGCCACACGGCTCAAACAGCGTCATTCGGGGCGCCCTCTTCTCTAACTTCGAGACCTGCGATGCGTATGGCCGTCGGTGCGCTTTTAGGTTTGATCGCCGGAACAGCCGTCGTAGCGGCGATCGGGCTCGCCTTCAACAACTTCGCCTATCTTGGAGCCTTGGTAGCCGGCGTCTTGGCGGGCGTGCTGATGCGGGCCGTCACAGGGCAGGGCGGGCCCATCTACGCCAAGGGCGCGCTCGCCGCGATGGCGACCGCCGCCGCGGCGATCCTTGGGCCGTTCCTCCAGACCCAGTGGTTCCGGGCCCAAGTCGATGCGAAGGCGGCAATCCCGACTGCCGTTGCTAGCCGCGACGCCGACGCCGACGCCCCCGCGGGTGACCCGGCAGCCGAGGGGTCCGATGTCGCTATCGACGACCGGTCCCGGATGTCGGACGGCATCGCGCTAGGCGCGCCGTTCCGTGCGACGGAACGCGAGCCCTACGTCCCCGCCGATGTGGCTTGTCTCGTGATCGGGTGCTTGGCGGCGTACCAGATCGGCAAAGGGGTCCAACCGGCGACCATCGAAGAAGAAGCCTCCGTCGAAGAGCCTCGCCAGGAGCCTTCACCGTTGCCCCCCGTCGATTGACGCCTCGTGGGCCGTGCACGGCGCCGCGAATGCCGGGGTGTGTGTCGGCTAACGGTTTGTACGCACGTTCAAGATTAGCTTGAGGGATATCCTCCCTCAGGTCAGCCCGGTGCCGCTATGCCTCCCGCCGAGCCTCTCTGCGACCGCGACAAACCACTGAAGGCGGACGAGTCGACTATTGTCGGCCAGCTGGGCGACCCCGAGACTTGGGTCGATCGTTATGGCGACATGCTTTTTCGCTTCGCGATGCTGCGTGTCGGCGACGCCGACGCGGCGGAGGATCTCGTCCAAGAGACGCTCTTAGCCGCCTGGCAAAGTCGGGCCCGCTACTCCGGTGATTGCACGCCGCCGACCTGGCTGGTGGCGATTCTAAAGCGACGGATCGCGGACTACTTCCGCAAACAGGGTCGCCGCTCGACGCTAAACCGAAGCGCCGCGGCGTCCGGCAAGACAGCCGTTCCTCCCCAGCCTGAGGTCGAACAGGTGGAGTTCTGGAGTGTCGTTCACAGTTGCACCGGTGATCTCCCCGACCATCTTGCTAGGGCGTTCCGACTTCGTACCTTCGCGGATGAGAGCCCCGAAGACATCTGCGGCTCGGAGGGGATCAGCCGGAAGAACCTCTCAGTCCGCCTGCACCGCGCGAGGCAACTGCTGCGTCGTTGTCTTGAGATGCGCTGGTTTGGCGGCGACGAGGCGAAGAGACTCTGATGCGATCTCCGCTGCGGGGCTGGCGGCTGCTGCTCTTCGCGCGTTGTGACGACGCCTCGCAGACCGAGTCAGACGAATGGGACGGCCCGGTAGGGCGCGACCGCTGGTGGGCAGCTCGCCTCCACAGGTTGTCGTGCGGTCCATGTCGGCGCGAGGCCAAACAGATGCGTTGGTTGCGGCGCCTGCTGACTTCAGCGCCCGACAAGGTCCGCGTAGCGGAAGTCAACGAGACCACCGCGCCACCACTCAGCCCCGAAGCCGCGGAACGCATCCGCCAATCGCTGGCCGCCGCTCGGGATTCGGAGCAGGCTTGATCGCGGCCGGAGGCTGCGGGCTGCGGGCTTCGGAGATTCTTGGAGGAATCTTTGTAGCCGTCGCCGTCGCCAAGCGACCAACTTCCCAGCGCCGGCCTCTGACGCCGGCGACCGACGACCGCTACGACTCACGAATCAACCTCGATGCGCGCCGAGGGTGGGGAGGTCGCCGTAAGGGTTGCGTACCTGCAGGACGCCGCTCGATGTGTAACGAATCTCTACCGAACGAGAGTCCTACGATGAATCGATACTCAACCTTTGCGATCCTTTCTCTCTTATCGCTTTCGACGCAAGCCATGGCCGTCGATGTCCGCGTAACGGTAACGAATCTGCTGGGTCCTACTAGCAGCGCGTTCTCACCGATCATCACTTCGGCGCACAGCGGCGCCGTCGATCAGTTCAACAGCGGATCGGCGGCTAGCCCCGGCGTCGAGGATGTCGCGGAGCTCGGCGCTACCGGCGCGACGCTCATTACGGAGATACTCGCCCAGCAGCCCACGGCCATCGCTGCGCCGACGCAGAACGCCGGTGGCGGCTTCGGTCCGCTCTTGCCCGGCGCGAGCCAATCGGTGGTGCTCTCGGGGCTGGATCCCATGGCCAACCGCTACTTCAGTTATCTCTCGATGTTCGTTCCCAGCAACGACACATTCATCGGCAATGACAGCCCGACCGCGATCCAACTCTTCGACGCGGGCGGCGCGTTCATCGCTGGAGGCTTTACGCTGACCGCCGACCGCCTCTGGGACGCCGGTAGCGAAGTGAACGGCCTATTTGGCTCGGCCTTCATTGCGGGTCAGTCCGCCGCCGACGGCGCCGATGAAGGCGGCGTCGTCACCGCCGCCGACTTCGCCAACGGCTTTGATTTCTATCAAGGCCAGACCACAGGACCTGGCTATGTCTACGCGTCATCATTCAACGCCGACACGCCGATTATCTCCTTCGCCTTCGAGGTGGTGCCAGAACCGTCGACCGCGGCCCTCGCGGCGCTTCTAGCGCTCACTGCGTGCCTGAGGCGGTAACCGCCAGAAGAGTGATCGGGGAATCCTGAAAGAGGCCGTGGCGTGCATCGCGCCACGGCCTTCTTCGTTTCACCAAGCCTCGTAAGAAGCGGGCGTCACGGCCGCATCCATGTGGCGTTCTGCGGCGTTGCGATCGGGCGTCCGCCAGCCGTTGTTCTCGGACCGGACTACCGCGTCACCCGACCGGCCGTCCTCGGTCGCTGGCAAGCGGTGCATCGAACCGGCGTCGGCGAGCGACTCATTCTCGATCAACCGCAACGGCTCGGCGAGGAACCGCACGCTGGTGGCTTGTAGCTTGCGCTGGCCGCTGCGATCCACCATCCGCACCCACAGCCGTAGCGGCCGATCGGTCGGCGTCGCGGCGGGCAGGGCGATCGTGAGCCGCAGGTTGGACGTATCGCTTCCGATCGCTTCGCGGACCTCGGCCGGGGTGAAATCCCAACGCGCGACGCGTTTCGAAAGGCCGGCATCGGCCGGGTCGGTAAGCATCACCGACACGGCGCCATCGAAACGCCGCAACGCGTCGGCTTCTTGTGACTCGACAACCACCGAGATCGTTGGCGAGGCGTCGCCGGTCGCTTCGGCGGCGACTTGGATCGTCGGGTCGCCGACGACCTCGGGCTCGGGTTCGACCGCGGGCGCCTTTCTGGCGACGGCATTGGGGTAGGGGTTCGGAGGGACCTCGCTGTTGAGCCGCTTGGTCGGGAGCGTCGCCGAGATCGGTTGCAGCAGCGCGGGCTCGCGCGGCGTCTCGGCCACTTGCGAGACGCGGTCGCGGCTCCGACTGGCGCCCTCGAACGGCGGGGCCTCGTCGAGCGACTCGCCCGGCGGCGCCGCGTCGCTGGCGCCGCCCGGTTGAAACACCGGCGCCTCGTCGCCAGGTGGCAGAGGCTCCGCATCCGGCGAGTCAAAGTCGGTTGGCTCGGGCGTCGTCAGCAGCGATGTTTCGTCGTCTTCTCGGGGCGAGAGCTGAACGCTGTCCGAGCGAGTCGTCGTTGAGCTGGTCGCACGCTTCGAAGGGGCGGCGGCCAGCTCGCGCTTCAGGTCGTCGATCTCACAACGGTAGCCGGCGATGATCCCCTGGTACTCCTCGATGTAGTCCTCGAGGCGGTAGATCTCGTCCTCTTGCAGCCGCAGCTCGCGCTGGTACAGGTCGGCCTGCATGCGGCGGCCATTCTGGCAACCGGAAAGGAGCAGGCAGCAGGCAGCGGGCAGCAGGCAGACGATAAGCCTGCTAGCAGCGGTCCGCGCAGAGATTGCCCGCAGGGTTTCCATGCGGGCGGTAATTAGAAGACGCGACGATCTACGTCAACGCCGGCGGGCGCCCGCGCCCCGTGAGCCGTCGGCGCTAGCCGCGGGTGACGCCACGAAGAACGCACCACCAAAAAGCGGCGAGCCGGCGACGTTAGTCGTCGGTGGGAAGTTGGTACTTGCTTCCCACCGACGACTAACGTCGCCGGCTCGCCATTGATCGCTTTGCGATCGCCCTCACGCACGCCCTTACGCGTGCATGCTCTCGATCATCTTATCGACCAGGTGATACTCCAGCGCCTCGCTGGCGGACATGAAGTTGTCTCGGTCGGTGTCTTTCTGGAGCTGCTCGAGCGTCTGGCCGGTGTGCTTGGCGAGGATCGCGTTGAGCTTGTCCTTGGTCTTCTTGTACTCGGTTGCGTGGATGAGGATGTCCTCGGCGGTGCCTTCCATGCCGGCGAGCGGCTGGTGGATCATCACGCGGCTATTGGGCAGGGCGTGCCGCTTGCCAGCGGCGCCAGCGGCCAATAGCACGGCGCCCATGCTGGCGCACTGACCGAGGCAGTAGGTCGCCACGTCGCAGGTGACGAACTGCATTGTGTCGTAGATCGCCATGCCGGCCGTGACGCTGCCGCCGGGCGAGTTGATGTAGAGGTGGATGTCGCTCTTGGGGTCGTCCGACTGCAAGAACAACATCTGGGCGACGACGTTGTTCGCCACCTCGTCGTTGATGCCCGAGCCGAGGATGATGATCCGGTCGACCAGCAGCCGACTGTAGATATCCATCGCCCGCTCTTCGCGGCCGCTCTTCTCGATGACGTAAGGAATGAGGGGCATGGGGGAATCCGTTCGAGCGGGGTGAGTCTTATTACTAACGACGCTATTGACCGCGTCTTAATGACGAATGTCGAAGCACGAATGACGAAGAGAACGGGCTATCGTTCGTCATTCGTCATTCGGATTTCGTCATTCTCACTCGTTGTCGTCGTCTTCGCTGCCGGGCGGCTTCGTAAGGATGTCGTCGACCAAGCCGAAGGTCTTAGCTTCTTCGGCGGTCAAGTAGTGGTCGCGGTCGCACGCCTTGAGGATCTCGTCGGTCGTCTTGCCGGTGTGGCTGGCGAGGATCTCGTTGAGCGTGTGGCGGGTCTTGATGATCTCGTTGGCCTGGATCTCGATGTCCGAGACTTGGCCGCCAACGCCGCCGTGCGGCTGGTGGATCATGACCTTGGAGTGCTTGAGGGCGTAGCGCTTGCCCTTCTCACCGCCGGCGAGCAGCACGCTGCCGCCCGACGCGGCGAGGCCCACGCAGTAGGTGGCCACCGGGCAGGTGATCATCTGCATGGTGTCATAGATGGCGAGCGTCGAGGTGACGCTGCCGCCCGGTGAGTTGATGTAGAAGTGGATGTCCTTGCGGCGGTTCTCGCTCTGCAAGTACAGCAGCTTCATCACCAACTCGTTGGCGTTGCCGTCGTAGATCGCCCCCTGGAGGAAGATCACACGGTTCTCGAGCAGCAAGTCGCCGAGCGTCATCTGACGCTGACGCTGGTAGTCACGCGCGGCCCGCGGATCGACCGGACTTGAATCAAAGGGACGGGCAGCCGCCGCGAACGGCCCATCCATGTAAGAGCGGTGATCGCTCATGAGTAACTCCTTTTATTCGGATGAGGTGTTGGTTAGCTCGACTGCAACTAACCAATCCTCATTGCTCGTAGGTCGGATACGCCGACGCAGTATGGGACGCGGGGTCTTGCCTGGAGGTCGCGAGTCGCCGTATCGCACAACGACTCGGTCAGCTTGGTCTTGATTCGATCGAGTGTAGTAAAACTCTAGTTCTACCGGAGCCAGTTCGCTGGGGCAGTAGGCTGCGGCTTCTATTCGGAAGGAACCATCGGAGATGCTTTCCACAGACAGATCGCAGACGCCGTCGCACCAGATGTTTCGCGAATGCGTGTAACCGACCTTCCGAAGCACCCCGCAGAGATAAAACTCAATGATCCCGGCGAGTTTGCCTTGATCGCGAGTAATCTGCTGTCGCTCACTATCAGACCCTGAAGCCCAGCTCCAAAGCAATTCCGATATGCGAACTTCAAGGGGATCAGACGAATCGTCGAAAGCTATTTCTCCCGTGTAACGCCATTCTCAAACCCCCATTGGTCATTGGGGCTTGGTCATTGGTCATTCGCTAAATATCAGCCCTCTGAATCGTCTTCCTCGTCCTCAACCACTGCGGGGATGTCGCCATCCGACCCGCCGACAGCGAACGAGACGCCCTCGACCGTCGGCTTGGAGGGCGTGAACTCTTGGTCCTCGAACTTGGCCTCGGACTTCACGAGCTCCATCACCTTCCGCTCGATAATCTGGTTGCGGAGCACGTCCATCAACCCCCGCTTCTCGAGCTGCGCCCGGACGCGGCGGGGCGACTCGCCCGACTGCATCGAGATCAGGAAGATCTCGCGGTCGAAGTCGCCTTGATCGACGTCAAGGTTCTCCTCTTCGGCGATCCGCTCGAGGATGAAGTGCTCCTTGAGGGCCGCGGCGGTGCCGGCGGTGCTGTTCTGACGCAGCTCGTTCTCACGGGCGCGGATCTCGCCTTCGCTGAAGCCGCTGCGACGCAGCTCCATGACGGCACGCTCCAACTCGCGGACGCTCTGACGCTTGAGCAGGCCCGGCGGGAGGTCCCAGTCGGCCGACTCGGTCAGCATTTCGCTGATCTGGGCGCGGGCGGCCTTCTGTTGCTCGTACTCGAGCTGACGCTCGAGGTCCTTCTGGACCGCGTCGCGGAAGTCGCCCTCGGTCTTGAAGCCGCCGATTTCGGCGAGGAAATCCTCGTCGAGTTCCGGGAGGCGGAGCTGCTTGACTTCGAGCACCTCGATCTCGAGCGTGACCGGCTTGCCGCGCAGCTCTTCGTTGGGGGCGCTGCCGGAGAGCTTCACCTCGGCGGTGAGCTTGTCGCCTTCCTTCGCCCCCTTGGCCAGGGCGAGGAAGTCTTCGACGCGGCCATCGACGAAGCTGAGCGTCTTGCGGAGACGGACGACGCGTTCTTCGTCCTTGGAGATTTCCTTGCCGTCAGCGAGGCCACGGAGCGTGATCACCAGATAGTCGCCTTCCTCGGCGGCGCCGTCCTTGGGGACGAGCTGTCCGTACTTGGCGAGCATCTGCTCGATCTGGCTATCGATGTCCTCGGGGCCGAACTTGTGGACGGGCTGCTTGAGCTTGAGACCCTTCCACTTGGGGAGGTCGAACTCGGGGCGGACCTCGATGCTGAACTCGAACGTCAGCGGGCCTTCGTCGGGGATCTCGACGGCTTCGAGGTCGAGGTCCGGCTCGCTGATCGCGGCGAACTTCTCGTCCTCGGCGACCTGACCGAGGCTGTCCATCAGGAGCGAGCCCTTCACCTGGTCGGCGATCTGGTCCTTGAACTTCTGGACCACGATCTTCCGCGGCGCGCGGCCGACCCGGAAGCCCGGCACGCTGGCGCTGGGCATCAGTTCGCTGAAGGCATTGTCCATGTAGCGGTCAATGTCTTCGCGCGAAACCGTGACGGTGATCCGCCGCTCGCAAGCGCTGGGCTTGGCGATGTTGACGTCGAGCGACAGCTTCTGGGGCTCTTCACCCTCGGCGCCCTCACCCTCAACAACGGCTGTCGTGTTGTCGTCTTCCAGTTCTTCTGCCGCCATGGCTCTCGCGTCGGGTCGTTGAGTTGCAGGGGGGACTCGCGGCTGCCGCCAACGAGGGTCCCAGTGGATCGTTCAGCCACGCTAGCCGTGACCGAAGCCCGGTAAGATACCGCGGAGGGCCGAGGTTAGAGAAGGGGCGTCTCCAAGGCGAGCCGTCAGCGACAGCGCCCGGGGGTGGGGCAGGGGCGGTTGTTGGGGTTGGGAGAGGCTACGGCGATGGTGGGCGGGCGTTGGTTACCGGGCGCCAGGGGCACTCCGGTCGCAGACGCTACCGGCTCACCTACGTCACAAATCAGAAAGCCAACTAAGCAGGACAGAGGGCCTGCGTGGCGAGGTCTTGGCGATAGCAAGCCAAGACCGGAAAGACTTACAGGGCAGTGATGTCCTGGCGGAGCCAAGCTAAACAACCCTGAAACGCAGAGCGGCTGATCGGACTCGAACCGACGACAATCACGTTGGCAACGTGATGCTCTACCAACTGAGCTACAGCCGCATAGCGAAGGCCCTCGGGCCGTCACTGAATCACGAAGTATAGCGTCAGACCGAAACCGATCAAGCGGGGTTCGCGGCGAGGCCCAAACCGAGGGAAATGCCCGTATAACCGCCCTAATCTGACCCGAGTTGAGGAGCTATCGGGGCGGCTCGTTCCGCTCGCCAAGTCCGCCACGGTTTAGGATAGAGGCGTGACGCCTGTCGCCCTCCCACCGTCGCCGCGGCCGCTCGAGCGGGTGCTTGTCACCGGCGGGGCGGGGTTCATCGGCAGCGCCGTCCTACGGCGGTTGCTGACGCGGCCCGTGACACGGGTCCTGAACTACGACGCCCTCACCTACGCGGGGCTCCGCGAATCGGTCGCCGAATTGGAGGCGAACCCGCGCTACGGGTTCGTCCACGGCGACGTGCTCGACACGGCACGGCTCAGCGACGCGATCCGCCGTTTCCGGCCCGACGTGCTGGTGCACCTCGCGGCGGAGTCGCACGTCGATCGGTCGATCGCCGAACCGGCGACGTTCGTGCGGACCAACGTCGAAGGGACCGCCTCGGTGCTGCGGGCGTGGCTCGACTACCGCGACGAGCAAACACGGATCGACGCTTCTGCCGCCGAGCGTCTGCTGTTGGTTCACACCTCGACGGATGAGGTCTACGGCCCGATCAACGCGGGCGATTTCGCTGGCGCCAGTACGCCCTACAACCCGAGTTCGCCCTATTCCGCCAGCAAAGCGGCGGCGGACCATCTGGTGCGGTCGTTCGGCCGGACGTACGGCTTGGCGTCGGTCATCGCCTGCCCCACGAACAACTACGGCCCGCGGCAGTTCCCGGAGAAGCTGATCCCGCTGGCGACGCTGCGGGCGCTGCGCGGCGAGCCGATCCCGCTCTACGGCGACGGCTTGCAAGTGCGTGACTGGTTGCACGTCGAGGACTGCGCCGCGGGCTTCGAGGCGATCGCCGAGCGTGGCGAAGTTGGCGAGACGTACCACCTCAGCGCAGCGGCGAGTCCGAGTGATACCGACGAGTGGCCCAACCGGCGGATCGTCGAGGCGATCGCCGATGCGGTGGGTGAGCTCCAGAGCGATGGCGCCGAGCGTCGCCAATTGATCACGAACGTCAGCGACCGACCGGGGCATGACCGACGGTATGCGCTCGATTCGTCGCGGGCGCGGGAGGAGCTTGGTTGGGGGCCGACTATCGAACTGACTGACGGTATTCGTCAGACCGTGCGGTGGTACGCGGAGAATTCCGCATGGGTGGCAGTGGCGGAAGGGGGCCGCTAAGCCGTAAGCGGCGTTCGTTGGGGACCAGCCGCTTGCGGCTTAGCGGCGTTAACTCGCAGGTTCGATCGCGTCGAACTCTAGCGGCTGTTCGCTACGCGGGTCGCCGATGCGGATCGACTTCTTGCCCGACAGCAAATCGTCAATCAGGTTGCCGATCAGCTCGGCACGCCAGCCTTCGGCGAGCGCCGGCGGCTCATCGTCTTCGGTGCCGAAGCCGAGGCGGAAGCTGATCAGCTCGCGGATGTCGGTCGCCGTGCAGGCCAGGGCCGTCGCGATCTCCGACCGGTTGCAGAGGCTGTTGATCGCCGGTGCGAGGAACTGCCCCAGCAGGTTGAGCTGCGGCGGTGGCGGCTTGCGGCGTGAACCCAGGAGGCCGTCGGTCGGGGCCTCGAGGCCGCGGTGGATGGCGGCGGCGATGTCGGGGATCGCCCGCTTGAGTTGCCCGTGGAGCATGCCGCGGACGGCGCGGATCTTGTCTTCGCGGTCGGTCTTCTTCTTCGCCAGCTCGACGATCAGGTCATCGCGGAGGATGCGCTTGGGCGGCAGGTCGCGGCGTTCGGCCTCGGCCTGACGCCAGAGCCACAACTCGCGGACGATCGCCAAGCAGCGGACCGGCAGGCCGCCCGAGCCCGACACCTTGCGCCATCGCTGGCGGTTGCGGGCGTCCATGACTTCGGTGACGAAGCCCTCCGTCTCGGCGTCGAGCCAAGAACGGCGGCCGAGCTTGTCGATCTTGCCGAGGATCTTGTCGTGCAAGGCGAACAGGTACCGCACGTCCTCCAGGGCGTAATCGATTTGGGCGTCGGTCAGCGGCCGGCGGCGCCAGTCGGTGCGTTGCTCGCCCTTGTTGGGACGCTTGTTGAGGATTCGCTGAACAACCGAGCTGTAAGCGGCCGGGTACTCGGGGCTGCAGAACGCGGCGGCGAGCTGCGTGTCGAACAGGTTAGCCGGCGGACGGTCGATCGCGTGAACGCAGAAGTTGATTTCTTCGCGCGCCGCATGGGCGATCGTGACGTGCGGGCCGTCCGCCAAGAGCTTCCAGAACTCCGTCAGGTCGCCGATCGGCTGGGGGTCAATGACCGCCAATATCGGGCCCGCGGGGCCGCCTTCGGCCACCACTTGCACGAGGCACAATTCGGGTCGGAAGGTGTCTTCTGAAACAAACTCGGTGTCAAAACCGATCCGTGTCGAGCCCCTGAGCCGGTCGCAGAGGTCCGCGAGGGCGGCGGCGGAAAGGATTGTCTCGTGGGACACAGCGGTCGCGGTTCGTTCGTCGGAAGTCGTAGAAGCTAGCTAAGCGACAAAGCCTACACCGCCCCGCAGCGGCGCGACAGGTCGCTTTCTGAAACGGCGTCGGCCGGCGGGGTCGAACCCCGCCGGCCGGCGTTGGAATCGTTATAAGCGGACCTAGCGGACGCCTAGAAGGTGCACCAAGCGGTGAACGCCAGGATCGGCAGCAGCAGGGTGCAGCTGTAGAGCATGTAGCCGAAGAAGCTCGGCATCCGCACTCCGGCGGACTCGGCGATCGCCCGGACCATGAAGTTCGGGCCGTTGCCGATGTAAGTCAACGCTCCCATGAACACAGCGCCGAGGCTGATCGCCACCAGCCGCGGCTCGGCGATGCCGGCGATGACGTTCGCGCCGTCGGCGGGGAGCGTCTTGGCCGTCTCGAAGAACACGACATAGGTCGGCGCGTTGTCCAGCACGCTCGAGAGGCCGCCAGTGACCCAGAAGAACGCCATCGGTGACGTGATGCCGAGCGACGGTCCTTGTTCGCTGAGGATCTGCAGGGCCGGTTGCATGCAGAGGAAGATGCCCGAGAAAAGCGCCGCTACTTCGAGGATGGCGTGATAGTTGAACCGATTCTTCTCACGGACGGTCGCGCTCCCGAGCGCGACCGAAAGTCCAACCAGCCCAAGCAGGATGACCTCTCGTAGGTAGATCCACGGGTGCCAGTCAGTGCCGGGAATGGTCTTGGTGGGGTCGAGGAGCGCGACCGCGGCCACAACGCCCAGCAGCAGCGGGCCGTTCAGCGAGACCCCCTGGAAACGCAGCGAGCGGATGTTCCGCAGGTCGCGGCTGATGTCCGCCTCGGTCTCACGGGGGTAGAAGTAGAACTCATCGAGCAACAGGTAGGCGAGTATCAAGAGGAAGTTCGTCAGCACCCATGGCTGCCAGAGATTCAGCGTCCAGAAGAAATCAACGCCGCGCAGGTAGCCCAAGAACAGCGGAGGGTCGCCGATCGGCAACAGACAGCCGCCGCAGTTGCAGACGATGAAGATGAAGAAGACGACCGTATGGACGACATTCTTGCGTTCTTGGTTGGTCTCTAGCAGCGGTCGGATTAACACCATCGCGGCGCCGGTGGTGCCGATGAAGCTCGCCATCAAGCCGCCAACTAACATGAAGCCGCCGTTGGTGAGCGGGTTGGCTTGCAAGTCACCGGTGATGCGGATGCCGCCGCTGATCGTGTAGAGGCTGAATAACAGGATGATGAAGGGGACGAACTCGCCGAGGATCGCATTCTGCATGACGGTGCGGACGAACCCTGCGTCGAACCCACTTTCCGATGGCATGACGACGCTGTGCGCTGGCCAGTGGCTCTCAAGCGGCGCGTTGTGCAGTAGGCCGTAGTACAGCAGCGTCAGCAGCCCGAGGCCGGCGGCGACTTGGAAACGGCTCAAGTTCGATTCCCACCAATGCGCCGTCGCCGGGATGAGTGGGAAGACCGCGATCCCTAGTAGCAGCAGCACGAAGGGCGTCACCGTCCAGACCGGAGGCGTGGTCGGCGTGGTGACTAATGGCGTGGCGGGAGGGGCGTCACCGGCATGGCCCGCGTCGTGCCCAGCTCCGTGGCTGTCGGCGTGGCCATCGGCGTGGTGGGCGGCAAGCGAGGCCGTCACCAGCTCGGTGCCACGCTGGGGCAGTCCCAGCACCAGCGCGCCGGCGTAGGCCAACGCGATTGCGAGGATGGCGCCGATCACGGGGCGCGAACTCGGCGGAGCGTGCGAATGCGAGCTCATGGCGCCTTTCTCCGGACGGTCGGCTAACATGGCCCCGATCAACGGTCTTGGGCTGGGCGAGGCGGGCGAGTGGGAACTCATTTGGTGGGAGTCCGGATTCTTGACGCAAAGCGCCGGCGAGTGAATAGCTGTTGTCGTTCCACGACAGAGAAACCTAGAACGTGCCCCTCAGCCTGCGTGACGCCGCTGCGGCCATCGGCAAACTCGTGAATCGACCAATGAATGCAACCGGCGCCATCCGCAGGATCGACCCAACCGAACGCCTTGGCGGCGCCGGGCCAGGATTGCTGGTGAGCGTTCGCGACGCCGAGGAAGCGGAGGCCGCCCTAACCGGGGGCGCAAACGTGATCGACGTCAAAGAGCCGACTGCGGGGCCGCTCGGCAGCGCCTCAATCGAATCGATTGCGGCGGTAGTCCGGGCCGTTGGGGACGCCGCCTTGGTGACGGCGGCGATGGGCGATATCTCCGATCGGTTTCCCGTCGAGCAACTCCCCAGCGGAATTGCAATCGGCAAACTCGGCATGGCCGGCGGCGCGAAGGGGCCATGGCGAGAACCTTCGGAACGGTGGGCGTCGCGTCTGCCCAAGTTCACGGCGGGCGCTCTGGTGGCGTACGCCGATTGGCGATCCGCCGGTGCGCCGACTCCCGAGGAAGTCCTCACGCAAGCCGAGAAAATTGGTTGCCGCGGGTTTGTGGTGGACACTTGGTCTAAGGGGGGCGTCTGCGCGCTCGACCTGCTCGAATCAGACCGGTTGAGATCGCTCGTTGCCGAGGCGGTTTCGCAGGGGCTGTTCGTCGTCCTGGCAGGGTCCCTCACCATCGACCGGATCGAGGAGGCCGCGTCCTATGACCCGACGCTCGTCGGCGTACGCGGCGCCGCGTGTCTAGGCGGCAGGTCGGGCGCCATCGATACGGGCCGTGTGCGGGCGCTGGCGAAGCGTCTTAGCGCTTGCCGTCGCGGCGGTTGACGGCGAACATTCGCTGTCGGTTCTACCTGTCCTCAAGCCACGCGGGATTCTGATGCCGAAGTTCAATGTCTCTGTGCCCAACCCCCTCGGCCGAGAAGCGGCGATAGAGAAGCTGCAGTTCTTCTCCGCCAAGGTGCAGGAGCAGAACGCCGACAAGATCAAGGATGTCGAGCAGCGTTGGGAAGAGAACCAGATGCACTTTGGGTTCAAGACACTCGGGCTCAAAATCACCGGCACGATGACGGTCGAGGACTCGGCTGTGCGGGTTGACGGGGACGTGCCGTTTGCAGCGGCGATGTTCAAAGGACAGATCGCCTCAGCGATCGAAGGTCAGCTTCAACGGTTGTTGCGGTAAGCCGCTGCGCATTCGGAACTTTTAGTCACAGGCAGCTTTGACGCCTCATCGGGGCGACCTAGGTTTCTGCGTGCCGTCGGGGTGGAATCAGCCCTCGACGAGCCACGTTCGTTGCGGCCGGACGCGCCGCGATGATGATTCCCGAGGAGCCAACTACGATGAGCGCCCGTGTTCTAGTCGCCGACGATTCAAGCACGATGCGGAAGATCATCCTCCGCTCGCTCAGTGCCGTTGGCATCCCTTCCGCGATCGAGGCCTCGGACGGTGAAGAGGCGATCAACCTCTTCCAGCCGGGTCAGTTCGACCTCGTCCTCACCGACTGGAACATGCCGCGTAAGAACGGCCTAGAAGTGATCCAGGAGATCCGCAAGCAAGACACCGACGTCACCATCATTATGGTGACGACCGAGGCCGAGAAGTCGCGCGTGCTGGAAGCGATCCAAGCGGGTGTCTCGGACTACTTGGTCAAGCCGTTCACGGCCGACACGCTCCGTGAGAAGCTCGAGAAGCACGGCTGCTGAGCCGCCTCGCGAACACCACATTTTCATCACGGGCCGTCACCGCGATCGCGGGGGCGGCCCGTTTCTTTTCATCATGGCAGCGGGCGGACAACAATGGCCGAACTGGTCACGCTGACATCGAGCTTGGCGGCTTTACCCGCCGCTTCGAACAACTCTTCGAGCGTTGCCTTCTGGACCACGAAGCTAACGCGCTGATCGAGGGTGCTGATCTCAACTGGCGCATCTAATTCACGACCGATTTGCTTAGCCAACTGCTGCAGGACGAGGCCGATTGGTTGCTCAACGATTCGGAGGGTGTATCGCTTTTCACCTAGAGGCGCCGGCGTTGAGCCGATAAGCGCGCTGAGTGTCACGGATTCTCCCGTCGGCAAATTGGCGATCGATTCAAATCGAATCGTCTTCTTCGCCTTGTCGGCGACGGTCCACTTCAAATCGAAACCCAGGCACAGCAGCGTCAACTGATCGCCGACTGCTAGTGGCGGCGTTTCGCCCGCGGGCCAGAGGTCGTGCGGGATCGCAGCGGGGTTCTCGATGCGATAGCCGGTTGACGAGGCGATTGCTTCGGCGAGCTTACGCGGCTCGCTTAGCCGGGGCCATCTGAGCGGCGCTCGTTTCCGCAACGCCGACGACGCGCCACGACGCCACTGTGCCGCCAGTGTCGGTAACGCCGCTGCGGCGTCTTTGGGACCTACGTAGACAACCTCACCGATCGCCGCGGCGCCCAAGTCGAGTGATGAGGCTGCGTAGTCGATCAAGGCCGCCATCGTTGTGCTTGACGCGTCGAGTGTGAGTTCTTTGCGAACGTCAACACGACGGTCGATCCAGATCGCTACTTCGGTTTCGGCGGCGAGCCGCTCAAGGGCTTGCCGACCCGGTGCGTTGCGCCATTGCGCTGAAATAGGCGCCGCCAAATCGAGGAGCAGTTTTTCCGACGCGTCTTGTCCGCAAGCAATGCCCGCCACCGCCGCGCAGAAAAAGGCGGCGGCGTAGCGTCTCGCTCGGGACGTTGTCAAGCAAAATCTCATCGAGTCGGGCGCCTTTATCGCCGCGTCGGCTTTTTGATTGAGCCGTTCGCCGTCCTGATTAAACTCGGGACAACGGGCCACGTCACGCCACCGGGCGTAACGCGGCGCGATTCGGCTTGCCGCTGCGGCTCTTTGCTGTGATGCAGTGGCACGGAACGTGGCCGGAACAACCTAACAACGGCTTTCGAGCACTGGAACGCTCGGGGGCGTTTTGGAAGACCCCGACCGTGGAAGATCGATCACTTCAACCGCCGCTGATCGTCGCCGCTTACGCGCGGTACCTGAGCGATCAAGACTCGGCGACCTTTATCCGCGACGTCGCGAGGCACTACACGTGCCCGACGCTCGAGCGTCTCGCCCAGATGTCCGACCGCTCGGGGCGCCGCGCGGCGGTGCTCGCGCTGGGCTTCATGGGCGACTACAACTCGAACGCCGTTGTCGGCCGGGCGCTGACCGACCGTGACCGCGGCGTCCGCACGATCGCCGAGAACGCGATCCAGGACCTCTGGGTCCGCGTCGGGAGTCGCGAGCAGCGGCTCACGCTGCGTTGTGTGATCCGGCTCAATCAGACCAAGCGTTACGACGACGCCATCCAGATGGCGACCGAGTTGATCCACGAGTCGCCGTGGATCGCCGAGGCGTGGCGCCAACGCGGCGCTGCGCATTACAATCTCGCCCAGTACGAGGCCGCGATCCGCAACTGCCATCAGGCGTTGGAGATCAATCCGTACCACTTTGCCGCGGCGACGGGCATCGGGCAGTCGTACTTGTTCCAGGACAACCCCGTGGCGGCGCTCGACTCGTTCCGCCGAGCGCTCCGTCTCAACCCGGGCTTGGAAGACGTCCGCGCCCAGGTGATCAAGCTCCAGCGATCGATACGCGACGAGAGCGATGCGGAGTAGCGATGTCGTCCGTGGCGCTACCCGCGGCTAGCGCCGACGGCGCCCGTCGATAATTCGTCGGGTGGTTCATCGAGCTCAGCGGATGAACGAGCTGCTGGCGGGCATCGCGGCGACGCGCTGGGCGCCCTGGGCGTAAGCCGTCGGATTGCTCCAGAACTTCTCGAGCGATTGCTCATTCGCGAAGAGGTAGAAGCGGCCCTCGTATTCGACGGCGAACTCACGCACGCCGGGGACGCTCTGTTGCTTGTCCACAGCCGCGACGGGGTCGCTGCCCGAGAGGACCGGGCTGAACGCGTCGGGGTTGGCAAGGAACGCCTTCTGCGCCTCTTGGCTGGCGAACAAGTAGGTACGGCCGTGGTGGATAGCGCCCCAGCGGATGTCGCCCTTCGCCCAACGCCACTCGTTCTTCATCGTCACAGGGCAGAAACCCTCGAAGCCCAACGCGGGGCTCCCCGGCGGCAACTGCGGCGTCGCGCTGGCGACTACCGGCTGCTGTTGCGATTGCGGCGATTGGGTCGGCGTCTGCGGCTGAATCGGCGGTTGCGGCGGCGCCTGAGCCGCCATCGCCGCGGGGTTCAACTGCTGCTGCGGAGCGGCCTGTTGCTGAGCGGTCGCTTCGGCAGGCGCCATCGCTTGCGGCTGGGCGGCGTAAGGGTTGCTCGCTGCGTACAGGTTGTCCGCCGACGGAGCGCCTTGCGGCTGCGCCGGCGCCGTTGGCGTCGACGCGTTGTTACTAGCGTACGTCGAACCAGGGGCTGGAGCCGCGGCGGCCGCTGCTGCGTACGCGCTGCCGGCTTGGGTGCGGTAGGCGCGGGCCACTTGCGACGTCACGCCGACATACTCCATCGGAGTCGAGGGGCTGACGAAGGAGTGGACGAGCTGGCCTTGGGCGGTGACGACCACGTCCGTGGGGACTCGCGTCACGCCATAGGCCTGAGCAATCTCGGGCGACTCGTTCGCGTTCACCTTGACGGGGACGTACTCATTCGCAACCGCTATGGCGACTTGCGGCTGCGCGAAGACCCGCGTTTCGAGCAGCTTGCAAGGTCCGCAACTCTCGGTCCAGAAGTGAACGAGCAATAGCTTGCCCGTCTTTTGCGCTTCGGCGCGGGCGGCTTGGAAGTCGGTGCGCCAAGCCATCCCCTCCGATTGCGCCAGGACCGGCGACACGCAGACGGCGAGCAGCCACAGGACGAGCGATGAACGAGTTCCCCTAGCACGCATGGCGTATAACCCTTCGTCGGGCAAGCTTGATTGAGGTTGGGCGCTTGGCGGCGGACGCCAAATTGGCCGGCCTGAGCCGATCCGCGCCTGGTCTGTTCATCGGCCCAAGAGGCGACGCCATCTGTGCGTTTCCTAAGGGATTTTCCGGATTTTCCGAATGATCCAGCTATCACGACGGGGCAGCGGTTTAGGGGGGCTTCTGGAAAAACCGGTGGTGAGTGCGCTTGACACGCCCGAAATCGCGGGGAATACTCCCGCTAGTAGCACGTCCCGAGTGCTTCCGCTCCGCCATCGTATTCGGCTGCCGGAAGCTAGCGTTCCTGAGCCCGTTTGCTTAGAAGGTTCGCTAGGACGAAGCCCCCGTTGTGACAGGTCCACGGCAGTTTGGCAGTGCCGCTGGCGAGTCGCTCCGCTCCACGCTTTCGTGCGTCTTTGCTCTGCCCGCTAGGGGCCCACCGTGGGCCTTTTGTGAGTTCAAAGCGTCGAAAACTGGATTTGTGGGCCTAGCCGACTCGTGCGTTGCTGCCCGTCGAGGGCCTTTCGCCCCGGCTGCGAGGCGTAGGCTTCGCTCCAACGCCGGTGGGTGTCGTGCTTTGCCCTGCTGTTGGATTCCTTCGACGGATCGGCCTGGACTCCAGGCCCTTTAGGTGGCGACATTTGGCTGGCGACTGGTAGCTGACGATTGGCAGACGCTTGTCGCAACCGAGGCATTCGGCTAACAAAGCAGCATCGCAATGGTTGCCGCCAATAAGGCGGCCGTCACGGCGTGGCAGACGTTGGCCAAGCGTAGGTCGGCTCGACGGGTCCGGTTGGTTTTCTTCGATGTCTTGTTCGGCGTGGTTCCTCGGGACGCGGCGGGCAATAACTTGCGGAGAGCCGATCCCTCAGGCCATCCGTTGCGTAGCAGGAGCGGGCATGATGCTCACTCCTATTTGGTTGGACTATTCCTCCACCCCCTGAAGCATCGCGGGAACGCCTCTTTCGGAGCCGCCCACGATCGCCAGCACAGGAAGCCGCTGGGACGACGCTGATCACAAGACACTCGGCGGCGCTAGTAGAGCGCGGTTGAGATGCCTCCTGTCGGCGAAAAAAGAATTCGTCCCTCAGTCTTTAACAAGAAACCTCTTTCTGACACGCGGGCCGCGTTCGGCCGCGATCTCCCCCACACTGCACAGCATTTAGTAAGTAGTTACGTCGAATTCACCGACGCCCTGTCCGACGACGGAGGCCCCTGGGGGGCCGGATCGCGCGACGGGCGCACTTCACGAAGCGTTTTCCCCCTATGGCGATGGCCGGTAAGAAGCAGCAGCGTTCTGGCGGAAGGTTCCGCGGACGCAATAACCAAAACAACAATCAAGGCGGCGGCCAGGGCGGTCGCGGCAACTTCCGCAACCGCAACAACCAGCGGCGTCGCGGGCCTGGCGGTTACGATCAGCAGGGCGACAAGGAAGGCGACTTCGACGTCTCCGCCGACCTGGTTCCCGCGTCGGGCGTCCTCGAGATGCATCCCAACGGGTACGGTTTCCTCCGCGACCCCTCGACGAACTTCGTCCGCGAGCGGACGGACCCCTTCGTTCCCGGGACGATTATCGAGAAGTACGGCCTCCGCGAAGGCATCATGCTTAGCGGCATGGTGCAGCAGCAGAGGCGCGACCAGGGCCCGCGGATGCGCGAGCTGCTCGATGTCGAAGGCCTCGAGCCCGACAAGTACCTAGCGATCAAGCCGTTCGACAGCCTCACCGCGATCACTCCGCAAGAGTGGTACCGTCTCGAGACGGGCCCCGAGCCGCTGACGACGCGGGTGATGGACCTCCTCTGCCCGCTCGGAAAGGGCCAGCGTGCGCTGTTGGTCGCACCGCCGCGGACGGGCAAGACGGTGCTCACGCAGCACATCTCCAACGCGATCGCCGAGAACTACCCGTACGTGAATCTCATCGTGTTGCTCATCGACGAGCGGCCCGAAGAAGTCACCGACATGCGGCGTAGCGTGAATGGCGAGGTGCTCGCGAGCAGCCTCGACTGCGACGTCGAATCGCACGTCCGCCTCGCTCAGCTCACCATCGAGCGCTGCAAGCGCCTCACCGAGATGGGCAAGGACGTGTTCCTGCTCATGGACTCGATCACGCGCCTAGCGCGGGCGTTCAATAAGTGGGTCGGCAACACGGGCCGCACGATGTCGGGCGGCGTCGACATCAAGGCGATGGACATCCCCAAGAAGCTCTTCGCAACCGCCCGCGCGTTCGAAGAGGGGGGCTCGCTCACCGTTGTCGGCACCGCACTGATCGACACCGGCAGCCGGATGGACGACCTGATCTTCCAGGAGTTCAAGGGCACCGGCAACATGGAGGTGGTGCTCGACCGCCGCTTGTCCGACCGCCGCATCTGGCCGGCGATCGACCTGGAGCAATCCGGCACGCGTCGCGAAGAGAAGCTGCTCACGCCCGAGATGCTGCACGCCGCGACGATGCTCCGCCGCACGCTAAGCAGCATGCACCCGATCGACGCGATGGAACAATTGACGACGAAACTGGCAAAGCTCAAGAGCAACGCCGAGTTCATCGATATGATCCAAGCGGCGCGAGCGATGGACTAACTTTTTGGCGGTCTCCACTCGGCTGACGCCGAGATGTCGCCACGCTTATGATGGGTATGCGAGCGTGAACTCGCACAAGGCGTGGCGGGGTCTAGGCGGAGACCGCAAGCGGCAGCTTGCACAAGGCGTGGCGAAGTTCTGGCGTAGCCAGACTGAGACCGTTCAGAAACCGGAGGGTAGGCGAATTGGCTAGCGGCCTGATTGGAATTCAGGTGCCGGGCAACCGGTTGCGGGTTCGAGTCCCGTGCCCTCCGCTGAATTGAAACGACGCAAGGGCGGTCCCGAGAGGGGCCGCCCTTGGTTCGTTCTGGGGGGTCGTTTGGGGCGTGATTTTACGTGGCGTTTTGTATTCGGAAATGGCCGCGCGATCCTTTAAAATACACGCTCACGAGTTGGGGATTGAGCGAGCGCCTGCACCCTCGGCCGCTGTGAGCCTACGACGCGAGTCGTGGGAGGGAGTCTGGTGCCCGCTTCCCTCCCACGACTCGCGCCGTGGGCTCGCCAGAGAACGTGCTGGATGGGGGCGAAACCTCTACGCTTCGGCGTTCAGCGCTGAGATTTTGGGACAGAGAACAGAATCGATTTGCCGCCGCTGACGAAATCGCGGGTACGATGGCGGCGATCGAATTGAGGCGGTTGGAAACTACTTTTCGGCGGGCGTAACGACGTGATGAGACGACGAAACCTGTTCCTAGCGGTCTGCTTTGCCCTGGCCAGCGCGTGGCTTGCGGGGAGCGTCTCGTTGGCGGCGGTGACGACGACGGGGCAGGTTGATCCGTCGGACCCGGCGACTTGGACTTCGTCGACGAATGTCTATATCGGCCGAACCGAAGACGGTGGTGTCGTCTTCGATTCAGGAGCCAGTGTTAGCTCGCAATGGTCCTACATTGGAGGAGTCGGCTCATCGGAAGTTGTCGGATCAGCGACCGTCGATGGCGCCGGCTCAATCTGGAACACTGGACCGCTGTACATAGGCTTTCACGGCAATGGAGCACTGAGCATTCAGAATGGCGGCAGGGTCGAATCGGGCCAGATCTCGATTGCCGCTCGTGAGGGAAGTAGTGGAGCAGTAGTTGTTTCCGGTACAGATTCGAGGCTTCTAGGGTATAGCTTGGTCGTGGGAGACTCGGCGCACGGGATGCTTACGATTGAAGATGGCGGTATTGTCGAAATCACCGGTGGAACCTTTGCAGCTCTCGGAACTATTGTCTTTAATAATGGTGTCCTTCGGACGACTAGCTTCAGTGGAGGAAGTGAGCAGCTTGAAGGGATTGGTGAGATTTACACCAGAGGGCTTGTCCCGGACTTCGACCTTATCTTTGATGCACAATTAGGCCTTCAACAGCAGTATCTCTTCGATAGCCGTGCCGGTCAGCACGTCACGCTCCATCTGGATATGACCGACGAAGACTATGGGGCGCTCGGCGCCGGGTACAATGGCATAGGAAGCTTAACCATCGCTGACGGTAGGTCTGTTCAGTCGTATTCTGGCACCCTCGGGTCACGCTTTGGATCGAATGGGACTGCCACCGTCTCAGGTCCGAGCACTACATGGCGCTCTGGGTTCTTACAAGTCGGGCTCGAAGGCGTTGGGATACTCGACATCAGTGACGGTGGATTGGTGCAGAGCGATGAGACTGTTTATTTAGGAAGGTACTTGGGATCGACAGGAACTTTGACGGTGTCAGGAGCCGGTTCACGCTGGGAAGGCGGTCCATCCTATATCGGTTATGGTGGTGAGGGCTCCTTGTCGATCGAGAATGGGGCCTCGGCGATGAGCCGTGATGTCTCTTTGGGGCATTTGGCGGATGCAAACGGCGTCGCCACGCTGAGCGGCGCTGGGACCACCTGGGATATCCAGATGGGCATTACTGTTGGGAGTGCAGGCCAGGGTGCGCTGAATGTCCTTGACGGCGCCACCCTGCGTAGTCGCACGACGGACATCGGACGTAGCAGCGGATCAAGCGGGATCGTGACCGTTGCCGGCAGCGGCTCCAATTGGCAGATGACCAACAGCATTTACATTGGACGTGGTGGAACTGGCACACTTAACATTCAGGACGGCGGCGTGGTCATCAATGAACGTGGTTGCGTCGCGAACGACTATTACTCCAAGGGGACCGTTAGCGTTAGTGGAGCGAACTCGAGATGGAACATTACCGAGGGCGTTCTAATCGTCGGATATCGGGGTGAAGGTATACTCAATATTTCAGATGGCGCTACGGTGAGCGATGCGTATAGCGAGCTGTATGTTGGATACGACTTTTCCAGTGGGACGGTGAATGTAAGCGGTCCGACCACTGTATGGAGCAATTCTGCGACGCTCTATTTAGGGAACAATGGTGCCGGCTACCTCAGCATTACGGAGGGTGCTACGGCAAGCAACGCTTCGGCCCGTGTTAGAGGTTCAGTGTCGGTTGCGGGGGCAGGATCGTCTTGGACATGCAACGGCTCACTCAATGGTTTCGCTGGCTGGCTGACGATCGAAGACGGGGCGGCGGTGACCACCGGTGCAGCTAATATAGCTACTTGGCAGGACGGTTCGTTTTCTGTAACGGTCGCAGACGCGGGCTCCGTCTGGAACAGCGATGGCTTTCTCAAGATAGGCGAAAGAGGCAAAGGCACTCTGAACGTCCTAAGAGGCGCCGTCGTGAATAGTGCAGGAGGCACAATTGCGAGCAGTAGTGGCTCCGTTAGCAGCGTCCTCATTTCAGGGTCGGGGTCGGCGTGGAATGCGCCAGGCAATCTGTACGTCGGGGCTATCGGTAAGGCGACGCTCACCATTGAAGCAGGCGCTTCACTGACAACCACGACAGCGTTCATCGCGAACCACAGCCTTGCTGTAAGCGAAGCTACGGTAACTGGCGTCGGGTCAATCTGGCGCAATATTGATGGCTTGACTGTGGGAGTCGGTGGGGCTGGGACGCTCCGAATCGCCGATCACGGCACGTTAGAGGTAGGAAAAGATACTGTCGTGGGATCGGAGACGAGCGCAGTTGGTCGTATCCTCTTCGACAATGGTGTGCTCTCAACCACGGGTCTCGTCGCAGGTAGTGATCAACTCGACGGTGTTGGAACGATCTACACGCAGAAGATCCTTTCTGACGTTGCCCTCACATTTGACTCGCCGTCATCGCTGCAACAGCAGATCCATCTCAGCAATCGGCCGGGGCAAGACATTACGATTCACCTCGACATGACCGAGCAATCCAACGCCGTTCTCGGCGCCGGTTACCGGGGCGTCGGGTCCTTTGCCATCGCCAACGGGGTTGTGATGTCTTCTACGGAAGGAATTTTGGGTTATCACACTGATTCGCAAGGAACGGCTACAGTTAGCGATGTCGGTTCCGCATGGGGAGTCGAAGGCAATCTTCGGGTCGGGCGATACGGGAGTGGGTCGCTCAGCATCGAGAACGGGGCTCGCGTCAGTAGTTCAGCGGGACTACTTGGGGATGAAAAGGGCTCACAGGGCGAAGCGACTGTGGCAGGCCAAGGCTCGTCGTGGATTAATAGCGCCGATCTGAGCGTGGGTCGGTACGGAAGCGGAGCACTTACGATTCAAGATGGGGGAGTCGTCGCAAGCTCGGTCGCTATCATTGGCCAATGGACTGGATCGAACGGCGCTGTCGTCGTCACAGGTGCCGGCTCGCAACTGAGAGTTGCGAACGAAATCCATGTCGGACGTTTTGGAGCTGGATCGATGTTAATTTCCAGCGGAGGCGAAGTTGTCGTTGGGGCGCCCGCCATAGCTCGCGACCTCACGATTGCCCAATCAGGTGGACCGGCTACGGTTACTCTCGATAAAGGTGGCGCGCTTCGGTTGCATAGGGGGAGGATTCGATCAGGCTCTGTCGCCGCCGCTGCCTTCAACTTCAACGGCGGCCGACTCGAAGGCGTCGGAACTTACCAAGTTGGCGCCGGGCTCACGCAGAACGGCGGCGTTCTTGCGCCAGGCAACTCGGCCGGTGTCACAACTATCAACGGCTTCTACGACCTGGCGGACGGCGCCCTAGAGATCGAGCTGCTCGGCGGCAGCGGCGCCGCGGGCGTGGGCTTTGACCAACTCGTCGTCAACAACGGCGTGACGCTTGGCGCCGAGTCACAACTGAATCTCGTGCTCGGCTACGCCGCGACGGTTGGCGACTCGTTCTTGATTGTTGACAGTAGGAACTCCAACGCGATTAGCGGCACATTCGCCAACGATGACGCCTTGGTGGCGGATTACGAATCGCTGCGTTACTCGTTCGCGCTCGACTACGCCGCCGGGACGGGGAACGACATCGCCCTTACCGTCGCGTCGGTCGCGCTCATCGGCGACTACAACGGCGACGGGCTCGTCGATGCGGCGGACTACACCGTTTGGCGGGACGCCGTTGGGTCGAACGTGGCGGCTTACGCCGGGGCGGATGGGAATGGGGACGGGGTCGTCGATGACGAAGACCATGCCGTGTGGATGGCCCACTACGGGGCTTCGATCGAAGCGGCGCTGGCGCAGGCCGTGCCGGAGCCGGGAGGCGTTGGGTTGGCGGTCTTGGCGGCGATCATTGGTGGATGCCGTCAAAAAGGGTTTAGCCGATCCGCTTCCTGACGGGCGCGGCTAAAAAGCGGGCGCGGCGAGATAGGGTGTCTTCGCCCGCCGAAAACGCCATAAATCTATTGCTGGCAAGCGTTTAGTTTGACAGGTCGGGCGGTCGTGACTATCACGACGGTATCCGCAAACTCCGCGCGGCGGCCGCTAGCGGTCTGCACCGGCGGCTCCTCCGCCTTGATCGGGAGGGCGCCGGTGTCGTCAGGGGCGGCGCCGTCGAGTTAGGCCCAGCACTTAGGCGCCCCTATGCATCCATTTCGAGTCGTCCGGCGGCTGCTCTCGCGCGCCCACGAGGATTGGCAAGACGCCGTTGAGGGGTTGTTCGCCGCACCGCCCCGTCGGCCAATGGGCCCGCGGCCATTACGGGTGATGCGGTTGGAGCGGCGGCGGGTGCTCAGCGCCGACTTCTCGCTGACCGCGACGGGGTTGGTGCTCAGCGGGTTCGACGACGCCGGGGGCGACACCCTGGCGGTCCAGCAGGACGGGGACGACTACCTGTTCACTAGCGGCAATGGTTGGGAGCAGCACGAGCCCAACCAGCTCCCCGAGGGAGTGACGATCGATGGCGACACGCTATCGATCGATCGTGCGTTGCTCGAAGGACTCGAGGACGGCCTGACGATCGAGGGTAGCCTCGGCCATCAGTTGGACGTGCGGCTGGGCGACGCAGACTTCTCCGGCCTGTCGGGGCCGGTGACGCTCGACGGCGTGACCTCGGTCGGTCAAGAGCAGCCCTTCGCGCTGGTGACGGCGCCGACGGACGGGTTCCAACTGATCGTCGCGCCGAGCGGCACGGTGCTGTCGAGCCTCAACGTGTCGGGCGACCTGAACATCGTCTCGATCGGCGGCTCGATCACCGACGTGTCCGGCAGCGAGATCCTCATCAGCGGCAACGCGACCTTCACCTCGCGCGCCGCGAGCCCCGCTGGCGACTTCAACGGCGACGGCATTGTTGATGACGTGGACCGCACCGAGCACTGGGCGAAGAACTATGGCATGACGAGCGGCGCCACGAAGTACCACGGCGACGCCAACGGCGATGGGCGCGTGGACGCGGCCGACTACACGGCGTGGCGCGACACGCTCGGCCAGACGGGGCAGGGGGGGATCGAGCTGGCGAACGAGACGGGCGACCGGCTGGTGATTGGCGGCGTGGCGACGTTCGACGCGGCGGAGCCCGAGGGGACGCACGACATCTACGTCGGCGTCGGGGGCGTGGCGGAGTTCGGCTCGGTCAACGCGTACGGCGCGAACGTGATCATCCACGAGGACGCGACCGCGGGCGACAGTGGGCCGACGACGGTGCTGGGCAGTATCGAGGCGTATACGCTGCAGATCGAATCGGGTGGGCAGATCACTACCGCTGTCTTCGAGCCGATAACAGTGCAGGGTGACGCGTCGTTCGTCGTCACCGAGACGGCGATGATCGCCGATGGTCCGCTCGTGCAGGCGATCATTCTTAGCAGTCCATCGGCAGGCGGCATCACCCGCCGAACGATCGGCGGCGTCGCCACATTCATCGTTGAACAGCCGACGACGCCGGTTGAAGGATTTCGTGGTCCGAAGGGAATCGATGTCGGTGTTGGTTCGAACGGCCGATTCGCGGGAGGCTTCAACGCCGGGTCGCTGCGTTTCTACGCGCCCGATGCGACCGTGCGCATCGCCGAGGACAGCGACGCGGTGCTCGCAGGGTGGGGAGCGGGTGATTGGGTTGACGCCAGTGTCGCTCACACGCTCGAGCTGCAATCAAGGCTGGGGATGATCAGCGACGATGCGGACGCGGTGGTGCGGATCAGCGGCGACGCGGCGTTCTACTCTGACACGACGATGGTGCTGGCCGATGGCGGCGCGGCGAATACCTTGTCGGTCGATGGCCTCGCGACTTTCGTTCAGAATCCCGATGCGGCGGGCATCGACGTCGGCGTGACTTCGGCGGGCGCCGCGGCGGCGGCGACGTTCAATGCGGGCACGCTGCGATTTAGCTCGGAACGCGGGGCCGTCCGTATCGCCGAGGACAGCAGCACGGTGTTGGTGGGCTGGTCGACGACGCCGGGGCCGACGGGTTTCCCCTACCTATTCTACCCGATCCCTAGCGCTCCCAGCGCCCTTGCGCTCGAGCTCACCTCGGCGGGTTCGATTACGGATGAGGCAGACTCCTCTATCAATGTCGGCAGCGCGACCTTTGTCGCCAAGGATGAGATTGTTCTTGCCGACAGCGATCTTTTTGATCCGTTTGACACGTTTTACAATCGACTGAGGGTCTCAGGCGTCGCCACTTTCATTTCGACCGATGGCGACGACATCTCGGTCGGGGTAGGCGCGGCTGGTTCGGCGGCCGTTGCCTGGTTCGAAGCCGGGTCGATCCGCTTCGTGTCGGTGGGCGGTGATGTGCGGATCGCGGAGGACAGCAGCACGGTTCTCGCTGGCTGGGCGTCAGACACGATCGCTCCGTCGATCCCTCTGCCAACGCCGACGATCAGCGTCGCGGGAAACCTTGAACTGTTCTCTTTTGGAACGATCGTCGACGAGCCCAATGCCGCGGTGCGCGTGGCGGGCGATGCGACTTTTGTTGCAAAGGACCAGATCGTTCTGGCGGATAGCGACACGTTTGAGAATCGAATAACTGTCTCAGGCGTCGCGACTTTCATCTCTACCGATGGTGACGGCATCTCGGTCGGGGTTGGCGGCACAGGTGCGCCCGCCGCGGCGTTCTTCCATGCGGGGTCGATTCGCTTCGTGTCGGTCGGTGGGGACGTTCGGATCGCCCAGGCCGGTAGCATCAACGCTCTGCACGGCAACATGCTGCTCGCCGATTGGGCGGCGGATTCGATTGCGCCGTCGATCCCAATTCCGACGCCGACAGCGAGCGTCGCTGAGAACCTTGAGCTCTCTGCCGTCGTCATAGCGGACGAAGCCAACGCCGTGGTCAATGTGACAGGTGATGCGACCTTTGTCGCTAGCCAGAGCATCGTGTTGGCCGATGCCGACAACCCAGGCGGCTCCAATTCTCTGACGGTCGGCGGCGTGGCGACGTTTGTCACCGGCAACTATTTTGGCGCTCTGCGAGTTGGTGCGACGGAGGATGGCGCCCCCTCTGCCGCCGTCTTCCAAGCCGGCGGCCTCCGTTTCTCCGCGCCGAACGGCGTCGTCCAGATCGCCGAGGACGACGGCACGCACTTGGTAGATTGGAGGACGACTCCGGTGTCGCCGCTCATCGTCAGGCCGCGGACGGTGACCGAGGCGCGGGTTATCGAACTATCAAGCGCCGGCGGCATCACCGACGCCGACGGCGCCGTCGTCTTCGCTACGGGATGGAACGGTTCGGAACGCGTTTACGGCTATAGTGGTGCAACGGCCACGTTCGTCGCCGCCGAGTCGATCACGCTCGCCGATGGCGGGGCCGACAACAAGCTGATGGTCGATGGCCTGTTGACGCTGGTTTCGACGGCGGCTTCGGGGCAACGGATCGATGTCGGCGTCACGCCTACCGGCGGTATGGCGAATGCAGAGTTCATCGCGGGGAGCGTCCGCTTCTGGGCGCCCGAAGGCGCGGTGCGGCTTGTGGAAGACACGGCTATCAATCTTGGTGGGGCGACCTACTCCGAAAACTACGGCACGATGATCGGTAGTTGGGCGACCGGCGCCGAATCACCGCTTTTCCCGAGCTCTGTGGTCTCGAATCGGGCCGGCACACTTGACCTCGTCTCGTACTGGATTGCCGACGAGTCTAACGCGGTCGTCGAAGTCTCGGGCGACGCCGGTTTCCGAGCGATAGGTCCCTCGATTGGAAGCCCATTGATCCAACTCGCCGACGGAGGCGTCAGCAACGCGCTCCGCGTCGGCGGGGTCGCGACCTTCGTGGTCGATGCTGCGTTTGGCGTTGATGTCGGGGGGGGCATCGGATTGGCGGAGTTCGTCGCCGGTTCGTTGCGTTTCAATGCGGGGGGCGCCGTTCGCATCGCCGAGGACAGCGCGACGCACCTCGCCGACTGGGGCGGTTTGGCGGTCGGCCTGATCCGTCCCGACGCATCGATGAACCGCAGTGTGGCGGCCTCACTCGACCTTAACTCCGCCGGCGCGATCACCGACGCGGCGGACGCCAAAGTCCTGATTGCTGGCGACGCGAAGTTCACCGTCAGCACGATCGCCAGCGTTGCGGGCCCGGCGGCGATTGTGCTTGCCGACGGCGATGCCGCGAACGAGTTGGTGGTCGGTGGGCACGCCAACTTTATCGTGAACCAAGTCCCCGCAGGAAGCCCGAAGGGGATCGACGTTGGCGTCGTCCCCGCGACCGGCGCCCCGGCGGCCGCGTTGTTTACGGCCGGCACGCTCGGCTTTAGCGCGCAGGGGGGCATGGTCCGATTGGCGGAAGACAACGACACCGTGCTCGGCGGCTTGAGCACGGCGCAGGACCTCGAGCTGTTGTCGGCGGGCTTCATCACGGATACGGACAGCGTCACGACGGGCGAAATCGTCGCGGCGACCTCGGTCGAGGTGACGCAGACCGCCAAGCTGAAGGCCGGCCTCAACGGCGAGAACGACGTGACGCTCGGCGCGGGCGCGGCGGCGTTCAGCATGGCCGATGGCGATGGGAACAACCCCCAGCTGTTCAGCGACGCGCAGTACCTGGCGGTGCAGGCGGAGAACGTCTCGATCCACGCCGACTCGGGCGTCAACGTCCGCACGGGCGACGCGCCGCTGTCGAACCTCGACAACTACTCGCAGTTCGCCGGCACGTTCTACCTCGCCGCGACGGGGCACGTTACACAGGTGACGACCGCGGCGCCGAAGGCGCTCGCGGCGGACAAGATCTCGGTCGCGTCGGACAACGGCGCGGTGCTGCTGCGCTTGGTCGAGCTGACCAGCACGGGCACGGACCCGAACTTGCAGATCAAGTCGGGCGGCTCAGTGGCGTTGAGCCAGCCGCTGGTGGGCGGCGGCACAGTGGGCGGTAAGTTCGCCGGCTCTGATATCCCGTCGCCAACGAGCCCGGCCTTCGCGCCGGTGATCGTCGAGGCGGACGACCCGCTGACGGGCGTGCGGCCTGATATGCCCGCGCGCTCTGGCGACGAGGGCTTTGAGGACGTGCTGCTGACGGGCGGTGAGAACGCGCGGCTCTCCGAAGCGGTCCGCCTGCCGAATGGTGATTACGTCGTCGATCACTTGCTCGAGGACGGCGGGCAGACCCGCACGATCGATGACCTCTACACGATGATCGTCGTCGTCAGCGGTGACGCCAACGTCGGCGACGTTCACGATCCGAACACCGACGCGCGGCGCGACGTTGATGCGGCCGAGGCCCGCGGCGTGGCGGTCGAGGACGGCGGCAATGCGTTCCTCGCAACGACGGCTGGCGGCGATCTGTTCTTCACCAACCGCAACCGCGAAGGGGGCGACGAACTCGACGGCATCGCGGTGCAGATGGCGGGCGGCGTCTTCACGGCGATCGCGGCCGGCACGCTGCGGATCGACACCGAGGACCCCGACAACCTCGCCACGGGCCTGCGGACAACGCGGCTCGTGAGCCGGACGGGGACCGTCACGAACGTCAACTCCGATGACCCGAATGGCTTCGGGCCGCGGGCGATCCTCGACCCTTCGACCGAAGAAGGAAACGCCGCGACGAGTGGCCTGGTGCGCGCGGACCAGAACTTCGAGCAACGGATCACGATGGCCCTGGGGTCGCGCGGCGAGGACAACCTGCTCGTGGAAGTCGAGTGGGCCGACACGGCCGACATCCGCCAGTACAGCAACGCCAACGTCCGTCTCGCGCCCGGCCCGAACCTGCCGACCAACACGGTGGGCTCGACGGACGTGCCTGGATCGCGGCCCTATGCGGATGTCGTGCAGACGCCCGTCGAGACGATCGAGGCGAACGTCGCCGACCCCTCCGTCACGGGCTACCAGTACCAGACGCTCGCTGGCGCCAGCCGCGTGGCGACGATCACACAGAACTACGACGAGGCGTTCGTCCCGAACAACCCGGCGCAGAACCGACTGCCGACGACGGTGCGGGTGTTCAACGACGCGGCGATCAACCTCTTCGACCAAGGGGGCGCGCGGAACCTCAACAGCGTGAGCTTCTCGATCGCGCCGCGGATCATCACGCTGCCGCCGCCGGGTTACTTCATCATCTCCGAGCCCGACCTGCCGCAGCAATACGAGCCGGTGAGCGTGACGTTGCCGCGTTCCGAGCCGACGCAAGTGACGCAGCAGACGACGCTCGACGAGGGCCGCGCCGTTTCGGTTTCAACCACCGAGGAAGTGTGGTACGGCCGTGTCGATGAACAGGGGGAGTGGGTCGTCGATATCCCCGGCGAGAAATGGCCGCGGATTCACGAGGACGCCGAGGGCGACTTCCTGCGCGAGATCCGCGACAAGATCGACGAGGGCCCGTACTCGGAGGGCCGGTACGTCATCAAGGTGGTGACGCTACGCAGCGAGCAGCTGTTGGAGGAATGGGTAAAGGGGGACGATGCGGAAGCCGACGACGGAATGGCGACGAAGCCCTCCGCTGTTCCTACAACTGACGGACCTGCTGCCGAAGGGCCTGCCGAGGAAGCCGACTTACCCGCCGAAGAAGCTCGTCCTGCGACGCCCGCGGTGAACGGGCCGGTTGAGACGCCGGCTGTGGTCGCTCCGCAGGGGGCGCCGCTGGGGCTCTTGGAGCTGGAGTCGGCCCCGGTGGACGCACGCCACACGGCGCTGGCGGCGATGGCGGCGGTCGGCGTCTGGCGGCGTCGCCTTAATGACGCTGGACCGTTTACACTAGACGCTGACGGTGTGGCGTTCACCCGTGTGAAGCGGCAACGGCGCCGCCGGGGCGGTGAGTAGGGCCGGGGTCAAACTGTAGGAGGGGTCTCCAGACCCCGATTGCGGTCTCCATTCCGAAACGGCATGGTGCGCGTCATCGGGGTCTGGAGACCCCTCCCACAATTGACTGCCCCTCAGGGCACGCATTGAAGGCAAACAGTCGATGACGGATGTCGACGCATTCTTGGACGACCTCGACCGCCTCGCCACGACGGCGGCGACTGACGATGCTGCGGCGTTCTACCGCCAGTTACTGCCCGCTGCGTCGATGGCGATTGGCGCCGACGCGGCCGAGTATGTCGCGTCCGCGGGCGCCGTGGATCATCGGCCGCAGCGTTGGAACCTGACGGGCCCGCTGGTCGAAGCCGACAGGGTTCAGCGGGTCCGCCTCGACGGCATGCCGCGCGTCGTGCCGGGGCTCGACGGCGAGCCGGTGGTCGCTGTGCCTGTCGAATCGGCGAGCGGCCCGGTGGGCGTGATCGCCTTCCGGCTGGGCGACAGCGCGGCGACGCCCGAGCGCAGCATCGAGCTGGCCGCCGCGGTCGCGGAGATCGCGGGACGTTACGAGTTGCGTTGCGAGTCGGGCCGTGTGCAGAGAGCCCAGACGCGGTTGGCGCGGATCGAGAAGCTGCTGGTGCGGCTCCACTCGAAGCGGGGCCTCCGGCCGATCGCGCACGAGGCGGCGGAGCAGGGGCGTTTGGCGGCCGGATGCGACCGGTTGTCGGTGCTGACGCCGACCGCGGGCGGGTGGCGGATCGTCACGGTGAGCGGCGTCGCACAGGTGAGTCGACGCAGCGACGCGGCCCGCGCGATCGAGCGGATCGCCAACGCGGCGCTGCGTGGCGGCGAGCCGCTTCGCTACCCCAGCGAGGACGGCCGACCGTTGTCGCCTCCGATCGCCGACGAAGTCGATCGCTACTGCGAGGCCTCGGGCGTCCGCGCGTTGCGGGTGCTGCCGTGCGTCGCCCCCGCCGACGGGGATTCACAGGACGACGCGCCGCGGCTGGCGATGCTCGCCGAATGGTTCGACGGGGCGGTCGATAATGAAGGCGACGCGATGCTGGCGGCGCTCGCACGGCACATGGGCGTCGCGGCGATGCGAGACCGCTCGGGTGGTTGGGGCTGGGCGCCGCTGAGCCGCACAGCGACAGCGCTGGCGGTTGTCGGGCTGTTGTTGGCGGCGGTTGTGTTCGCGCTAGTGACGCCGGCGACGTTGTGGCTGCAAGTGGATGGGCGCTTCGAGCCGGTGGACCAGGCGCGTGTCTTCGCGCCGCTCGATGGCGTCGTTCGTGAGGTACTCGTCAAGCAAGCCGACCAAGTGAGCCGGGGGCAGCCGCTGGTGCGGCTCGAATCGCCCGACCTGCAACTGAAGCAGGAAGAGGTCGCCGAGGCGATCGCGGCGACGCAATCGGAGATCGCTTCCCTGGAGACCGAGAAGCTCCGCGCGTCACTCCCCGGCCGCGGCGAGGACCGGGAGGACGCGACGACGATCGCCAGCCGCGCGGCGGCGTTGCGCGAGCGGCTCAGCCATCAGCAGAAGCAGCGGGAGCTGCTCGAGGCGGAGGCGGCGAAGCTCCTCGTCACCAGCCCGATCAAAGGTGATGTCGTCAGCTGGCGACCGGAGGATTACCTCGCCGACCGGCCGGTGCGGCGGGGGCAGCGGCTGCTGGAGGTGGCGGCGGACGGCCACTGGCGGCTAGAGCTAGAGGCGCCCGACCACCGCGTCGGGCCACTGCTGCGGGCCCAAGCGACGGGCGAGCCGCTGCGGGTCGAGTACGTGGTCCGTTCGGACCCCGCCCAGACGCACACGGCCGTGGTGACGGCGATTGCCGACGCCACCCAGACCGACGAGGAGGGGAGTCCGGTTGTGCGGGTCGTAGCGGACCCCGCCGACGCAGCCGTGGCGAATCCTCGCAGTGGGCTGGGGGTCTCGGCTAAGATCGATTGCGGCACCCACTCCCTCGCCTATGTCTGGCTGCATGAAGCGATCGACGCGATCCGCCGCCGCTGGTTCTGAGTTGCTCCTGCTCGGGGCGATGCTGCTGGCGTGGTGTCCCGCGGTAACGCTCGCCGAGACGATCGAGGTCGCGTCGTCGATCCTGACGGTGAGCGAGACAGTCAAAGTTCCAGCGCCCGAGGCCGGCGTGCTGCGCGAGCTCGTCGTGCATGAGGGGATGCGGCTCGAACAAGGCGCGACGATCGGCGAGGTCGACGCGCGCGAGCAGCAGCTGTCGGCCGAAGTGATCGAGCAAGACCTGGCGATCGCGCGGAGCGAGTCGGAGAGCGACGTCCGCGTCCGCCTCGCCGCGAAAGAGAACAAAGTCGCCGAGGCCGAGCTGAAGCGGGCCACGTCGATCAACGCCGAGCTGCCCAACACGGTCTCGACCAAAGAGGTCGAGCGGTTGCGGTTGACGATGGAGAAGTCGGAGCTCGAGATCGAGTTCGCTAATTTCGAACGCGATCTGCTGGCCGCGAAGCTGGGCCGTATCGAGGCCGACCTGCGGCTTGCGCAGCACCAGGTCGAGAAAATGCGGGTCACCTCGCCGATCGGCGGCGTTGTCGCCGAGCTGTTCTGCGAGGCGGGTGAGTGGGTCGATGCGGGCGAGCCGATCGCGCGGCTGGTGCGGGTGGATCAGTTGCGCGTCGAGGGCTTTGTGGGCATCGACGACGCGCTCGCCGGGTTGGTGAACCGTCCCGTCGTTGTCGAGGCCCTGCTGCCCAGCGGCGAGACGATCAAAGCCGAAGGCCGCGTCGTGTTCGTGAGCCCCGAGGCTGAGCCCGTGGACGCCAAGGTGCGGTTCTGGGCCGAAGTCGATAACAGCGCGATGCGGCTGCGGCCGGGCCTGACGGCGCGGGTGATGATCCTCGACGCCGCCGCGGGCGACGCGCCCGTGCAGCCGGCGGCTTACTTCGCGAACTGAAGTGAGCGTGCCGTGAGCCAAGCCAGTTGGTTGACGCGAGGCCGTCTGCGAGCCCGGCGCGATTTGATGCTCAGCGCCAGCGGCGACGCGACGGTGGTCAAAGACCCCTTGTCGCTGGAGTACTTCCGGCTCGGCGACCGTGAAGGCTTCTTGCTCCGCACGCTGCGCGACCCGATGACGGTGGCCGAGCTGACGCGGCGGTTCCAGCGGCAGTTCCCCAACGAGCGCGCGACGGGCGAGCAGGTGCTCGGCTTCTGCGCGTCGCTCTACGACTGCTCGCTGTTGTTGTCGGACGCCGCGACCGAGCCGCGCAAGCCATCGGGCAAAGCGCCTTGGTACGCGACGCTGATGAGCCCGCTGGCGATCCGCTTGCCGGGTGTTGATCCGACGCCGCTGCTCGGCGTGCTGCGGCCGCTTGGGTCGCTGCTGTTCGGCAGGGCGTTCGCCGTGACGCTGCTGGTGGCGACGCTGGTCGTCGGTATGGGGTTGCTTGGCAGGGCCGAGGAACTGACGATTGAACTGCGGCGGATGCTCGATCTGTTCAGCCCGATGCACGCCCTGATGGCGGTGCTGGCCGTGGTTGTGGTGAAGGCGTGGCACGAACTGGGGCACGCGATTGCTTGCCGGCGGATGGGCGCCGAGTGCCACGAAGTGGGCGTGCTGCTGCTGGCGTTCTTGCCGTGCCTGTATTGCGACGTGTCCGACGCCTGGTCGCTGAGTAGCCGCTGGCGACGCGCGACCGTCGCGCTCGGCGGCGTGTACTTCGAGTTGATGCTCGCCGTCGCGGCCGGCGCCGCGTGGCTAGTGCTCGCGCCGGGGCCGCTGCGGGCGCTGAGCCTGTACGTGGTGGTGGTCGCGTCGGTCTCGACGCTGCTCGTGAACCTCAACCCGCTGATGCGTTATGACGGCTACTACCTGCTCGCCGACGCCTGGGGCGTCGCCAACCTGCACGCCCAGAGCCGTGAGGCGTTGTGGGGTCCGCTGCGGCGCTGGGTGCGCGGCGATCGTAGCGAGCCCGAACCGCTCGACGCTTCGCCCGGAGCGTTGGCGGCATATGGGATGGCGTCGATCGTTTACGGCTGGTTCATCTTGGCGTTGATCCTGTGGGGGCTGCACCACGCCCTCTCGGCGGCGGGCTTTCGCGCCGTGGGGGACTTGCTCGTGGCGTTGTCGATGGGTGGTTTGGCGTTGGTTGGCGTGCGCTGGTTTGGCGGACTCGTGCCGCGGACGGCTGGCGGGCGCTCGCCGGGCGGCTTCGTGCGCTTTGGCGTTGTTGCCGCGCTGACGGCGCTGGTGTTCTACGGCGTTGCGTCGTGGCCGATCGATCAGACGCTCTACAGCACGTGCCGTGTTGAGAACGCCGTGTTCGCGGATGTCGTCGCGCGGAGCCCTGGGGTGTTGCGGCCGCAGGTGCGTTACGGCGAAGTGGTCGAGGCGGGCCAACTGATTGCCGAGATCGAAGACACCAGCGCCGACCTCCGGCGACTCGAACTGCTGCAGCGCGAAGCGGAGACCGCTGTCGAGATCGCTGGCCTGCAGACACGTTCGCAACGCGACGCCAAGCTGCTGGCGGAGATCGCTCGGCTGGAGCCGACGCTCGCCGAGGTCCGCCGACAGCTGCGTTCGCACGACGAGCTGACCGAACGCCGCCGCCTGCGGGCGCCGATCGCCGGCCGTGTTGATCCACCGGTCAAGCTCGCCGCCGACAACGCCAGCGAAACCAAGACGGGCGACCTGCCGACTTGGAGCGGCGCGCCGCTTGATCCGCCGAACGGCGGGTGCTGGCTCGACTCGGGCGAAACGGTCTGTCGCGTCGCGGGGGACGGCTTGCGTGTTGTGCTGCTCCTAAGCGAGGACGATAGCGGCCTCGTGCGGGTGGGGGACCCGGTACGAATCGCCCTCGACCGGGCGCCGGCGGCGGTGCTGGCGGGCCGAGTCGAAGGGGTCGCGCTCGCCGCGGCCGACGAGGCGATCGGAGACCAGGAGCGGCTGCTGGAGAAATCGCTGCGGTCGCCGCTGCAGAAGGGCGCCGTGTATCGGGTCAGCGTCGGGCTGCTGGACGCCTCGCCGCCGGAGCTCCAAGCCGGGGCGATCGGCCAGGCGCGGGTGGTGACCGGTCGGGAGACGCTCGGTGGGTGGGCGTACCGCTGGCTCCGCCGGCTGGTGCGGTTCGGTTAGCCCCGCAGCTCGCTAAATGGGCTGGAATAGTGGCTATTCCCGTGAGGGGTTTGCCGCGGATTCGATTAAAATGAGGGGCCTGGATGACGCTGCGCTGGTGTCAAGCCGAGCGAAGCAAGACGCTTCGCCCCCCTCCCGAAGTGGGAGGGGAACGACACGGCTTCCGCACCCAAGAGTTCCGATCCGTTTCCACTCGGCAGACCTCGCCCGAGGACTCCACGATCATGAAGTGTCCGCACTGTAGCGCCGAGATCACGTCGGAGACGCTCAAGGGGACCGGCGACTTGTTCTGCCCTGCGTGTGGCGGGCCGCTCGCCGACTCGCTGGAGTTGGGGGGGCTGTCGAGCTTGGGCGGCGCGCCGGCGGATTCGACAATGCGGCCCGACTCGGGAGAGGGCTCGGGGGTTGGCTCGGGCGCGGGCGGTTCAAGCTTTGCCGCTTCGGGTTTCGCGGACAGCGAGTCGATATCGATCGAGCCGCCGTCGTCGCGGGACGATACGGACGCGACGATGCAGGCGGCGGACGGCGAGCCCTCGCACGACGAGTTCGACAGCCTCGATGAGGACAATGCCGACAACGACAACGACGTGACGATGGCCTTCGGGGAGCGTCAACGCAACGAGGAGGACTCCGAGGACCTGATCCTGCTCGGTGGTGACGACGACGAGAGCGACGCTTTCGATATGGACGGCCGCAGCCCGGGCGAGAGCCTCGACGCGACAGTCGACTTCGGGCGCTTCGCACGCATCGAGTCGGAAGAGTCCGATGTCGATGGCGGCCTGGCGGGCGCCGACATGACGATGGCGTTCGACGGCAAGCCGAACTTGGCGCCACGGCAGATCGTTCCGCCGAGTGACTCGGATAGCGAACCAGAGCCGACGCAGATCCTTGGCGTTCCGCCGATGATCGGGGGCAAGCCCCAGCAGCGTCAGCAACCTAACGACGCCACGATTGCCGCCGACAGTGATAAGGGCGTTTCGGACTCGAGCCTCGGCAAGTCGAGCGATGCGGGCTCTGATGAGGGTTCAGGGCGTGAGGGGGCGGCGCGGGATTCGGCTCAGGGCGACCGCACCGAGTCGCCCAGCACGCACGCCGAGGGTTCGCAGTCGGACCGCGACTCCGCGACGCTGGCGTTCGACTCCGAGCGTCGCAGCGACCGCGTTCCGACGCCCGAGCCGCTCGACATCACCGGGCTGTCGAGCGGCGGCACGATCCCGCGCGGCCCGCTAGAGCGTGGCCAGGGCACGCGGATGCTCAAACCGGGCGAGTCGCAGATCGTTGGCGACGAGTCGGTGCGGCTGCGGGCGTTCGAGCTCGCCGACACCAGCGCGACAGACCCGCTGGTGATCGACTACGCCATCGAGGGCGAGGCGGGCAAGGGCGGCATGGGCGTCGTCTACAAGGCGCGGCAGCAGTCGCTGAACCGGCTCGTCGCGATCAAGCAGATCAAGTCGGAGCTCGGCGCCAGCGTCTCGGACTGCAACAAGTTCATCAGCGAAGCGGTGATCACCGGCCAGCTCGAGCACCCGAACATCGCGCCGGTTCACGACCTGGGCCTGGCGTCGGACGGCCTGCCGTTCTACGCGATGAAGTTCGTCGAGGGGCAGGACTGGGAGGACTCGGTCAAGTCGCTCAGCGAAGAAGAGAACCTGTCGATCCTGATCCAGGTCGCGCAGGCGATCGCGTTCGCGCACTCCAAGAACGTGATCCACCGCGACCTCAAGCCGGGCAACGTGCGCCTCGGGGCGTTCGGCGAGGTGCTGGTGATGGACTGGGGGCTGGCGGCGCGGCTCGAAGAGGGCGCCGAGATCCAGCCCGCGGGCACGCCGATCTACATGCCTCCCGAGACGGCGCTGGAGTACCTCGATTACGCCAAGGGCCGCGTCGTCGGCAAGCGGGTGGAGTCGTCGCGGCGCCGGATCCCCGCCGGCAAGTACTGCGACGTTTACCTGCTGGGCGCGCTGCTCTTCAAGATCGTGACGGGTCGGGCGCCGCACCGCGGCAAGACGACGTTCGAGTGCCTCCGCGCGGCGGCGAAGAACGAGATCGTCAAGGTGAAGCGTTCGAGCGAGCTGCTCGATATCGCGTACAAGGCGATGGCGACCGACCCCGAGAACCGGCATGCGTCGGCGCTCGAGTTCATCGACGCGATCAAGTCCTATCAGGCGCACGCGCAGAGCATCAAGATCGCGAAGCGGGCGTCGCAAGAGCTGCGCGCGGCGGAGACGCTGCTCGAGTCCCCCGGCGCGAGTGCGACCGAGGTCTACGCTTGCTACTCGCGCGCCCAGCACGGTTACCAGAACGCGCTGGAGCTATGGAATGAGAACAACAAGGCCCGCCGGCGGCTGAAGCGGACGCTGCGGAACTTCGCCGAGGCGGCGTACCAGAACGGCGACTACGACCTGGCGCTGTCGCACCTGGACGAGGAGAACGAAGCGGACGCCGAGCTCCGTGGGCAAGTTCTCAAGGACCAGGAATCTCGGCGGTCGCGGCTCGCTTGGTTCAAGACATTGCAGTACGCGACGGCGGCGTCGCTGATGGTGGCGTTGGGGTTTATCGGCTACAGCATCGTCTTGAAGCAGGACGCGATTAGCCTCGCCAACCAGCTGACGACGCAGACCGACCTGCTGGCGAAAACAGTCGAAGAGGCTAAGGCGGCGGAGCTCGTCGCCAGTACGGCAAAGCGAGAGGCCGAGACCGCGAAGAGCGAGGCGATCATCGCGAAAGGGGAAGCGGCAACGGCGATTGACGAAGCCGAGGCGGCGAAAGGGGAGGCGTTGATCGCTAAGCAAGACGCCCAGGCGGCTTTGGAAGAGGCGGCGGTCGCCAAGGACGACGCCAAGCTTGCGAAGGACGAGGCGGTTGTCGCCCAGCGGGAGGCCGCCGAGCAGAGCTACTACGCCGCCCTCGGCAAAATTCGCGCGACGCTCGCCGACGACGGCGCCTACGCCGCGTGGCTGGAGATGCAGAAGGCCGAGGACGCGATCCCGCCCGAGCGGACGCAGGACGTCGAGTGGGTCTCGTTGAAGCGGACCGTTGATTGGCGATCGGAAGCCGAGGAGCTGGTCGCGGCCGGCGCCGAAAAGAAGGAGACGTTCGCGGCGGCTTCGGCCGACGGCGCCGTGTTCGTCACGGCGGCTAACCGCCCGCAAGGCGGCGTCGAACTCGCGGTCTATCGCGACGGCGCGAAAGAGCCCGCGGACCGTTTCGCCGTTCCCGGCGCTGCGGCTGCCGTTGTGGTCGATCCACAAGGGCGGTACGTGGCGCTCGTTGGCGAAGGGCTGCGTCTGGTCGACCTCACCGCGAAGCAGGTGATAGAGGCTGCGGACATCGGCCAAGCGACGAGCGTGGCGTTCCACCCGACCAAGGCGGAGTTGCTCGTCGGCGATAGGGATTCAGTGGTAAGCCGCTGGTCGTTCGTCGATGGCGAATTGACGCGCGTCGTTGAAGACCCGGTCTTCAACGACGGCGCGATCACGGCGGTCGGCTTTTCGCCGGATGGCACGCAGCGGTTTGCCGCTGATGAGAAGGGCCGCGTCGTGTTGTACCGTTCGCGCGACGGCCAGACGCTCGACGAGCGCGAGACGTACTCGCACGAGGCGTCCGAGTCGAGCAACGCCTATGTCACCGCGGCGGCGATGGCCGACGACGCCGACGGCCGGCTGGTCTTTGGTTGCTCGGACGGCACGGTCTACGAGATCGCCGGTTGGTGGCCGCCACAAGAGGCCGGCGTCATCGACGCAATGACCGCACTGCGACGGCCCGACCCAGCGCCACGCATCGACGGCTCGGACTATCTCGACGCCCGGCCGACGCGGCTCCGTGCGCTGCACACGTCGGCAGTGAGCCAGGTCACGTACGCGGACGGGGGCAAGTTGGTGCTCTCCGCGGGCGGCGACACGCTGCTGGTGCAAGGGTCACCGAGCGCGTCGCGGGAAACGGGGTTCAAAGTCGAGCGGCGGTACCACAACGCGCCGATCACGTCGCTTGCCGTTGGGCCCGAGGGCTTCGCCTATAGCGCCGACGAGAAGGGCCGCGTCTTGCGTTGGGAGATCGCGGCGCCGCTCGAGCAGTTGGCCCTCGAGGCGCCCGACAACGCGGCGGTGGCGGCCGTGTCGTTCGACGCCGACGCCGAGCGGCTCGCCGTCGCCGACGCCGCGGGGTTCGTCCACCAGTGGGCCGACGTCACCAAGCCCGATGAACGGACGACGCTGTTCGCGGGGCACGCCGACAATCGTGGCATGCAGGCGTGGCGGTTGGGTGGGGACGACCCGGTCATCCTCACCGTCGCGTCGGAAGAACGCCTCGCCATCGACGCGGAAGGCAACCCACGACGGGTCACCGCCAACCGAGCTTGTGTTTGGGGCGGGGAAGACGGCTTGCTCCGCCGCTCAATCGACCTCGGCGAGCGCCTCGTTGTGGCGTGCGACACGGAACGGCGTGTGCTTTTGGCGGCCTGCTCGGGCCGTCTGCTCGACGCCAGCGACAAGCAGGCGGTGGCGTTGGCCTACGATCTCGACACGCCCGACGTGACGCCGTTGTGGACGGAGCGGGCGCGGGTGTCAGCGATTGAACCGTTGCCACTGGGCGCTCCGCACGACGCGACGGTCGCCGTCGGTTTGCGTGATGGGCAGGTATTCTTGTGGAGCGAGTCGGCGGGCCGTGTCGAGCTGGTCCGCTCCTCGCTGCGGCCGCACTGGCGCCCGATCCGCTCGCTGGCGTATGACGTCGCGTCGCAACGGCTGTACTCGGGCGACAACAACGGCATGATCGCGGCATGGCCCGTCGCGGGCGGCGACGCGGTGACGACGCGTCTGCGCGACGAGACGAAGTCCAACGTCGCCCCGGTCGTGAGGCTGTCTACCGCTCCGAGGGGGCGGTTGCTCGCGCTGCAGCGGCACGCCAACGGCCTGGTGACGCCGTTTTTGCTGGGTGACGACCTGCACGTGATCGGCGAGCTGCCCGACGCGCTCGACGCCTCGATCGATCATGCCACGGGCGACGTTGTCGTCGCTAAGCGCGACGGCGCCGAGGTGGTCCTTGAATCTCAGCGACGCGATGAGGCGGGCGGCTGGACGCCAACAGCGAGAGCCGAGTCGTCGCAACGGTTGTCGAGAGTCGCTGTGAAAGACGATGGCTGGCTAGCATGGGGCGGGGGCGTCGTCGAGTGGCGGCCGATCACGGGCGGGCGTCACGACGTGGCGACGCGCGTTGAATCCCGGTCGGCGCCGGTGGCGATCGTTGCCGACTCGGCCGACAGTTCGCTTGCCGCGATGACGGCGGGCGGTCTGCTCGACACCTGGAACGCCAGCGGTGAGCTGAGCGACCAACGCGCGATGGGGTTGCCGGGCCGGCTCGCCGCGGCGTGCCAGATTGGCGACGGGGGTGACTGGCTGGTGGCGACGCAACAGGCGAACGGCCTGACGAGGGTCGATCGCTGGGAGGCGGACGCCCAACGCATCGTCGCCGAAGTCGCTAGCGGCCTGCGGGGCGAGTGCCGCGCCCTCGCCACGGCGGCGGGCGTGGCGATGATCGGGCTGCCCGACCGGGTCGTCGTGGCGTCTGTCGATGGGGATTCAGCGCAGGACCTCGGCTTGCCCGCCGCTCCGGCAGCGATCGCCGCTCGACCGGACGGCGCCGCCTTTGTCGTCGTGACGGCGACGGGCGACGCTTGGGTCGCGACCGAACGCGATGGCGGCTGGCGGCTAGCGTCTCTCGACGTGACCGACGTCACCTCGGCCGCGTACACGCCCGACGGCGACCGACTATTGGTAGGCGTCCAGAGCGGCCGCGTCGTGCTGCTGGAACTCGACGACAAGGGCGGACCCGTGGTGTCGTCGCGCACGCTGCTGA
The DNA here is from genome assembly GCF_007753265.1 of Botrimarina mediterranea. NCBI lineage: Bacteria > Pseudomonadati > Planctomycetota > Planctomycetia > Pirellulales > Lacipirellulaceae > Botrimarina > Botrimarina mediterranea. Next base: position 1,391,184 of record NZ_CP036349.1, read on the forward strand.
CGTTCGTCGGCCACAACGACCGCGTCGTGCGGATCGACGCGCAGCCTACGCCCGAGGGCGTGTCGGTGGTGAGCGGCGACGCGTCGGGCCGGGTGATCGTGCGGCGGATCTAGTCGGTCCGGCCGCACACTTTCCGCCCGCCCCCGGGTGACGGCGGCGAACCCTTCGCCTAAACTGCTGTCCTTCGATCGGTTGGAACCTGTAGCTCAGTTGGTAGAGCAACGGACTTTTAATCCGTGGGTCGTGGGTTCGAGCCCCGCCAGGTTCACTTGCCTCTTGTTGCTGGACCCCGCGTGCCGGCGCCAATTTGGTGGTTGGTGAGTCAGCACGCTGTTCTGAGGGCCCGCCGGGGGATTGGCGGGGCTGACGCTGGCCGGGAATGGCTTGGCGGCGTACAACGCTCCTGCGGATTTCCACCCCCCGGAGCGACGATGATGCGGTACTTTTTGGCGCCGATGGTCCTTCTCGCGGCGGCTTCGGCCGCTCAGGCTCAGGACTGGTTGCAATGGCGCGGGCCGACGGGTGACAACCATGCCGCCGAGGGCGCGACGGCGCCGACCGAGTGGTCGGAGGAAGCCGGCTTGGCGTGGAAGACGCCGGTCCCCGGGCACGGGCACTCGTCGCCGACGATCGTGGGCGATCGGATTTATCTGATCACGGCCGACGCCGACGCGCAGACGCAGAGCCTGCTTATCTACGGCAAAGAATCGGGCGAACTGCTGCGCGAGGTCCTCACGCACGAGGGGGGACTCCCCGCACAGATTCACCCTAGCAATTCGCACGCTACCTCGACGGTGGCGTCGGATGGCGAGCGCGTCTTCGCCTTGTTCTACAATGATGACGCGGCGGTCGTCACGGCCTACGACCTCCAAGGCGAGAGGTTGTGGCAAGAACGCGTCGGCGGATTCGATCCAAAAGCGTATCAGTTCGGCTTTGGGTCCTCGCCAAGACTAGTGGACGGAACGCTGGTCGTGGCGTCGGAGTACGACGGCCCGGATAGTGGCATCTACGGTCTGGACCCGAAGACCGGCAAGCGGTTCTGGACGGCGCCTCGATCGGAAAACCTGTCGTGGTCGTCGCCATCGGTCACGCCCGTTGGTGGGAAGTCGCAACTGCTGATGAGCGGCGCCAAAAGACTCGTCTCATACGAGCCGGTGAGCGGCAAGGTGCTGTGGTCGCTCGAAGACGAGTCCACCGAGGCGACGTGCGGCACGATGGTTTGGGACGAGAAGCTAGGCCTCGCGTTCGCCAGCGGCGGCTTTCCCGATGCGTTCACGCTGGCGGTGAAGCTCGACGGCGACCATGAGGTCGTGTGGCGGAACAAAATCCGCAACTACGAGCAATCGCTGCTGGTGGTGGACGGCTACGTCTACGCGACCGCGGACCGCGGTATCGCCTTCTGCTGGCGCGGCAGCGATGGCAAGGAGATGTGGCGCGAGCGGTTGGGCGGCAAGTTCAGCGCGTCGCCGCTGCTGGTCGGCAAGACGATCTACGCCACGAACGAATCGGGAACGACGCACGTCTACGAGGCGAACCCCGAGCGATTCGTCCGCGTCGCGCAGAACCAACTCGGCGATTCGGCGTTTGCGACAACGACGCCGTCGGCGGGGCGTCTCTATCACCGCTACGCGAAGACGGAGGGCGGCAAGCGGCAGGAGTATCTGGCGGCGATCGGGGATTGAGCCGCCGCGGTTGTCACCGATCGGCTTTGGTAACGTTAACTTGAAATTGCATTCCCAACGCGGACGCGTAACGGAGGAGCGTCAAGAGGGTCGGGTTCTTAACGTGGTGATTCTCTAACTTGCTGATTGCCGAACGCGTCATGCCCGTGCGCGACTCAACCTCGGCAAGGCTTAGTCCTTGTCGCTCACGCTCAGCTCGCAGCGTGTCTACGGTTGAACGCATCGCACGCAACTCTGCTAGAACCTCACGGCATTGCGCTTTGGTTTCCTCAGCAAACAGCTTCTCTTCTGCAATCGCTGCGGCGATATGAGCCTCCTGCTCGGGCGTCGGAGTTTTTCGAATGGCTACGCGCTTAGTCATTGGAATGCCCGATGATGGTTACTCTTGAACATCATACGCAGTGATGGGAAAGACATCCTCTTTGTCTTGTTCGAACACACAGGCAAGGAACCTACCTTCAGGCGTGTATCCAAACGCAATATGTCTCCCGGTCGATCGGCTAACGCCACGACTCTCGGGTTGCATGACGATTGCCTCAAACTCTGCTGGGCTAACGTCGTGCTCGCCAACATGCTCTATGGCTTCTGAGGTCCAGTGGAAGAAGTAATACGGCATGCATTGCTCTGTGCATGATCTCTTGGATTGAGTGTAGCATTATATCACAACACCGCCTTGGTAAGCTGCGCAAACCCTGCCGATTTTGCCGAAGGTGACGGCCGATCTGGTCGATACCACCTGGGAGCCGTCGGAGCGTCCGGCGGCGTCTTGTCCTGGCGTGGCGTCCATGATGCGGCGAAGCGGCACAATGACCGTGGCGGCGGCGGCCCTGCTTGCGAGCGGGTGCGTGGCCCCTCCGTGCCAGCACGCTGAGCCGTCGGTGACGCGGGACGTGGTGGACTACCTCCACCGGGAATGGCCTCTAGCAGGCCCTCCTGTGGTCCCTGCGGACGCCCAGCGTGGAGGCTGCACTTGTTGTGGCGGAGGCTCAGGCGGGGCTCCTACGGCCTGCCAGACGGGTCCTGAGTGCTGGGACGACGATTGGAACCAAGCGGGCTACCAGCCGCACGCCAGGGCGCCCCACGGCGACCTGCCGCCGGCGGTGCCGCTCGACGCGCCGCCGCCCGGTCGGTTCTTCCCGGCCCCGGTGCGGCCGGTCTTCGCCCCGCAGGGCGGCCCGTAGCTGGGGCGGCACTTAAGGGCGATTTGGGCCGAACGCAAAAGCCGCTGTCGGATGCGTGTCAATCTAGGGTGTTTGTGAGGGGGGCCGAATCTGCGGCTGGAGACGGATGTGCGGAGGGCCGATCGACGATCGTGCCGACCGTATGGATCGGCCGGTTGTAGGGGGCGCCGCGCGGCATGCGGCAGCGTACCCGGCCGCCCGCTCAGCTCCCGCCCGCCCTGCACCTTATGCCCATCGTCGAGCACTTCCGTCGCCGTTTGCTGTGTAGGGCTGTCCCCCTGGCCGTCGCGACACTGCTGGCAGTTGCCCCTGCCGGCGCCGAGATTTCGCCGCTGCGGATGACGCCAATCGTCCGCGCCGTGCAAGCGGTGCGGCCGGCGGTCGTCAACATCCAGGGCCAGAAAACGGTCCCCGACGAGAAGGGACCTGCCGGCGCGACGCGCCAGGTCAACGGCATGGGCACGGGCGTCGTCGTTGACGAGCGAGGTTACATCCTCACGAATTTCCACGTTGTGGACGGCGTCCGCCAGATCCGCGTCACGCTCGACGACGGCACGGCCGACGTCGCCCGCGTCATCGCCCACGACAAGCGCACGGACCTGGCGGTGATCAAGGTCAACGTCGGGCGTTCACTGCCAACGATCGTCGTCGGCACGTCGATGGACCTGATGACCGGCGAGCCCGTCATCGCCGTCGGCAACGCCTATGGCTACGAGCACACGGTGACGCGGGGGATCATCTCCGCCCTGGGCCGCGACGTGCAGGTCAGCGACACGCAGGCCTACGACGATCTGATCCAGACCGACGCGAGCATCAACCCGGGCAACTCGGGCGGCCCGCTGCTGTCGATCGAAGGCAAGATGATCGGCCTCAACGTGGCCGTCCGCGCCGGCGCCCAGGGGATCGGCTTCGCGATCCCGGTCGATCAGGCGCTGCAAGTCGCGGCGGACTTGATGAGCGTCGAGAAGCTTGAGAATAAGTGGCACGGCATCGAGGTCGGCACGACCCGTGATGGCGCGAGCACCATCGTGCGGCGTGTTGTTCCCGGCAGCCCCGCCGCGCAGGTCGGCCTGCGTCCCGGCGACGTGATCACACGCCTCGGCGATGTTAACGTGGCTCGCGCGCTCGACGTCGAACGCGCCGTGCTCGGGCGCGGAGTGGGAGAGCGGGTGGCGATGGAAGTGCGTCGGGGCGGCCAGCCGATGAACGTGCAGCTCACCGTTGCTCGCCGCGGTTCTTCGCCGGCCCGTGACGTGGCGGCCAGCCTCGCCTCGACCACGGCGCCGGCTGCGGCGACTGCCGACCCGGCGTGGCAGGTCCTGGGCATGAAGCTCGACGTGGAACCGAAGGCGACCTTCGAGTCCCGCGGCAGTCGCTACCGCGGCGGCATGCGGGTGGTCGATGTCCGCGGTGACGGTCCCGCCGCCGCCAAGGGGATCCGTGCGGGCGACATCCTCGTCGGGATGCACAAGTGGGAGACCGCTTCGGACGAAGACATCCGCTACATCGTCAGCAACGAAGCGCTGCCGACGCTCGGCGAGGTGAAGTTCTACATCCTCCGCGGCGAGGAGACGCTGTACGGAGCGATGAAGGTCGATGCGACGCGCCGGTAGGGTCCGCTGTGGACCGTACGTTTGATTCGGCGGCACGAACGATTTTTCGCCAAGGCGAATCGTGGTCGCGATGAGTGAACCTGGTACCGATCCCGAGATCGTGGGCTTTGTCCCCCCTCTGCGGTCCGCACAGCGGACCCTACGATTGGGGCATGGAACTTGAATTCGTCCGCTGGTTGCACGAACGACTGCCCGCCCTTAGCGAGGGGCAGATCGGCGTCGGTGACGACGCGGCGGTTGTCGCTCTCGGCGGGTCGCAACTCGTGGCGACCGCCGACCTATTGATCGACGGCGTCCACTTCGACACCTCGCAGCACGCCATCGAGCGTATCGGCCGCAAGTCGCTCGGCGTGAATCTCAGCGACTTGGCGGCGATGGCGGCGCGGCCCGTGGGTTGCCTTGTGAGTCTCGCGCTACCGCGCGGCGGGGTCGGGGGAGTAACGACGCAGCAGCTCGCCATGCGGCTCGTCGAAGGGATGGCGCCGCTCGCCAAAGAGTTCGGATGCCCCATCATCGGCGGCGACACGAACGTGCATAGCGGCCCGCTTGTCATCAACGTGACGGCATTCGGTGAGCCAACCGAGCGCGGGGTGGTTCGGCGCGACGGCGCGCGACCGGGCGACGTGCTGCTCGTGACCGGCGACTTGGGCGGCAGCCTGTCAGCGAAGCAGTTCGACTTCACACCCCGTGTGCACGAGGCGCTGACACTGCACGCTGCGGCGCCACTTCGCGCGCTGATGGACCTTAGCGACGGATTGTCGCTCGACCTCACAAGGCTGTGCGAGGCAAGCGGCGTGGCTGCCCTCGTCGATGCCGATGCCATTCCGATCTCGAATGCGGCGAAGATGACGGGCGAGGCGGCGCTCGATCATGCGTTGTCCGACGGTGAGGATTTTGAACTCCTTATCGCCGCCGCACCGGACGACGCCAAGCGGCTGCTCGCTGAGATGCCGGTCGCTTGCGGGCTGACCCGCATCGGTGAGACTATGGCCGGTTCCGGCGTCTCGCTTCGTTACGCCGACGGAACAGCGACGCCACTCGATGCGAAGGGCTATCAGCACCAATGACGCAGATCATTGAAATTGCCGACGAAACCGAGATGGCGGCCCTCGGCGCCAAGCTCGCCAACACCTTGCAGCCGCCGGCGGTGATCGCCTTGATTGGGCAGCTCGGCGCCGGGAAGACGCGGCTGGTGCAGGCCGTCGCGGCGGAACTGGGCGTGCGTGAAGACGTCACGAGCCCGACGTTCGTGCTGGTCAACGAGTACCGCACGGGCCGGACGCCGATCTATCACTTCGACGCCTACCGCCTCAAAGACGAGGACGAGTTCATCGAGTTGGGCGTCGAGGAGTACTTCGCCGGACTTGGCGCCGCGGGCGCGGGACTGACGTTCGTCGAATGGGGCGACCGCTTCGCCGACTGCCTACCGCCGGGGACGGTGACGGTGCAGATCGAAGTGCTGGAGGGGACCGGGCGGCGCGTCACGATCGACGGCCTCACGATTTAATCTACCGCGAGTCTTATCCCCCTCCCTGAAAGGGAGGGGGATCAGTTTCAGGCGTCGGCTACCGGCTCCTCCGTCGTCGCGTTCAACTCCGGCTCGGGCTTGCCGTTGACGATCTTGTCGTGGCCGGCGCCGAGTTCGATCTGACGCATGATCGCGTCGGTCGTCTTCTTGTGGTACTTGTAGTTGTCTACGACGAAGGTCTTTTGCCGGCCGCTGGGCGTCTGGTAGCGGACGCGGGCGATGCCCTTGTCACGCCACTGTTTCTTGTCGATCGCCGTCACTTGGTCGAGCGAGAAGGACTCACCCCAGCGTGTGGTGATGCCGTTCTCGTTGAGCTCGAACCAGCGGCCGGTGGTGCGGAGCACCGTTGTGAGGAACCAGACGCCGCCGGCTAAGGCGATGACCGCCATCACATACTGGCCGAGGATGTCGCCCTCGGTGCGGAGCTTCTTCGGCGGGATCTTTGGCCAACCTTCGGCGGCCACCTTCGATTCCCAAGCCTCTTTCAGCTCGGGATAGTCGGGCATCTGCTTCTTGATGAGCAGATAGGCGTCGTGCGGCCCATGCCCGGCTTGATTAATCTCTTGAATTTTTTCGCCCGGAAGCACGTCCTCGGCAATCGCCATCAAAGCGTGGCCACGCTCCATCTGCGCCGGGTAATTGATGTACCCGTCGTAAAGGCAGTAGAGCATGAAGGCGATCGCGCCGAGCCCCAGCCACTTGAAGCGGCTGTAGAACTTCGGGTTATTCTCGGCTCGGAGGGGCAGGCTCACGGCATGCACTCGTGGGTCGCGTCGGTATTCGGATGAGTATTTTGCTCTGCGGTCCGCCCGACTCTTGTGACGGGCCGCCCGGCTATTGTGACCAAGCGAGCCGGGTTTGCTCAACGAAGTCTCGCGATTCGCCCCCTCTGGCGGTAGGCCCCGCGTCGCCAAGTCGGCGCCACCCTCATAATCAGAACTTGCAAGGAGGCTACGACTACAGGATGTAACGGCTGAGGTCCTCGTCTTGGGTCACTTCCTCTAGTCGCTGCCGGACGTACGCGGCGTTGACCGGCACCGAGGCGCCATTCATGTCGGCGGCCTCGAACGACAGTTCCTCGAGCATCCGCTCCATGATCGTGTAGAGCCGGCGGGCGCCGATGTTTTGCGTCGATTGGTTCACGGAGAACGCGTACTCGGCGAGGGCGTCGATCGCGTCGGCGGTGAAATCGATTTTAACGCCTTCGGTCTCCATTAGCGCCGCGTACTGTTTGGTGAGCGAACCGCGGGGCTCGGTGAGGATCCTGACAAAGTCCTCTTTCGTGAGATCGTCGAGCTCGACGCGGATCGGGAACCGGCCTTGCAACTCGGGCATCAGGTCACTGGGCCGTGTCTTGTGGAACGCGCCGGCGGCGATGAAGAGGATGTGATCGGTGCGGACGTAGCCGTAACGCGTCTGGACGGTCGTCCCTTCGACGATCGGCAGCAGGTCGCGCTGCACGCCTTGTCGAGATACGTCGGCGCCCTTGCCCCCTTCGGTGGCGACAACCTTGTCGATCTCATCGAGGAAGATGACGCCCGACTCTTCGGCGAGCTCAACCGCCTCGGCGTTGACCTTCTCGCTGTCGATGAGCCGTTCACACTCTTGCTCGAAGAGCACGCCGCGGGCGTCGGCGACCGACATGCGGCGTCGGGAGACCTGCTTGGGGAGCATCTTCTCGATCATCCCCTGCACGTCCATGTCCATATCGCCGCCGCCGGGGCCGCCCATGCCGGGGATCATCATCGCGGCCGCTTTCTTTTCGATGGCGATCTCGACGGTCTTGTCCTCCAGTTCGCCGGCGACGAGCATCGCGCGCATTTTTTCGCGCGTGCGCTCGTGCCGCTCGGCGGAGTCATCGACCCCGGCGCCCGCGTCGAACGAGTTCGGCGTCGGGGCGAGCTTGTCGAGCAGTCGCTCGTCGGTGCGGCGCTTGGCCTCTTCTTCGACGCTTGCCCGCATCTTCTCACGCACGAGGCCGATCGCGTTCTCGACGAGTTCGCGGACCATGCTCTCGACGTCGCGGCCGTAGTATCCGACCTCGGTGTACTTGGTGGCCTCGATCTTGATGAACGGCGCGCCGGTGAGCGTCGCCAGCCGGCGGGCGATCTCGGTCTTGCCGACGCCCGTTGGGCCGATCATGAGGATGTTCTTGGGCGACACCTCTTTACGCAGCTCGTCGGTGAGCTGCCGGCGGCGCCAACGGTTGCGGATCGCGATCGCCACGGCGCGCTTGGCGTCGGCTTGGCCGACAATGTAGCGGTCGAGTTCGGCGACGATTTTTTTCGGGGTCAGCTCACGCACGGGCAGGCTTCAGGTTGAGTTTGGCTAATTCTTCGCGCCAATCGTTTCCACAACAATGTTTTGGTTGCTGTACACACAAATGTCCGCCGCAATCCCCAACGCCGCCCGAACGATCTCTTCCGCCGACAGCGACGAGTGTCTCGCCAGCGCCCGCGCCGCGGCGGTGGCGTAGTTGCCGCCCGAGCCGATGCCGAGGATGCCGTCGGAGGGTTGGATAACATCGCCGTTGCCGGAAATGAGCAGCGTGTCCTTGGCGTCGGCGACGGCGATCAGCGCCTCCAGCCGCCGCAGCGCGCGGTCCATCCGCCAGTCCTTCGCCAACTCGGTGGCGGCGCGGGGCATGTTTTGCGGGTGGTCCTTGAGCTTCGCCTCGAACCGCTCCAACAACGCGAAGGCGTCCGCCGCCGAACCAGCGAAGCCGGTCATCACCCGGCCGTCGCCCAGGAGCCGCACCTTCTTGGCGTCGGATTTCATGACGGTGTCGCCAAGGCTGACTTGGCCGTCGCCGCCCATAGCGACGACGCCGTCCTTGCGGACGGTGAGGATGGTGGTCGATCGGATGCGGGGGTGAGCCATGTGCCCAATTGTCCGCGGCTAGCGGCGGATTGCCCAGGGGCGCAAATGGCGAGCCGGGAGCGTCAGCGACCGGAGGGAACCCGCGTATCCGCTTCAACTCCGGTCGCTAATGCTCCCGGCTTGCCGGCGTTTCACTTGTCGGAATCTTCCGGTGCGTCAAGCGTCTTCGGCTTGCACAGCACGGACTTCTTCGCCGCCGCGCGGCCGCATTTGGTGCAGGCGTAGCGGGGGCACTCGACCAGGGCGCGTAGCTCGTCCCACTTCTCACGGAAGTCTTTCTTCGACCAGTCGCAGAGAGTTTTGTCTTTGGACACGGCTGGGACGACGCGACGCGGGAGGAGCGATAAGATGGAATGCTCTCAATTGTAGTTCGACGGTGAAGGAAGCGAGACGATGTCTACTGAGCGATTGGCACGCAGTCCCCTGTTGATGGATCGCGCCGAATCGGCCCTCTTGGTGGTGGACATCCAGGAGCGGCTGCTCCCGGTGCAGCCCGAGGGCTCACGGGTGGTCTGGAACGCCCGGCGGCTGATCGATGGCGCGAAGGCGCTTGAGGTGCGGACGGCCGTGACGGAGCACGTCCCGGCAAAGCTGGGGCCGACGGCGCCGGTGCTCGCCGAGCGTCTGCCGACGCCCCACCCGAAGGCGGCGTTCAGCTGCGCCGCGTGCGAGCAACTCGTTCAAGCGTGGCAGGACGCGGGCGTCCGCCATGTCGTGCTCGTCGGATTCGAGACCCACGTCTGCATCGCCCAGACGGCGCTCGATCTGTTGTCGGCGGGGTTCGAGCCAAAGGTGGTGGTGGATGCGGTTGGCTCGCGGTTCACGGTGGATCACAAAACAGCGCTACGGCGGCTCGACGCGTCGGGCGTGACGCTCGCTACAACGGAGGCCGTACTGTGCGAATGGTGCGAGACTTCGACCGACCCGGCGTTTCGGACGATCAGTGCGCTGACGAAGGAGAAGCAACCAGATCTGTAGGAGGCGTCTCCGACGCCGATTACGCGCACCATCAATGGAAGGTTCGCAGCGGCAAGAGACCGGCGAGCCGGAGGGAAGCATTTAACGCGCAGCCATGTTGTGCGGCTTGGAACGCGTTATCGGCGTCGGAGACGCCTCCTACAGTTGAATTACTTCACTTCGGCTTCGTCGTCCTTCGCGGCGATGCGGTTGCCTTCTTTCATTACGACGCGCGGGTAGGCCGTTCCTCCTTCGCGGACGTCGATCAGAGCGGGGCTCTTGGCGACGGAGTCGAGCGGGCCGTGCTGGGCGACCGCGCGGCGGAGGCTTCCGAGCTTGCGTTCGAAAGAGGCTTCGTCGGGCGGCGCGAAGCCGGGCGCCGCGCCCCAGACGACGACGGTGTTGCCCGTGGAGACAACGCTGTAGCTCCAGAATCGCTGACCGGCACGGACGTCGGGGGAGCGGTCGATCCGTACGAGGAACAGATTCAATTCGTTCCAAGCGGGCCCGAATGCCTGCACCAGCGACAACGCCCCGGCAAGCCGCGGCTCACGCCACAAATCGCCGACGGCGGGGGGCTGGACGACGGGGTCCACGAGCTCGATCCGCGGTAGGTAGCGTAGCGAGTCGGCCGACAGGTCGCGCGTCGGCAAGATGGCGCCGTCGATGTCGACCGGGACGAGGTCGCCGCCCACCGACACCGCCGCCAGCGGTCGGCGGTACTCGAGCGTAATCGCGACGCGGTTGGGCGGCGTCTTGATGATCGCGCCGACGCTGCGGACCCAGGGGTGCGACGCGTAGGCGGCGGCGAGCGGCTTGTCGAGGCTGTCGGGGCCATCGAGCACCGAGAACAGGCCTTCGAGCCCTTTGACGCGGAAGACCTCGGAGGTGACTTCGCTACCGACCCAGGCGGGCGGCGGTGTGATCGTTACGCTGGAGGGCGTCAGCACGTATTGCGGGCTGTGGGCGACCTGCGAGCGGGAGACCTCCCACACGCCACGAGCGGCGAGTCCGAAGATGGCGAGAACCGCGAACGAAACGAGCAAGCCGCGGCGGCCCTGGAGTTTCCAGAGCGGGTCGGCAGCCGGACGAGATGGGGTTGGACGCGATGGCGCAGAGTTCGGATCAGGCACGGCGGTCCCCTCCGTGGGACGCGGTTCACGGCAAGCTAGCACGAGGCGCCTTGCAATAGCGCGCATCGCGACGCTGTCCGTTACCAAATCTCGATCGCCAGCTCTAGCTCGATCCCCATCCGCTCATCGACCCGCGATCGAACAAGGTCCGCTAGCTTGAGCAGGTCGGCCGCCGTAGCGCCGTCGCTAGCAACGAAGAAGTTGGCGTGCTTGTCACTAACGGTGGCGCCGCCGACCGACGCGCCCTTGAGGCCCGCTTGATCGATCAACATGCCGGCGCTCATGCCGCGGGGGTTGAGGAAGATCTGCCCGCGGCGTTCGTGGCTCATCGGTTGGGCCGCCTTGCTGACGATCCACTGCTTTTGCATCCGCTTGGTGAGCTCCGACGGGTCGGAGGAGTCGAGCTCGAACACTGCTTCGACGATCGCCAACTCGTCGAGGCTGCTTTCACGGTAGCCAAAGACCATGTCCTCTTGGCGACGGGTGATGGTCTGACCGCTGCGGGTGAGGACGGTCGCCTCGACGACCCACTGGCCGATGTCGCCGCCGCGGCCGCCGGCGTTGTGGTGCAGTGCGGCGCCGATCGTGCCGGGGATGCCGACCAAGGTGTCTAGTCCGGCTAATCCCCCGCGCACGGTCTCGTTAATCGCCGAGGCGAGCGACGCCCCGCCGCCGACGATCGCCTTCGTGCCGTCGATGCGGACGCCGCCGAAGGCCTCGTGGTCGAGTTGCAGGACGACGCCTTTGACGCCCTCATCCCGCACTAGGACGTTCGAGCCACCGCCGAGCACGCGCGCCGGGGCCGAGGCGTCGCGACAGCGGCCGACAACGGTTTGCAGCTCTTCGACGCTCGTGGGTCGCACGAGCCACTCCGCTGGGCCGCCGACGCGCAGCCAGGTGCGGTCCGCTAGCGGCGCCGCGGGGGTGAAGATCGATTCGAGACCGGCGTTGAGGGCGGCCATGGGACTCTGTCGTTGGGGGGAGGTCGTTGCGGTGACGCGGCACGGGGCCGGCGCTGCGTGTATTCAAGGCGAATTGCTTCTGGAGCGGAAGGCGGGCGTTCTCCGTGACGCTATCGCTGACGCTCACTCCGGACGCTTACACGTTCAGAACTCACGGCAGAGCCCCCATCTGTCGGAACGCCTCGAACCCCGCCAGCGCTACGCTCACCGAAAGGTTGAGGCTCCGCACGTTCTCGCTCGTCGGGATCCGCAGCCGGCGGCCTTCGGCGCCTTCGAGCAGACTCGGCGGTAGGCCCGCCGATTCGCTGCCGAACACCAGTGCGTCGCCGCGTTCGAACTGCGCTTCGTAAAAGCCGCTGTCGCCGCGTTTGGTGAAGTACCAGAGCCGCTCGGAGGGAAGCTTGCGGGTGAGGTCGTCCCAGTCGTCAACGACTTCCCAATCGAGGCGCCGCCAGTAATCGAGCCCCGCACGGCGGAGTTGACGATCATCAATCTGAAACCCCAGCGGCCGCACGAGCCACAGCTTCGCGCCGAGCGCCACGCATGTGCGACCCACGCTCCCTGTGTTGTAGGGGATCTCGGGTTGGTAGAGAACGATGTGGAGAGGAGGCATGGCTGCGAATGACCAATGATCAATGAAGGAAGGGGCTGAGGGGCTAAGGAGCTAGGGGCTGAGGGGACGCGCAAGCGTTCCCCCGTCCTTCCCTTAGCCCCATAATTCTTTAGCCCCTCAGCCCCTTCCTTCATTCAAAGAAAAATGGCGGGCCGTTTTCCGGCCCGCCATTTCGCCTGTCTGGTTTGGCGTGAGTCGGTATTACCGAACTCAGGCGACCATGTCCTTCAGCTTCTTCAGCGGACGGACCTTAACGACCGTGCGGGCCGGCTTGGCCTTGATGGTCGTGGGCTCGCCGGTGAACGGGTTGATGCCTTCACGCTCCTTGGTGGCCGGCTTGTGCTGCAGAGTGATCTTGGCAAGGCCGGGGAGGGAGAACATCTTCGGGGCGCCACGGCCGGTGAGGGCCTTCTGGATCTGAGCGTCGAGCGCGTCGAAAACCTCGCCGACTTGCTTCTTCGTCAGGCCTGTGGCCTCGGCGATGCCGGCGTAGATTTCGGTCTTGGTGGGCGCTTTGGGGGCGGCTTTCGCCATAAGGGGGTATCCTCCGGTCGTAACGATTAGCCCACTTGGCGAAAGCCTAGCGGGACACTGATGGGTGATAGCTAGGTCGGGCCTGCGGCTCGACCGGCGTGATTAAAACGATCCAACTCGTGCGTCTACAAGCCGGAAAAACGCGTTATCTCCGGGAAATACCGCTCGTTCGCGATGATCGCCCTTTGCCGACCCCACCTTGCGAAGGGCGCCCGCGGACAAAAGCGGCAGCCGTTTTCGGCAAAGCTTGCTATGCTGTAAGTGCTGAATGGAAAAGACCTTAAAGCGAGCTTGTATGGTCTCCAAGAAACGCTTCGCGTCGCGTTTTCCCTGCTCTGCAAGGGCTTTCTGCGCCGGCCTCGCGGCGTACGCGGTTTTTTCCGGGATTTTTGTCGCCGAAGGGGCGGAAACCCCTGCCGAGACCGATCCGGCGGCCTTCAGCCGCCTTTATTTCGGTCTCCAGCCCCCGGTCGATCGGGAGAAAGAGCGGCGTGTCGAACTGACCGAAGAGCTGCTCAAGAGCGGCCGTTTTGGCGAAGCGGCGCCGCTTGTGGCCGAGCAACTGGCGGACGAGACCGACCATCTCGGCAGCGACGGCGAGAGCCTCAAACGCCGGCTGCTCGGCGCCGTGATGCGGGCGGGGCCGAGCGACCTCGCGGTGCTGCGGTCGGTTCTCCAAGGGGAGTACCGCCGCGCGGCAGAGGGGGCGACTTCGACGCATGACTGGCGCCGGATTGTTGCAGGCTATCCGCCGGAGCTGTTCGGCGTCGCGTCGCTCGAAGCCCTCGCACGAGCCGAGACCGACGCGGGCTCATACGCCAGCGCGGCGGTGGCGTTGCGGCGGGCGGCGTTGCTCTCACGACTAGAAGGCGATCGAGAGAAAGCCCAGCAACTCGCTGCCGCGGAGACGGTGAGCCGCTTGCGTCTCGGCGAGCGTGGCGCCATCGAACAGCCAGCCGACGAGCGCGCCGCCGAGTGGATCGACGCCACCGCTGGCGAAGCGGCGGCGATCGCCGCCCGCAGCGCGCCGCAGGCGTGGCTTTCGGCGGGCGGTGATGCGAAGCGACTCGCTACTGCGCCGGGCGAGCCGCCGGCGCCGTGGCGAAACTGGCGCGCGTTGGTTGGCGACGAGGAAGACCTCGACGACGAATCCGAGGGCGACCTGCTTGGCGCTCGGCATGAGACCGTCGCCGTCGGTGGCGTCATCGTCACCGATGCGAAGGATCGGCTCGTGGCGTTCTCGGCGCAGACCGGCCGCCGGTTGTGGGAGGTCCTCTACCCGATCGATCCGCTGGCGTGGCGGAACGTCGAGACGGCGCGCGGCGTCTCGACCGACACACGGCTGGTGTTCGCTGTCACTCCGAGTTCGTCGTCCGAGTTCGACCGCAACGCGCTGTTGCGGCGCAGGTTCGGCGACACACTGTTCTCGGGCGACGACCCGCCGCTGCCGGCAAACTGTTTGGCGGCCTACGAGATCGCCTCGTCGGGGAAGCTCCGCTGGCGTATCGACGGCGCCGATGCGAATGGCGTCGCCCCGGGGACGCGGTTCCTCGGCGCGCCGGCGATCGTCGATGGGCGGTTGTACGTCCTAGCCGAGTCGGAACAGGTGGTGCGGCTCATCGAGGCCGACGCCGAGACGGGCGCGGTGCTCTGGAGCCAGCCGCTGGTGCAATGCCAACGGCCGCCGGCGGCGCAGGCGACAGCGATCGCCGTGTCGCCGACATTGGGTGACGAATTGGTCTACTGCCCAACGGGCCGCGGCGCGGTGGCAGCGGTGGACCCGCTGCGGCGACGGCTGGAGTGGGTCCGTTACTTGGCGATCGACGAAGAGGACGCCCGTCCCACACAGCAGATGGGCTGGGGGGCGTTCCGCGACCCCGAGACGTGGGCGGACGGCGCCGCCGGTTGGCGCCACTGCCGAATGGTGGAGCACGAGGGCCGATTGCTGGTCGCTTCGCCCGCCTTGCCGTCGCTGCAGGCCTTCGATTCCGCGACCGGCGAGCTCGTCTGGCGCCAAGAGACGCCCGACGCCGTGCTCTTGGGCGGCGTCATCGATGGCGCGGCGCTCGCGGTGGAGTCGAGCCGGGTGTCGGCGTGGCGAGTCGCTGACGGCGAACGACTCTGGCGAGTGAACTTGCCGAACGACGAGGCGCCCGCCGGCGAGCCGCTGATGGTAGGCGGCTCGCTCGTGCTGCCACTGAGTTCGGGCGGATTGGCGACCCTCGACATCGGTAACGTCGAATCGAAGCCCGAGTGGCGTGTCGAGAACCTCGACCTCAACCCGCTCGTCGAGGCGCCGCGACTTGGCAACCTGCTCTATCACGGCGAGGCGATCCTTTCGCGGTCGGTGACGACGCTGGAAAGCTTCCCGCAACCGGCGTCGATGTCGGCGCTAGAACAGCGCGTTGTTGACGACCTGGCGAGCGGTGAGGCAGCACTCCCCACGCTGGACGACTTACGCGACGCGGTGCGGTCGCGACCGGACGACCGCCGGCTCGCCGAGCTGTACGCCGTCGCCCTGGTGCGCACCGCAGCGGACGATGCGGCGGCGGCGGAAGCCGCCGGCGAGGAGTTATCACAACTCGTCGCGGGCCGCCGTGCGGCGGCTTACGCGGCGACGCTGCGAATGAACGCGGCGCTCGCGCGGGGCGATTCGCATGCGGCGTTCGCCGAGGCCGAGGGGATTGCCGCGGGCCGTGCGGGGCGGGTGCTCTTGCAACCCGAGACCGGCCTGCACGTCGTGGCGTCGCGTCTGGCCGCCAACAGCGCAGCCCAGGCCGGTGCTTCGTCGGAAATGGTGGCGCGGCTGGCGGGCACGAGTGGGACGGCGCCATCGGTCACTGCGCCCCCGTCTGACACGCAGCCGGTCACCAACTCACCATGGACGAAGTTCCAAGTGGCGGCGGCTATCGAGGCCGAACCCGTGACGACAACCCGTGGCCGCGGCGGCATGCGGATGCGTCAGGACCGCAGTTCGAGGACGAGGTCGGTCTCCTTTGTCGGCGAGCGGCGAGGCGATTTGAGATGGCTCTACGAGTCGCGTGGCGGCGATTGGCGGTTGGTGGCGACCAGCGGACGCGGTGAGCGTGTGTTCGCCGAAGCCATCCCCGGCGAGCCCTGGTCACCGGGCCCCGACACGATCGGCGCCGTCGGCGCGCCGGGTGGCCGGTCGTGGCGCGACAGTGAGTCGGGCGATTGGCTTGCCCTGAAGATCGATTCGGGATACTTCACGTGCCACGTCGATCGCGGAATCGTCTGGGAGACGGTCAACCAAAGCCCCTCCGACTGGCCCGCCGCGATCGGCGCTTTCGATCAGTCCGAGGCGCCCGTTGCGATCGGGCCGTGGGGGGTGATCTCGGTAGCGGGGTCGAGCCTCCGCTGCCGCAACTTGGCGACCGGCGAGCTCGTGTGGCGGCGAGACGCGGCGTCGCTCGGCGGATCGTTGCGGGCGCTCACGGTCGGCGACGAAGTGTTTGTTGTCGGCAACGAGCGCGAGGGCGTCCGGCTATCGGCCTGGAGTGGCCAGCAACGGGGCGTGTGGCGTCCCCCCACGCCGCAACGTTGGCGCGGCGTTGCCGGCGACAAGCTGCTAGTTGAAGAGCGCGCGGCGGGGAAGCGGCGACTGCGTATCGTTCCAGTTGCGTCGGACGAATCGACGGACGCGGTATGGGAGATGGCCGTCGACCTGAAGACTCGCTTCTTGCTCCATGATGGCGCCGCGGTCTTCTTCGACGAGGACCGTCAACTGACCGTCGTCGATATCGCCACGGCGAAGCAGCGTTGGCAAACGAAACTAGTGAGCGAAGAGTCCTCCTTGGTCCGCTCGGTGCGCCTGCACGAGCGCGGCGGGTGGCTGCTTGTGGAGGTCGATCGCTCGAACCCGGTAGTGGACCGGGTGCGGGGCGCGCTGCCGGTGGGCGACGACCCGTTGCTGACGGGTGAGCTGCACTGCCTCGACCCACGGACCGGCGAGTCCCCGTGGGGCGGGCCGGTGATCGTTGACGGGATGGCCCTCGTCGAAACGGCCGCGAGCGACGCGCCGCTGGTGTTGCTGGCCCGCAAACGCGCTGCGGAAGCGGGCAGCGAGCCTTCGGAAGCCCAGATCGCGCTGACGCTGCTCGACCTGACGACGGGCGCCACGGTCTTCCGCAACCACGTGATCCCCGTCGGCGACGAGCAGGAGGGCGACAGCGCCCTCTGGGCGGTCTACGAACGCGGCGAGCGCGAAAGCCTGCTGGTGCGCGCCGGGCGCGCGTGGGTGACGCTCGAGACCACCGACCTGCCGGCGCCGCCGCGGCCGCGGATGGTCGCTAGCGTCGAGGATCCCGAAGCGTCGCGGCTCAACGGACCCGACGACATCGGCCGCGGTGTCGAGCGGCTGTTCAACTCGTTCTGGGAAGGGGACGACGATTGAGGCACGGGGCGGAAAGGCGAATGCCGAATCCGGCGTCGTGGCTGATTGTGCGAGGTTTTGGCCACTGGATCGGTTAAAATGAGAGGTACTATGGGGAAGCCATCCGTCCGCCGTTTTACGCTCGCTGGCCTCGCCGCTGCGCTGGTCGTTTGGATGAGCGCCGTGGTGGCCGGGCCGGCGGATGCCGCCGACACGGACCGCGTCACCGACGGCGGGCTGCGCTGGCTCGCTTCGACGCAGAGCCGGCTGGGCTCGTGGGACGCCGGCGGGCGTTATCCGGCGGCGATGACGGCCCTCGCGGGCATCGCGATGCTCTCGGAGGGCTCGACCCCCAGCGGCGGCCGCTACGCCCCCGAGCTACGCCGCGCGGTCGATTACCTGCTCGCCCAGGCCCAGCCCAACGGCCTAATCGGCGACCCGCTCCGTGACGACCGTTACACCTACGGCCACGGCTTTGGGATGTTGTTCTTGTCGCAGGTGCTCGGCGAGGAAGAGGACGCCCGCCGCCGCGAAGAGCTGGTGCGGGTGCTGACCGCCGCCGTGCAGTTCACGGGGCAAGCGCAGACCGCCGCCGGTGGTTGGGGCTACGTCTCGGCGAAGGACGGCAACGGCTTCGACGAGGGCTCGACGACCGTCACCCAGGTGCAGGGGCTGCGTGGCTGTCGGAACGCGGGCATCCCGGTGCCGAAAAAGATCATCGACAGCGCGGTCGGTTACATCCACGGCTGCACGATGGCTGATGGCGGAGTGCAGTACAGCACGAAAGGCGGCAACGGCCGCCCCGCGATCACGGCCGCGGCGATCGCCTGCTTGTACGAGGCGGGGAGCTACGACGACGGCTTCGTGCCGCGGATGAAGGAGTACTGCCGTCAGCGCCTGGTGGGCGACGACGCCGGCGCGCAGGGACACTGGCACTACGCCAATTTCTACTACTCGCAGGTGCAGTACCGTGAAGGGGGCGAAACGTGGGACGAGTACCGCCGCGGCACGTACGCCAAGCTGATCGCCGACGCGACGCCCGTCGAGACGCCTCTCGGCCCCGGCTACCGCTGGAACCAGGGTTACATCGGACCGGTGTACACCACCGCGCTCAACTTGATCATGCTGCAGCTGGATGAAGCGTGTTTGCCGATTTACCAGCGGTGAGGTAGTTGTTGAGTTGAAACCATCGAAGAGACAAGGAGCCGGAACGCGTCAGCGCCCGGAGTCGCAGCGGGGACACGGATGGCAAACGAGCACCCGGGCTCACTGCGGGCGCTAACGCGTTCCGGCTCCCTAAGATCACAGAAACCAATCGTTTTTCGATCTGAGATACGAATGACCCACGACGATCCATCGCTCGCCGACTCGGAGCGGCTCCGTCAGACCGCGGACAAGATCCGCGAGCAGCTCGCCAAGGTGATCGTGGGGCAAGAGGAAGTGATCGACCTGTTGTTGATCTCGGTCTTCTGCCGCGGGCATTGTTTGCTGGAAGGCGCGCCGGGGTTGGCGAAGACGTTGCTGGTGAGCTCGCTGTCGAAGACGCTCGGCCTCACTTACAGCCGCATCCAGTTCACGCCCGACCTGATGCCGGCCGACATCATCGGCACCGAGATTATCGAAGAGGACCGCGCCACGGGGCGCCGCGACCTGCGGTTCATCGCGGGGCCGATCTTCTCGCACGTGATCCTCGCCGACGAGATCAACCGCACGCCGCCGAAGACGCAGTCCGCTCTGCTCGAGGCGATGCAGGAGCGGCATGTCACGGTGGGCCGCATTCGGCGTGAGATCGGGCACCCCTTCTTCGTGCTCGCGACGCAAAACCCGATCGAGCAAGAGGGAACCTACCCCCTTCCCGAGGCGCAGCAAGACCGCTTCATGTTCAAGGCGATGGTCCGCTACCCGACCTTCGAGGAAGAGATGGAGGTCGCCCGCCGCACCACCGCCGGCGAGTCGGCCGAGATCGAGGCGGTCTCCGGCGTCGAAGAGATTGTCGCGCTGCAGAAGCTGGTGCGCACGGCCCCGATCGGCGACGACCTAGTGCGTTACGCGGTCGCGCTGGTGCGCGGCTCGCGCGTCGGCGAGCCCGACGCCGCTGCCGACGTCGCCAGCCGGCTAGCGTGGGGCGCCGGGCCACGGGCCGTGCAGTTCTTGATCCTCGGCGCGAAGGCGCGGGCGCTGATGGCGGGCCGGCCGTGCGTGGCGATGGACGACCTGCAGGCGCTCGCCAAGCCCGTGCTGCGGCACCGGCTGCTGCTCAATTTCCAGACCGAGAGCGAGGGGCTCACCGCCGACGACGTGATCGACGGCCTCTTGACCGCCACGCCAACCCGTGACGAGAGCCTCAGGGATGACCCCCGGTTCCGCGGCGTCCTCGCCGGCTAACGGCGGCGCGCGAGCGTCGTCCCAGCAGCACTCGCTCCCCGAGGTGATCAAACGCCTCGGCCGGCTTGAGGTCCGCGCGGCGCGGGTCGTGGACGGCTTCCTCAACGGCCGGCACAGCAGCCCTTTCTTGGGGCGTTCGCTCGAGTTCCGTGAGCACCGCCAGTACACGGCCGGCGACGACCTGCGGCACGTCGATTGGAAGGCGTGGGGCCGGCAGGACCGGCTGTTCGTCAAGCAGTACGAGGAAGAGACCAACCTCCGCGCGACGCTGCTGGTGGACACGTCGGCGAGTATGGCGTTCAAGGGTTCGCATGACGCGATGAGCAAGCACGAGTACGCCGCCACCGCGGCGTGCGTGCTCGCTTACTTGCTCACCGCGCAGCACGACGCGGTGGCGTGCCGCGCGTTCGCCGGCGACGTGATCGAAGAGACGCCGCACCGCATGGGCCGCATCCAAGTGGCGGCGATCTCGGACTTGCTTACCGCGTCGCTCGAAAAGCCCGGCGAAGGATCGAAGACCGACCTGTCGGGGCTCTTGCGATCAACAGCGGACACGATCCCGCGGCGCGGCGTCGTCGTGCTGTTGTCGGACCTGCTCTGCCCGCTCGAGGGCCTCGACGCGGGGCTCGGGCTGCTGCGGTCGAAAGGGATCGACGTGGTCGTCATGCAGCTGCTGTCGGACGACGAGGTCGACTTCCCGCTCGACGGCGCCACGCGCTTCGTCGCGTTGGAGGGCGGAGTCGAACTCGACGCCAACCCGCGGGCGCTGCGCAAGGAGTACCTTGAAGCGCTGCAACGCCACCTCGACACGGCCGAGACCGCCTGCGCGCGGCACGGCGCCGACTACCGGCTGATCCGCACCAGCCAACCGCTCGACGCGGTGCTGGTGGCGCTACTGTCGAGCCGGATGCGCGGGCCGCGGAGACGATAAAAATTCCCCTCCCCCGGCACGGGGGAGGGGCTAGGGGAGGGGGTGAAGCGGGTACCAACTTCGCCTCCTCCCCTAACCCCTCCTCCTGAAGGAGGAGGGGGATAAGAAAAGCAAACGAACAAACCATCGCGTGACGTTTACCTATCCATCGCTGGCTATCGCGGGCGCGCTGTTGGCGTGCCTGCCGATCGTCATTCACTTGCTGAACCGGCGGCGCCGGCGGCGGGTGGAGTGGGCGGCGATGGACTTCTTGCTGCAGAGCGATCGCAAGAACCGCACGTGGGTGCAGCTCAGCGAGTGGCTGTTGCTCGCCGCGCGCGTCGCCGCCATTGCCCTCGTTGGCGTGTTGGCGGCGAGCCCCAAGACGCTCGACCTGCTGCGGGGGTTCTTCGGCGCCGATCGGGCCCGACACGTCGTGCTGCTCGACGACACGTGCAGCATGCAGCGGCGTGGCCCGGGGGGCGCGGCGTGGGACGAAGCGATCGCCGCGATCGATCGGCTCGCCGACGCGGCCCGGCAGAGCGGCGATGAGCTGATGGTCGTTCGCTACGTCGATACGTTTGTCGGCGGTGACGTCGCCAAGGTCGTTGGCGCCGACGCCGCGAGCGACCCGGCGGCGTGGCGGCCGACGCATGCACAGGCTTTGCCGACCGCCGGAATGGAAGATGTCGCCCGTCTCTGCGAAGCGGCGCCGTCGGGCGATCGCACGTACGCGTACGTCTTTTCCGATTTCGCCGAGCGCTCGCACGCCGCCGATGGCGACTGGGCGCCTCTGGTGGACCGGCTCGGCGAGATGGCGGACGGCGTGGTCCTGGCGGCTTGCAACGACGCCGGTGGCGCGAACTTGGCGGTCGAGTCGGTGACCCTCGCGCCGGGGCCGCTCGCGGCGGGCGTCGAAACGCGGCTGGTGGTGGAGGTGGTGAACCACAGCGACGTGCCGGCGCCCGCGGTCGCGTTGACGCTGCGTCGCAACGGTCAGCCACTGACCGCCGTGCAGGTGGGGCCCTTCACCGCTGGCGAACGCCGCACCGTCGAGTCGCCCGTCACGTTCCAGGGCGTCGGCCTGCACACGGTTGATGCGACGTTGCCGACCGACGCGCTGCCGGCGGACGACGAGGGCTGGCTCTTCGTCGAAGTGCCCGCGTCGCAGCCGGTGCTGCTGGTGGACGACAGCGAGTCGGGCGTTGAGTCGCGCGTGTTCGCGGCGGCGCTGCGGCCGGTCGGCTCGACGCGGAGCGGCTGGGCGCCACGCCGCGTTGAAGGCCTCAGCGAGGAGCGTCTCGCCGACGCCGCCGCGGTGGTGCTGCTGGATGCCGAGCGGCTCAGCGAACTGCAAACGCAGCGGTTGCGCGACTACGTCGCCGATGGCGGCGGCGTGTGGATGGTGATCGGGCCACGGACGGACGCGGCGTGGTTCAACCAACGCGTCGCCGGCGTGCTGGCGGGCGAGAACGCGTTGACGCCCTGGCGGCTGGGGCCGGCGATCTCGGGGCCCGTCGTCGCGCCGGGGCAGCCGGCGCTCGAAGCCGCCGACCATCCCGCGGTGCGCGTGCTCGCCGGCAAGCAGAACGGTTTCCTGCCGCTCGTCCGCCTCGTGGCGCAGCGGCGATTGGCGACGAGCGATGAGTCACCGACCGTGCGCAACGTCGCGACGAGCGCCGAGTCGGGATACGAAGTCTTACTGAAACGAGTCGACGGCGAGCCGCTGCTGCTGGAGAACCGTTTCGGAGCCGGGCGCGTTGTTGCTTTGCTGACGACCACGGCGACCGGGTCGGGCGGCAGCGAACCTTGGAGCAACCTGGCGACGCTGCCGATCTTCCCGGTGATGGCGAACGACGTGGTCGGCTGGCTCTCGCAAGAGCGGCTGCGGCCGCTGGCGGAAGCGATCGTGACGGCGAAGGGCGAGGCCCCGCCGCGATCGTCGCTGGTGAGTTGGGTGGCGGGCGGCGACCTCGTTGAGGCGACGCCGCTCGGGCAGGCCGCGCCGCTGACGCCTTCGCGACCTGGCGCCTATCGCCGGGTGCTGGGGGGCGTCGAAGAGCGGCCCTTCGCGGCGCGGGTCCATCCCGACGAGAGCGACCTGCGATCGCCGTCGCTTGCCGTGCTGAGTGACCGCTGGGGGAGCGTCGCGCGGGTCGGTCGGGCGGGCGAGATGTTCCGCGACGCGCCGACTCCCGCCAGCCGCACGCCGCTCTACTTCGCCGCCGCGGTGCTGCTGGCGACGCTCGCCGGCGAGCGGCTGCTGGCGTACCGCAATAGCTACGTTGGATCGGCTTCCACCGGCGCCGCGCCAAAGGGGGCGATATGACCGTCTACGACGCCGCCGGCTACAGCGCGCTGTCCGAATCGTCGGGATGGACGGTGGCGCTGGCCGCGCTCTTGATCGGCGCCGTCGCGCTGGCGGCGGTGTGCGGTTGGCGTGAACGGCGGATGGCCCCGCGGGGTTGGGTGACGCTGCTCGGGCTGCGACTCCTCGCCATCGCGGCGGTCGGCCTCGTGATTGCAGGGGTCGAACGCCGGCCGCTGAGCGAACAAGAAGTCCCGTCGCGGGTCGTCGTGCTGGTCGATCGCAGCGCGAGCATGGAGCTGCCCGCAACCGACGAGACGGGTGCCGCGGCGACACGCGCAGCAGCTGCCACGCCGGGCGTCGAGGAGTTGGCGGCGGGGCTCGCCGCGAGTCACCTCGTGCGACGCGCGGGTTTCGACGTGGCGCTCGAGTACGTTGACGCTGTGGAAGAAACGTCCGAAGCCGCCGGCGCCACGCGGCTCGGCTCGGCGGTCGAGCGGGTGCTGGCGGACCACGCGGCGACGCCGCTGGCGGCGCTAGTGATCGCCAGCGACGGCGGTTGGAACGCGGGTCCCGATCCGCTCGACGCCGCCGACGCGGCCAAGTCGCGCGGCGTGCCGATCTATGCCCTGGGCGTTGGTCCGCTGCGCGAGCCGCCGACCGTCAGCCTACGCGACCTCGCCGCGCCGACACGGGCCGCGACGGGCGACAACTTCCGGGTAAGCGTGACGGTCGCCGCCAACGGCGCCGCGTCGCTGGGTAGCGAAGCGCACCGCGTCTCGCTCGTGCTCCGGCCAATCGACGCGCAAGGCGCCGCGGGCGCGGCAGCGAGTGAGGAACGCATCGAGACGCCAAGCCCCGAGGGCGGCGGACTCACCGGCGCGAGCGCCGACCTCGAAGGACCGTCACCCGGCGCGTACGAGCTCGTCGCCACGCTCCAGCCTGCTGGCCGCGACGCCGACGAGTCGGACAACGTGCTCTCGACGCGGATTGAGTTCGTCGACGAGCCGACGCGCGTGCTGCTCGCCGCGGGCGGCCCGGCGCGGGACTACCACTTCTTACGCGATCAGCTCCACCGCGACGAGCAGTTCGCCTGCGACGTGCTGTTGCAATCGGCCGCCGGCGCCGTGACGCAGGATGCCGGCAAGGTGCTCACGTCGCTCCCCGCAACGGCGGACGAGTGGGAGGCTTACGACGTGCTGGTGGCGATCGACTTCGACTGGCGCCAAGTGGACGCGTCAACGACCGCGGCGCTCGCCGAATGGGTCTCGAGCCGGGGCGGCGGCCTGGCGTTTGTCGCCGGCAACGTCTCGACCCCGGGCGCGGTGCGCGCCGGGCTCGAGGCGCCGCTAAGGACGCTGCTTCCCGTGACGCTCCGCGATGATCCCCTGGCGATGGGTTCAACCGCCGCCGCGGTTCGGGACGCGCGGCCCGTGGTGCTTTCGACCGCGGGCGAGTCGCTCGACTGGCTCAATCTCCGCCTCGCCGGCGACCGGACGACCAGCGTCTGGCGCACGCTCGATGGCTTTTACGCGACGACCTTGCCGGCCGAGCCCAAGCCCGGCGCCGCGGTGTTGGCGACGCTCGGCGAAGGGGCGACGCAATCGCCGCTGTTGGTTGAGCAGCTCTACGGCGCCGGCCGCGTCGATTACCTCGCCTCGCCCGAGACGTGGCGGCTGCGGACCGTGGCGCCCGAGTTGTTCACCGAGCTGTACGTCGGCTGGCTGCGGAGCCTCACGCAGGGGCGGCTGCTGGGCGCCGCCGCGGAGGGGAGCTTGCTGTTCGATCGTCGCCGCTACGACTTGGGAGAGTTGATGACGCTGCGTTACGTCGCCCGCGACCCGTCCGTCGCGATCACGCCGACGGCGCGCGTCGCCGGCGCCGCGGGGGCGCCGAGCGAGGTCACACTTGTGCCCGTGGAAGGCCAGCCGGGCGTTTACGCCGCGACCGTCAAGGCGAGCGACACCGGCCGCTGGACGGCGACGCTCGAGGTCGCCGGCGGCGAGCGGCTGACCGCGACCGCCGAGGCGTCGTTGCCGGCGTTGGAGAACGAGACCCGGGTGCAGAACGTTGCGCTGCTGCGCGACCTCGCCGAGCAGAGCGGCGGGCGCTACGTCGATCTGGCGGACCCGCAGGCGAGCGCGGCGCTCGCCGAGATCATCGAAGCGACGCCGTCGCTGGCGGAGACGACGATCGACCTCGGCCCGCCCGACGAAGGGTTCGCCGAGCGTTTGAGCCGGTGGTCGCTCGGCGTGATGGCGGGCGCGTTGCTGTTAGAGTGGTTGCTGCGGCGCGCGTGGCGCCTCGCCTGAGACACGAGCCGGATTGCTTTGACTAACGAACCGCCTATCCCCGAACGCCCCCCCGGCGCCGCCGTTGACGCGCTGTTGGTGCGGCTGCGCAACGAGCTGCACGGCGCCATCTCCGGTCGCATCGGCTGGCTGGTGCTGGCTGCGCTCGTGCTGTTGGGGTGGCTGTTTCTGATCGCCGACCGCTGGATGGAGCCCTCGGCGAACGTCCGCCTGGCGGTCGAGATGACGCTGCTCGCGCTAGGTCTGGGTTGGCTGGTCGCTGTCGCCGCGCCGAGGCTGACGCGTTTGATCACCGATCGCGAAGTGGTCACGCTGCTGCATCGCAAGCACCCGCGCGAGGCCGACCTGATCGCAACGGCGCTCGACGTGCGGCGCCACGAGCGCCACCACTCGGTGCTGTGCGAGTCGACGATCCAAGACGCCGACGCGGCCGCCCGAACGTTGGGTGACGTGGCGCTGGTGAGCCCGCCGGCTTCGTCGGCGGTGACTTGGTTTGCGATCGCCGGCGCAGTGATCGCGCTGCTAATCGCCGTAGCGCGTCCCGATATGGCGACGAGCTTCGTGCAGCGGGTCGCGTTGTCCGAGGCGACGTGGCCACGACGGGTCGAGCTCATCGCGGAGGGGTTCTCGCACGACAAGCCGACGGGGGAATGGACAAAGGTCGTCGCCCGCGGCGAGCCGGCGGAGTTTGAGGTGATCGCCAAAGTCGATGGCGCCGACGCTCCCCCCGAGACGCTGTGGGCCCGCGGCGGTCGGCGGGGCGGGCGGCAGACGCTCACGACACTGACGCGCGTCGGCGCCCCGGTGCGGGACCGCACGATCCAGCAGCGATATCGGCGCCGCGTCGAGCGCGTCGATAGCGATGTGGCGCTGACGATCCGCGGCGGCGACGGACGCCTCCGGGTGCGCCTCGTCGCGGCGGACCGTCCGCAACTCACTAACCTCACGGTGCGTTTGGAACCGCCCGCGTATCTCGACGCGCCGCCCACTTCGAGCCAAGCGACTACCCTGCGGCCGCTCCCCGAAGGGGGCGTGGCGACGATCAACGCCGGCGCGTCGAAAAGGCTCGCCTCCGTTCAAGCGACCTGCCGCGGCGCTGACAACCAAACGCCGCAGGAGCTGACGGCTCAACTAGACGACGACGGCGAACGGGTCTCGATCGCGACGCCGCCGCTCGGCCAGTCGCTCGCGGTGTCGATCGTCGCGACGGCCGCGGACGGGCTGGTGTCGGAGCCGATTGAGTTGCCGATCGAGGTCGCCAAGGACTCGTCGCCCTCGGTGATCCTCACGCTCGACGGCGTCGGCCGCGCCGTCACGCGCGACGCCCGGCTCCCGGTGCGGGTGCGGCTGGAAGACGACCACGGCGTCGCGGACGTGCGGCTCGAGCTGCGGCGCGATGAGGCGACGACCGCCGTGCCGGTCGAGCCGCCAACCGTGTTGCCGAGAACGGTCCGCGGCGAGGCCGACCTGCTGTCGCTCCGCTCGGCCGACCCGGCTCAGCGACTGGTCCTCCAGCCGGGCGACCGTGTCGGGCTCGTCGCGACGGCTACCGATCGCTACGACCTGGCGGAGCGGCCGCGGTCGGAGAGCCGTTCGATCGAGATCGAGGTCGTCACTCCGGCCGAGTTGCTCGCCCGGCTCAGCGACGCGCAGCGCGACCTGCGGGCGTCGCTCGAAGCGCTGCGGACCGACGTCGAACGGCTCGAGTACGAGGTCGATCTGGAAAGCCGGCGACGGGCTGAACCCGAGGAAGCCGTCGCCGAAGAGGCTAGCGACCTGCGCCGCTGGTCGGCGGAGCGGCTGCTGGACGTCCGCAAGGTGTCGGACGGGATCGCCGACGCCGCGACGCGCGCCGATGGCCTCCGTCGGCAAGTGGTGAACAACCGCCTGGAGCAGCCCGACCTGATCGATCGGCTCCAACGCCGCGTCGTGCAGCCGCTGCGGGCGATCGAGGATCGGCACCTGAGGGCCGCCGCCGACGCGATCCGTTCCTCGCCCGACGCCGACTCGCTCGCCGCGGCCCTTGCCGGTGTTCAGACGGCGAAGGGAGAACTCGAGCGGGTGCTGTCGAGCCTCGACACGCAGCAGACGTACAATGAGGTAGTGTCGATGCTCCGCGGCCTGATCCGCGAGCAACAACGCGTCAACGAGAAGACGGCCCGTCAAGAGAGCGACAGCGCGCGGTCGCTGTTTGATTGAGAAACATGACCCACGAAGGCACGAAGGACACAACAGAAGAAATGCGGAGCCCGCGTATCGCACAAATCGACACGAGTTCCATCGATCCATTCGTGTCGATTCGTGCGATACGTGGGCCTTTTCTTCGTGCCCTCGGCGCCTTCGTAGTTCTCTTCGTCTCTTTAGCAATTAGCGGCGCGGCGGAGGTGGCGACGGATCAACGGCAGGTGGGGATTGCTTACGACCGGCTCGAGACCCTTGCGCTGCGGATCGCCGACGCGGTCGAGGAGACCGACGCCGCGCGGGCCGACCAGATCCGCACCGCGATTGGCGAGGCGCGGTCGCTAGGGATCGGCGAGCGGTTCGACAAGGTGGTCGTGCTGCTAGAGCAGGAGCGCTACGCCTCGGCGAGACGTGATCAGACCGAACTGGCGACGCAACTCGAAGAGCTGCTCCGGCTGGTGATGGCCGACCCGAACGCGGCGCGACTCGAAGAGGAACGGAAGCGGCTAGAGATGCTGCGGCGCGAGATCAGGGCGTCGCTCCGTGAGCAGCGCGCGATCCGCAGCCGAACCGAGCGCGGTGAGATCGCGGAGCTCGAAGAGCGCCAGGAGGAACTCGCCGACCGTATCGAGCGATTGCGGGAGCCGGCCGAAGAGACCGACCGCCTCAGCGGCCGCGGCAAGGAATCAGTGGGGAAGAGCGGCGACTCCGATGGCAAGCCGAAGGAGGGCCAACCCGGAGAAGGCCAACCCGGAGAAGGTGAGCCCGGAGAAGCTGAGCCCGAGAACGGCAAGGGCGAGGCGGGCGAGGAGAGCCCTTCGATCGCCGGCCGGATCGAGTCGGCCGGGGAGGCGATGCGCGGCGCGCAGCAGAAGCTCGGCAAGCAGGACCAATCGGCTACCGAGGAGCAGCTTGAGGCCCAGCGCGAGCTCGAAGCGGCCCAGCGTGAGGCCGAGGAGCGGCTCAAGCAACTCCGCGAAGAAGAGCAGCAGCGGAAGCTAGCGTCGCTCGCCGAGCGGTTCCGCCGCATGCACGAGGCCCAGACGGGGCTGGTTGGAGACACCGAGAGCCGCCTCCAGGCGATTGGCGACGATCCCGCCGAAGCGACCTCCCGGGCCGGGCAGCTGGCAGCGGCGAAGCTGGCCGGCCGGCAGGGGGAAGTCGGCGCCCTGGCGGACCAGGCCTTGCGGGTGGTGCGGGCGGACGGCACGTCGCGGGTCTTCGACGACGCCCTCACCCAAGCCCTCGACGACATCCGCTCGGCGGAGGAGCGGCTGCGGGAGGCTCAGGTCGATAGCACGACGCTAGCGATCGAGCAGATGGTCGTCGACGCCCTAGCGGAGATGATCGCCGCGGTGGACGAATCGCTCGACGACCTGGAGAAGAAACAGCAGCAGCCCCCTCAGGGCGCCCCCCAGAGCCCCCAGGGGGGCGACCAGGGCCTCGTCTCGAAGCTAGCCGAGCTGCGGATGATCCGATCGCTCCAGGCCCGCCTGATGCGGCAGACGGAGGTCTGGCGGGCCGCTAGGGAGTCGGGAGAGGCCCCGGCGGACGAAGTGTCGGAGCGGCTGGCCGGGCTGGCGGACGATCAGCGGAAGCTGGCCGCCGCCGCCGAAGCCGTCGCCGGCGGGGCGCCGTGACGTTGCGGCGTTTGCGTCATCGGGCGATAGTGGAAGGTATGGAAACGCCCGTCAAGCAGGACGCAGTCACCCACCGCCCACGCTGGGGCATCCTCGCGGGACTCCCGCTGGCCGCTGCCCTGCTCGTCCATGCCGGCGCGAACGCGGCGGACCTCGATCAGTCGGCCACGCCGTGGCAAGAGACGCCGCCGTACGCCACGGCGGTCGAGGCGGTCAGCGGATGGCTTGAGCGTCAGCCGGGCGGGCCAGCGCTCGCACAGCAGTGGGCCGAGGCGATCGGTGAGACGCCGCAGCCGTCGCGGCTCAGCGTTGAGTTGGTGCGGATCGTCGCGATCGCCGACGGGCAACTGGCGTCGATCGTATCGGAGCCCGACGACACGCCGCCGGAGTGGCTGAAGAAGTCGCTGGGCGACGCCGCACCGTCGCTCCTCCTAGCGATCGCTGACCAACTCGCCGGCGCCGAACGTTACGACGCGTGCCTCGCTTGGACCGAGGGCCTCGATGCCGACGAGGTCTACTCGCCCGCGCTGCTCGATTACCTGAGGGCCGTCGCTGGCCGGATGACGATCGACGACGAACAAGCGGCCGAGTCGCTTAAGCGGTTGCCGGGCGACGAACTCGATTCGCTGGGGCCGGCGCGCGACTGGGTCGTGGCGGCGCTCGGGCGCGAAATGAAAGGGAAACAAGAACCGCTGCCGACCGTCGCCCGCCGCATGAAAGACGTGCAGCGGCGTCTGGCGCTCGAAGAGCCGGGCGAGACGACCCAAGAGCGTCAACAGCAGATCCTCGACGAGCTCGATGAGTTGATCAAGAAACTCGAAGAGCAACGCAAACAGCAGCAACAGATGGCGGCCGCGTCGCAGGGCGGCAGCGGCGCCGAACCGGGCGAAGCGGCCGAGGAGAGCCTGCCCAGCGAGCTGAAGGGCCCCGGCGAGGTGGACCGCAAACGCCTCGTGGCGGGCGACGCCTGGGGCTCGTTACCGCCGGCCGAACGCGAACGACTCACTCAAGCGATCACGCGCGACTTCCCGCCGCACTATCGCGGGCTGATCGAGGACTACTTCCGCACGCTGGCGTCCGAAGCCGACGCCACGGAAGAGGCGGACGCCCCCACCGCCGATCAGCCCTGACCCGCCTTCCCTCTCGCCCCGTCTCCGCTCCATGCCGACGCCGACCCGCCGCCGCGCCGCGCTCGTTTGGCTCTCGGTCTGCGCGATCGCTGCGGTGATGGGACCGGCGTCGGCGGCCCCGCTGGTGACGATCGAAACAACCGGCGACGAGGTGGTGGGCCGGCTCGAGTCGCTCGACTCGCGCGGCGTCCGCCTAGCGGAGAACGGCGGCTCGCAGCTCGCCAGCCGCGACGTGCTCAAGGTTGTCTTCGAGGAGTCGCCGCAATCGCCCTCGAGTGAAGCCGCCGTTGGCAAAGTGGAACTCGTTGACGGTTCGGG
The DNA here is from genome assembly GCF_007753265.1 of Botrimarina mediterranea. Taxonomy (NCBI): domain Bacteria; kingdom Pseudomonadati; phylum Planctomycetota; class Planctomycetia; order Pirellulales; family Lacipirellulaceae; genus Botrimarina; species Botrimarina mediterranea. The sequence continues at coordinate 1,421,844 of NZ_CP036349.1, forward strand.
GTTCGCTTACATCGGCGTTGAGTTCGATGGCGAGACCGTACGGTTTTCCTTGAGGGGCGAAGCGCGAATCGATGCGCCGGTGGCGAGCATCGCATCGTGGCGTCTCGGCGGCAGCGACGCGCTAGAACTTGCCAACGGCGGCGGCGCGAGCGACGTGCTTGTCGTCAAGCGTCGCGACGGGGGCTACGCCCCGGTAGAGGGCGTGGTTATCGAGTTGAGTCGCGAAGGGGTCCGCTTCGCGCTGGAGGCCGACGACGGCGCCGAACCGGTCCACGCCGCTTGGTCGCGGATCGGCGCCATCCGCTTCTATCGCGCCAACGATAGGCAAGAGCGTGAGCGGCCGGTGGTTGTGACGCTGACCGATGGCGGGCTGATCGCCGCCGAAGAGGTCGCCTATCGCGACGGGATGCTACGTCTGCCGCATGGATCGGCGCCCATTGAGGCGGTCGCCTCGATCGACCTGTCGGGCGGACGCGTCGTCTCGGTCGATGAATTGAAGGTGCTCGGCGACGAATACGTCGCGTACTTCCAAGAAGAAGCCGCGCCGACAAAAGGCTACACGTTCAATCGATCGCTGCTCGGCGGCCCGCTGGCGCTGCGTTACCCCGATCGCCGGGCGCCGGGCGCTTGGCCGGAGCTATCGGTAGAGCGGCAGTTCGGCCGCGGCGTCGCCCTGCGGAGTCGCGGTGAGCTACGCTTGGAACTGCCGAGTAGCGCGCAGCGGTTGCGGGGCGTTGTCGGGCTCGACCCTGACGCGGCGCTCGCGGGGTCGGCCGAGGTGCGGATCGTCGCCGATGGCAAGACGCTGTGGTCCGGCGCCGTCGATGGTGGGTCGGCGCCGGCGGTCATCGACCAGCCGCTCGTCACGGCGAAGACGCTGACCCTCCAAGTCGATTATGGCGACAACCTCGATGCGGGCGACTTCGTCAACTTCTGTGACCTGAGGGTGATCCGATGAGCCACGGCCTCGCCATCGCCCTGTTGCTGTCGCTCGCCGGCGCCGCTTTGGCGCAGGCTCCGCTCGTGCTAGCGCCCGAGGTCATCGCCGCCGAAGAAGCCCGCATCGCCGTGATCGAGAAGCTCAGCCGCTCGACCGTGGCGATCTTCGAATCAACCGGCACGAACGGCGGCTCCGGGGTCGTGATCTCGGGCGACGGCCTCGTGGTCACGAACTTCCACGTCACCGCCCCCTGCGGCGCGCAGATGCTCGTCGGCATGAGCGACGGCTCACTACACGAAGCGGTGCTGCTCGGGCTCGATCCAACCGGCGACATCGCACTGGTGCAGCTGCTTGGCGACGGTCCGTTCCCCGCGGCGGAGATCGGCGACAGCGACCTCGTGCGGGTAGCGGACACGGCGATCGTGGCTGGCAACCCGTTCCTCGTCGCCGAGGACTTTACGCCGACGATCACCGTGGGCGTGATCTCGGGCGTTCATCGCTACCAGTTCCCCGCCGGTTCGATCCTCGAGTACGCCGACTGCCTACAGACCGACGCCGCGATCAACCCGGGTAACTCGGGCGGCCCGCTGTTCGACGGCGCGGGGCGGCTCATCGGCATCAATGGTCGTGGCTCGTTCGAGAAACGCGGCCGCGTCAATGTGGGCGTTGGTTACGCGGTCTCGATCAACCAAGTGATGCGGTTCGTGTCGCACCTGAAGACGGGCCGCATCGTCGATCACGCCACGCTCGGCGCCACGGTCGTCACGCGGAGCGGGCCGCAGGCGATCGTGCGGGCGATCGAACGTTCCAGCGACGCCTACCGCCGGGGCTTGCGTCCGGGCGACGAGCTCGTCTCGCTCGATGGCCGCGACACGCCGACCGCCAACGCGTTCTTGAACGCGATCGGCGTGTTGCCGGCGGGTTGGCGTGCGGAGTTGGTTTACCGGCGAGACGGTCGCCTCGATCGCCGCTCGGTGCGTCTCGGGGCGCTGCATTCGCCGGGTGAACTCGAGCAAGTCGTTGAGGGCGACCAACCCGAATCGCCCGCGGCGCCGGTCGACCTACCGAAAGGTTTGTACGAAGCGAAGCCTGGTTACTCGAACTTCGCCGCGACGCAGCGGGAGACGGATCGCTTGCTCGCGCTGTGCGACAGCGGGGACGCGGCACCCGTTCGTCGCAGGGCCTACGAGAGTGACAAAGACGAAGTCGTCACACTCGAAGTTTCGACGAGTGGCGCCGCCTGGCTATCGAAGTCGGGCGAGTACCGCTGCGACGCGACCCGTGAGCTCGCTTCACAAGCGGCGCCGCCCGAAGCGCCGGCGATGCTCGGCGCGCTGTGGGTTTGGAGTCGACTTGTGGCGGGCGAAGCCGGCGTGCTCGACGAAGTTGAAGCCTTCGGTCGATTGCCCTGGCGGGCCGGCGAGGGGGCTCACGACGTCCTCGTAGCGAACCACCGCGGCCTGCGGGTCGAGGTCTACTTCGACGCGACCAGCGGCGCGGCCTTGGGGATCGAAGCCTCGCGCGACGCCGCCGAAGACGCCGTCCGCATCGAGTTCGGCGCGGGCGATAGCGACGCGATTGCATTGCCTAGGGAGCTGAGCATCCGTTATGGCGATCGGACGATCGCCGAGCTTGTCGGCTCTGCGACCAGCGACGAGGAACGCCAATGAACGGAATGCAGATCGCTATCGTTCTCTTGTCAATCGCTTCGCCGCTTGTCGCCGCCGAGCGTCAAGTCGATCCTGTCGCGGCGGCGCAGCTCGCGGTCGCGAAGCTGTACGGCGCCGGCCAGATCGCTGGCCTGGAAGGGTATCAGTCGGGATTCTACGTCGAAGGCGAGCCCGCGCTGGTGGTGACGGTCGATAGCGCGGCGCTGGATGGCGTCACGGTGTCGATCGTGGACGCCTATGGTGAACGCTACGAGGGGCGTCTCGTCGGCCGCGACGCGGCGAGCGGGCTGGTGCTAGTCGAGTGTCCGGCCGGCGTTGAACCGCCATCGACCTTTTCGCTTACGAGCAACGCCGAACTGAGTCTCTCACAGCGGCTATGGGCCCTGTCGAACTGCTTCAACATCGCGGCGGGCGACGAGCCGGTGACGTTGCAACGAGCGCGGCTGGCGGCGATCGCTTCGATGCCGACCTCGGTTGACGAGGGACGCCCCACCGTTGGGGCGCCCGCAGCGGGCTCGCCGGTGCTGGTGCTGTCGGCGGTGACGAGCAACCCCGGCGCGGGCGGCGGCGTGGTGATCGACGAGGCGGGGCGACTCGTCGGCGTGCTCGGCGCCGAGTGCCGTTCGCCGGTGACCGGCGCGTGGCTCAACTACGCCCTACCGGCGGACGCGGTCGACGCGGCCATCGCTCGCATCCGCGATCGAACCAATGCGGCAACGGCTGACCGGATGGCGGCGCCACATCCGAATCGTGCGCTGCGGCGTGCCGGTCTGGGGCTGATCGCTGCAATTACCAAGAGGTCGCCCGCCTACATCGAGAGGGTGGTCGAGGGCAGCCCCGCCGCTCGTGCCGGGTTGGAGCCCGACGACCTCATTGTCGCCATCAATGGCGCCACGGTGGGGACCGTCGAGGCCGCCGCATCGGCCATCGAACGCGGGCTGACGCGCGACGCCGCGGTGGAGATCACGGTGCTTCGCGAAGAGCGGTTGGTGACACTGAACCTGCGAGGCGACGCCCCATGAATCAGGCAACCCGATACAGCGGTCCACGCGGTTTGCTTGTCGCGTTGTTGGCCACGTCCGCGGTGTTTGTCGGCGGGGGAGTCGTCGCGGCGGCATCGAATACGCCCGAACGCGCCATCGACGCGGCGATCGAGCGGGCGGTTGAACAAGTCGCGCCGCGTGTCGTGCAGCTACGCTACTTCGGCGGCGGTGCGGACTCGCTTGGCGTCGCCGCGGCGCCGGTCACGGGGTACGCTCTGGAGGAGCCTTGGGTCATTACGAGCACTTACGGTCTGCGACAAGACCCGGCCGGCGTTCTCTGTCACTTCGCGGATGGTTCGCAGACGCAGGCTCGCGTCGTCGCGCGGGACCATAACCGGCAGCTCGCCCTGATTAGCGTCGGCGAGGCCGCCGATAGCGATCCACCAAAGTTAAGGGGCCGTGCGGCGCGCGTCGGCGAGACCGCCATTGCCTTGGGCCGTGTTTACGACGCCGATTCCGTGAACGTCACGGTGGGGGTCGTCAGCGCGACCGAACGCCTTGGGTCACGCGCCGTTCAGACCGACGCCCTGGTTTCACCGGTCAATTATGGCGGACCGCTGATCGGTCTCGATGGGCAGCTGTTGGGCGTGATCACCCCTTTGGGGCCGCCGGGGCAGAGCGGCGTTGGCCTCTACGACTCGGGCGTCGGCTTCGCGGCGGCGTACGAGGCGGTCGCCCCGCGGCTAGCGACGCTCGCCTCGGGCCGTGACCTGCACCCCGGGTGGCTCGGCGTGACGCTGCCAAACGACGACCCGCTTCGGGCCGCGCCCAAGCTGAAACGTGTCACCCAAGACGGCCCCGCCGACACGGCGGGGCTCGCCGCGGGTGACACAATAACGGCGGTCAACGGCGCGGCGATCGGCTCCGTCTGGGACCTGCGACGGCAGATGTCGGGGCTCGACGCCGATGCAGAAGTTGAGTTCAGGGTTCGACAAGACGACGCTGCATCGGAGCAAATCCGCGTCGTTCACTTGGCGATCAAGCCCGCCGAGGACGAGTCGAAAGACCCCTACCATCCCGACGAAACGAAGAAACCCGACGAGCCGTGAGGCTCGCCGGGTCGTTGATTCTCTTCGAGATTCAGCGTCGGTTTTCAGCGACGACGGAACCCGCACGCCAGAGCGCCCAGGGCCAGCAGGGCGGCCGAGGTCGGCTCGGGGATCACGGGGTCTCCGGGCGTGACGGTGATATCGACGCCCTTCTTCTTGATGAACGCGTTGCTGAAGTTGTCGGCTGCGGTCTGGAGTGTGTTGTCGAAACGCAACGTGACTTCTGTCGCGTCGCCGCTGATGCCCTGGCTGAGCAGGTAGGCCGCGACGTCGAGGACCACGTTGCCGGTCCAGGGGACCGCGGTGCCGTCGTCCGCCGGCCGCTCGTACATGCCGCCGCCGGTGAAGGTCATCGAAGCGACTTGAGTCGACAAGGAAACCGGGGCGCCGTCCACTTCTGTCACACGCCAGAAGAACGCCGCGCCAACCGAGGCGAGAGCGTCATAGCCGCTCAGACCGCCGAGGGTGTAGTCGCCGAACTCATCGACGCTGATCGAGTCGATCGTCGCGCCCGGCTTGGCCTGGATCGTGGTGCTGAGTGTGCTGTCGATCAAGTCGGCGCCGTTATTGGCTTGCGACTGGAAGTTGACTGGATTGAAGACGAGCATGTTGCCCGAAACCGACGGGCCGGTGGCCGCCGGGGCGAAGACCGTCGATGGTTCGTCGTTGTCTTCGGTGACTTGCAAGAAGACCACATCGCTGCCCGCGGTCGTCTTATCGCCCCAGTTCATCGTTGCCGCTTCACCGACCGCTGCGGTGGCGACAAGCAGGGCCCAACAAAGGGTGTGCGTCTTAAGATTCATCATTCTCATAGGTGCCTGTTAGGGGCGTCGTCAGGGACGTCGCGGTCGGATGCGGAGGAATGAACGGATGGAGGTCGTAGGACGAGGGTCAGTTTTTTCCGGCCGAATCCGGGCCGATGTGCGTCGCTGAAGCCTCCAGCGACAAAAAAAGAGAGCGGCCGCAAGACACCCAACAGCGACCCTCGGCAAATGCCGAATGTCGTGGGGGGAGGTCTTGTGGCCGCTCTCTGGATTAGGACTGCTCGGTTGTTCGGTGCCGCGGAGTGAATTCACCCATGTGGCAAAAAAGAAAGCGGCAATCTCATGTCCTCAGTGCCGCTGTCGCCTAGCTTGTGCCGGGAGACAGGGAAGAGAACCAGAGATTGCCGCTTTCGGATTAGTTCTAACTCGTGCTGAAAGTTTCGGGCGGAGTTCCCGCCACGGCACTAGTAGAGTTGGGCACACCCCGCACGTCAAGCTTTCACCTGCGAAAAACCGAAAAACCGGCCCTCCTGGGCGCCGACACCCGCAGGTCCGGCTCACGACGGGCGAAGCGCTAGCCCGGGATTGACGACCCCGAACAGCTGGGTCGACGCTACCGAAGCCCCGACTCTCGGCGTCTCACGATCGATCACGCCGTCAGCAGCGGCTATTGGTAGCTCGTCGTAAGTTGCTAGCAGTGAATGCTTTAGCAGCATGAGGTCGGCGTCCCAGAGGACCGCGATGCGGGCGGCGATCGCGTCGCTCGTCGTCTCCCAACCGATGTGGAGGCGCTCGCCGTCGGCGTGTGGCTCGACTTCACGGAGCAGCCGTCCGCATTGCAGGAGGTAGTCTCCCGCCACGACTGGGTACTGGTCCCGAATCTCGAAATTCGGCAGCCAGTCGGCTAGCAGGAGGGCGTTGGCGTCCATGACGGCGACCGCGGCCCAGTGACCGGCCGCGGGCGACAACGGATTGGCGGCGTCGATCCGGCGGATCGCCTCGACCGATTCACCCCCGCCGGCAATCAGCATCCGCATCTGGCCGGGCCTCGCTGTCATTGCTAGCCAGTCAGCCACCCGGCGCATGACGCCTGGTTCCGCTAGCAGGCTGCCGCCCACCTTGATGACGACACGGCCGTTCATAGGTTGGACCCCAACTCGTGCGAAGCTAGCACCGCCGCGGCGTGGGCCGGGAAGGAGCGACTCGCTGCGGTGCCGAAGTGGCCGGAAGCGACCGACGTCGCCGCGACGGTGGCGTTGTTGCCGACCTGCGGGGCCAAGAACTCTCCTTCTCCGGTGAAGACGGCCCACTCGGCGTCATGCCGGGCGAGGGCGCCGACGATCTTTGCGGTTTGGATCGCGGCGACGTGTCGAGCCACCGTCAAACCGTCGGTCACGTCAAAGCTGTCGCGGTCGGCGCAGAGGCAGCGGGCGAGTCTCTCCACGGCCGCTTGTCGAACCAGCGGTCGGCCATCAGCGGTCCCGCTGTCGCTAGGATTCTCAGGCAACTGTCCGAGCAGGAGCCACACGTCGGCGGTCGTCGCGAACCACTCGGCGGCGACGGGACATTCGCGCCCGCGGTACGGCAGCCGATCGACCACTGCGCAGAGGGGCGTTCGCCGCACGCCGGTGTAGACGAGCTCACCCGCCAGCAGACGCGCGGTGTCGTTGGCGCCGACGGCGATCACCTTCCCGTCTTCAATCGGAATGACGTCGGTAGTCGTCGAGCCGATATCGACCCAAACGCCGCGATCCTTGGGAAATTGCCCAGCGACGAGCCTGGCGCCGAGTCGCCAATTCGCCGCCGCCACGAGCGGCGGGCTTTCTTTGGCGTCGGCGCACGTAAGCCATCGGTCGTCGACGGCAGCGACGCGGACGGCGCGTCCCTCCGCGGCGTCGAGCGTCGCGTCGATAATCGCACGGACGCCGTCGGCCTTCGTCGCGTAGCAGTCGGCGAGTTCGCCGGTCATCGTCAACGCGATGGACGCTTCGCGCGGCGCGGCAAAGTTGGCGAGTAACGACGTGATTGCCGTCGCGAGCCCCCGAGGCTCTCGCCACAGCGGGAACGCAGCCGACGCGGCCCGGCCGCGGCCGTCGGCGATCTTGAGATTGGCGCCGCCGATGTCGAGGCCGACCCAGCGGGGCGAATCGCTCGGCGCCAGCCACTCGGCGGATGGTTGGTGGTCGGCGTTCATTCGACGCGGGTCGCCACCCACCAAGTAACGCCGTTCAAGAGGAAGCCGCCGCGTTTGTCGGTGTCGCCTTTCTGGACCGGCGGCATGACCTCCTTAGCTCCCGAGGCAAGAGCTTGCGCGTACACCGCGTCGACATCGTCCACAAAGACATGCAGATGCGCCGGCGACGCGGGCCAACCCTCGGTCGCGTCGGCGAGCATCACCAGAGAGTCGCCGATCTGTAGTTCCGAGTGCATCACGCTGCCGTCTTCGCGCGGCATGCTACGGATCAGCTCGGCGCCAAGGACCGTCTGCAAGAACCGCTGGTGAGCAGGCGCGTCGGTAACGATCAGGTACGGCGAAACCGTCGTGTAACCAGCAGGCGTCATCGAAAGGCTCCGGGGCAAGAGGAAGCAATCTCCCGCCATTCTCTAGCCTCTAGCCTCTAGCCTCTAGCCTCTAGCCTCTCCCACGTTGGCTTCATGCCGGCCAGTCTGCTCGTCAGACAAACCAATCCTGGTCGGAGTTCCGCGTCTAGCCGCGCAAATGGCGACTGGCGCGCGACGTGCATCGTTCGTAAGAACCGGCGCGCCGCGGAACCCCGCCGTTGGATCAACCCCTGCGAGTTGAACATGCTCTACACCGTCAAAGACCGCCGGTCCGACTACCTCCCCTCCTTCGGCGTCCTGATGGACGACCACGACGCGGCGGTTGTCTTTACCAGCGAGGCCGCCGCGCGGGCCTACGTGGCCGATCTCGGCGCCGCTTATCGCACGGTCGAACTCCGCAGCCATGTGCTGCTCGACTTCTTGCTGCGGCTGCGGATCGAGGGCGTGAAAGAGATCATGGTGGATCCTCAAGGCGTCGATGAACCGTCGCCGATAACGGTCCCGACCCATGAGGTCCTGCGAGGCGCGATGGAGTGCATCGAAGCCTCGTTCGCCGCGGCGGTCCCAGCGGTTCGTAAATCGTTCGAGCGGCTGATGGTAGTCAAATGCCCCCAGTGCCGTCGCACCGAACGCATCAGCGAAGAAGACACCCTGCCGCTTTGTTGCGGCGGGGCGATGAAGGTGACGGCGATGGACAGCCGGCGGATGAACGGCCCCGAGCCGACCCTTTCGGCGGAGTAGACCCTCCGTAGGGTCCGCTGGGCGGACCGCAGAGGGTTGTGTCGAGTGGAATCCCGCTTCGCACAGGAAGGTCAAAACCACGGTCCGCACAGCGGAAACTACTTTCCGAAGCGTTCGAGCGCCACCTTCGCGAGGCCCTTGAGGTCGAGCTTGCCGGAACCCAAGAGCGGCAGCTCCGGCACTTCGAGGAAGCAGTCCGTGCCGGGGACCCAGAGGTTCGGCAGGCCCTTGGTTCTCAGGGCGGTAACGATCTCGTCGGGCGTTTTGTCGATCGGCAGGTGGAGCACCACGAGGCGTTCACCCTTCTTCTCGTCGGGGACCCCGGTGACGACAGCGAGTTGGCGTTCTTCGTCCTCGGCGGCGAGGTACTCCTGGATCTCTTCCTCGACGCGGAGGTGCGGCACCATCTCGCCGCCGATCTTCGAGAACCGGCTCTGGCGACCCGTGATGTAGATGAAACCGTCGGGGTCGATGCGGGCCATGTCGCCGGTGATGTACCAGCCGTCCTTGACGACCTCCGCCGTCTTGTCGGGGTCGTCGAGGTAACCCTGCATGAGGTTGGGGCCGGTGACTTCGAGCATCCCCTCCGTTTCCAGCGGCAACTCGACGAGCGTCTCGGGATCAACGACGCGCGCCCGCACGCCGGGGAGTGGCTTGCCGATGCTCCCTTCACGGAGATCGGCTTCGGCGGTGCGCGAACGCGTCGGCGGGATGTTCACCGCGGCGACCGGTGCGAGCTCCGTCGCGCCGTAGCCTTCAACAGGACGCACGCCGAAGCGCTTCTCGAACGCGTCGGCAACGGGGATCGGCATCTTCTCTGCGCCGACGACCACGACGTCGAGCGTCGCGAAGTCCGCGGGCTCCACTCGCTTGATGTACGAACGCAGGAAGGTCGGTGTCGAGAGTAGGATCGTCGCTTTGGTCTCTTGGCAGAGCTTGCCGACCTGCCGAGCGTCGAGCGGGTTGAAGTGGTACGCGCCGGCCACGTCGAGGATCAGCGGCGCCCACAGCGTCACGGTGTAGCCGAAGGCATGGAAGAACGGCAGGATGCCCAGCAGGACATCGTCACGGTCGAGGTGCACCGCGCTCTCGAACGCGCGGATGTTCGAGACGATATTCTCGTGCGTGAGGACCACGCCCTTCGGCCGGCCTGTGGAGCCGCTGGTGAAGATGATCGTCACCATGTCCTGCATGTCGATCTTGGCGAGGCCTAGCCGGCGTTCGAGCGTCGCCACCGGCGTGAGGTAGCCGCCAACAACGCCCGCTAGTTTGTCGCCGAAAGTAACCTTGTCTTTGAAAGATTCGAGCAGCACGATCTCGCCGACGAGATTCATGCCGAGCTTTTCGAGCACCTTGCCGCTAGTGAGGACGTGGCGGATGCCGGCCGCCTGGATGCAGGCATTGATCGTCTCTTCCGAGGCGGAGTAGTTAAGGTTCACCGCGACGCGACCCATCAGCGCGAGCGCCGCGTTGACGACAAGGCCGCCAGTCGAGGGCGGCAAAAGAACGCCAACGCGTTTCTCATCGGGCGCCAGGACGTGGCGCTCCAACAGTCGCCGCAGCACCAGCGCCTTCATCAGCGCCTGCCCGCCCGTTAGTGAGCCGCCGGTAGAATCAACCGCCTTGCGTCGGAAGCGATTGCGAGCGCAGGACCGCAGCATCTGCCGAGGCAGCGGGAGCTGGGTGGCGGGGTTGAATCCTGCGGCGGGGGGCGTGGCGTTGGACACAGCGGCATCCACTCGGGTGAGTGGCGTCGGGGACAAGGTTGGCGAAGTGGGGGCGCCAGCAGTGTCGCAAACCGGCGGCGATGGGGGCAGACCGGTTTTAGGGGAACCGCCAAGACGCCAAGGGACGCCACAACGAATCAGAGGTCGATATCTACGACGACGGACTGCTGGCGCTCGGGGGTGCGGAGCACATCGGCTGCCGTGCGGCAGCGCTTGGCTCGGTGGGCGTGGAGCCAGGCGCCGAGGCGCAGTTCTTCAAGCGGGATGACGCGGTCGATCGGTACGTCCGGGAAGCGGGCCCGGGCGGCCTCCTCGGCGGCGTGGGGGTCGCACAGGCCCTCGTCGTCGAGAATTACCAGCAGGGTGATTGGGCGCATAGAGAGTCGGCAGTGGGCAGTGGGCAGGAAAAGATGGGTAGGGAGTGGGGCGTTTCGCTGGGGGTCCTACAGTGCGATAATGGGATTCTCACCGCTACGCTCACGGTAAGGAAAGCATGTCGACCGTCCCCGCCCGCGAAACCAAGACCAACCGCCCGCGTCTGCCCCAGTGGCTGCGATCCGAGCTGCCGTCGGGCGACGCACTGCGGCTGTTCAACCGCACGCAGGGCGCCGTCGATGGCAACGCCCTCCACACGGTTTGCGAAGAGGCCCGCTGCCCGAACATCCACGATTGCTGGGGCCGCGGCACGGCGACCTTCATGGTGGCCGGCAAGGAGTGCACCCGTGGCTGCCGGTTCTGCAGCGTGCAGACGTTGCGGGCCCCGGCCCCGCCCGACGTGGACGAGCCCGAACACCTCGCCGACGCCGTCCAGCGGATGGGCCTCAAGTACGTCGTCATCACGGTGGTGAACCGCGACGACATGCCTGATGGCGGCGCGAGCCACTACCGAGCCTGCGTCGAAGCCATCCACCAGCGCGACCCCAATATCGGCATCGAACTATTAGGCAGCGATCTAGCCGGTAACCTGGCCTCGTTGCAACTGCTACTAGGCGGCTCCGGTCCCTCGTCCCTCGTCCCTAGCCCCTCGTCCCTCCCCCTCAGCGTCTTCGCCCACAACGTCGAATGCGCCCCCCGCCTCGACAAACAAGTGCGCGACCCGCGGGCGTCGTTCGACCAGTCGCTGACGATCCTCCGTGAAGCCAAACGCTTACGGCCTGACCTCGCTACAAAGAGCAGCTTGATGGTTGGCCTCGGCGAGACCGACGACGAAGTCCGCGATGCGATGCGCCGGCTGCGTGAAGAGGCGGGTGTCGATATCGTCACCCTTGGCCAGTATCTGACGCCGGGCCGGCCCGGAGAGCGTTACTTGCCTGTTGATCGTTATGTGACGCCGGAGCAGTTCGATCGGTACCGCGACCAAGCGTACGAGATGGGCTTCGCCGGCGTCGCCTCCGGCCCGATGGTCCGCAGTAGCTTCCGCGCCGGCGTCCTCTACGAAGCCACTCGCACCGGCCGCCGCGTCGAGGACCTCTTGAGCGCGGAGGAGCCTGATGTGGTTCAAGTTCAGTTAGCCGCAGATGGACGCAGATAGACGCGGATGTCCTTCGTAACGGTACACTCCTCGGTGTTGCTTACTCCATTTAATTTTTAAAGTACGACTTATGGGTTGAGTCTGTACCCACGAATCGCATCCGCGGCTAATTCATGCGGCTCCTGATCTACGAATGGATCACCGGCGGCGGGCTGGTTGGTAGTGAGGGGTCATTGCCGGAGTCGCTGCTGCGTGAAGGCCTGGCGATGGTCCAAGCCGTGGCGGCGGACGCGGCTGGCGTTGAAGCCATTCGCCATCGCTCGTTGCTGCGGGACCTGCGCTTGCCACACTTGGCGGCGGCGGGCGCTGAGGTTGTCGAAGTCGCCAGCCGCAGCGAGCACGACGCGGGGCTCGAAGAACTCGCCTCGCAGGCGGACGGCGTCTTGGTTATCGCGCCGGAAACCGATGGCGTCCTCTTGCAGACGGTGCGGCGGCTAGAGTCGGTCGGCGCCAAGCTTGTGTCGCCTCGTTCGTCGTTCATCGCTATCGCCGGCAATAAAGAGCGAACCGCTAACTCGCTAAGTGCGGCGGGCGTGCCGACGCCGCAGGCCGTACGGATCGATCCCGACACCGCCTTGCCGCAGGCGTTCGCGTACCCCGCCGTGCTCAAGCCGCTCGACGGCGCCGGTTCGCAGGACACGCACGTCGTCGCGCACGCTTACGACAACCCGCCGGCCTACGCCTGGCCGCGGAGGCTCGAGCGCTATGTGCCGGGCGTGGGGGTGAGCGTCGCGGTGATCGGCGTCGCCGGCGGCGAAGCGATCGCCCTGCCGCCCTGTCGGCAACGGCTATCGGTCGATGGTCGCTTCTCCTACCTCGGCGGGTCAACGCCCTTGGCCGGAGGGCTCGCCGAACGTGCGACATCGCTCGCGCTGCGGGCCATTGCGGCGCTGCCGCCGTTGGTTGGTTGGGCCGGCGTCGACCTAGTGCTAGGGGACGACCCCACCGGCACGCTCGACGTGGTGATCGAGGTCAATCCGCGGCTGACAACCTCGTACGTCGGCCTGCGGCGCGTCGTACGGGGCGGGCTGGTGGCGGCGATGATCGCCGCGGCGCGGGGCGAGCGACCCCGGCTAGAGATCGACCCGCGACCGCTGGCGTTTGACTCGGATGGCGCCGTGTACTGGGAAAGCTAGGCGTCGTCGAACCTGCTACGATGCTCGCACTACGATGTCCGCTGACTCCCGTCAGCGAACCCGTGATCGTCCCGCTCAGCGCCAAACGCCCTGCCCATGAAGATCGCCATCGCCTCGGACCACGCCGGTTACCGCTACAAAGAACTTATTAAGAGCCATCTGGCCGAGCTCGGGCACGAGGTCACCGACCACGGCTGCGACTCGACTGAGTCGTGCGACTACCCCGAGTTCATCCGTCCCGCGGCCGAGGCGGTCGCCCGGGGTGAAGCCGACCGGGCGATCGTGCTCGGCGGATCGGGCAACGGCGAAGCGATCGTCGCCAACCGCGTCCGCGGCGTGCGTTGCGCGCTCTGCTGGAGCGTCGAGACGGCCGAGCTGGGCCGGCGCCACAACAACGCCAACTGCCTGTCGATCGGCGAGCGACAAGTCAGCGAGGAGCTGGCCCTGAAGATCGTCGACGCCTGGCTGACGACGCCGTTCGACGGCGGTCGGCATCAGCGCCGGATCGACATGATCGACGCCGTATAATTGAACGCCCTATCTCCCGGCCGCGGCGCGGACGCCGTTGTCGATCAGCCGCAACTTCTCAACCACCGGCGGCGGGACGATGTAGGGCACGAGGTCGGTTAGTCCCATCGCGCGGTTGACTTCGTTGAGCCTTAATGCGGCCTCTTGATAGGAGGCGATCGCCGCGTCGAAGTCCGCGGGAACTTCGGTGACAATCACGCCATGGGCCGCCAGCGTGTCGAGCACCGCCTGCATATCGAGATAGAACGACGCCGTCTCGGCAAAGTCTTCCCACGGGTGGGTCGACGCGTAGGCACTGATGTGCCGGTCTCGCCAATCCTCAGGCGGGCCGTTCTCGTAGTAACGCTCCAGCGCTTCGCTGTAGTCGAGCGGCGCAGGGTCGCCGAAGACGGCGGTGACCTCAGGGCCGGGCTCATCGCCGAAGAGCCGCTTCTGCAGGTAATGGCCGAACTCGTGCCGCAGGTGGCCGATGACGGTCCGCTGCGGCTCGCCAAACTCCTGGCGGGCGATCTCGCGGTGGACCGGGTCCGCTTCTTTGAGGTTGATCGTGATGACGCCGTCGGCGTGACCGGTGAGGGTCTTCTCGTCGCCCTGGTCGGCGGCGAACTTGAACCGCAACGGCGGCTCGCCCTCGCGCCAGGCCTCGCCGAGACCGATGGCGTCGAGACCGTAGAGCAGGCGGCGTTTGCCCGCTTCGAGGACGCCCCAGCGTTCAACGTTCGCCGGGTCGCTTAAGTCGGGAACCAGCGTCGTCGTCACGCAGCGGCGACAGAGCGGGCCGGCGCCCGTCGCGATCATCCCATTGCACACGGAGTAAGCCGAGCGATTCGCGCAGGGCGTCACGCCAACGCCACAGGCGAGGCAGGTGCTCGAGTCTCGTTCCACCGCGGCCAGTTGGCCACAGGCGTCACACCAGCCAACTTGCCGGTCGCACGACGAGCAACTTGTGTTGTCAAAGTACAGCGTCGCGCCGCAGCAGCAGGCAGTGGTTTTCATTTGCGCCGGGTATTGGTGAGGGATGACGCTGAGATCGCAAAGCGGGCGCCAGAGACCCGATTAGCTCTTCGGCGTCAGCGCATGGGTGACGCCATCGACGACGGCGAGGATCACGAGAGCCAGCACAACGGTCGCCGCCGCGATCTCAAACCGCCCCGCTCCGCAAGCGAGCCCGATTGCCCCGGATGTCCAGATCGCCGCGGCGGTGGTGATGCCCTCGACGTCACCTTGCGACTTGAATATCGAGCCCGCGCCTAGAAATCCGATGCCGCCGATAACCCCCGCCACGGTGCGGAGCGGATCGAGGTTGGGGACGTGTGTCTTCGAGACATCGGAATCCATCGCAAACTCGGCGACCTCCCGGCACAAGTCGAGCGTCAACAACATCACTGCGGCCGCCCCGACGCTGACCAGCATGTTGGTGCGTAGGCCGGCGGGCTTGTGCTTCGCCTCGCGCTCGATGCCCAACAGCGCGCCACCCACCAGTGCCGCGGCTAAGCGGGCGGCGACCTCCCAGAGGGGGAACTCGGATTCGTACATGGGCGACTTGTCTGTCGGAAAGGAACGCTCGTTCGCATCACGCCGGGGATCGCTATCAGTAATCAAAGCCGGAACGTGCTCAGCAACGCAAAGCCGATGCCAGTGCACAGCAGTCGCTGAGCCAGCAAGCGTCGCTGCCTGAGAGCTCGCGTTTGACGGATTGCGTTTAGGCAAACTCAAGCGACGACGAAGTCGCGCGGTAACTGGTGCTGACGCGCTGGAACCCAAGCGACAGGTACATCTGCACGGCCGGGGCGTTGGTGGCGGTGACGTCGAGCGTCGCCCGCTGCAGACCCACGTCGCGGAAGCCCTCGAGGGCCGCAATCACCAGCGCCCGACCGATGCCGCGGCTCCGCGCCCAGGGGGTGACGCCGACGTTCTGGATACTGCCGTAGCGCGGCGTGATCCGGATGCCCTGGATCGTGCCGACGGGCTCGGGCGGGCCGGGCGCGTCGTGGAACTCAACCAGCCACGTCGCCTCAGGCAGGAAGCCGGGCTTGCTGGCGATTTCTTCCATGAGCCGTAAGCAGCCGTCCTCGTCCGATAGGCATGGGAAGACGCCCGCGTCGATCTCGCCTTGGAAGGCGTGGAACTTCGCCTCGGCGTGCTCCAGCAGCTGGTCGGCCGACCACGGCGCGTAGCGATAGCCGTGCGGCAGCGTCGGCCGCCGCCAATCACGGCGGAGGTCGGCCTCCATTCGGTAACGCTTGTAGTAGGTGACGCCCATCGGCGACGCCCCGGAGGCCGCGGTTGAGATGCCAAGAATCTACCGCAACCACCCCCGCGGGTCAAAACTTTGCCGCCCGCGAATAACTACGCTTGACGTCGAATGACGTTACAGCCGTTATAAATGAACCACGACGGGCACGAAGGACACGACGACCGCCCTCTCAGTTCACGCCGAGTCACGCAAGCTATCTCGGTTGATCTTACCTCTTCTTATCGTCCGTCGTGCTCGTCGTGTCCGTCGTGGTGAATCAACTAAGCCACGAGCGAGCGCAGGACGCGTAGGTTGATCACGTCGAGGTCTTCGCTGTCTTGGAGGCCCTTGGGCGTTTCGAGGTACATCGGCGTCTTCTTGAAACGCTTGTCGTTCAGCAGGTGGCGGAACGGTTCGAGGCCCATCTCGCCCTCGCCGATCGCCGCGTGGCGGTCCTTGCGAGCGCCGAACGGTTTTAACGAATCGTTAAGGTGGAACGCCTTGATGCGGTCGCAGCCGACGAGCTTGTCGAACTCACGCATCGTCGCCTGATAGTCCTTCTTCTCCGTCATCGCGTAACCAGCCGAGAAGACGTGGCAGGTGTCGAAGCAGACGCCGATGCGGTCCGGGTTTTTCGCCTTGGCGATGATGTCGGCGAGATGCTCGAAGCGCCAGCCGAGATGCGACCCCTGCCCCGCGGTCGTCTCGAGCAAGACTTGGGCCTCGACCTTCTTCGTCTGCTTGTGGACCTCGTCGAGCCCCTTGGCGATCCGCTTGATGCCCGCCTCTTCGCTGCTGGTGGTGAACGCTCCCGGGTGGGCGACCACGTAGGGGATGCCGAGCTGCTCGGCCCGCAGCAGCTCGACAACCATCGCGTCGATCGACTTCTTCCACAACTCGTCGTCGGGCGAGCCAAGGTTAATGAGGTACGAGTTGTGCGAAATCGGGTGCGTGATCTTCCGTTCGACCAGGGCGTTCTTAAAAGCGTCACAATCCGCGTCGGTGAGCGGCTTGGCGTTCCACTGGTTGTTGTTCTTGGTGAAGACCTGCACGACGTCGCAGCCGACGGCCGCGGCGGCTTCGACCGCTTTGTAACAGCCGCCGGCGGCCGACATGTGGGAACCGAGCAGGGGCATCGCGGACGCTCGCGGTTTAGCGGGGGCTGAGATTGGTGACGGAGCGTGGATGATAACCGCGTTTTGGCTGTTCGAGCGACCCTCGCCGAACCTACGGCCTTCAGCGACAATCGCAAGGCTATGGACCGCTCCTTACAGCCCCGCATGAATGTCGCCGACCGCCTCGCCGAGGCGGCGCGGGAGCGGCCCGACGCGATCGCGCTGGCGGCCGCTAAGCCGTCAAGCGGCTGGGAGACGATCACCTTCGGCGAGATCGACCGCGACGCGACGCTCGCCGCTCGCGGCTTAGCGGCGATGGGCGTCGGCCCCGGCAAACGCATCGCGCTCTTAGTGAAGCCCAGCGTCGAGTTCGTCACGCTCGTCTTCGCGCTACTGCGAACCGGCGCGACGATGGTGCTCGTGGACGCGGGCCTCGGCCGCAAGAACATCGTCCGCTGTTTGGCGTCGACCGAGCCCGATGGTTTCGTGGCGATCCCGTTAGGTCACGCGCTGCGTGTCGTGAAGCGGAAGCAGTTCGCCAAGGCGAAGTTGAACGTCACGGTGGGCCGGCGGTGGTTTTGGGGCGGGGAGACGCTGGCATCGTTGAGAAAGCTTGGGCAATCGACTACCCCCTCCCCCTTGGGGGGAGGGGCTAGGGGAGGGGGTACGGTGTCCGGTGGAGGGACTTCTGTTTGTGCCCCGCCCGGTTTGAACAACGAAGCGCTAAAATGCCGGCACGACGACGGAAGCGTTCCACCCTCCCCTAACCCCTCCCTACAAGGGAGGGGAGCTACTGATCTACCTCACACCACCGCCACTGATCCCGCCGCGATCGTCTTCACCTCCGGCAGCACCGGGCCGCCGAAAGGCGTGCTCTACACGCACGAGACGTTCGTCACACAGTGCGCGATGATCCAGGCGGAGTACAACATCCGGCCCGGCGACATCGACTTGGCGTGCTTCCCGCTCTTCGGCCTGTTCAACGTCGCCTGCGGCGTTACGACGGTGCTCCCCGACATGGATTTTTCCAGACCCGCGTCGTGCGACTCGAAAAAGATCCTCGCCGCCGCAAATAAGTGGAAGGTGACGCAAGCCTTCGCATCGCCGGCGGTGTGGGACCGCGTCAGTCGCTACTGCGAATCCACCGGCGAGCGAATCCCCACGCTCAAAAAGATTCTCTCCTGCGGCGCTCCGGTGCCGGTGAAGGTCCTGCGGCGAACGCTGGCTTGCGTCCACCCCGACGCCCAGATGCACACGCCGTACGGCGCCACCGAAGCCCTGCCGATCGCAACGATCGAAGCGCAGGAGATTCTGGGCGAAACGGCGGCGAAGACGGACGCTGGGGCGGGCGTTTGTGTGGGGAAAAAGTTTGGGACGAGGGACGGGGGACGGGGGACGAGGGGAAATGCGGAAGGTGGATTGCGGATTGCGGATTCAATGGATGGCGAGCCCTCGACGGTAGTCGGGGGTGGGGACTTCGAATGGCGCGTCATCCGCATCACCGACACCCCCATCGCCACGATCGACGAAACGGAAGAACTCCCCACCGGTGAAATCGGCGAGCTCATCGTCCGCGGACCCCAAGTCTCGTCTTCCTATCACTTCGCACACGACCCCACCGCATCCATCGCGAGTTGGAGCGTCCACAATGTCGTCGCCAAGATTCAAGACGGCGACACGATCTGGCACCGCATGGGCGACGTCGGCTACTTCGACGCCGAGGGCCGCTTCTGGTACTGCGGACGGAAGTCGCAACGCGTGGTGACGGAGCAAGGTACGCTCCATACCGAGTGCGTTGAGAACGTCTTCAACAAGCAGCCAATGGTCTATCGCACAGCCCTCGTTGGTGTTGTCAAACGAGAGTCGCGAATGCCCGTCGTGGTCTACGAAACGTTCGACCCAGCGCAGATGTTGCATCGTCTTCCTGGTCCCGACTATGACGCATTGCTAGCCGAGATTCCGAGCCAGCTCCTTGAACTGGCGGCGAGTAGCGAGGCGACTCGCGGCATTCACACCTTCCTACGTCACCCCAAACTCCCCACCGACATCCGCCACAACTCCAAAATCCGCCGTGAGGAACTCGCCATTTGGGCGGCGAAAGAACTTGCGAAGCGACGCAAAACTTAAACTCCCCTCCGCATTTAGCCCCCGGTCATTGACCGGGGGCTAAGTGGGGCTCGCCATCGTTTCCATCCCCAATCGGCATTCCCCAATCCGCATTCGACTTGCCTCGCTACCTCGTCACCGGCGCCGGCGGCTTTCTTGGCCGCTATATCTGCGAACAACTCGTCGCCCGTGGCGATGAGGTCCGCGGCCTTGCGCGCGGTGCGTACCCAGAGCTCGACGCGCTCGGCGTCGAGATGGTCCGTGGCGACTTGGCGGACCGTGACGCCGTGATGCGTGCTTGCGAGGAAGTCGACTGCGTGTTCCATGTCGGCGGCATGGTCGGTGTGTGGGGGAAGTGGTTCGACTACTTTCAAGCCAACGTCCACGGCACGCTCAACGTCCTCGGCGCTTGCCGCGAGCAGGGCGTCACGCGGCTGGTGTTTACGTCGAGCCCCAGCGTTGTCTTCGATGGCAAGGACCAGCGCGGCGTCATGGCCGACGTTCCTTACCCGACGCGCTGGCTCGCCCACTACCCGCACTCCAAGGCGATCGCCGAGGACTTCGTCCTCACGCAAGACGGCAGCGATGTCGCCGGCAGCGGCATGCTGCGCACGACCTCGTTGCGACCGCATCTGGTGTGGGGGCCGCGCGACCATCACCTTACAGCACGGTTGGTGGAACGCGCCCGTTCGGGGCAGCTCCGCCGCGTCGGGCCGGGGGGGAATCGCGTCGACATGGTCTATGTCGAGAACGCCGCGGAGGCCCATCTGCTGGCGGCCGATGAACTCGACAAACCGGAGCCAAAGAACGCCGGCAAGGCGTACTTCATCACCCAGGCCGAGCCCGTCGATCTGTGGCGGTGGGTCGACGAGATCCTCGCCCTGGTGGACCTGCCGCCGGTGACGCGGTCGGTCTCCGCACGGGCCGCCTACGCCGCCGGCGCCCTGCTGGAGGCCAAGCACTGGTCCTCCCGCAACTGGCGCCGCGAACCCCGCATGACCCGCTTCGTCGCCCGCCAGCTGGCGACCGACCACTGGTTCGACAAAGAGGCCGCCGCTGAGGATTTCGGCTACCGGCCGCGGATTTCGACAGCTGAGGGGATGGAAAGGCTCGGCGTCTGGCTCCGTTCCAAACAATAGCCGTCCGGCTTAGAATCTGCGGTTCTGAATTAACCACCGAGGCACAGAGGTCACCGAGAACGCACAGAGAGCTGCTTCTCTGTGCGTCCCTCAGCGTCCTCCGTGCCTCTGTGGTTATCCCTACCAAACAAGACATCGTTTGAGGCTAACGTGTTGCGGACGCATACCTGTGGCGATCTCCGTCTGACCCATGCCGGGACCACCGCCACGCTTTGTGGCTGGGTCGATAGCTACCGCGACCACGGCGGCGGCCTCTTCATCGACCTCCGCGACCGGTACGGCATCACGCAGGTGGTGTTCAACCCGCCCGACACGCCGCCGGCGATCATCGAGGCCTCGAAGGACCTGCGGGCCGAGTACGTCATCCAGGTGACCGGCAACGTCGAGCCGCGCCCCACCGGCATGGCGAACCTCAAGCACAAGTCGGGCGAGATCGAGCTCCGCGTCACCGAGCTGAAGCTGCTCAATAAATCAAAGGTGCCGCCCGTCTCGCCGAGCGAGTCGATCACCGAAGTCCCCAACGAGGACCTGCGTCTCAAGCACCGCTACCTCGACCTGCGTCGCCAGTCGATGCAGCGCGCGCTGATCTTGCGGGACCAGATCACCAAGGGGATGCGCGACTACTTCGCCGACCTCGGCTTCATCGACGTCGAGACGCCGATCCTTGGCCGCAGCACGCCCGAGGGCGCGCGGGACTACCTCGTGCCGTCGCGCGTGCATCACGGCAAGTTCTACGCGCTGCCGCAGTCGCCGCAGCTCTACAAGCAGATCCTGATGATCGCGGGCTACGACCGCTACGTGCAGGTTGCGCGCTGCTTCCGCGACGAGGACCTCCGCGCCGACCGGCAGCCCGAGTTCACGCAGATCGACCTCGAGATGGCGTTCATCGATGACGACGACATCATGACGATCATCGACGGACTGATGCAGAAGTTGGCGAAGGAAGTGCTTGGCCTCGATGTCCAGTTACCTTTGCCGCGGATGACGTACGACGAAGCGATGCGCCGCTTCGGCCACGACGCGCCCGACCTGCGTTACGGCTGCGAGATCACCGACCTAACCGACCTTGCGGCGAAGTGCGAGTTCGGCGTCTTCACGTCGGTCGTTGAAGCGGGCGGCCACGTGCGGGCGATCTGCGTCCCCGGCGGGTCGAACCACTACAGCCGTCGCGGCATCGACGCATTGACCGAATTTGCGAGAGGCCTCGGCGCCAAGGGCTTGGCGTACTTCCGTGTCGACGACGCCGGCAAGCTCGACTCGAACATCGGCAAGTACTTCACCGACGAGCTGAAGGCCGAGATGGCCGAGCGGCTCGGCGCCAAGGCGAACGACCTCGTCCTCTTCTCCGCCGATCAGTGGCTGCCGACGTGCAAGCTGCTGCACAACTTGCGGAAGAAGATCGGCGAGGAGATGAAGCTGTACGACCCGAAGGCGATGAACTTCTCGTGGGTCGTGCAGTTCCCGATGTTCGAACGCACCGAGGACTCCGACAACCCGCAAGCGGTCGGCAAGTGGTCGGCGATGCACCACCCGTTCACGGCGCCGCTCGACGAGCACGTCGTGAACCTTGATGACGACCCGGGCAAGTGCCGGGCGAAGGCGTACGACCTGATCATCAACGGCTACGAAGCGGGCGGCGGCACGATCCGGATCCACGATCCCGAAGTCCAGTCGAAGGTCTTTGGTTTGCTCGGCATCGACAAAGAGACCGCCGCCGACCGTTTCGGCTTCCTGCTCGAAGCCCTCGCCTACGGCGCCCCGCCGCACGGCGGCATCGCCCTGGGCCTCGACCGCGTCGTCATGCTCTTCGGCGGCTACGACAACATCCGCGACGTGATCGCGTTCCCGAAGACACAGAAGGCGACCGACCTGATGACCGAGGCGCCGGGGTTGGTGGACGCGAAGCAACTCAAAGAACTGGCGATCAAGACGGACCTTTGATGGCGCGTATCCCCCTCCCTCTCTGAGGGAGGGGCTAGGGGAGGGTGTACGGCATCGGTCGGAGTTCGCTCTGAGCAAAAGTTTGCTCTCACTCAAGGCCTTGAGATAAGATTGCAACATGGAATCCTACGAAGGCATTATCGAAGGTGGCGTCGCCAAGTTCATCGGCCCCATCTCTCTCCCTGAACGGACCAAAGTCCTCATCCAGCCCGCTGAACCTGCGCCCGAGGTGAATGACAAGGGCGGCGAGGATCTAGCAACGCGCCGTCGAGCCGCGTGGGAGAAGTTGTTCGCGGAAATAGAAGCCGACCCCGACTGCAAGGGGCCTGAGGATGGTTGGGACCCAGCCAACCATGACGATATTCTCTACGGCGGCCCCAACGGTCCAGCGTAATCGCCATGGTGTTCGTTGATACCAGCGTCTGGTACGCCGCGTTTGTCGAGAACGCCGCGTACCACGTCGCTTGCAAATCCCTGCTTATTGAACACTCTGCTTCGCTTGTCACCACCGACTACATCCTCGACGAGGTAGTGACTCTGCTAGTCGGTCGCGGCCTGCGACGAGTCGCCGTTCAGCGAGTCCCTTCGCTGTTGGACTCGGGCTTCTGTGACTTTATCCGCGTCACTGACGACGACTTCACCGAAGCGTGGCGATTAGTTCAACGCTTCACCGACAAGCAGTGGAGCTTCACCGACTGCACCAGCTACGCGGTGATGCAGCGGCTAGGCATCACCGAGGCATTGTCACTAGACGATCACTTCCGGCAGTTCGGTTTCGCGTCGGTGCTGCCGTAGAGCAAGTCAAGGAGTCACCGTAACGTACTTAGTCTTCTCCCTACGACATTGGGTTGAGTTCTGAAATGGGAGCGTTCCCCACTGTACTTTGTGTCGATCTAACTAATAGTAGGACAGGAGCGCGTGGTAGATATAGAAAAATGGTAGAACTGCCCTTTCAGATTCACGAAGGCGCCTCAGTGATTTTGGAAGATATTGAGTCGGAAGCGTTGGACGTTAGCTTCTCCATCTCAAGCACGGGACGGAGTCTCATCGCTGTTCAATTGGCAACATCGTGCGACATCACATCCCGAGAAGATCAGTTGCGATTTCACAGCGAGCTGTTGTCGGGAGGGTGGGAGTTCGATCAAGGCTTTGCCTCTCCCGGATGGCCGGGAGCATGCTGAATCAGCCAATCGCGGGTGTCGAGCAGCCGACATCGAACGCGGCAGCCGTAGCCCAGGACGCTCGACTCTCGATCTAAACCGCGTCGCCACTTCGCCGGCAGGTGGCACGGCAGGCTCGCCCAGCAGTGGCACACGAAGGTGGCCAAATCGGCCGAGAAATCGGCCAGAAACCCCGAAAGAACCGCCTCCTCGCCACAGCCCCACAGAGCTCGGCTGGCGAGCGTTTGCGGTTCGATGACCTAAGTCTCAAACCAATCGCCGGCGCTTGCCTCGCAGCGTCCTAGGGGCTCCTAGAGCTATGCCATAGCTCTCGTACCGAGAGGCTGGCCTTTGGGCAATCCGGGCCGGGCGCCATGGGCTCGACCAAGCTCCTAACGCCGCTCAGGCAACGCGGCGGCGGGTGCCACTGCTGGCTCGCCCAGCAGTGCGAAGCGCGTACCCGGCGCCCACTGCTGGACGAGCCAGCAGTGGCACGCAGATCTGAGGCGTTGACGTGTTGCCCCTGGACGCGTGGCTCTCGATCGAAACCGGGTCTCCATGTCGCAGGGGCGCCGCTAAGCTGCGACGTGCGGCCGCCCGACGAGGGGGGGGCAACAAGGGCCGCGAAGACGCCGAGGTAGTGCCTTGGAGGTAGTGCCTTGGGTCCAAAATCTCAGCTCAGAACCCCGTCGAAGGAACTGAAGTCGCCTTAGAGGGGGCGTCTCGCCCTCCACCGCGGGGCAAGGCACGTTCTGGCAGACTTCTGAGCAGCCTGTGGAAAGCGCCAAGCGGTGGCGCCGCTAGCTCGCACCGATAGCACTTGGTACGGATTGTGCCCTGCTAGGGACGTTCAAATGCGGTTTCATGGAAGGACCGCGCGGTAAAAGAAGCGTGTCTGTACCGCGCGCCATTTCTCAAGAAGAGCGCGGGCAACTTACTGCCCGGACTCCATCGGGCACAGCGGACCTGCCTAGCCAAGGAGATTGAGATCATGCCGTGGCCAATTGCGACCTTCTTGATTGTAATTTCGTCCAGCTATGGCGTTGCTGCGACTTACTACGTCTCGCCGTCAGGGAGTAACGCCGCAAATGGATCGGCGACGAGCCCCTGGGAATCACTGCAGTACGCTGCTGACCAAGTAAGCGCAGGCGATCGCGTCATCGTGCGACCGGGGGACTACGTCGGCTTTCACCTTACCCGTAGCGGCGTCGCGGATGGCCGTATCGAATTCCTTGCCGAGCCGGGCGCTCGGGTTACCGCGCGGAACGGCACGACGCCGGACGGGATCAACCTGGAAGGCGCCTCGTACGTCACGATCGATGGCTTCGAGGTTATTGGGATGCCACGCGCCGGTGTGCGGACCGTGGGTCCGTATGTCGGAGGGCAGCAGGCCTTTGCGGAGTTCGTGACGATTCGCAACACCATCAGTCGCGACAACACCGTGTGGGGGATCCTGACGGGTTTCGTGGACGACCTCTTGATCGAAGGGAACCGCACCTCGAACTCGGCGAGGGAGCATGGCATCTACGTCGGCAACAGCGGAGACCGCCCCATCATTCGCAACAACACGTCGTTCGGAAACCGCGCCAATGGCATCCACGTCAACGCCGACGTCTCAAGCGGGCTCGATGGCGTCATCGAGGAGGCGCATATCGACGGCAACGTCATCTACGACAACGGCGTTGGCGGGGGGAGCGGCATCAACTTGGATGGTGTCCGGAACTCGGTGATCGAGAACAACCTGATCTACAACGCCCATGCCAGCGGGATCTCTCTCTACCGGATCGATGGCGCCGAGCCGTCCAGCGGTAATGTCGTCGCCAACAACACCATCCACCAGGCTAACGACGGGCGATGGGCGCTCAATCTTCAGAATGGTTCGACCGACACGACGATCGCCAACAATATCCTTATTAGCGATCACAGCTCTCGTGGCGCCATCGACATATCGCAAGATAGCCTTACCGGAACCGTTAGCGACTACAACGTGATGATCTCGCGACTGACGACGAACGGCGGCGGGTCAATCCTCACCCTCCCTCAATGGCAGACGCAAACCGGGCTCGATTCCAACTCGTTGGTGGCCACGGCGGATGAGTTGTTTGTTGACGCAACGGCGGGGGACTACCGCTTGCGCGAAGGGTCTCCTGCCCGTGACGCCGGCTGGAATCAGTTGGCGCCCGCTGCTGACTTGGAAGGTACGCCGCGTCCGCAGGGAGCGGTCGTTGATATTGGCGCGTATGAAGCACCCGTCTCGATTCCCGGCGACTACAACAGCGACGGCGTGATCGACGCCGCCGATTACACGTCCTGGCGTGACGCTGTCGGTCAACCAGCCGGTACCCTTCCCAACGACGTGGATGGCGGCGTCATCGGCCCCGCTCAGTACGCGACGTGGCAAGCGAATTACGGATCTGGCGTAGACGACGCCTCGACCCGATTGCTGGGCTCGTTGGGGCATGCGCCGGAACCAACGACGGCAGCCCTCCTGTGGTTAGGACTAGCGATGGCCAGCCACGTTCGAAGGCGGCAGCCGTAGCCCCCGGATGCTCGACACTTGCTCGCAGCGGCGACTTCCGGTGCGCCCGCATCACGCGTCGAGGGAGCCTGCGCACCCACTTTATAGCCGATTGCCGGAGAATCCCGGCGATTATACCGGAAAAGGCTTGCACTCCCCCCTTGTGGCGGTATGTAATCAGCCCCATCTCCAAGTAAGCCCTCCGACCTGTTCCTCGGAGGGCTCTCGCTTCTCACTAGTACGGCATCCTGATTCGAAGGGAGTGAGTAATGAAATTAACAGCGGTTGCGATGGGCTCGATGGCGGCCCTCTTCTGCGTAGCGAATTCCGCAAGCGCTCAGGTGAACCCCATTGCTGTGACGGGGTGGAACCACGACATGGTCTTGAATGACCCCAGTCCCTACGACGCGTCCGTCACCGGCACGATGGACGGCGGGTTCGGCCAGAGCGAGAACTGGACCTGGGTCGAGAAAGGGACCTACACGAACTCCGACGGCAATCCCCAAGAATTCGAAGGCCTCGTGGCGGGGACGCACGCCAGCCTCACCGGCTCCGGTAATTTCGAGTTCCAATCGTTTTCCGCCAACAATGTTGTCGGCCTCAACGGCGGGGAGTCGGGAACGCTGACGCTCGATAGCCCGGCAGCGTACTCGGCGATCGCTCTCTATGGCGCCTCGGGTTTCGGCGCGAAGACGGCGACCGTCACCCTGACGTTCGACGACGCATCGACGGCCATCTTCAATGTCGATTCGGGGACCGGCATCGGCTCCGACTGGTTCAACTCCGGCACGGACAAAGCGTTTGAAGCGAAGGCGCGCGCATCGAACAAGAGCGAAGAGCTCTACACACGCCTCTTCTACCAGCAGAACGACGCCATCGGCATCAACGAGTCGTACTTCACCTTGTCGGGTGGGGACTCGGCGAAGCTGCTCGAGTCGGTGACGATCCAAAACACGGGCGGTGATCGGATGGTGGTCTTCGCGATCAGCGGACAGCCCGTCCCCGAGCCCACCACCGCGCTGCTGCTCGGCCTCGCCGGCGTCGCGGCCTTCGCCACGACACGGCGCTGCGCCTAAGAACGAATTTCGATTTACCGTCGCGTCTGAGCCGTGGGTAACGCCCACGGCTCAGTCGTTTACGGATGATGGTCACCGCCGCCGTTGACGTATTCCGTCGCAGCGGCGCGGGTACCCGGCGCCCACTGCTGGCGAGCCAGCAGCGGCACACAAATGGCCCCACGGCGCCGGCCCGAGACCGGGTGGACCTGAACACCCGACCAGAGGCCCATAAAGGGCCCTAGAATCGCCTTCGAGGGGGTGGGGCGATACTTTTGTCCACCTCGAGCGGAAGCGTCGTAGATTGGCTCTGAGAGCCTCACAGAGGGTCTTGGCAAAACTCCCGGCAATAACGCGTCTCTTAGCGTCGCCGACGCGGCGGCCAACGTGCGGTTCACCGCAGTGCGAAGGGCTCCTCATCGGCGCCCGTTTCGAGCCGGAGCAGGAACGCCTTGGCTTCGAGGCCACCCGCAAAACCCGTCAGTTTGCCGTTGCTCCCCACGACGCGGTGGCAAGGCGCAACGATCGAGATCGGGTTGCGCCCGTTCGCCGCGCCCACGGCGCGGCACGCCTGGGCGTTGCCGAGGCGGCGGGCGATGTCGCCGTAGCTGCGTGTCTCGCCGTAGGGGATCGTTAGCAGCTCTTGCCAGACACGCTTCTGAAAGTCGGCGCCGCGGAAGTCGAGCGGCAGCGAGAACGCCGTGCGCTCGCGGCCGAAGTACTCGGTGAGTTGCCGCTCGGCTTCGACGAGCACCGGGTGGGCCGTCTCCTCGTGCATCTCCCCGAGCCGGACGCGTGTCGGCACGTCGTTCTCCCACAGGATGGCCGTCAGCCCACGGCCGCTGGCGACGAGCTTCAACTCGCCGACCGGCGACCGCATTGTCTTCCAAGCGGGCGACATGGCATTGGTTGGATCGCGGAAAAGGATTTAAGAACTGGCAGGGGACACTATACGGGCGTACGGTTCTGCGACGCAAGCCAATGAAAAAACCCCGAAGGAGCGACGGACCCTTTGATTGGAGTCACCGTCGCCCGCTGCGGGGCCTCGTGCGCTTTGAAGTATTACAGGCGCCACTGCTTCCGGGACGGACGCCGCCACTTGTCCGTGAGTCACCCACCCGAGTGCGACAGCGACCAGTTTGGCGTGCTTGTCGTCGGGCGTTTCCTCGGGCTAACGAAGGCGCGTAAAAAGTTAGCCGTCAACGGAGTTGGGCAGCCTCATCGGAATCGACGCGCCTGATCTCACAGGCGGCGGCGTCCGCCATCCGGTTGCACTGTGGCGACGGGCTATCGGCCCGTCGCTCTCTCTCGACCTCAAGCGTTGCAACCCGCGCGCCAAAACGTGAGATATTTGTAGGAGGCGTCTCCGACGCCGATTACGGCGTCCATTTCGAAACGGCGTGGTGTGCGTCATCGGCGTCGGAGACGCCTCCTACAAAACCTCGCAGCACCGCATCAGCGACATCGACGGGGCTACATCCATACCACTCCCCTTGAACGGGGAGGGGGACAAGCGCGCTTAGCCCAAACTCGAACTACGGCACATGGAAGGCGAAGCGTTGTTCGCCGATTTGGAACGACGCGCCGCTGACCAGTTCGGTCCGTTTGGTGATCGCCACCCAAAGGCCGTTGGTGCTTGAGAGGTCGGTCACTTGCCAATGGCCTTTCACGTGCTCGACGCGCAGGTGCTGGGGGTCGAGGAAGCGGCTCTCTTTTAAGAACGGCAGGCAGACGCCCGGGTCGCTGCCGATGAGGTGGGCGCCAGGCGAGATGGTGATGCGCTCTTCCTCCGTGGAGGGAGCGATCCGCACCAGCGCCGGCGGGCCCGCGCCGGCATCGACGAAGCGGACCAGCTCGCCGCCGAGTAGCACCTCGACGCCGTCCTCGAGCGCCGCTTGTTTGGTGCGGATGAACGTGCCGTTGGTGCTGCGGAGGTCGGCCAAGTACCAGCGCCAGAGGTCCCCCTCTTGGACGCGGTCGATGCGGGCGTGGCGCCGCGACATCTGGCGTTCGTGTCCGACGACGAGGTCGCCGTCTTGCCGACCGATGACGAAGGGCGTCTGACGGATGCGGACCGCCTCGTAATTGCGCTGGTCGTCGTCGAACAGATGCAGCACCGCCATCGGCGGGCGACGCGTCGGCCGGTAGAGCGGCGTGGCGAGGATCGTCTGGCGCGAAGAGTTGCGCGCCCGGCTGCTCGACGCGGTCGGGTCTGAGAGACTGGGTTCGCCCGACTCGTCGGCGCCGCTGAGGTCGCCCTCGGGGAGTTCGATCGTCGAGTCGACCGAGAAGTCCGCTTCGGCCAGCGTGCCGCGCGAGGGTGCTTCGCTCGTGTGGTTGAGCCCCGACTCGTCGTCGATCGAGTCGAGCGCTGGCGGCGTGTCGGCGGACATGTCGACGCCGAACGAGTCCATGTCGTCGGCGCTGTCGTCGCGCACCATGCGTTCGATGGCGGCGTTGACGTCGTCGGCCTTGAGCGCCTTGCCCGCGGGGTTCACCCTATCTGACTGCGCTCCCCTGTCGGACTGCGCCAATCGCGCAGCGCGGCGGATGAAATCCAGCGGGTCGTTCGGCGCGGGTCCGTCGCTCGGGGGCATAGTGGTCGCTGCGGCGGCGCTAAATGAATCGGGACATCCGCTGGATCTCGTCACGCACGGCCTGGCGGGCACGATGACAGAGTCCGCGGGCGGCGCCGGTGGTGACGCCTAGCCGCTGGGCGACCTCTTCGAGCGACAGGTCGTCGAGGTATCGCAGCTGCACAACGGCGCGGTAGTTCTCCGGCAGGTTGGCGAGCGCGACGTGGAAGGCGCCGCGGAGCTCGTCCGTCATCGCGATCGTCCCCGCGCCGGCGCCGGTCTGGGCGACCTTGTTCATGAAGTTGTCGTAACTCGACTGCGACTCTGACCCGGCGGCGGGCGCCTGGCCGACACGCTTCTCGTGCTTGATCGACCGCGTGGCGTCGATCAGCTTGCGGGTGGCGATCGTCTTGAGCCACGCAAAAAAGGCGCCGGGTCCCTTGGGCTCGAAGATGGTGATCGACTTAAACACCTGCAAGTAGGTCTGTTGCAACAGGTCCTCGGCGGAAACCTTGGCTTGCAAGTTCGCCGGCAGGCTGCGCTCGATGTAACGCAGCAAGTGCTCGTGCCGGGCGACGAGCAGCGACTCCAGCGCCGGGGCGTCGCCCGTGACGGCTTTCGCTACAAGCGCTTCTTCGGCGAGCGTTTCGGCGGACGGCGGCGTTTTCTCGCGCGGGGACGCCATGCGGGAGCAAGTCTTCGCCGGGGGAGGGCCGCTGGTAACGGCCGCCGGGTGAGGGTGGGCAGGGATTCGCTAATTGTCGTTATACCCACACGGCGGCGGCGCTTCGACCGATCGGCGGGCGCTCGACCTACATTCTTTTGGTCAGTTGACCCACACCGCGATTAAATTGGACGCCTGACGATGACCTTGCCGGCACAAACGGGGCCAGCCAGAGTACGGCCCGCGATCTTCCCTTCACGCCAAGCCGACCCACTGTATGGCTGTCCCAAACCGAAACCCTTCGGCCGCCGCCACTCCGATCCTGGTGCGGTTCTTCGGCTGCGGCGATGAAATGCGGGGATTGAATGGCGATTACTTCACGGTCGGCGACGCGGGCGACGAAGACGTGCCGCTGCCGGCGGCCCTGCGGCGCTTGGGGCCGACGAAGCTGCGGTTCAGCCGCGGCCCCGAAAGCTGGCGCGTGACGGCTGCGGACAACCTGCCGCTCTACGTCAACCAGCGCCGGACGATCGGCCTGACCGACCTCCAGTCGGGCGACGTCGTGCGGCTGGCGCCCGGCGGGCCGGGGATGCAACTGCTAGTGCGGCAGCAGGACGCGACCGTGACGCGGCTGGCCGGGCGGTTGGCGCCGAAGCGAGCGGCTTCGCAACCACCAGAGCAAGGCCGCGCTAAGCAGCAAGTGGCGTCCGTCGCCACCGCAGCGAAGGGGAGGGCCTTGGTTAAACAAGCAGGGATCGTGGCCGCTTTGGCGATTACGATGGCGCTTGCCTACTTTGCCGGGTCGATTCGATCGACGCCAAGCATCGCGCCCGCCGCGACGCCTGCGGAGGCCAGCGAATGAGCGAACCCGCTCCGGCCATGGGCATCGACTTGGGCACGACCACCTGCGCCGCCGCGCGATTGACGGCGGTGGGTGAGTTGTCCTGCTACTTGCTCGAAGACAACCGCTACCTGCTCCCTAGCGCTCTGCACATCGGCGACGCCGTCGTCGCCGGGGAAGCGGCCTTCGCCCGTGCGCTCGACGACGCCGACGGGCTCGTCGATGCGTTCAAACGCGACATGGGGCAGCCCCACTTCAACCGCCAAGTGCGCGGCCACTGGGTCCCGCCCGAAGTGCTCAGCGCGCTGCTGCTCGAAGCGATCCGCAAGACCGTGCAGGCCGACTGGCCTACGCGGCGGGCCGTGATCACGGTGCCGGCTTATTTCGACGAACGCCGCCGCAAGGCGACGCTCGAAGCGGGCCGGCTCGCCGGGATCGACGTCATCGACATCGTCAACGAGCCCGTCGCCGCGGCGTTGGCGGAGCTGCACCACGCCGGGCGGCTCAACGAGAGCATGATCGAGGCGACGCCATCGAACGTCGTCGTCTACGATCTCGGCGGCGGCACTTTCGACGTCTCGGTGCTGCGGGTCGAGGGGCCCGAGATCACGACGCTCGCGTCCGACGGCGACGTGCGGCTCGGCGGCCGCGACTTCGACCAGCGGATCGTCGACTATATCGCCGAGCGATTCCGCGACCGACACGGCCTCGACCCACGCAGCGATTTCACGCTGGTGCAGAGGCTGTGGCGGCTGTGTGAGCGGGCCAAGCACGAGTTGACCGCCGCCGAGACAACAAGCGTCAACTGCTCGCTCGCCGGCAAGGAGATGTCGATCGGGCTGTCGCGAGCCGGCTTCGTCGGCCTGATCGCGCCGCTGCTGGAGCGGACGCTCGCCACTTCGACCGATGCGCTCGAGCAGGCGGGCCTTACTTGGGACCGTGTCGATCAAATCTTGTTGGTTGGCGGTTCGTCGCGTATCCCGGCCGTCGCGCAGATGGTCGAGGCTGAGACGGGCATCAAGCCGACGCGGTCGCACGACCCCGACCTCGCCGTCGCCCGCGGCGCAGCGTTGTTCGCGGCGCTCGACCACGCGCCTTCGCTCTCACGGTTGACGGTTGTGAACGTCAACGCGCACAGCCTCGGCGTGGCGGGCGTCGATCCCCGGACGGGGATGGGAGTCAACCGCATTATCATCCCGCGCAACTCGCGCCTTCCCGCGGCGAAGCGGCAGAAGTTCGTCACC
The DNA here is from genome assembly GCF_007753265.1 of Botrimarina mediterranea. NCBI lineage: Bacteria > Pseudomonadati > Planctomycetota > Planctomycetia > Pirellulales > Lacipirellulaceae > Botrimarina > Botrimarina mediterranea. Next base: position 1,454,130 of record NZ_CP036349.1, read on the forward strand.
AAGAAGGCGGGACAGAAGACCATCAAGATCAACATCGTCGAAGGCGAAAACGAGAACCCCGACTACTGCGTGCCCGTCGGGGCGTGCGTGGCGACACTGTCGCCAAACTTGCCGGCGCAGACCGAGGTGATCGTCACTTGCCGACTGGGGACCAACGGCACGCTCAGCGTGTCGTGCCTGGTGCCCGCGACCGACGAGGGCGCGCATGTCGAGATCCGCCGCGACGGGCTCTTGGAACTCGAGTCGCTGGACGTCTGGAAGAATCGGCTGCTGGGCAGGAACCTCAACGATCAAGCGGACGAGAAGAGCGGCTCGGTCGCCGAGTTGCCCTATGCCCCGCCGGTTGATAAGGACGATGAAGAGGCGATGGTCCGACGAGTCGATTACCTCTGCCAATCCGCCGCGGACCTCTACTCGGGGGAGTCGGTGTCACAACGCGCCGGCGCCGCCCGTGATCAGTGGTTCGCGGCCGAGCAAGAGCACGGCGCGCTGGAGCAAATCCTGTCAGAGGTGCTCCGCGATCGACGACGAGAGACCGACCAGTCCGAACAAACGCGGCTTCAAGCCGCCGCCGCGGCGCTGCGGGTGCAGCTCCGCGAAGCGGAGAACCTGCTACGGTACTCGAAGGTGGCGTTCGGCGGCCTGTGCTTGGCGACGGAGAAGACGCTTCCCGACGCCGAAGAGATGGCGGATGAATTTTGTGACTTGCGGGCGGCGCTTGATGAATAACACTTGAGCCGTACGCGCAAGCGTCGGGCGGCGTCACGCAACGCGCTCTATCCGATCATCCCGGAGACGGAATGCGTACACGCCGGCGTCAAATCCGGGTGCCCACTTCAACTCATGGCGCATACGCGTTCCGGCTCTCCTGTAGACGGAAGGTAAGCGTGTGCCGGTCGCGCCCGACGCTAGCGCGTGCGGCTTAAGTTGTGGTTACGGCAACAAGAACACCAACCCCGTCGCCGCCGCGCCCTCGAACACCAAGCCCCGCAAGCTCAGCGGGGGCTTCACGAGTTGGTGCGGGTTGCACGAACCGGGGCGGTAGCTGCCCAGTGTGTAGTTGCACTCGCAGGGTCCCTCGGCGCCGATCTTGTACGGCAACGCCGGAACGCAGACGAAGAAGTGCGCGGCGCTGATCGCCGACTGCGTGAGGTTGTCGCGCTGGCAAACGCCGACGTAGTGGCCGTAACGTTCGACGTTGGGTTGCTCGAAGTAGAGCGGGTTGGTGTAGACGGCGGGCGCCGCCCAATTAACCAACTGTGGATTGAAGCGTGACGGCGTCGAAGCCGCTTCGCGCGTCGGATCGTCCCACGATCCAAAGCGGTCAATCGACTCGTCCCGGATGGCGACGTCGGTCTTTAGCTTCGAGAGGTTGGCGACCAGTTCGGGATTGGCGGCCGCGTCGAGCGTGAGCATAACGATCGGGCGGTTGAGGCCTGTGCCTGCTGGCGGGGCCGGCTCGAGCGGCGTGAAGGCGCTGGGCGCCGGGACGACTTCTTGCGACTGGGTGACGGTTACGGCGGTCGCGTCATCGGTCGCCGACGGCGCGGCGAGTTGAACGAAGAGGTCGTCGCCTGACGTTACGGCTGGCGGGGGCGTCGCGGCGGGAACGCTCGGCGCTACGGAGTCACTCTCGGCGTCGCTCGTTGAACCGTCATCGATGGCGCTGCAGGCGTTCACGTAAAGGTCGTCCGAGGCGGCCGGCTCGGAGGCGCTGCTCACTGGCGTGCAGAACGGGGCTAGCACGCCGAGCGGCGCTACCGCCATTGCGGCGACCCGGACGAGGGCTGAGTGACGGGCGTAACGCATGACAGGGCTCTTGGCGAACGGTACCCGAGCGGAAGGGACAACGGTCCTCTTCGAGGGAATCGGCCGGCGAGGGGCGCCGGGTTGTGGCAAACTGTTCAGGCCGTGCGGTTGGCGCCGTTTCAACGGGACGCCGACCCGGGAGTGAAACGCGCTCAACGCTCGCGGCGTGCTGCTGTCGTTGCTACTGTTGCTGGTTATGGACGTCTACCACAAACTGCTGGGCATCCCGCCGAACGAGCAGCCGCCGACGCACTACCGGCTGCTGGCGGTCGAGCCCTTCGAGACCGACCGGGAGGTGATCGCGAACGCGGCCCGCGCGCGGTGTCAATTTGTGAAGAGCGTCAGTCTGACGATCCCCGAGCTGACCGAGCCGGTCCTCGACGCGATCATGACGGCGAAGCGCTGCCTGCTCGACCCCGTGCAACGCGCGGCGTACGACCGCGAATTGCTGGCGAAACAAACGGCGCCGAAGCTTGCAAGCGTCAGCCAAGCCGAAGCGCCATCCGGGATACGGCACGCCGTGCCGCTCGGCAGCGACGCCGAGGAAGCGGCGAAGTTCGAGACCGACTCGTGGATGCTGGCGCCGGCGCGCGTCGCCGAGCCGCCCAAGGGACGCGAGTGGGTTGTCGGCAGCGGTTCCCAAGCGGCGATCCGTGTGCTGGCGCCGTGGGTCTCCCGGCGGCACTGCCGGATTTGGGAGGACGCATCCGACGCTTGGATCGAGGACCTCGGCTCGACCAACGGCACGTTTGTGAACGAGGTCCCGATCGAGGGACCGACAAGACTGCAAGCCGCCGACTACGTCACGCTGGGCCGCAAGACCCGGCTGCCGTGGCCGCTGCCGCCCGAGTGCACAGGGCGTGACTTGCGGGTCTATTCGATCGGCCGCGCGCCCGATTGCGACTACGTGCTCGACGACAAATCGGTGTCGCAGCACCACGCGCAGCTACTCATCGAGGGGGAAGTCATCCTGCTCCAGGACCTTGACTCTCTGAACGGCACGCGCGTTGGCAGCCTGACCAATCGCATCAGCGCCTGCGAGTTGCCGGAGCACGTCTCGGTCTACTTCGGGGCCGCGAAGGTCTTCGCCCAGGCATTGATTCAGGCGGTCCGCAAACGCTGAGCTAGCACGGCGGCGTGTGGTTTCTCTTCAGCCACGCTTCCGGCGTGGTCGATAGGCTAACCGGCATCTCTGGCGCTACCGGCATGCGCTGCGCCCTTGATGCGTCCATTACGACCGCCGCGTAGCGATCCTCGGGGACGCTTCGATGACCACCTGCCACACCGCCACCGATCGCCTACATTGGCGCCGTTGCGTGTCGTGCGTGCTGGTCGGTGTGATGGCGGCGTCGGGGTGCCGCTCGGTGAAGAAAGAGCCGTGCACGTTCTACGATTCGGCCGCGGCGCAGGTCACGTACGAAGCGCCCGCCGCTACGGCGAGCCAACTGACCCTCGAGTCGCCCGTCGTCTGTTCCGAGGACGACATCGACATGGCCGAGCCCAGCGCGCTCGACCCCAACGCGCCGATCGACTATCAGGACCTCACGCTCGAAGAAGCGATTCAGCACGCGCTGCAAAATACGCGGGTGCTGCGCGACATGGGCGGCGTGATCACGACGCCCGACGCGCTGGTGGCGTCGGTCTATGACCCGGCGATGCAGTACTCCGACCCGCTCACTGGCGAAGAGGCGGCGCTATCGGCCTTCGATGCGACGTTCGCGGCCAACGCCTACTTCGAAAAGGTCGATCGTGAGTACAACAACACATTCATCGGTCGAGGCGGCCAGTTGATCCAAGACCTGGGCAACGCCCGGGCGGAGCTGCGCAAGACGACCGCGACCGGCACGCAGGTGTTCATGCGGCACCTGCTGGAGTCGGACTTCAACAACAACGTCGGCAATCGCTTCGGCAGCCCGAGTCAGTCGTTCGGCGCGTTGCTCGAAGGTGAAATCCGCCAACCGCTATTGCAAGGCGCCGGCGTCCAGTTCAACCGCATCGCCGGACCAAACGGCCAGCCGGGTCAGCTGAACGGCGTGCTGCTCGCGCGGACACGGACGGATATCTCGCTCGCCCAGTTCGAGGCATCGGTGCGCGACCTCGTGTCGAACGTCGAGAACGCTTATTGGGACTTGTACTTCGCCTACCGCGACCTCGACGCCAAGAAACGGGCTCGCGATTTCGCGCTGGAGACCTACCAGAGTGTCGCGGTCCGGGCCGGTTATGGCGACGAAGAGGGGACCAACGAGAAGATCGGCCAGGCGCTCGAGCAGTATTGGCGTTACGAATCCGAGGTGCTCAACGCCCAGACCGGCCGGCCCGTCGAAGGGACCCGCACCGGTTGGGGCAGCAGCGGCGGCACGAGCCGTTCGCCCGTCGGCGTGCGGCTGGCGGAGCGGCGGCTGCGGCTGATCATCGGCATGCCGATCAATGGCGGCGCCGTGCTACGACCGAGCACCGAGCCCCTGGTGGCGCCGGTGTCGTTCGACTGGAACCGACTAGCGGGCACAGCGGTCGAGGCGCGTCCCGAGCTTCGCGCCCAGCGCTGGCGGATCAAGCAGCTGGAGATGGAACTGCTCGCCGGGCGCAACCTGCTCTTGCCCGACCTCGACGTCGTCGGGCGTTACCGCTGGCGTGGCTTCGGTGAAGACCTGATGTCGCAGTCGAATCAGCCGTTCTCAAGCGCGTACGGCGACCTCACCAGCGGCGACTACCAAGAGTGGCAACTCGGCGTCGAGATGGAGGTGCCGCTAGGCTTCCGCCGCGCCCACACGGCGGTGAGGAACGCCGAGCACTCACTAGCCCGATCGCGGGCGATCCTCAAAGAACAGAAGCGCGACGTCGTCTTCGGCCTCAGCAACGCCATCGCCGACGCCCAGCGCTCGTTTAGCGTCGTGCAGGCGCAGTACAACCGGTTCCAGGCCGCCGAGCGGCAGATCGAGGCGCTATCGAGGCTCGAGGAAGCGGGCGAGACGTCGGTGGACCTGAAGCTCGAAGCGCAGCGCCGCGTGCTCGACACCGAGATCCTCTACCACCAAGCGACGGTCGACTACATGCTCGCGCTGCGGAACGTCTACTACGAGACCGGCACGCTGCTCGACTACAACAATGTTTTCCTAGCGGAAGGCCCGTCGCCCGCTGGCGCCGTCAGGGACGCGATCGACCTCTCACAGCGCCGTACGAAGCCGCTGGACTACACACGCCGCGACGCGGTGATCTCGGCAGGCCCGGCGCTTTGAGCGACTTTACGGGTCGAATTTGAGCCGTAGGCGCTAGCCTCGGACGGCGCTACGAACGACGCTGTGTAAAGGTGGCGCCCGACACTAGCGCGTGCGGCTCAAGCGATCACGTTGTGACGAAGATCACTCGTCGTCCGCGTAGTCGATTTGGACGCGGATGATGGCTTCGCGTTCGGCTTGAAAGGCGTTGAGCACGTCGGGGTCGAAGTGCTTACCGCGGCCCTCTTCGAGGATCTCGACGCACTTGGCGAACGGGAACGCCGCCTTGTAGGGGCGCCGACTGCTGAGCGCGTCGAACACGTCGGCCACCGCGGTGATCCGGCCTTCGAGCGGGATGTCCGTGCCGGCGAGGCCGAGCGGATAGCCGCTGCCGTCCCAGCGCTCGTGGTGCGTCAGCGAGATGCGGCTGGCGAGTTGCAGCACGGGTGATGTGCACTCGCCCAGCAGCGTCGAGCCTAGCTCGGCATGACCGACGAACGACGCGTACTCCGTGGCGTCCATCGCGCTGACGATCTTGCGGCCGTACGCGGCGTGCTTCTGCATGAGCTCGAACTCTTCGGGGTCGAGCTTGCCGGGCTTGAGCAGGATGGCGTCGGGGATGCCGATCTTGCCGATGTCGTGGAGCGTGGCGGCGACTTCGAGTTGCTGCGCGTCGCGTTCGTTGAACCCCATCTGCCGGGCGAGGATGCCGGCGTACTTGCCGACACGGATGACGTGGCGGCCGGTCTCGTTGTCACGGAACTCGGCGGCGCGGGCCAGGCAGTGGATCACCTCGCGGCGCGAGCGTTCGAGCTCGGCCGTCCGCTTGGCGACGAGGTCCTCGAGCGCGTCCTCGCGGCCCTTCACGAGCAGGGCGTTCCGCACCCGCGGGATCAGTTCGGTCGGGTCCACCGGCTTGGAGAGGAAGTCCGTGGCGCCCAGGTTGAGCGCTTCGATCTTCGTCTCGGCGTCGCAGCTGGCGGTGAGGATCAGCACCGGCACGCGGTCGAGCGTCGGATCGGCGCGGACGGCCTCGAGGATGTCGAGCCCGCTCACCACCGGCATCATCAAGTCGAGCAGCAGCACGTCCGGCGGATTCGTGTAGATGTGGCCGAGTGCCTGGGTCGAGTCGGTGATCTCGTCGAAGTTCCGGTAGCCCGAGCGCTGCAGGAACTTCCGCACCACGGTGACGTTGATCGGTTCGTCATCGATGATCATCACCCGCGCGTTCTGCGTGGCCGTGTTGGATTCGGCTTGGCTGGTAGATTCGCGCGAAAGCAGGGCGGAGTAAGGCATGGAGCAACTCAGGGAAGCGATTAGGCGTGAGCAGGTTCTAGAGCGACGACCAGACGCCGACGCAGCTTGCGGAGATGATCGACCTTGGCTTGCACGGTTTCGGCGTCGGGGGCGCCTTTGAGCGAGCTTTCCAGGTCGCGGGCGGCGTCGGTGACGGCCTGGTAGCCGGCGGTGCCGCCCGACCCTTTTAACCAGTGGGCCGAACGCCGGAGCGAATCCCAGTCGGCGTCGTCGATGCTGCGATGCATCAGCTCGAGCTCGCTGGAGTACTTCGCCAAGAAGCTCTCGGCGACTTCGCCGAACTCTTCGTCGTCGGTCGGCAGTGTGCTGGGGATCAGGTCGTCGTAGCTAACGGGCGCATCGGCGTCCTCCGACTTTTCGATCGCGACCTCACCACGGACCGCTGCGAGCTTCGCCAAGAGCCGTGGCGCCTCGATCGGTTTGGTGAGGTAGTCGCTGCAGCCGGCTTCGAGGCAGCGTTCTTCGTCCCCCTTCATCGCGTGCGCGGTGAGGGCGATGATCGGGCCGTTGAAGTTGGCGTCTCGCAATCGGCCGGCGGCGGTGTAGCCGTCCATGACCGGCATCTGCATGTCCATCAGGATCGCATCGAATTCGCAAGCGAGCGCGGCGTCGATCCCCTCTTGGCCGTTGTGGGCCATCTCGACCTCGACGCCGGCCCGGCGGAGCACGAGACCAATAAGGCGACGGTTCGTCTCGCCGTCTTCGACGACCAGCACCCGCATCCCCTTGAGCGCCTTGGAGTTATCGGAAGCTTGGATCGCTCCGGAGGGCGATGGCGCGGAGTTATGGGCCTGTAGCCCGTCGCAGACTGGCAGCGACGAGGTGACGCCGCTGAGGCTGCCGGTCGGCAACCGCAGCGTGAAGCAACTCCCTTCGCCGAGCTTGCTGGCGACCGTGAGCGACCCGCCCATCTCTTCGGCGATGCGCTGGCAGATCGAGAGGCCGAGCCCCGTGCCGCCGAACTTGCGCGTCACCGACGCGTCGGCTTGCACGAAGGGCTTAAAGATTTCGGTGAGCTTGTTTTGGGGGATGCCGACGCCCGTATCGACGACATCGACGCGTAGCATCGGCGCGGGGGATTCGGCGTTCTCGACCGCGGCCGACACGCGGACGCCGCCCTCCTCGGTGAACTTCACCGCGTTGCTGACGAGGTTCAGGAGCACCTGCCGCAGCCGCGGCTCGTCGGTGACGATTGTGGTGGGCGCCGGCGTGCGCCACTCGTAGTCGAGGGTGATCCCCTGCTGGACGGCTTTCACCCGCAAGAGCGACATCACCTCCACCAGCACTCGGTTGGGGTCGGTAGGCTCATTGTCGAAATGCATCTCCGAGGCCTCGATCTTCGACAGGTCGAGCACGTCGTTGATGAGCGTCAGCAGGTGTTTGCCGCTCGAGGCGATCGTGTTGAGTTGTTCGCGTCGTTCGGCGTCGAGATCGGATGACTCAGTGATCAACAGATCGGCGAAGCCGAGGATCGCGTTGAGCGGCGTGCGGATCTCGTGGCTCATGTTGGCCAGGAACACGCTCTTGGCGGCATTGGCCTCGGTAGCCTTCTGCATCGCCAGTTTGATACTGTCTTCGCCGCACCGCTGCTCGATAGCGAGCGTCGCCAGGGAGCAGGCCGAGACGATGACGGCCAGCTCGTCCTCGTTCGGGCGGCGGCTGTGCTTGAAGAACAGCGACACGACCGCCAACAGGCGCCCGTCGGCGGTGACGCAGGGGACGGCCCAGCAGGCGCCGCCGTGAGCGGTGGACTCGAAGCCCGAGGCGTCCACGACGGCCTGATCGCCGTCGCAGAGGTCGAACTCCGGCAGCAGCGATACCGCCGCGCGAGCGGGGGCGGTCCCCAACTTGCTGAACGGGAGTTGCCGCAGGCCGTCACGCTGTTGGCCGCTGAGCTGCACGCCGATCGGATCGCCGAACCACTCTTCGTGATCATCAACGATCGAGACCGCAGCGACGATGTTGCCCACGTGCTTCTCGACCTCGGTGACGAGGGAGGTCAATACATCGGTAAGCGGTTCGCCGCCGACAAGCATCTGCAACACTTTCGATTGACCCGAGGCGATCGACTCGGCGTGGCGGCGTTCGAGCACTTCGCGGTGCAGTTCGCGCGTACGCTCGCGGACGCGGGCGTTGAGTTTGTCGTGGGCTTCCTGGAGGCTCTTGTCGGCCGTTTCGACGCGATCGAGCATCGCGTCAAACGCCGTGCACAGCTTGCCGACCTGCCCCGCGGGGCGTTCGCCGACGCGGACGGAGTAATCCCCCTCGGTCGACACCCGCTCGGCGGCGCTGACGAGCTTGTCGATCGGCCCGAGGATCCGCTTCTGTATCCGCGAAGCGAAGACGGCCGAGACGCCGAGAGAGATCAGGAAGACCGACCCTACGATCAGCGGATAATTCGCCTGCTGCTCGCGGATGTCGTCGCCGGTGGCTTGTAGATAGAGCGAGCCGACGCGGACCCCACGCCGATGGATCGGCTGAAAGAGCTGGACGTCGTTGTCGCGAGACTCTTTGAGCCAAGCGCCGTCCGATTGCTCGGGAAAGACGCCGTCGATCATCTCGTCACGGAGGTACTCGGCGATGACAGCCCCTCTGGCGTCGTACAGGCAGGCCGCGGTGACGGTGGGCTCAAGCTTCAGCGTCTCGAGGTGCGTGTCAGCGTCATCCCATTTCGCTTCGGCGAGCGCGGGGCCTGCATTGCGGGCGACGACGGCCGCATAACGGTAGAGCTGCTGCTGCTTGTTCCAAGCGAGCACCCGCATGTCGTTCAGCGCGAACGCTGCGCACGCCACCGCCAGCGCTGTCGCCGCCGACAACGCTGCAAGCAGTTGAACTTGGGTTCGGATGCTGCCGAAATGAGAGCGGAACATCGGCTCGGGGACGAAAAGGCTCAACGGGGCGCAGGGCGCGCAACACCAGAAGAAACCTAGCCCGCAAAGCATCGGTCCCACGGCCCGATACGCTAACTCGCAACAAGGCTGTCGCGCTGCGGCCGGACGACCGGACTAATCGTTGCTATCGGAATCGTCGTCCGTCCCGAAGAGGCGCGCCGCGTCGCGCGGGTCGTCGAGGCTTGCGGCCATCTTGGCGAGGGCCTCGGTCTCAATCTGGCGGACCCGCTCACGGGTCAGGCCGAGTTGCTCGCCGATTTCTTTGAGCGTCTTGGGCTCAACGCCGCCCAGCCCGAAGCGGAGACGCAGGATCGTCGCCTCTCGCTCGTCCATCCGACCGAGCATCTTCAGCACGTGGCGGAGCGAGTCGCTCTCGACCATCCGCTCGTCGGGCGAGAGTTGCGTCTCGTCCATCACCATGTCGCCCAGCGTCCAGCCCGCCTCGGTCTGGTCGGTCTGCGGCGTCGCGTTGTAGATCTTGATCGCCTTCTTGATGATCGGCAGCTTCTTCTTCGGCAGCCCGAGCACCCGGGCGATCTCTTCGGGCGTCGGCGTGCGGTCCAGCTCTTCGGTGAGCCGGGCCGAAGCGCGGCGCCACTTGCTCAGCAACTCGACCATGTAGGCCGGGATGCGGATGGTCTTCCCCGTGTTGATCAGGGCGCGCTTGATCGACTGCTTGATCCAGTAACTGGCGTAGGTGCTGAACCGCGTGCCGACGGCGGGGTCGAAGCCCTCCACGGCGCGGAGCAAGCCGAGGTTGCCCTCTTCGATCAGGTCTTGCAGACCGAGGCCCTTGCCGGCGTAGCCACGGGCGATGTTGACCACCAGCCGCAGGTTGGCGCGGACCATCCGGTCGCGGGCGGCGAGGTTGCCGTTGCCGATCTGTACGGCGAGGTCGCGCTCTTCCTGGGCGGTGAGCAGCCGCGTCTCGTTGATCTCCCGTAGGTAGGTCTCCAGCGGGGTCTGGACGGCGGAGTCGGCGGTGGTGCGTTTCTTGGCGGCGGTAGGCATAGGTCGTCGACTGGCTTGGCGTGGCGCGCCGGGACGGGGTGCGGGCCGGGGTAGACCGGTGGCGATTCGCCGCGGGGCGAAGCGGTGGCTACCGATTGCTATCGACGATCGAGCGAGAAGGCTTCACGCATAGGTAAGCGGCGCCGGGTGCGCCGCTTGTAGGGGTATCCCGATCCGAGCGGATTTGCCGCATGTGGAGTGGAAAAGGGCCTCTCTACGTATCGACCTCAGCCGCGGGCGGAAGCCAGCGGTCGCACGTCGCTACAGGCCGATGGCTACCGCCCGCGGCTGAGGCGCCCTTCAGTGGTCTACCAAAAACACGACGCCACGCTCCCCGTAGGGAGCGTGGCGTCGTCGATGCTGCCATGGTATCGGTCGTAATGACGAGCCGTTCGAAAGGGTCAGTCTTCCGAACCGGAATCCGAGTCGGCGTCCGTGTCAGCGCCCACGTCCGCGGTGGGCGCCTTGAAGAGCGGGCCCTCGCCGGAGCCGATGCCGCCCTTGAGGTTCTCGTTGGAGGCCGACGAAGCCGTCGAGGTCGCGCCAACGGCTTCGGTCTCGCCCTCGGCGCCGGCTTCTTCCTCGGCCCAGTCGACCCGCTTGCGGCTGAGGCCGATCTTGCGCTCGTCGATATCGACGCGGAGGATCTTGACCTCCATCTCGTCACCGACGTTGCAGATCTCTTCGGGGTTCTCGATCTTCTGATCGGAGAGCTCCGAGACGTGCAGCAGGCCCTCGAGGCCGTCCTCCAGGCCGATGAAGACACCGAAGTTGGTGATCTTCGTGACCTTGCCCTTCACAAGGTCGCCGGGCTGGAAGCGGTTGGGGATGTCGCTGGACCACGGGTCCTCGTCGAGCTGCTTCATGCCCAGGGCGATCCGGCGGCGTTCGGTGTCGACCGAGAGGATCTTGCACTTGAGCAGCTCGCCCTTCTCGACGACCTCGCTCGGGTGGCTGACCTTGCGGGTCCAGCTCATGTCCGAGACGTGGAGCAGGCCGTCGATGCCCTCTTCGATCTCGATGAACGCGCCATAGTTGGTGAGGTTGCGGACACGGCCCTCGACGTCGGCGCCGGGCGGGTAACGGTCGGCGACACGGTCCCAGGGGTTGTCCTGGGTTTGCTTCATGCCGAGCGAGATCTCTTGCTTCTCTTGGTTGATGCCCAAGACAACGACCTCGACCTCGTCATCGACCTGCACCAACTCGCTGGGGTGGCTGATGCGCTTGGTCCAGCTCATCTCGGAGATGTGCACCAGGCCCTCGATGCCGTCCTCGAGCTTGACGAAGGCGCCGTAGCTCATGACGTTGACGACATGGCCCTTCACGCGGGTGCCGACCGGGTAGGTTGCCGGTACCTTCTCCCACGGGCTGGGCGACTTCTGCTTGAGGCCCAGGGCGATCTTCTCACGTTCGTAGTCGATGTGGAGGACCATCACCTCGAGGTTGTCCTCGATCTTCACCATCTCGCTGGGGTGATTGATCCGGCCCCAGCTCATGTCGGTGATGTGCAGCAGGCCGTCGATGCCGCCCAGGTCCACGAACGCGCCGAAGTCGGCGATGTTCTTGACGATGCCCTTGCGGATATCGCCCACGGAGAGGGTCTTGAGCAGCTCGGCCTTCTTGGTGGCGCGCTCTTGCTCGATCAGGCTGCGGCGGCTGACGACGATGTTGCGGCGCTCCTCGTCGATCTTGAGCACCATGCACTTGATCTCTTTGCCGATGTACTCGCCGATGTCGTGCGGACGGCGGATATCGACCTGGCTGGCCGGCAAGAAGACGTTGACGCCGATGTCCACCAGGAGGCCGCCCTTGATCTTGCGGATCACGGTGCCGGTGACGACGTCGCCCTCGTGGACGTCGGACATGACGCCCATCCACTGCTCGATCCGCTCGGCCTTACGCTTCGAGAGGACCAGCATGCCACGCTCGTCGTGGCGGCCGGCGACGTCCTCAACGTCCTCGACCAGCACGCGGATGATGTCGCCGGGCTTCGGCGGCTCTTCCGGCTCGGGCACGACCGGCGGCTCGAAGTCCGTCGCCTCGGGGTCGTTGCCATACGGGTCTTCCTCGATCTCCGGCTCCCACTCCGACAGCGGGATCAGGCCTTCGCTCTTGTAGCCGACGTCGACGACGACGAACTCGTTGTCGATGCGGATGACCTTGCCTTCGACGATCTGGTTGATCGAGACGTCTTCGCCCTCAAGCCACGCTGTCTCGTCGATGAGCTCCTGATCGCCCATCACGGCGATGAGGTCGTCGTCGGAAACGTCGTACTGGTTGAGGAGGTTGCGGTTGACCATGGAATCCTTAGGAATGCGCCGTATGAACGGGCGGCTCGACTCGTGGACGGAAGGCGACCCAGGGGTGGTTGGGATCGACCGAAATCGGGCGGCCAGAGAGGCCAGACCCGACGCCGCGAGGAGACTACGCGAGCGGCGGCACAGGGGGCTAAAGGAACGAAATCGCCCTCGGGTTAACTCCCGACACACACGGCCGGGCCCAAGGGAGCGGGTACAAGCTACGCATCGTACCGATTTTGCGGCGTTGCAGCAACGGCAAGCGGTGGTGGCGATAGATTTGTCACACCACACGCATTTAACCCCCGGTCAATGACCGGGGGTTAAATGGGGCTGGGGAGCCAAACGCGGGCGGGAGCTAAATACGATTTAGCTCTCGCGCCCGCGCGACGCATTCCGCGACGCGACGGTGCGCCAGTTCGACGAGCTCGTTGTCACTCAGCCCCGCGACTTCGGCGTAGGGGATCGGATCCCCGTAGTGGATCGCCACTTTGCCGAAGAGGCGGGGACGTCTAGCGCCCTTCGGCCAGATTCCGAACGGCCCATCGAAACCGATCGGCTGGATCGTCGCTTGCGCCCGGCGGACGAGGGAGACGAAGCCCGGCTTGAAGGCTTTCATTTCGCCATCGTCCGAGCGGGTCCCCTCCGGGAAGAGGAGCATCGCGCCCCCTTGTTTGAGACGCTTGAGCGTCGCCTTGATGCCGGCGATGCCCGAGCCGTCGCGGTCCACGGGGACGGCGTCGTACGAGCGGATCAGCCAGCCCAGCGGGCCGACGAACAGCGTGTCGCGGGCCAGATAGCTGAGCTGTCGTCGCAGCGAACCGCCCACGAGTGGCGAGTCAAAATGGCTGGTGTGGTTGCCCAGCAGCACCAAAGGCCCCTCCATTGGCACCTTGCGGGCCCCCTCGTACCGCAGCCGGTAGAGGAGCTTGGCGGTGACCCAGATCGCGGTGCTGGAGAGCCAGTACCAGGCGGCTTTGGCGGGGCCGCGGCGGTAGGTGGGGGGCGGGGCCTCTTTGCCCGGTCGGGCGAGGCTAGGAGTAGGGCTCGATTCGGTGGCCATCAGGCGTCATCACTCCCACCATGATGCCTGCCGAGGGTTTTGCTCACGCTTAGCGTTAGCGCTGAGGCGAGAAACAGCACAAGAATCGTGAGCCAAGACTTCCTTATCACCTCTTCCTCTGTCACTTCAAGCCAGATCATGGCGAGAGACAGGACCGTGCCGCTTACGATGCAGACGAGGCAGATTGTAAAGCAGATTTTCTCCAATTGCCTCAGCGACATGACAGCTCCTGCTCAGACTTCACCGGCGCGACGTTTCTCGACGATCTTCATCAAGTGATCGACCACCTCTTCGCGCGTCAGGCCGTCGGTCGTGAACTCGATGGCGTCGTCCGCCTTGTAGAGCTTGCCGACGGCCCGGGTGCAGTCGCCGTTGTCGCGGACCCGCTGCTTGTCGAGGACCTCTTCGCGGGTCACGTGCTCGCCGCGGCCCACTAGGTCGAGGTAGCGGCGTTCAGCGCGGACCTCTTCGCTGGCGGTGAGGAAGATCTTGCACTCGGCGTCGGGGAAGACGACGGTCGCTTGGTCGCGGCCCTCGGTAACCACGTCCATGCCCTCGGCGACGCGGCGCTGCTGGTCCACCAGTCGGGCGCGGACGCGGGGGCAGTCGGCGGCGAACTTGGTGGCGGAGGTGATCTCCAGGGTGCGGATCGCCCGGGTCACGTCGCGGCCGTCGAGCAGGACGCGGTCCTCGTCGAGGGAGATTTCGACTTGTTCGGCCACCTCGACCAGGGCGTCGGAGTCGGCCAGGTCGATCCCTCGCTCCACGGCGGCGAGGGTCACGGCCCGGTACATCGACCCGGTGTCGAGAAAACGGAAACCGAGACGGCGGGCCAGCTCACGGGCGGCGCTGCTCTTGCCGGCGCCGGCCGGGCCGTCGATCGTCACGACCATAGCGGGGGCGATCAACGCAGAATGGGAGGGAGAGTCGAAGCCGACGGCGGCGGGTTTTTCCTGGCGATTGGCCACGTGGGCAATGTTACCAGCAGGCCCCCGGGGTGGACTACCCGCCCGCCGACACAAACCCCCGCGAAGCGGCAAGCCGAGGCGTCCAGCAGGGCGGTTTAGAGCGGCAGGGGCGGTATTTCGGTCGGATGGCCAGATTGAGCATCTTAGTGGCCAAGTTTGCTACCAATAGGCGTCCTATCGATTAGAATAGGCGTGGACAGAAAGAGGCCGATCTGCCGTCTGCGCTGCGCGCCATGCTCCCAAGGGTGGGGGCGTGGCGGTGGTCGCATTCAGGGGTCGGCCAGCTTTCCGGCTAATCCCTTACCACGATTGCTGCGATGCGTTTGGCGCTGCGCGCCGTGCTTCGTCGCTGCTGACCCGTTTTCAAACCGTACAAGACGCCTCGATCCGAGGCCAAACGAGCGATGGCGAAATCCGGAGCCGCCTGGGGCATCGACATCGGCCAAAGCGCGCTGAAGGCGCTGCGTTGCCGTCCGCACGAGTCGGACGAGGGCCGCTTGGTGGTCGAGGCGTTCGACTACGTCGAGTACCCGAAGCTGCTGAGCCAGCCCGACGCCGACCCCGAGGAGATCGTCCGCGAAGCGATCGGCACGTTCCTCGAGCGCAATGAGCTCAAGGGCGACCGCGTCGCGATGAGCGTTCCCGGCCAAGCGGGCCTGGCGCGGTTCATCAAGCTGCCGCCCGTCGAAGCGAAGAAGATCCCCGACATCGTCAAGTACGAGGCCCGGCAACAGATCCCCTTCCAGCTGGAAGACGTTGTCTGGGACTACCAGGCCCTCGCCGGCGGCAACCAGGAAGAGGGCTACGCCCTCGAGACCGAGATCGGCCTGTTCGCGATGAAGCGCGACCAGGTCGCGCGGTCGCTCGAGCCGCTGCTTCGCGCCGGGGTCGAGATCGACTTCATCCAGCTGACGCCGCTGTCGCTCTACAACTACGCCTGCTTCGACCGCCTCGGCGAGGTGGTGAAGGAGTCGTACGACGCGGAGAACCCGCCGCAGTCGATCGCCATCCTGTCGATCGGCGTCGACACCACAGACCTCGTGGTCACCAACGGCTTCCGCGTCTGGCAACGCAGCATTCAGATCGGCGGCAGCCATTTCACTAAGGCGTTGACCAAGGAGCTGAAGCTCACCTTCGGTAAGGCCGAGCATCTGAAGAAGAACGCCGCCAAGGCCGAGGACCCCAAGGCGGTGTTCCAGGCGATGCGGCCTGTGTTTAGCGACTTGGTCGCCGAGATCCAGCGGTCGATCGGCTTCTGCACGAGCAACAACAAGTGGGCCCGCGATCTGGGCGAGGTGGTCGCCGTCGGCAACGCGATGAAGTTGCCGGGCTTGCAGCGGTACCTAGCTCAGAACCTCGATATCCCGGTCAAGATGGCCGAGGAGTTTGAGAACCTCGCCGGCGGCAGCGTCACCGCGCAGCCGGCGTTCCAGCAGAACCACCTGAGCTTCCCGGTCGCCTACGGCCTGTGCGTGCAGGCGCTTGGCAAGGCGCAGATGTCGACCAATCTGCTGCCCGAAGACATCGTCATGCAGCGGATCATCCGAGCGAAGAAGCCGTGGGCGGTCGCGGCGGCGGCGGCACTGATGGCGGGTCTGGCGTTCAACTACAGCAGCTACGTCTCGGCGTATCAGACGGCCGACGTGGACAACGACTGGAAGCAGGCCCTCGGCCAAGCGGCTTCCACGAAGCAATTCACCGGGGGATTGGAATCGACCAACACCGATCTCAAGTCCAAGTTCGACAACATCTCGCAGATGGGTAAGAACCTGGCGAGCAACGTCGATGGCCGGCTCTTGTGGCCCGAGCTGTGGGCGGCGCTCAACGCAGCGATCCCCAAGGACACGCGCCCGGAGGAAGAGCGTCAGGAGACGCCCGAGGACGTGATGTCCCGCGAAGAGGTGCACATCACGTCGATGGATTGCACCCACATGGAAGACCTCTCGACGTGGTTCACCGCGGTCCAGCCGTTGTGGGAAGAGGCCCAGTCGGGGCGTGACATCGCCGACGAAGCCGAGGCTGCCGCCGCAACCGGAGAAGCCGACCCAAACGCGCCGCCGGAGGAAGGCGCCGCGGTCGAGGCGCCGCCCGTCGAAGCGGCGCCGGTTGATGAGTACGCCTTCGACGCGACAGGAGGCGCCGCAGCCGGCGACGGCACAGCGACGGCGGGGCCCTCGGGTCCGGGCTGGGTGATCCAGCTCCGGGGCCACCACTTCCATAACGAGCGTGGCGGGCGCATCGGACAGCAGTTCCTCCGCGAGACGCTGATCGAGAACTTAATGAACGGCAGCATCCAGCTGCCCGATGGACCTCCGGGCCCGGACGGCTCGCCGACCATGATTGACGTGTCGTTCGCCGAGCTGGGGATCAGCCACCCGGTCATCGTGACCAAGCGGCGGATTGTTGATGTG
This sequence comes from Botrimarina mediterranea, assembly GCF_007753265.1. Taxonomy (NCBI): domain Bacteria; kingdom Pseudomonadati; phylum Planctomycetota; class Planctomycetia; order Pirellulales; family Lacipirellulaceae; genus Botrimarina; species Botrimarina mediterranea. The sequence continues at coordinate 1,471,112 of NZ_CP036349.1, forward strand.
CAGTACGACCCCGAGGCGGTCGAAGGCGACGACGCCAACGCACGGGTGGCCCGTGGGCCGGCGATGGATCGGGGCGGTTTTGCCGCCGATGGCCAGCCCAAGCCGCCCGAGTTGTGGACGCTTCGCCGGCTGGACTTCGTCGTCCAGTTCGCTTGGAAGCCGACGCTGCGTCACTCGCGCGAACTCGCCCGCCAAGGTATTGTCGAAGGCGCCGCCGTCGATGGCGGCGGAGCCGGCACGCTCTGATCCCTTCCAACCTTTCCCACTAACGGCTCCCGCTCTCGCATGGATCAGGTCAAAGTCGTCCTCGCCTGGCTTAAACAACATCACTTCTGGGTGTTGTCGGTCCTTGTCGTCGTGATCACGCTCGGCGTGTGGTACACCGCGTCGTCATCGGTCGCGAGTCAGACGAAGGCCAATATCTCGAAGATCGAAAGCGAGTTCTCGTCCATCCAGCAGATCATTGGCAAGCCGTTCAAGCCGAACGACGGTGTCAATAAAGCGCAGAAAGAAGAAACAGAGAAGCTCGCCGAAGACGTGCTGCGTGAGTGGCAGGGGCTCTACAAGATTCAGAAAGAAGAAGTCTTGATCTGGCCGCCTGAGTTGGGCGATCGCTTCGTCAATGCGGTGAAGGACGCCAAGTTTGGCGACCGGATCAGCCCCCGCAACCGTGAGATCTACGTCAACTACATCAAAGAGACCTTCCCGTCGCTGGTCGAGATCGTCGACGCCGAGTTGCTCGCCGAAGACGCTTCGGGCGGCGGCGGTCGCGCCTTTGGCGGCGGGCGTGGCGAGTTCGGTGGTCGTGGAGGTGAGTTCGCTGGCGGCGCCGACGGAGAGACGTCCAATCATCTCGTCCAGTGGCTCGACCAAGGCGACCTCCGTGCGAGGTTGTCGCCCGAGTCGGTGACCGACCTCCAGGCCTGGGTGCTGCAGGAGGATCTGTGGGTCTACCGCACGCTGCTCCAGGCGATCGCGAACACCAACGAGGCGACCGGCGCCACGCGTCGCGACCGCGCCGCGATCCCGACCATCATCGAGATGAAGGTTGGCCGCGCCGCGAGTCAGAGGGACACGGCCCAACTCGTTCCGCCTGAGACGAGCGTCTCCTCAGGAAGTGAATTCGGCGGCGGCGGTGACTTCGGTCGTGGCGGCGGCGGCGAATTCGGCGGCGGCGGAGAATTTGGTCGCGGCGGCGGTGGTGGCGAGTTCGGCGGCGGGGGGGGCTTTGGCGGACGGGGCTCATTCGAAGAGGGAGGGACCGAGGGCGCCGATCCCAATACCGCCATGCTGGCCGGACGTTACCTCGGCGACGACGGCAAGCCACGGACGGACGTCCCCGCCGACCTCAACTTCGGCGGTGAGTTCAAGCGACTGCCGGTGCGGATGGTCCTGGAGATGGACACCAAGTGGCTCGGCACGCTTATGTGGGAGCTGGCGAACGCCCCCTTGCAGGTGCAGGTCGAGCAGGTCCGCTTCAACCCCGAGGGTGAAGCTGGCCAAGCGGCGCGCGGATTCGCAGGCGGTGGCGAAGTCGCCGCTTTCGATCGGCGTCCGACCAAGGGGACCGTCATCCTGCACGGCATCGTGTACATTTTTAACCAGCCCGATCCGTCGATCCTGCCGTCCGAAGGGGCGGACGCGACCGACGCGATGGCGGCGGTTGAGTAACCCGAATCTTTCGACCTAACCCGTCGCGGGGCCTTGTCAGGCGGCCCCCACCAACCCACACGGAATGCGGCATGGCCGGGAACAACAAAGGCGGCGGCATCAAGCAGCTCGCCATTCAGCACGTCGAAAAAGTGGTCGCTGTCGTCCTCGTCGGCGCCGCGGGCTACTTGGCGTATTCGTCGCTGAGCGTGCAGGGGCTCTCCAAGGCGCCCAACGACTTGATGACGCAAGCCGGCACCGCCAAGACGTCGTGGGAGACGGCGCCGATATCGGAAGTCCCGGAAGGCGAGTTCAGGCCCGCTTACCCGATTGCGTCGCCCAACCTACTCAAGAACCTCCCGGAGAAACCGTACAAAGAGCCAAGCGGCCTCAACCGTTCGGTCGTGCCACCGGTGGTGGACCGGACCGACCCGAAGCTGCTCCCCGCCACGGACTTGGAAGGGGGCGCGGTGACAGCGATCTTTGCGTTCGAGAGCAAAGAAGAGGCCGAGAAGCGAATCCGTGAGGAGCGCGCCAGAGAACAGCGTGAGAAGCTGGAGCAAGAGGCGGCGCGCGAACGCAATGAGGGTGAACTCCTCGGCGGTGGCGGACGCGGCGGTCGAGGCGGCGGTTTCAACGATGCCGGCGAGCCGACCGTGGACGAGAAAGGTCGCAAGATTCGCCCGATCCCCGGCGGAGCCGTGCAGGAGGGCGTCGTTACCGGGGGCTACGAGCGTTTCCAGGCGTCGTCGGTCGCCTATGTGCTCGCCAAAGCGCCGGTCCTCGATCAGGCCAAGATCTACGAAGAGGCCCTCCGCGATTCCAAGGGCTACAACCCGGCACTCGACGTCCCGCAGTACGCCGGCGTCATCGTCGAGCGTGCCGAAGTCACCGGCGATGAGGATGCCGAACTGAAGTGGGAGCAGGTCCAGTTCGGCGACGTGTCGGGCTCGAAGCCGCGCCGACCCTACTTGTCGGAGCGTTATCTGCTAGAGACGACCGCCGACTGGCTTCCCTGGCAGGAGCAGATCGTTGACGGACGCTATGTGCATCCGATCCTGACAATGCCGCTGCCGCCGCTGGTGCAACAGAATTGGAGTCCGGATGTCGTCCACAGCGACGCGCCGCTCCAAGCCGAGACCGACGCCAAGGCGGCGACCGCCAGCGCAACCGATCCCGGCGTCAACGAGCCGCTTCCCGAGATACGGGAAGGCGATTCGGGCTTCGGCCGGGTGGGCGGGACGGCCGGTCCCGGCGGCGAGTTCGGTGGCCGTGGTGGTCGCCAGCCGACGCCGCGCGGCTTTGGCGGGCGTGGTGAGTTCGGAGGTGGGGGCGAGTTCGGCGGGCGTGGCGGTCGCGGCGAGTTTGGCGGAGGAGCTTACGCGGGCCGCGGCGGCGGTCGTGGACCCGGCGCCATGGGCGACTTCACGATCGACCCGGACGTCCCCTTCGCGATGGTGCGAATCTTCGATTTCGGCGTGCAGCCGGGTCGTCAGTACCGCTACCGGGTGAAGCTCGTGCTGAGCGACGTCAACGACATTAGCCCCAGCACCGGCCGGCCCGACATCGCTGGCGCCCTCTCGTCGGAAGTAACCGCGCGGGTCCAAGGGAGTAGGAACCCCTACCTGCAGACCGAGTGGAGCGAGCCGAGCTCGATCATCTCGGTGCCGATGGCGGGTGACGCACTGGTTGAAGGGGCGAAGCTCCCCAGCGGCAAGTCGCTGCCTTCCGAGGGAACCGTCGATCTGCTGGTTCAGTCGTACGCGCTCGACGACGACCGCCGCGCAATCAAGGCGGGCGTCGAGGAGTCTTTCCGGATCGGCTCGGTGCTCAACCTCGTTGAGAACACCGAGGTCGTCAGCGCCGACGGGCAGAACCTTGTGGAGATGAAGTCGTTCAAGTTCCGCACGGGGCTCACCTTGTGCGACTTCCAGGGCGGCGAAGAGCTTCCTGGAAAGAAGACCGCGCCGGTGAAGGCGTTGTTCATGGATGCGGCGGGGCGACTCTTCGTCCACGACCAACTCGACGACCGCACGGCCGTGCAGAACTACAAGAACCTGTTCGATGAGAACGCCGCGAACGCTGGCGGCGGGTTTATGCCCCGCGGCGGCGGAGGGCGTGGCGGCCGCGGCGAATTCCGTTGAGGCTGGGCAGGCTCACGGCTGCGTGAGCCCGGTTAGGGTGAGAACCATGAGGCCCTCTTCGTGGGGGCGCCGTTGCGTAGCGGCTCCTACGGCTCAGGCGTTATGGCGAGGAAGAGCTTGCTCTGCCGCCCGTTGAGTCCGCTTCTTTCTGAGCGTCAGTACGGGGCTCAAGCGTCGTGGACGGGGTTACCGGCGAGATTTTTCTAGAAACTGGCGTTGACCGGTTTTCTCGTAGCGGTTAATCACCCGCCGCTCTTCTACCCAGCCGCTGACCACTGGCCCGCACACGCAGGAGGCGTCGTGAGGACCAGCGGGCGTTCGCGCCCGAGGGAGGCGGCCGCAGGAGCACGCCCAACGACCGCCCCCCGCTGCGCCGATTGCGTCGCGTCGTGGAGGTTCGCCCGACTAATGCGCGCTTCGGAACGGAAGCGATCCAACGCAACAAGGAGAGTTGAGTTGAACGCGACACGGAAGTTTGCCGCCCTGGCGGCCGCCCTGGCGGCCCTGGCTAGCGGCCCGGCACTCGCCCAACAACCTGCAACGAGCGCTACGCAGCCACGAGCGCTGCCGAAGCCGACCGATGCGTCGGCGGTGGGTCAGCGCTACACGCTCACCCCGGCCACGCCCACCGTCGGCGAGGCGACCGACAAGAAGGCCGTCTGTAAGCGGCTGTTGGTCGACGCCCGTGCGGCGATGACCGCCGGCGACACGGACAGGGCGCAGCAGTTGGTGGCGCGAGCCAGCCAGCTCGAAGTGCCCGCTTCGGCGTTCGCCAAGGGCGAGGACACGCCGGCGAAGCTGGCCCTCGAGCTCCGTCAGCCGGCGCGTCACTACGACACCGCCGTGATGACAACCGGCGCGGCCTGGGAACAGACGGGCGCCGATTACGCCCGGCAAGCGATGCACGTCCCCGAGACGGACGGCACCGAACTCCAGCCCGCGGCCGCGATGGTCGGCGGCGACAACGTCCCGCGTCTGGCGCAGTTGCCGCTGACGGGCGAGTCCGTCCAGGCCGAGCCGGCCGCGGCGGCGCGTCTGCTTGCCGAGGGCGAGCAGAAGCTCCGTGAGGGCGACCTCGACAGCGCCTTCGAAAAGTTCCAAGCCGCCAGCGATGGCCGCAGCGGCCTCGACGCCGGCGCCCAGCGTCGCCTCGACGACCACCTGCGGATGTTCGGTGGAGTTGCGTCCGGTGAGCCGGCGCCGCTCAGTGTGCCGGCGGTGGACGCGTCGATGATCGATCAGACGGACCAGGACCAGCAGGTGCTGGCCCGCAAGCTCGCCTCGACCGTGGGACAGGCCCAGGTCGAGTCGCGCGAGATCCGCGAATCCGACCCGCGGCGTTCGTTGGAGATTCTCGAGACCGCGCGACAAGAGGTTGAGGCCTCGGGCATCAACCAAGAGTACCGGGATCAACTGGTACGCCGCGTCGATCGGTCGATCGACGACGCCAACAAGTACATCGAAGCGAACAAGGCGCAGATCGAACTCGACGAGACGAACGCCGCCGTTCTCGATGAAATCGACAGCGAGAATCTCGCTGAGCAGCGCAAGCGCGAGAAGATGCAGCAGCTGATCGAGGAGTACAACGACCTGCAAGGCGAGTACCGCATCGAAGAAGCCGAGGTCGTCGCCAAGCGGCTCAAAGAGCTGGCCCCGGATGACCCGGTTGCGATTCAGGTGTGGGAATTCGCGAAGCTCCAACGTCGCAACGCAATCAATAACGGCCTCCGCGATCAGCGTGATATCGCGAACTGGGAAGCTTGGAAGGGCGTCGATGAGGCCGCTATCCCCAACGTCTTCGACGGGCAAGAAATGAAGTTCGCCAAGGACTGGGATCAGCTAAGGCGGCGCAAGGGACTGGCCGACGGGCGTAACCAGCTTTCGCCTCGTGAGCAGGACATCCGCCGCAAGCTGAAGACGCCGGTGCAGCTTCGCTACACCGACCGTCCGCTGGCGGAGGTGATGGACGCGCTGGCCAAGATGACCGGAGTCGACATCTACCTCGACCCGCGCGGCATGAACCAAGAGGGTGTCTCGAGCGACACGCCCGTCACGATCAACATCAACAGCGAGATCTCGCTGGAGAGCGCGCTAAACCTGATCCTCGATCCCCTGCACATGGGTTTCACGGTGAAGGACGAGGTGCTCAAGGTCACCAGCATCTCGCTCCGCGACGGCGAGCTGCAGCGTGAGGTGTACTACGTCGCGGATTTGGTGATTCCGATCCCCAACTTCCTGCCGAGCAACAACATCGGCCTGCAAGGGCTGATCAACGACGCTCTGGCGGTGACCAGCGCCGGCGCCGGTGGCCTCGGTGGCCCCGGGCCGATCTCGCTGGCGGGACCGACCGGCGCCCCCGGCGGCGCCCAGAACCCGAACGTCCTGGCGCAGAACTTCGCCCCCTCGGGCCAGATCGGCGCGGCGCCGGGTCAGTTGACCACGGGCCCCGGCGGCCTCGGTGGCGCGGCGTCGGCGGACTTCGATTCGCTGATCGAGTTGATCACCTCGACGATCGCCTCGGACACCTGGGCCGAGAACGGCGGCGGCGAGGCGGAGATCCGCCCGTTCCCGACGAACCTCAGCCTCGTCGTAAGCCAGACGCAGTCGGTCCACGAAGAGATCGCCGACCTGCTCGAGCAGTTGCGTCGTCTGCAAGACCTGCAGGTGACGATCGAGGTCCGCTTTATCCGTCTCAGCGACGACTTCTTCGAGCGGATCGGCATCGACTTCGACATGAACATCAACGACAAAATCCTCGGCACCGACGAGCTCACGCAGACGTCGAACCCGGTCGCCGCGGCGTCGTTCGGTGAGAGCGTCCGCAACGGCATCCAACGCACCCGTACGGGGGCCACGGTAGGCGTGCAGGCGCCACTGGTAGGCGACTTAGCGCAGGTGACCGCGGACCTCGACATACCGTTCCGGCAAGGGAGTTTCAACGTCGCGCAGCCACAGTTCGGCGGGTTCAACCCCTCCACGGCGGCGACGTTCGGCTTCGCGATCCTCAGTGACATCGAGGCGTACTTCTTGATCAACGCCGCTCAGGGCGACACGCGCACCAACGTGCTCAACGCCCCGAAGGTGACGTTGTTCAACGGTCAGCAGGCCTTCGTGTCGGACACGTCGCAGTCGCCGTTCGTGATCAGCGTGATCCCGGTGGTCGGCGAGTTCGCCGCCGCCCAGCAGCCGGTGATCGTGGTGCTCAACGAAGGGACACTGATGTCGATCCAAGCGGTCGTCTCCGAAGACCGGCGTTACGTCCGGTTGACGGTCGTGCCGTTCTTTAGCGAGATCGGTGATGTCGACGTCTTCACGTTCGATGGCTCGACGACGACGAACGCGTCGGCGTCTAGCAACACGACGGACGGCGACGACGACGGCACCAACGAGTCGGCCAACCTGTCGGAGAACCGGCAGATCACGACGGCCGGCACCACGGTGCAGCTGCCAACGTTCCAGTTCGTGTCGGTGACGACCACCGTTAGCGTGCCCGACGGCGGCACGGTGCTGTTGGGTGGAATTAAACGGCTGAGCGAAGGGCGCCGTGAGTTCGGCGTGCCGTTGCTGTCGAAGGTTCCCTACATCAACCGCCTGTTCCGCAACGTCGGCATCGGCCGCGAGACGGACAGCCTGATGATGATGGTCACGCCGCGGATCATCATCCAGGAAGAGGAAGAGCAGAAGCTCGGCCTCGCGGGGAATTAGTTAGTGGGCAGGGGGCGGTCGGCAGTGGGCAGTTGTGAGGGCCTGACGCCGCGAGCCTGACGCCAGTGCGAAACGACAATTTGGGGCCGTCGGTGAGCGATCACCGGCGGCCCTTTTTTATTGCTTGCGACGAAAAGCCGCCCCTTTGCGCCTCGGCGGCTTTGCGTGAGGCTACGCTGGTTGACTCACGCAAAGGCGCCGAGGCGCAAAGGAAACCGAAGGATGTCGAAGTTGTTGGCGGCGGCGGGACTGCTGGGGGCGACGGCCGTAGGGCTGGGCGCTTACGCGGCGCATGGGCTCGATGACGCGCTCGCGGGCTTCGGCTATGCGGGCGATGAGCTAACGCACCGCGTCGATAACTTCGTGACGGCTTCGCGCTACCAATTGACGACCGCCGCGGCCGTGCTGGCGATCGCGCTGGCCGGCGCCGGGCGGCCGCTGCTGGCGAAGGCGGCCTGGCTGCTGGTGGCGGGGGTCGTCGTTTTCTCGGGGCTGCTCTACGTGCTGGCGTTCGTTGGCGACGGCATGCGCTGGCTCGGCGCGATCGTCCTGCTCGGCGGCTTAGCGATGATCGTCGGCTGGCTGCTGGCGGGGTTCGCCGCATTCACGCCCAGCAAACCTTCGGGATCAACCGAGTCCCGCGACCTCGCCGCCGAGTTGAATCGCTTGCAAGAAGTCATCAGCCATCAGCAGCAACTGGTGAATGACCTCAACGAAGCCGTCACCGCGGCGCGCGATGAGGTCGATGCAACGGCGCGGCGTCAGCACGGCGTCGAGCTGACGGTCCGTCGCTTGGTGGACCTGCAAACAGCGGCCGAGGACTTGCCCGACGAGAAGCCGCCGCATTATTGAAAGCGGTGGGTTACAACCGACCCTATGAACTGCCGGCGCCGCGATCGACCGAATACTTGTAGGGTGGGTCATGACCCACCGTTTACCGGGATATGTCGAGCGGTGGGTTGTTACCCACCCTACGGAGCTGCGTTAGCCCAAGCTTTCAAATCGACTTCTTCCAGTGGTGAATCGTCGCGCGCGAAGAACAGCACGTGTTGCCAGGGTAGCTCGTCGAACTGGCCGACGAGCTTGTAGCCGTTGGCCTCGAACTCTTTGAGGCACTGCGCCTGTGTCATCTTGTGCAGCGGCTTGATGGGGACGGCGGGGTCTTCGGCGCGGAACTCGACTAGCGCGACGCGTCCCTCGGGCCGGAGGCTCTCACGCATCTTGGCGAGCATCTCTGCGGGGTGAGAGAACTCGTGGTACACGTCCACGAGCAGCACGAGGTCCACCTCTCCCACTGGCAGACGCGGGTCGTTGACCTTCCCCTTGATGGTCTTGATGTTGGGGACGCTCCGCGCCTCGGCCCGCTCCTTGAGCATCTGCAGCATCTCGCGCTGGATATCGACCGCAAGGATTTTCCCTTTCGGGCCGACCTGCTCCGCCAGCGCCAGCGAGTAGAAGCCGTTGCCGCAACCGAGGTCGCAGACGGTTTGGCCGGGCCGGATGTCGAGGGCGGCGAGCAGCTTGGCGGGCTCTTCCTCACGCTCGCGCGACTCACGCACTAGCCACGGCGCGCCGAGGTAGTGCATCGTCTGCGCGATCGGCCTGCCGAGGTACTCGTCGCGGCCACGCTCGGGCCGCTGGGCTTCGGCGTTGCTAAAGAGGATGGAACCACAAAGGAACAAAGGAACGAAGTATCGGCTCGCCTTCATGCCCCTTGTTCCTTCGTTCCTTTGCGGTTCATTCTTCATAGTCACTACTTTACCACACCGCTCAAGTTGGCGAGGGCGGGCGAGCAGGGCATAATCGGGCGAATCTTTGGGACCTCTCCTCGCCTGGACGCCGCCATGATTCGCTTGCTGAGTTTGCTATTGGTCGCTGGCTTTGCCGTTCGTTCCGTAGCGGCGGACGAGGTCGTCGAGTGGGTCGATGCTCAGACGCCCTCGCTGGTGGAGTTCTACAAGGAGTTGCACGCGGCGCCGGAGCTGTCGCTCGAAGAGCACAAGACGGCCGCTAAGATCGCCGACGCCTGGGAAGCGGCCGGGTACACGGTCACGCGCGGCGTTGGCGGGACGGGCGTCGTCGCGGTGCTCGAGAACGGCGACGGGCCGACCGTGATGCTCCGCACCGACCTCGACGGTCTGCCGGTCGTTGAGCAGACGGGGCTCGACTACGCCTCGACGGTCCGCACGACCGACAAGCGAGGCGCCGTGGTGGGCGTCATGCACGCCTGTGGGCACGACGTCCATATGACCAACTTGGTGGGCGTGTCGCGTTGCCTCACCGAAAACAAGAACTTATGGAAGGGAACGCTCGTCTGTATCGCCCAGCCCGCCGAGGAGCTCGGCGCGGGCGCGGAGGCGATGCTCGCCGACGGCCTGTTCGCACGCTTCCCGCGGCCTGATTACGCCATCGCGTTGCACGCCGCGAACGACCTGGAGGCCGGCAAGGTGAGCACGTGCCCGGGCTTCTTCGGCGCCAACGTCGATTCGGTCGACATCACCGTCCGCGGCAAAGGGGGACACGGCGCGGCGCCGCACACGGCGATCGACCCCGTGGTGATCGCGGCGAGGCTGGTGCTCGACTTGCAGACGATCGTGTCGCGCGAGTTGAAGCCGACCGAGCCGGCGGTCATCACGGTCGGCTCGATCCACGGCGGCACAAAGCACAACGTCATCGGCGACGACGTGAAGCTACAGCTCACAGTGCGCACCTACTCCGCCGACATCCGCAAGCAGATCGCCGAGGCGATCGAGCGCAAGGCGAAGGCCGCCGCCGCGAGCGCCGATGCGCCCGACCCGGAGATTGTCTACAGCGAGGGGACGCCGTCACTGTACAACGACCCGGACCTGACGACGCGCGTCGATGGCGTGCTCCGCAAGACGCTCGGCGACGGCTCGGTCAACAAGGCCGAGCCGATGATGGGCGCCGAGGACTTCAGCCGCTACGGCAAGGCGGGCGTGCCGATCTGCATGTTCCGCCTGGGGACGATCAGCAAAGAACGCCTCGACGCCTGGAAGGCGGCCGGCGAGACGCCGCCGTCGATGCACTCGTCCCTCTACTGGCCGAACCCCGAGCCGACGCTGCGCACGGGGGTACAAGCGATGACGGCGATCGTGCTGGACTTGATGCCGCGGTAGTGTCTTAACTTGGAAGTACGCGGCAATTGTTAACCACGGAGGCACAGACGGCGCCGAGGGACGGCGCCGAGGAACTTTTCTCTGTGCGTCCTCTGTTTTCTCAGTGCCTCAGTGGTTAATTTTTTCTAGAACGACCTTCTATTCCATGACTTTGGCGATGCGTACGGCGCGGCTCTTGGGCTGTATGTCGCGGCCGCGGCGGCGGGCGTAGACCTCGGTCGCTTCGGCGCCGAAGAGCAGGATCATCGCTGAGTAATAGACCCAAGCGAACACGGCGGCCAGCGACGCCGCGGCGCCGCCGAGCTGGGCGCCCGGCGGGCTGAGGACGAAGAATTGCTGGATGGCGATGCGGCCGACCAGGAACAGTGCGGTCGTGATCAGCGCGCCGATGAACGTGTCACGCCAAGTGACGTGGGCGTCGGGGAGCACCTTGAAGACCACGGCGAAGACGATGAAGGCCACGAGGGACTGCACCGCGTAGTTGATCCAGGCCGCTGGGAGGGGATCGACGCCGGCCAGCTCGTTCAGTTGGTCGCCGAGGTACGCGATGGCGCCGGAAACCGTCATCGAGACCAGCAGCAAGACGCCCAGCCCCAGCACCAAGGCGAACGAGACGGCCCGCTTCCGCACCAAGTAACGGACTTGCGACCGATCGGGGTCGGGCCTGACCGCCCAAACCACGTTGAGCGCCGTCTGCAAAGCGCCCATCAGACCGGTGACGGCGAGCAGCACGCCGGCGACGCTGAGCGTCACTTTCCACCAGGCGCCCTCCGTTTGGCGGCTGCGCTGGATCATCGCGGCGATGCTATCGACAGCCGCTTCGTCGCCGATGAGCTGGGTCGCCTGCTCTTCGAGGACTTCGCCGGCTTTCTCTTCGGCGACCTGCGAGTCGTAGGCGAGCGACAGTCCGGCCGTCACCACCATCATCAGCAGGTAGAGCAGCGGCGGCAGCGCGAAGACCGTGTAGTACGAAATCGCCGCGGCCAGCGTCGTGCACTGGTCCGCGGCGAATTCGGTGAAGACCTGCCGGAAGTAGCTCATGACAATAGCTGGGCGGTTGAGGCTCCGTGGGCGGAGCGCCATTCTACCCAACAACCGCCGGCCCGACTCCGCGCAACGCTCTACTTCTCGCCGAGCAAGCGGGCGATCGGCTCTTCGATGGCGTCAGCCCACAGCTTGTAGCCGTGCTCGTTCGGGTGGAGCAGGTCGGGCATGACGCTCTTGGGGAGCGTGCCGTCGTCGTCGAGGAAGACGTCGTTGATGTCGAGGAACTCGACGTTGTCACGCTCGCCAAGCCCCGCGATCCGCTCGTTGACGTCGTCGTTGATCTGGCGGAGTTCGTCGTCGGGCTTCTCGCCGCGGGCGAAGACCGCCAGCAGCAGCACCTTACTCTCGGGCGCCAGTTCGAGCAGGCGATCGACGACCATCTCAACGCCCTTGGCGGTGGCGCCGGGGTCGCCCTTGCGATGGCCCGTGTTGTTGGTGCCGATCATCACGACGAACAACTCGGGCTCGAGACCGGCGATCTCGTTGTTGTCTTTCCCGGCCTCGCCCATGCCGAGCCGCCAGAGGACATGCTCGGTGCGGTCACCGCTGAAGCCGATGTTGAAGGCGCCGCGCGGGGCGTACCGCTCTTCCCAGAGCTGCTTGCCGCCATTCTCCCAGCCGTGGGTGATCGAGTCGCCGACGAAGACCAGCCGGACTTCCTTATCGGAATCGAGCAGCCGCTTCTTAGCGTCGAGCTTCTCGTCGTGCCGGTTACGCCACCAACGGTCGCGGAGGCGATGGTCCGGTGTTGTGGCGAGCTTCATGCCCTCGGTAGGCGTATCTTTGGCGAAACCTACCGAAGCCGATCCTAGAACCATCGCAACGCAGAAAGCGATCTTGAGCATGACAATCGTGTTGGTAATCGAAGGAGGAGGATAGGGAATCGACAAGTTGAAGAGCAATGATAACCAGAACCGCGTCGATCCGGTTAATCCTGTCTAAATCCTAACGTCCCTTCATCCGCGGGTCGAAGGCGTCGCGGAGGCCGTCGCCGAGAAAGTTGAGCGCGAACAGCGTGGCGCCAATGGCGACGCTCGGAAAGACGATCAGCCACCAGTAGATCTTTACAGGCGTGATGACCTGGATACCCTCGTTCGCCAAGAGGCCCCAGGAGACATCGGGCGGCTCGACGCCCAGGCCGAGGAACGACAGGAAGGCTTCGAAGAGGATCACACGTGGGATGGTGAGCGTCAGGTACACCAGCACGATGCTGAGCAGGTTCGGCACGAGGTGGCGGAAGACGATCGCTGTCTGCGACACGCCCAGCGAGCGGGCCGCCTCGACGTACTGCTCGTTGCGGAGCGAGACGACTTGGCCGCGGACGACGCGGGCCATCGTCAGCCAATAAATGGCGCCGACGACGAAGTAGAAGATCGTGATCCGGTCGATCCCGTACCCGGCGAGGCGCTCTTTGACCGACTCTTCGCTGAGGATCGAGATGATGAAGATCACCAGGAAGACGAACGGGATGCTGTAGAGCACATCCACGATGCGCATCATCAGGTCATCGACCCAGCCGCCAGCGTAACCCGAGACGGCGCCGTAGGTGACGCCGATCACCAGCGACACCAGCGTCGCCACGAAGCCGACGATCAGCGACACCCGCGCGCCCCAGAAGATGCGGCTCAACAGATCGCGGCCGAGCTTGTCACGGCCGCAAACGCTGTTGAGCTCCCACTCGCCAAAGATCGCGTAACGGGCGCAGACCATCAGACGGGCGAGCGGACCGAGCTTCGGGAAGCCGGCGCTGGCGTAGGGCCGCTGCACCTGCGAATCCACCGCCGCGCGGGCGAGCAGCACTTGGCGGGCCTTCTCCTCCACTTCGTCGTCGGTCGCGTCGGTCGAACGGCGAGTCGCCGAGTACTCGCCGAGGGCTTCTCTGAGCTTGGACTTCGCTTCGGCGATCGGTTCCGCAAGCGTTTCAATCTGCGCCGCATCGAACTTAAACGCCTCCACCAGCGGTGGCCACACCACCGGCCCCGTGAGCATTAGCGGCGTCTCATCCCGGTCGGGCGGCGCCAGCGGCAAGAGCGGCGTAAAGAACGCGAGCAGCACCACCGCCACGAGCGTCCCCAGCGACGCCATCGCCGCCCAGCTCTTCTTCAGCCGACGCCAAGCGTCCTGGGTGAGGGAGACGCCGGTTTCCGTTGGTTGGGTGGGCGTGGGGGTCATGGGGCCTCCTCAGCGAAGTGGGAAGTTGGAAGTGCGAAGTGGGAATAGGCCCACGCTGAACGCGCCAGCGCTTCCTTCCCACTTCCGACTTCCCACTTCCTACTTCCGATCATTTCCACTCCACCCGCGGATCGAGCACGCCGTACAGCAAGTCGACGATCAGGTTCATCACGTACAGCAGCGTCGTATAGAGCAGCACGAGGCCCATCGCGATCGGATAGTCCTTGTCGATCGCCGCCTGGACGAAGTGCCAGCCGAGGCCGGGGATGGCGAAGATCTGCTCGATCACCGGCGAGCCCGTCAGAATGCCTGCCACCGCGGGGCCGAGGAATGACACCACCGGCAGCAGCGCCGTCGGCAGCGCGTGCTTGGCGACGACCACAAATGGCGAGAGCCCTTTCGCCCGCGCGGTGCGGATGTGGTCTTGGCCGAGCACGTCGAGCATGCCGGTCCGCGCGATGCGGGCGACGTACGCGGCGTACGGCGCGCCGAGGCACAGGGCCGGCAGCACCAATTGGTCGAGCGACCCCCATCCCGCCGCCGGGAGCCACTGCAAGATGAACACGAACAGGATGATCGCAAAACCGGCGACGACGAAGTTCGGTAGCGCGATGCCGACAGTCGCGATCGACATCAACGCGAAGTCGGCGAAAGTCCCGCGGAAGACGGCCGAGACCACGCCCGCGACCAACCCGATGCTGAACGCAAACGCCAACGCCAACAGCCCCAGCGCCGCCGACACCGGCAGGGCCTCACTCACCAGGCGGTTGGTTGTGTAGTCCTTCTTCATCGAGACGCCGAGGTCGCCCGACAGGGTCTCGCCGAGGTTGTAGACGTACTGCTCGGTAAGCGGCAGGTCGAGGCGGTACTTCTTCTTGATGTTCGCTTCGATCTCTGGCTCGAGCGCTCGCTCGGAGTCGTAGGGCCCGCCGGGCACCGATCGCATCAGAAAGAACGAGACCGTGAACACCACCCAGAGGGTGATAAGCATCCAGCCGAAGCGGCGCAGCAGGAACGTGGTCACGGCGTCGCGGCCTCCGTGCGGCGGGGCTTCATCGTGATCTCACGCACGGGCTTGGAAGCCATGAAGTCGTTCGGCCCCGAGGCGTCGCGGCGGATCGACAGCGTCCACAGCGGGTGGCGGTCTTCGAGGTTGTTGTACCAACCGTAGACGTACGGCTTGAGCATGCTCCGCGACACGTAGTAGTAGATCGGCATGACGGGGCCCTCCCGCATCAGGATGCGTTCGGCGTCGGCGAGCATCTCGAGACGCTTGTCGGCGTCGGGCTCGGCCTTGGCGTCCTGGATCAGTTTGTCGAACTCGGCGTTGCTCCAGCCGGTCGAGTTGTTCTCCCCGCCGGTGACCCACAGGTCGAGCATCGAGTTGGGGTCGAGGTAGTCGCCGATCCACGCCCGCCGGACGACGTCATACTTCTGCTGCCGTTGGCTCGAGAGATAGCTCCCCCACTCTTCGTTGCGAGTGGCGACATCGATCCCCAGGTTGCGGCGCCACTGCTTGCGGATCAGCTCGGCGATCGTCTGGTGCTGCTGCTCGTAGTTGTAGAGGATCTCGATCTTGGGGAACCCGGTTCCGTCGGGGTAGCCGGCTTCGGCGAGCAATTCCTTCGCTCTTGTGATGTTCATCGGCTCGCACTCGGGCGCCTTGTATTCCGGCAGCCCCGGGGGCGTCATCGATAGCGCCGGCAATTCGCCCGCACAAGCGGTGGTGACGATCTCTTCGCGGTCGATCGCCAGCATCAACGCCTGGCGGACCCGGACATCGTCGAACGGCTTGCGCGACGTGTTGAACGTGTAGAAGTAGGTGCCGAACTGCGCGTCGGGGTTGAAATCGGGACGCGGTGGATCGGCCTCGAACAGCTCACGGGCGATCAGCGGCGTCACCTTGGTGATCCAATCGACCTTGCCGGTCTCGTAGAGATTGAACGATGTCGTGAGCGCCTGCACCGCTAGGGCGTCGATTGTTTCCAAGGCGACGTTGTCGCGGTTCCAGTAGTGCTCGTTCTTCCGCAGTCGGATGCGGTCGCGGATGCGGTGGAACTCGAGCTTGAACGGGCCGTTGGTGACGATGTTCTCGACCTCGGTCCATTGGCCCGGGCCGTGCGTCTCGACACACTTCTGGTTGACCGGCGCCAGCGGGTAGAAGCCCAGCAGGTTGAGCCAGTAGGGTGTCGGCGACTCCAGCACCGTCTCGACCGTGTAGTCGTCGATCGCGCGGAAGCCAACCTCGCTGAAGTCGAGCAGCACCTGCCGGCACGGCTCGGCGCCCTCCGGCGCGGTGGTGGGGACGTTGTCGCCTACGCGGAACAACCGCTCCTCGCCATCGATCGAAACGACGAACGTGCGGTGATCGACAAACTTCATCGGATCGTCGAGCATCTCTTGATCGACGCCCTCATCCGTCTCGATACGCACCAGCTCGCCGCGGAGCACCGCGCCACGGGCGAACGGCAGGGCGCCGTCCGGTCGCTCGACCAGTTCTACTTCGACCTTGTCGCCGGGCTCGACGCCGCGGGCCGCGCGGCTGTAGCGGCGGCCGTTCTTCAGGTACCAAGCTTGGTAGGCGTATTCCGCGAACGTCTGCGGGTCGAGGAACCGCCGCATGCTGTAGACCATGTCATGAGCGTTCAGCGGCGATCCGTCGCTCCACTTCGCGTCGTGGCGGAGGTGGAACGTGTAGGTGCGGCCGTCCTCGGAGATGTCCCAGCTCTCGGCGACGCCGGGGATCGGCTCGCGGTCCTTCGGGCCGAGACGCACGAGCCCTTCGTAGAGCTCGTCGATGATCCGTCCCTCGGGCTGCCCCGTGACGACGGCCGGGTCGAGCGACTCGACCTCGGTGTCGTTGTTGAACGTGAAGTCCGCCGGCGGGAGCTGGCCCTCTTTCACCACAGCGATAATGCCGCCGACGAGCAGCACGAAGATCGCGATGGCAAGGGCGAGGCGTGGGGGCATGGACTTAAGCTTAGGAAGCTAACGGCGGAGACGCCAGACACTGGGGAGTGACGAAACTCGAATGACGAATGACGAAGCACGAATGACGAACCTGTCGGAGGGCGCTAGCAGCCACCGGCAGGTTCGTCATTCGTCATTCGGATTTCGTCATTCTCACGACTCCCCTTGGCGCTCCTGGCGTCTTGGCGGTTCTCTGTACGTCTATGGAGCACACCCGCCACCGCCCGCCGCGCGAACTGACCCAGCCCCGTGAGCTGGTGGTCGTGTGCGCGCCGTTGCGCAGCAATGTCAATCTGTCGCGCATCGCCCGCGCGGCTGGGTGCTGTGGCGTGACGCGGATCATCGCCACGGGCCGGCCGATGAAGCTCGACCCCGAGGTCGCCCGCGACGCGGCCGACACGATCACGCTCGAGAACCGCCGCTCGCTCGAGCCGGTGCTCAAGGAGCTACGCAAAGAGGGTTATCGCCTCGTGGGCCTCGAACAGACGACCAACTCGCACGACATCCACCACTACAACTTCCCAAGGCGGACAGCCTTGGTGATCGGCAACGAGCGCACCGGCCTCACCGACGAAGAGCTGGCCCTGCTCGACGAGGCGATCGAGATCCCCGTCTGGGGCCTGCCGCACAGCTACAACGCCGCCACGGCGACGTGCATGGCGCTGTACGAGTACTGCCGGCAGTGGCCTGAGGGGTGACAGAGTTGAACCACGAAGGAACGAAGGAACAAAGGAATGAGACGAAATAAGAGAGCCCGCGAATGACGCGAATAAGCACGAATGAAGAGTAGATCATTCGCCTTTATTCGCGTCATTCGCGGGCGCTTACCTCTTTCATTGTTCCTTAGTTCCTTCGCGGTTCCATTCCTTCAATCTGACCGCTAGCAACGGGTCCGGCGATCACGTCAACGAACTGGGCGAGGGGATTGCCCGTTGCCGATAGTTCGACCGGCGCGTAGCGGCAGGACGAGCCGACGTAGCGGTCTTCGCCGACTCGGCCCTCGACCAGGACTCGCAGTGGCATGCCGGTTAGTGAGCGGTAGTAGTCGTCTCGCAGCTCCGCTTCCAATTCGGCTAGTCGCTGCATCCGTTCTTGTTTGACGTGCTTCTCGATTTGATGGGGCATGTCCCATGCCGGGGTGCCACGGCGGCGGCTGAAGGGGAAGGCGTGGATCTTTGAAAAACCCGCTTCGCGGCAGGCGGCGAGGGTTTCTTCGAACTCCGCGTCGGTCTCGCCGGGGAAGCCGACGATCACGTCGGTTGTGATGGCGGGGCGGTCGAGGCGCTCGCGCAGCAAATGGCAGCGGTCGAGAAACCGCCGGCTGCCCCAACGCCGCCGCATCCGCCGCAAGACGCCGTCGGAGCCTGATTGCATCGAGAGGTGCAAATGCGGGCAGACCTTCTGCGGGTTCTCCGCCATCACGTCGATGAGTTCGTGCGTAACTTCGGTGGCTTCGATACTAGAGAGACGCAGCCTGAAGTCGCCGGGGATTTCTGCTAACCGCCGAAGGAGGTCCGACAGTCGGACCCACGCCGACTTGTCGCGAAGGTTCTCACGATTGAAATCGACGCCGTAGTGGCCGAGATGGATCCCTGTCAGCACGATCTCACGCCGGCCGTGGGCGACAAGGTTCTCGACTTCGTTGACGATTTCCTCGAGCGGCCGGCTGGCGAGGTTCGGCCTCACCGAAGGGATGATGCAGAAGCTGCACCGCAGCAGGCAGCCGTCTTGCACCTTTACATAAGCGCGCTTGCGGGTGCCGATGCCGGTGACGCCGGTCGGGATGTCGGTGACGCCGAAGCGGCCCAAGAGGTCGGGGAGCTCACGCTTGTCGGTGAGCACCTCGGTGACGCCCGGCAGCGCCTTCACTTCCTCGGGCGCCCGCGTCGCGTAGCAGCCCATGACGACAAGCTTCGCCGACGGGTTCTCCCGCGCCAGTCGCCGAATCACCTGCCGGCTCTTCGAGTCCCCCTCGGCGGTGACGGTGCACGTGTTGACGACGCACAAGTCCGCCGCCTCGCCCTCCGCCGTGTCTTGCCAGCCGATCGACGCGAGCCCTTCGCGGAGGTACTCGGTCTCGTACTGGTTGACTTTGCAACCGAGGGTGTGGGTCTTGAGCTTCAAAATTGCGGACTGGGG
Organism: Botrimarina mediterranea; assembly: GCF_007753265.1. NCBI lineage: Bacteria > Pseudomonadati > Planctomycetota > Planctomycetia > Pirellulales > Lacipirellulaceae > Botrimarina > Botrimarina mediterranea. The sequence continues at coordinate 1,490,076 of NZ_CP036349.1, forward strand.
ATTGCGGGATGCAGATTACTAGCAGGACGGGCTCGACGCGAAGGAATTCGCGATACGAAATCCCCAATCCGCAATCAACCTACTCAGTTTCTTCGATCGACGCTGACATCGACCCCTGGCTCGATGCGATCGACTCGTCCTTGCCGTAGGCGTGGATTTGGTCGCGTTTTAGTTCGGCATGCTCTTTGGTGGTGGTGAGGACGACGACCTTGCCCTCGCTGTCGACGGTCTGGGCGAGCTTGAAGCCAGTGGTCTCGGAATGGCCGAACAGCTCTTTGAGCATTCGGATGACGTATTCGTACGAATGGTCTTCGTCGTTCCAGAGGATGACGTGGTAGCGGGGGATCTTGTACTTCTTCTTTTCCTTCTGCGGCGGCCGCTCGGGGCGCACAACGGTCGCAGTCCCGTCGCCGGGGTCGTCTTCGAAGGAGGGCTCATCCATGGGCGGGTCGGTGGTTAGACGGGGGGTTGAGAAGTATATTCGCCGGCATGGCGGCTGGCCAACGAGGGTCCAGCCGCCGCGACGACACCGCCCCATCGAGACGCCCCCACGCTCGCCATGAGCCAAACCGACACTTCTGCCGTCCCCTCCGAGTCGGCCCAACACGAAGCGGCCCTGTTCGAGCTGCTGCGGATCCCCAGCGTCAGCGCCGATTCGCGGCACAAGCCCGATGTCGCCCGGGCCGCCGACTGGGTCGAAGCCCGGCTGCGTGGCATGGGGCTGGCCGTCGAGAGGCTTGCGACCCCCGGGGCGCCGATCTTATTCGCTCAGTCGCCGCCTGTGCCAGGCAAGCCCGTAGCGCTCATCTACGGGCACTACGACGTGCAGCCGCCCGACCCGCTCGACGAGTGGCAGTCGCCGCCGTTCGAACCGACGGTGCGTGACGGCAACGTCTACGCTCGTGGCGCCACCGACGACAAGGGGCAGATGCTGACGCACGTGTTGGGCGTCGAATCATTGCTTAAGGCCGAAGACAAGCTCCCGATCCAAGTGAAGTTCCTCATCGAGGGGGAGGAGGAAGTTGGCAGCGAGCACCTCGAAGCCGCTGTTGGCGCCAATCGCGACAAACTCGCTTGCGACGTCGTGGTGGTGAGCGACAGCTCGCAGTTCGCCCCCGGCGTTCCGGCGATCACCTACGGCCTACGCGGCATCGCTTACTACGAGCTCTTCGTCGAAGGCCCCAAGCAAGACCTGCACTCGGGCTCGTTCGGTGGCGGTGTGACCAATCCCGTCAATACGCTGGCGAAGCTGCTGGCGGCGCTCGTGGATAGCGACGGCCGCATTCAGGTCCCCGGTTTCTACGACAATGTCGAGCCGCTCACCGACCGCGAGCGCGCCGAGTTCGCGCGGCTGCCCTTCGACGAAGAGCGGTTCAAGAAGCAGCTCAATGTGGATGGCGTCACGGGCGAGAAGGGCTTCACCACGCTCGAACGTCGCTGGGCCCGCCCGACGTGCGACGTCAACGGCATCTGGGGCGGTTACCAGGGCGAGGGCGCGAAGACCGTGCTCCCGGCGCGTGCTGGCGCCAAGGTGAGTTTCCGACTCGTACCGAACCAAGACCCCGAGAAGATCACCGCGGGACTGCGGAAATTGCTCGAACCGCTCGTCCCCCCCGGCGCCAAACTAACCATCAAGCCGCACCACGGCGCCCCGGGCGTCAAGTTCTCACTCGAAAGCCCCTACATGGCCGCTGCCACCGCCGCGATCGAAGCCGGCTTCGGCGCCAAGCCCGTCTTCATGCGCGAAGGCGGCTCGATCCCGATTGTCGGCACGTTTGCTCGGGAGCTAGATGCGGATGTGCTACTACTCGGCTGGGGACTGGACGACGACAACACTCATAGCCCCAACGAGAAATTCAACCTCGGTGACTTCCACCGAGGAATCAAGGCGTCAGCCGCGCTTTGGACACACTTAGCTAATTGTGGATAGCGGATTGCCAGCCGAACACGCGTCGCATTAAATCCAATCCGCATTCCGCAATCCGAATTCCGCAATCTCATCATGCTCGACAAACGCTTCGTTCTCGAAAACGCCGAACTCGTCCAACAGAACTGCGTCGATCGCGGCGTGAAGGCCGATGTTTCGCGGTTTGTGGAGCTCGAGACGCAGCGCCGCACGCTGTTGCAGGAGGCCGAGGACCTTAATCGGCAGGCGAACGAGGTCAGCAAGTCGATCGGCAAAGCCAAGGACGACGCCGAGCGCGAGGCCCGCAAGGAAGAGGGCCGCCAGCTCCGCGAAGCGAAGGACGCCAAGCAGTCCGAGGTCGATCGCGTCGGCCTCGAGGCGGACCGCATCCTCCGCGGGCTGCCGAACATGACCCACCCCGAATCGCCGCGCGGCGACGAGGCCGCCAGCCACGAACTGCGCAAGGGGGAGTCGAAGCCGCCCAAGTTCAACTTCAAGCCGCTCGATCATCTGGCGCTCGCCGAGCAGCATGACCTGATCGACTTCGAGGGGGGCAGCCGCGTCTCTGGCAACGGCTTCTACTACCTGCGGAACGAAGCGGTGCTGCTGGAGTTTGCGCTGCAGCGTTACGCGCTCGACCGGCTGATGCGCGAAGGCTTCACACCGACGATGACGCCGGACCTGGCGCGCAACGAGATCGTGCAGGGCATCGGCTTCATCCCGCGTGGCCCGGAGACGCAGATCTATTCGATCGAGAACTCCGACCTGAACCTCGTCGCCACGGCGGAGATCACCCTCGGCGGGCTTCATGCCGGCCAGGTGCTCGACGAATCGCAGCTGCCGATCAAACTCGCCGGCGTGAGCCACTGCTTCCGCACCGAGGCGGGCGCGGCCGGTCGGGCGGGGCGTGGCCTGTACCGCGTCCATCAGTTCACGAAGGTCGAGATGTTCGCCTTCACGACGCCCGATCAGAGCGAGGATATGCACAACCTGTTCCTCGAACTGGAGTGCGAAATCTTCGATGGGCTGGGCGTTCCGTTCCGGGTGCTCGACATCGCGTCGGGCGACCTCGGCGGGCCGGCCTACCGCAAGTTCGACCTCGAAGCCTGGATGCCCGGCCGCGGCCAGGGGGGCGAGTACGGCGAGGTCACCAGCACCAGCAACTGCACCGACTACCAATCGCGGCGGCTCGACATCCGCTACAAGAAGCCCGGCGAGAAGGGGACACACTTCGTCCACACGCTCAACGGCACCGCCGTGGCCTGCGGCCGGGCGATGATCGCGATCCTCGAGAACTGCCAACAAGCGGACGGTTCGATCCTCGTGCCCGAGGTGCTGCGGGTGTACGTCGGCAAAGACCGCATCGGCGCACCGGACGACGCCGAGTAACGCGGTGCTGTACCGACCAAAGTAGGGTCCGCTGTGCGGACCGTAGTTACGAGTCAGCAGTACGCAGTACGCGACCGCCTCTACCAAGATTATGGAGAGCCCACGACGCGCGTCGTGGGCTCTCCATGTAATTAGTGGTGAGCGACCACTTAACGGTGGACCTGTCCCACGGTCCGCCCAGCGGACCCTACGCACGTCCGCAGCATCGACACAGCCGTTATAAGCGGCTGTTCTATCTGGGAAAGTGGGGCGAATTGGCTCGGCTGGTCAAAGGGCGCCGATTGCGTTGTCGATATCGGAGGGCAGACAGACCAAGCGAACGTCGTCCGCTGGGTCGCCGCGAGAGTTCGGGTGCATGGCTGAGGCCGGCCCCCTCTCGACGGAGAAAGCAGGCGACGGAAGCGCGTGATTCCCCCCCTCCCCGTTTCGTGAAGGAGTCCCTCATGAACCTGCGTTTTGCTGCGGCCGCCCTGTGTACGGTCGCCCTGATGTCGTCGGGCGCCTCGAGCGCCAACGCCTTTGGCTTCGGCCTCCTCGGTGGTCACGGCTGTGGCTGTGCGACCGACTGCTGCGAGCCGACCTGCGGCTGTGAGCCGTCGTGCTGCGTCGCCGAGCCGGTGTGCTGCGATCCTTGCTGCAAGCCGCGTTGCGGCCTGTTCAGTGGCCTGAAGGGTATGTTCCACCGTCACCACTGCTGTGCTGACGCGTGCTGCGAGCCGAGCTGCTGTGCCGCTGAGCCCTCTTGCTGTGCCCCCGAGCCCAGCTGCTGCGTTGCTGAGCCGTCGTGCTGTGCCGCTGAGCCCAGCTGTGGCTGCGAGCCCGCTTGCTGCGATCCTTGCTGCGGTGGTCACCGCTGCAAGCTGTTCGGTGGCCTGAAGGGTCTCTTCAAGCGTCACTGCTGTGCCCCTTCGTGCTGCGAGCCGACCTGCGGCTGCGAGCCGTCGTGCTGTGCCGTTGAGCCCAGCTGCGGTTGCGCTGGCTGAGCTGTGACTCCCTCACGGTAGCCGGCACTCCAACCGGGCGCCGCCGAGGTAGCTGAGAAACGAAACGATTCACCGCCGCCGGGCCACCGTCAGGTCCGGCGGCGGTTTTTTGTTGAACGAAGAGAACTTGGGCGAGCCGTGAGCGTGAGCGACCGGGGTTGAGCCGGGTAGCCATGTCACTCCGGTCGCTGACGCTATCGGCTCGGCGATAATCGTGACGGCTACAACGCTACATCGACACGTCGTTCGGCTGGTCACTTTCCGACGCCAACGCGCCGTTGGTCGAGGGGATCGGTTGAGCGCCGCGGCCAGACGCCGCGATGCGTTCTTCCTCTCGCTCGTGGGCGGCCTCTTCGAGGTCTTTTTCGGTGATGTCCTCGAGCGCCTCGGCGACGCGGGCCGTTTGCTTCTTGTAGAGAAAGTAGATGCCCGCCGACATCAGGCCGAGCACCACCACGGCGGTGGCGACCTCTTCGGCGTCGCCAATGATCTTGGCGATGCCGTTGCCGAACTTGTAGCCGAGCCCGAAAATCACGGCGACGACGATCGTCGCGCCGATCAGGTCCCAGAGCAGAAACCGCAGGTAAGGGACCTTCGCCGCCCCGGCGGCAAAGTAGACGGGCCCACGGACGCCCACCAGAAACCGCGTCAGCACCAGCATCTTGAAGCCGTGGCGGTGGACGGCGTGCTCGAACTTCTCTTCCTTCTTCGAGTCAATAAACCTAGCGAGGCTCGGGTGCTTGGTGAGCCAGGCGTGGCCGAAGTAGCGGCCGAGCATGTACATCACCGAATCGCCCAGCAGGGCGCCGATCAGGCACGACGAAAACGCCATCCAGGGATCGAGCGTCCCCTGCGAGCTGAGCACGCCCGCCAGGACAAGCGGGACCTCTTCAGGAATCGGGATGCCGCACCCGCATAGGGCAAGGAACAGGACGATCCCCAGGTAGCCGAGCTGATGGTCAACAAAAAACTGCAGCACTTCGCTAAGCCGTCGTTCGTCGGGCCGTAGGCGTCAGCGGGGCGACAGGTTCCGCCTGTGTCGCTTCCGCCGGCCTTGGGGGCCGTGGTTTGGTAGCAGCCGATTGTAGCTGCCCACACGCTCGGCCAGTAGCGGCGTCCAACACGGCAACCGCGTCATCTTGACCGGGGCCGCCAATCCGACTCGTTGAAATTGAAGGCGTGGATAACCGCATCACCCTCATTGCCTGGCGAAAGCAACAGGGCACGCAGCCCGGGCCGGCGGTCGCAGAGCCGCTGGGTCCCCTCGACGCCGAGGATCGAGGCAGCCGTTGAAAGGGCGTCGGCCTCGCCGGCCGTGGGGGCGACCACCGTCGCCGAATAGAGCCCCGCGGCGGGCCAGCCCGTCCGGGGGTCGATCAGGTGGCCGTAGCGGCGGCCCTCGTGTTCGAAGAACTGCGTCCCCGAACCGCTGGTGCTGAGCGCTTCGTCGCGCAGGACAATCTCCGCCAAGCGCCGTTCGGGCCGCAGCGGGTCCCGGATCCCCGCCAGCCAGCCGCCCTCCGCTTGCAGCCGATTGTCGCCACGGGCCAGGAGCGTGCTCCGCCCGCCGTGCATCAACGAATCAGCGACGCCGCGCGCCGTCAGCTCTTCGCCGACGCGATCGAGGGCATAGCCCTTGCCCGAGCTGTTGAGGTTGATTTCGATTCCATCGCGGCTGAACCGGATCGTTTGGTTTGCCGGGTCGAGTTCCACGTGGCGCCAACCGACGCGCTGGAGGGCGTCGTCGATCTCCTCCGGTGAGGGCATGCGTCCTTCACGGCGGTAGAACCCCCACACCCGCGACAGCGGGCCGCTGGTCGGATCGAACGCCCCGTCGCTGGCGGCGTGAATCCTGCCACAGAGTTCGAGGAGGGCGAACAGCCGCTCTTCAACCTCGACGGGCCCGCCTGCGGCTTGGCGATTGATCGAGATGAGCTCGCTGTGCTCCCGATATACCGTCAGCTGATCCTCGAGCCGCTCGACTAGGTCGAGCGCCGCCATCCCTTCGGCGACCGCATTCTCGTCGGCCGACGCGTTGAGCGTCAGCTCGAAGTCGCACGCCATCGCCCGGCGGGAGAGCGTGAGGTTGCGTAGCCCTCGACGCTTCGCTTCGGGCGAACCCGTCCCGCCGAGCTGCTGGTCCACGGCGACGCCCACCGCCTCGGCCGCTGTTTCGACAACGGCTTCGACGACGTCCGCCGCGGCCGCGAGGGCGGCTTTGCCGCGGAGGAAGTCGCGTCGGCTGTGGCGGGATGAAGACATGATTAACAGTGTAGCAGGCCGTTGATCTATCGTAGGCCTGCCTGTCGCATGGAGGCGACGACGAAACCGCGCCGCGGTTTCGCGAGCCGTGAGCAGTTTCGCTGCGAACTTGGCGAGGTTGAAGAATGCCACGAGGGCATTCTTTAACAGGCAGACAGACGGGCCGCAGACGGTGGCGGGCGTGTGGAGTAAAACTGGCGGGAACTCCGGGGGCTGACGCTTCCCGGCTCGCAGGCGACTGTTCTCTTTAGGTTAACATGTCAGAACCGATCATTAGTGTGTCTGGGTTGCGGGGCGTTATTGGCGAGTCGCTGACGCCGGCCGTCGCCGCGCGTTACGTCGCCGCGTTTGCCGGGGCGTTGCCCGAAGGAAAAGTCCTTGTCACGCGCGACGGGCGGGCGACGGGGCCGATGATTGCCGATGCGGTCCGCGCGGCGATCGCCGCCGCGGGGCGCACGCCGCTCGACGCCGGGGTCGCCTCGACGCCAACGGCCGGCGTGCTCGTCCGTAGCGAAGGCTGCGTCGGCGGCGTGCAGATCTCCGCCAGTCACAACCCGGCCGAGTACAACGGCCTCAAGCTCTTCGGCGGCGACGGCCGGATCATCCCGGCGCCCCGTGGCGAAGAGGTGAAGCAGCGCTACTTCGACGGCCCGATCCCCTGGGCCACGCACGACAAGATCGGCGCCGCCGAGACGCTCGCCGACTCGACAAGCGAGCACCTACGGTTGGTCTTAGCGATCGTCGATGTTGAGCTTATCCGCGCGAAGCGGTTCAAGGTTCTGCTCGACGCCAACCACGGTTCGGGCGCTGTGCTCGGCAAGCCCTTGCTCGAGGCGCTGGGTTGTGACGTGACGGTCTTCGGCGCGGCGCCAACGGGCTTGTTCGTGCATCCGCCGGAGCCGACCGAGACCAACCTGACGCTCGTCGCCGAGCAGGGCGCGCAAGGGGGCTACGACGCGGTCTTCTGCCAAGACCCCGACGCCGACCGGCTGGCGATCATCGACGGCGCCGGGCGTTACCTTGGCGAAGAGTTGACGCTCGCCCTGTGCGTCGAACACCTGCTGCGGCAGACGCCGGGGCCGATCGTGTCGAACTGCTCCTCGAGCCGCGTCACGCAGGACCTCGCCGAGAAGCACGGCGTACCGTTCCATCGCTCGGCGGTAGGCGAGGCGAACGTCGTCGATGCGATGCTGGCGTGCGGCGCCGTGCTGGGCGGTGAAGGGGCAGGGGGGGTGATCCACCCGCAGGTGGTTCTCGTGCGCGACAGCTTTGTCGGAATGGCGATGGTGCTCGACGCGATGGCGTCGCGCGGCCTGTCGCTGGCCCAGCTCGCCGACGAACTGCCCGCCTACGCGATCCACAAGACCAAGGCGACGGTCGCGCCGGCCCAACTCGCCGCGACCCTGGCGAAGATCGAGAAGCACTTCGCCGACGCCGAAGTCGACAAGATGGACGGCCTGCGACTCGACTGGCCTGCCGAAAAGAAATGGCTCCTCGTCCGCGCGAGCAACACCGAGCCGATCGTGCGTCTGATCGCCGAGGCACCCGACAAGGCCGCGGCCGTGGCGGTTTGTGAGGAAGCCGCCGCGTTGATCGATTGAATGGCGAAGTTTAGGGAGACAGCGATGCGATACTCGGTCGTCTTACTGGCGATGTTGACGACGCTGTTGGGCGTCGCCGACGCCGAAATGCGCCTGCCACAGTGGCCGCGATGCGTGGTATGGGAGCCGCAGTTTGTTGGCGTCGGCATGGCGAACATCACGCTTGCCCGTCCGCGGCCGTTGCGGGTGCATGCTTTGCGGGTCGACCTCGACGCTCAGGGGCTCTCGCTCGTCACCGATCAGGACAACGGCGACCGAGAACTCGAGGTCGATGGCCTGCGGACCAGTTCGTTCCTCTTACGGAACGGTTGCCAGGCGGCGATCAACGCCAGCGCGTTCTGGCCGCTTCACAAAGAAGACGGCGGCGAGCAGGACATCCGCGGGTTGGTGATTGCTGAGGGCGAGGTTGTCTCGCGCATCGACGAAGACAAGCCTCGCTCAGCCGTCGTGTTCCGCGCCGACCGCCGCGCGGCGATTGTTGATCCCCCCGTCGATATCGACGGCGTCGTCACGGCGATTGGCGGCTACGGCGACTTGTTGCGAAACGGCGCCGCCGTTCCCACCCACGAGTACGACGAGTTCGTCGAGAACCAGCACCCGCGGACGGCGCTGGGAATTAGCGAAGGCGGTCGGACGCTGATCCTCGTTGTGGTTGACGGGCGCCAGCCGGGGTACAGCGAGGGGGTGAGTCTTCCCGAGCTGAGCGAAATTATGCGGCTTTTCGGCGCCGAGGACGCGGTTAATCTCGACGGCGGCGGGACGTCGACGATGGTCATCGAACGACCAGTTGAACGACGGGGCGCCGGCGGTTTCCAGCTCGTGAATCGACCGATCCAAGGCGGCGTTCCCGGAACCGAGCGGGTTTCCGCGAGCCATCTCGGCGTTCGGGCGACGCGGTTGCCGTATTCTCCGCAGGTTCGCTAGTCTTCCTGTTGGCCATATCCCCGCACAGGATGCGCTTTTGAGGGGTTTGGTTGCTTGCGGCGACCTTGGCAATCTTGCGGGGCAGGTATAGGTTCGGGGATTCGCAACTGCCCTGCCTGGGGCCGCCAATCGGTAGCGCCCCGACTTCCCCGCCACCTACACGCCGTTATGTTCGCCGAGCGGATCGCCGCGCTGATCAACCGCCACTGGATGTGGCTCTTGATTGGCTGGGTGGTGCTGGCTGTGGGCCTAAAGCTGGTGGCGCCGACATGGGACTCGATCGCTAAAGACGGTGACCTGGAGTATCTGCCGGCCAATGTGCCGAGCCTCCGCGGCGAGCGGCTGTTGCAGGAGTCCTTTCCCAACGAGAAGGCGCACAGCCAAGTCAGCCTTGTTCTGTCGCGCGACGGCGAACAGCTGACCGCGGATGATCGACGCTTCGGACTCTTGCTCGCTGAAGCGATCCGCAACGACGAGGAGCTCCCGCTCGTTGATGTGTGGGACGAGACGACCCAAGTCGTCGGCGACATGCTGCTTGCCAATGAGGGCAAGGCGTCGATGGTCGTCGCCCGACTCACTAGCGGGCTTATGGATGTCGGCAACGTCCGACTCTTGCGGCAGATGGAACAGCTGATCGCCGAACACGAGGACAAGCGGCCGGAGGGGCTCGTCGTCGATCTCACCGGTTCGGCGATGATCGGCGGCGACATGCGGGCGTCGATCGCCGAAAGCCTCGCCAGCACCGAGATGACAACGGTCCTGCTGGTGCTCGGCTGTCTGATCGTCATCTACCGCGCGCCCGTGCTGGTGCTGATCCCGCTGGCGACGATCGGCGTGTCGCTGTCGGTGGCGACCGATACGGTGGCCCTGCTCGCCCAGAACTTCGGCGCCGACGCCTTCGACTGGTCGCAGTTCAAGATCTTCACGACGACCAAGATCTTTGTCGTGGTGATCCTCTTCGGCGCCGGCACCGACTTCTGCCTGTTCCTGATCGCCCGTTACAAGGAAGAGCTCGCGAGCGGCGTCCCCCGCAGTGAGGCGGCGGGTCGCGCCCTGGCGAATGTCTCCGACGCGCTCTTCGGCAGCGCCATGACGACGATCCTCGGTCTGGCGACGATGGTCTTCGCGCAGTACGGCAAGTTCGTCAGCAGCGGGCCGATCGTCGCCGTATGCCTGTTCATCGCGCTCATCGCAAGCGTCACCTTCGCGCCGGCGCTGTTGCGGGCGCTGGGGCCGCTGGTTTTCTGGCCATACGGCAGAAAGCTTCTCGAACGTGAGAGAACCGACTCGGGCGAACAGGCCGAAGCGCGGGTCTGGGGCTGGGTCGCCGATATGGTGATGCGCCGCCCCGCCACCATCCTGGCGTTGTCGGTCTGGCTGGCGGCTCCGCTGGTTTACTTCGGCGCGAACGTTGGCGTCACGCACGACTTGATGGCCGACCTCGCTCCGGACCGCGTGTCGGTTGTCGGCGCCGAGGCGATCGGTCGCTACTACGACGAAGGGACGATCGCCCCGATGAAGGTCGTCGCCAAGTTGTCGGACGACGTCGTCGCGGGCAAGGGCGAGGGCGCCGAGCCGCTCGACCTGCGGACCGCCGACGGTAGGTTCGCGATCGCGCCGCTGCACTCGATGCTCCACGACCTGGGTCAAGTCGCCGACGTCCGCAGCCTCTACCTGCCGACGGGCGGCGACCCACGCAACCGCAGCTTCCTCGGCGGCGCCGCGTTCCGTGATCTGGCGGCGGCGGGGAGCCCGATCACCGCCGACACATTCGTCTCGCACACGGCGCCCAACGAGGGTCGCGTCACGCAGCTCTCCTTGATCCTTTCGGACAATCCGTTCAGCAAGACGGCCCGCGACAAGATCCCCGCCATGCAAGCGGCGCTCGCCGAGTTTGCCAAGCAGAAGACCGTCAACGACGCGCCCAACCCGTGGTACGGCGCCACGTTCGAGCTGGTGGGCACCACGCCCGGCATGCGTGATCTCGAGCTCATCACGAACAGCGACAACGTCCGCATCCAGGTGCTGACGGTCGCCGCGGTCTACATGGTGCTGCTGGTGATCCTTCGGCGACCGATGACGTGCGCGTTCCTGATCGTCTCGGTGTTGGTCAGCTATTGGGTGACCCTCGGCGCCACGAGCCTGTTCTTCGAGTGGTGCTACGGCGACACGTTCCGCGGCCTCGATTGGAAGGTGCCGATCTTCTTGTTCGTGATCCTGATCGCGGTCGGTCAGGACTACAACATCTACTTGGTGACCCGCGTCTATGAAGAGCAACGCACGCACGGGCTCCGTGAAGGCTTGCGGCGAGCGATCGTCCAAACGGGCGGCATCATCACCAGCTGCGGCGTCATCATGGCCGGGACCTTCATCGCGATGGCCACCGGCACGCTCCGCGGCATGATCGAGCTCGGCTTCGCGCTGGCCCTGGGCGTGCTGCTCGATACCTTCTTTGTCCGCACGGTGGTGGTGCCGTGCTACTTCGCGCTGCTCGCCCGCAACGAGCGGGCCAAGCCGACGCCCGCCGAAGCCATCGAGACGACGACCCCGATGTCCCGCCGCCACCACGCCAAAGCCGGCGTCTCTTGAGGCTGGATGCCCCCTGGAAAACACGGGGTTTTCCGCGGCGCCCTCTGTGAGCCGCATAGAGGGGTCGCCTGTGCGTTCCTCCTCGGGGTCGACGAAGATGTCGAGGAACCGAAAAAGTCGCGTCCTAGGGCCCTCCTGTCGCTTCTGGACGCATGTCCAGAGGTCTCGCCCCCGCCGAACCCCACCGAGACGCCGGAGCCGGGGGCGCGAGCCCTCGGTGGGAAGCGCGTACCCGGCGGCCACCGAGGGCTTGCGCCCACGGCTCAGACGCTCTCTTTTTTGCGCTGGGTTAGGAGGGAGACGACCACCAGCGTTGCGAACCCCAGCGGGATCGTCACCAAGCCCGGTTGGCTGAATGGCATCGGCGCGTCGGCGGCGGGGAGGCCGTAGACCTTCGAGAACGTGTCGGCGGAGAGCAGGATCCAGGTCAGCGAGCTGACCATCCCCACCGCGACCGCGGCGATGATCCCTTGCTTGGTGACCCGCGGCCAGAAGAGCAGCATCACCAGCGCCGGCAGGTTCGCCGACGCCGCCACGCTGAACGCCCAGCCGACCAGGTAGCTGACGTTCATCCCCTTGAAGAGGATCCCCAGCGCCACCGCGATCAGGCCGACGGCGACCGACGCGAACTTGGCGACGGTGACCTTGGTGCGGTCGTCGAGCGGCTCGCTACGGAAGCTGTCCACCAGGTCGTGCGTCACGGCGCCGGCCGAGGCCAAGATCAAGCCGCTGACCGTGCCAAGCACCGTCGTAAAAGCGATCGCCGAGATCACCGCGAAGAGCGTCTCGCCGACGCTCCGCGCCAAGAGCGGCGCCGCCATGTTGGTGTCGACCGGGTCGAGCGCGCCGCTGGTCATCGCGCCGAGGCCGAGATACAGCGTCAGCACGTAGAAGAAGCCGATGCAACCGATGCCGACGATCGTGCTCTTCCGCGCGGCGGCCTCGTCCTTGACCGTGTAGTAACGGATTAAGATGTGCGGCAGCGACGCGGTGCCGCCGAACAGCGCGAGCATCAGCGACAGGAAGTCGAGCTTGTCGAGCCAGCGGCCGCTGCGGATGCCGGCGAACGTCGGGTGCTCGCCGGGACGCAGCACTTTCGAGCCCGGCGTCACCTGTGGGTAGTAAACGACGCTCTTGCCGCCGTCGGCCTCGGCGATCGTTTGGTTACGCCACAGCTTGATGTCGCTGTCGCCGATCGTGCGGAAGAACTCCAGCGGACCGAGTGGCCCGGTCTCGGCGACGCCGCCCGGCAAACGGGCGATGCTGCCGACCGGCAGCAGTTCGGCCTCTCCCTCACCGCGTCCCTTCGGCAGGCCGGCGACAAGCGTCTTGCCCTCGGGCGTGGTGGTGACGATCTGCGCCTCGTCGAGGTACGTGGCGCCGTCGGCGTCGGTGCGCGGCTTCCATACCGAGAGCCGGCTTGTCGCCTCGTCGCGCGTCACGATGAACGGCGTTCCGACCCAGCCGGCGGCGGGTTCGAGGACGGTTTCGTCGGGAAGCCCCGGGATGGTCGTGCCGTCGGCAATCGCTGTCGGCAACGGGCCGAGCGTCCGCAAGGCGACTTCGTTGTTCACAGAGCCCCCCGTCGTCAGCCCGCGGCTGAGCACGATGATCGAGAGGACGGCGCTGAAGATCACCAGCAGGGCGCCCTTCAGGAACTGCACCCACGTCGTCGAGACCATCCCCGCCGTGACAACGATCAGGATCACGATCGCGCCCACCAGCACCACGCCTTGCCAATGCGGCAGTCCCAGCAGCGGCTGCACCAATGCCCCCGCTCCGACCATCTGCGGGATCAGGTAAAAGACGCTCACCGCCAGCGTGCTGACGCCAGCGACGATGCGGATGCCGCGCGATTGAAAGCTCGAGTTTAGCGCGTCGGCGAACGTGTAACGCCCCAGCCGCCGCATCGGCTCGGCGACAACGAACAACGCGACAATCCATCCCGCCAGGTAGCCGATCGAGTAGAGGAAGCCGTCGTAGCCATAGAACGCGATCATCCCGCAGATGCCGAGGAACGACGCGGCCGACAGGTAGTCGCCGGCGAACGCGACGCCGTTCACGAACCAGGGGATCTGCCCGTGGGCTGCGAAGTACCCGGCCGACGATTTGGCGCCGCGGCCGAGATAAAAACTCAGCCCGAGCGTGACGACCACGAACGCCAAGAAAACGCCAAACGCCAGCAGCGAAAAGTCGTAGATCATCGCGACGCCCCCTCACGGCCGTTTGCAAGGTCGCGTGGCCCACGGTCGGCCATCACGCCGTAGATGAGGGCCAGCACCAAGGCGAGCACGATCAGCCCGAACCCGCTGAGGATGGCGAGGTTGAGCCCCGCAACGGGTTTGACGTCCATCCAGTCGGGCGCAAAAGCGCTGACGAACACAAACGCCGCGTAACACGCCGCATAGACGATAAAGAGACCCAACCCAATCCGGGCGTTGCGGCCAGCCATCAAGGGAGCCTCAGAGCAACAAGAGGAGCGAACCGGCGAGAGCCCAACGGCAAAGCCGACGGGGACAGATTAGCGGTTGGGGCCCGGAGATAGAACCGGGGAAGAGGCCTGAGAAAACCTGCTAGGCGTTTGAGCCAGCCAGGTCGGCGGACTTCTTAGCTTGCTTAGCGCGCCATGTCGCAGAAAGTCGCCTCGGCTCGTCTCTGCCTTGAGTAGAATTAACGTACCACCACTTGTTGCCCTTGGCACTCAAGTCCATGGACTGGAGCTTGCGGAGTACATGGCGATCACCGGCTTCAAGTTGCTGTCGAACGGTCTTAGCTGGCCCAAAGTCCGCTTGTCGGCAGTAGTTCAACCAGCCTTGGATCGTCGCTCGCTTAGAGGCGACGGATTGAATGGAGTTCGCCGAAACAGAACGTGACGCTGCGACAAAGATTCTGCATAGCTCTAGGGCCTCTCGGGCGTGCAGCCGGCATACTCCGGTACCCCTTCGCCGGGATACAGCGATGCTGTGGACGAGTCGTTCATCCGACGCCGTTTGATGGCCGCTCTCTTCCTTCTTCTTCCGATTGATTTTCATCCCTCGGTTCAAGAGCTCATTTTCGAGACAAGCAGTAATCTGATCGCCCGCATCTCGATCATCGCCGGAGAATACAAAGTCGTCGGCTGAACGGCTGTAACCAAGCTTTAGGCTACCTGCCATTGAGGCGAGCAGCTGGTCGAGTCTCCAAAAGAAGATGTTAAGAGCATCGCCGCTAATAGGCGATCCTTGTGGGACCGCGCCTCTGTAGGTGAAAAGCAATACTAGAGCTTTGGACGTATCGTTGCGAAAACTTAGCGCCTGCAATTCCTTCTGCATCGCCTCTGGAGCGATAGATGGGTAGCAATCCTTCGCGTCACGAGTCCAAACATTGCGGGCGCCAAGGTGCACTCTGGCGCTCGTAAAGCATGAACGTCCCTTTATCCCGCCGTGAGCCGCCGGATGGCAAAGTCGATTTCGCTGCAAGAAGCGATGAAGTCTACGAAGGACTTTCTTCGCCATCGGCTTAAGTGGATCTATTGGGCGGTGCTTCTTACCGTCCCACCGCATCCGGCGCGGCTTGTATGCGTTATCGATATTCCTGGCAAAGAACCAGAAGGCGTTGATGCTAAGCCCCATCGCTTCAGCGAGGTGCTCTACGCGAATCTCGCTTGGTTTCAAGGCGGTACTCCATTCCCATTAGGCTTTCGAGCTTCCGTTCCATAGCCATTAAGCGATTAACCGTGTCGGTCAAATCGGCAGTTCGCTTGTCGGCCGACTTGAGCGTGTCATCGTTCATCCCAAGTATGAGTAATGCATCGGAGGGAACTCCGAGCTTGGCGGCTATACGCTTCAAGACTTCGATAGACGGTTGCCGATCGCCGCTCTCCACTAAACTGATGTACGGTACGCTGACCTCACTTAGCTTTGCTAATTCGCTGACCTTCAGCGACTTCGCTTGACGCAATATGCGAATGGTCTTTCCCAGCTTGTTGTCCACGCGGAAAGATTCCTTGTATTCAGTATGTTGGACAGATCGTTCGTTCGCCGACCTTATGACATCAAGACGCAAAAGATTTGGTCAACCTTGCCTTCCAGGAGAGACGTGAAAGCCTCGACTTGAAATTCAACATTCACCACATCCACCGCGGGGCAAGTCTGTCCCCACCGAGCAACATGCTCGATGGTTTCAGCAAGCTTAGCCGCGTCATCCATAACCCCCCGCAGCTCACGACCTTTTCCCTGCTCAATTTTTTTGAGCAGTTTGCGAAGGGTAACCGCACGCCTTTCGGCATCGCGGAACACGTCGCGGGGTCGAGTTGCGGAACCTCGAAGCGTTTTTGCTTTCATGGAAAAACTCCTTTGTTGAAAGCGGGCTCCAGGAACGATTAACGGATAGGCACGGGAGCCGATCCGTTTGGGGAGTCATGGCCATCTGCGACGACGTTCGTCGCAGTCCTCAACCGCTGCCACCCTTGGGGTGGAGGTGCGGCGGTCCCGCCATGCCAGCGGCACGGCAGGCTCGCCTCCGGCACTTAGCCGGCGGGTTTGGTCAGAGCCCACGCAATGAGGTTCAGCGAATTGTCAAAGAACAAGCCTGTTGATTCAGGCGTAGCGGATGATGAGCTTTGCCGATCGCGTTGTCAACAGCAGTGAAATTATTAACTGACCTACTGCTTCGCCCCCTCCTGTGAGGCATCGTCTAGAACGAAGCCCCAGTTGGCCCCCACGCCGATCCAACGTAACCTGTGACGTCCACTACCTTTGGCCCGGTAGCTCAGTTGGTTAGAGCAGGGAACTCATAATTCCTTGGTCGGGGGTTCAAGTCCCTCCCGGGCTACTTTTGCCGTGACGGCACGCCCTCTCCCCGATTTCCGGGGGCTCGTGCGTCGCGCCCCCGTGGCGTCTTCTCGTTGGGCGCTGGCGGTTCTGATGACCCGACGCCGTTGGTGGATGGCGATGTGGTGGCGAGAGCCCGGTCGTCGGGTTCGTGCCGGTTGTTGGGGTGATGCGCTGTTGCTCGACAACTTCGGGGCGTTCAAGCACGATGGAGGCTTCTTTGCCCTCCCACGATTGACCCGTCACGACCCAGGTCTGCCGTCGCGATGAAGGTGGAACGCCCCGCCGTTTTGATCGGACTTCTGGCCCTGCTGGCTGTCGCGATCACGGCGGCGTACGGGCCGTTGTTGATGGAGGAGGCCGGCAATCTCTGGCGGCGGTCGCACTACCAGCACTTCCCGTTCGTGTTGTTGGCGTCGGTGTTGCTCTTCGCCCGCGGATTGGCGGACCCCGGTCCGGACGAGCCGCCGCACAAGGCGTGGGCTTGGGTGGGGGGGATCGCCTCGTGGCTGCTCCTGGGATTGGCGTCCTTGATCCCCTCGCCGCTGTTCGCGTCCGCGTCGCTGTTGCTCCTTCTCGGTGCGGGCGGCTGTGTGCTTGCTCGCAGGGCCGACGCGCCGTTCCCCCTGGCTTCGTGGGCGCTGGCGTGGCTCGTGCTGCCGCCGCCGCTAGGGCTCGACCACAAGCTGATCGGCACGTTGCAGCGCTCCAGCAGTTGGCTCGCCGGGAAGGCGCTGGATGTGATGGGCGTCAACCACCTGATGGACGGCAACGCCCTGGTGCTCATCGACAAGACGTTGTTCGTTGACGAGGCGTGCAGCGGAATCGTATCGGCTATTTCGATCGTCACGTGCGCCGCGATGTACGCCGTCTGGCGCCGCCGTGGACTGGCGCATGGCCTCTTGTTGATGGCTACAGCCGCGGGGTGGTCCGTGCTGATCAACGTCATGCGGATCGTCAGCATCGCGCTGGCGCACCGGTGGGCGGGCGCCGACTGGGCCGAGGGTCTGCCGCACACGATGGTCGGTATTGCCGCGTTCGCGCTCAGCCTCCTGACGCTTGTGGCGACCGATTGGCTGCTCAAGGCGGCGCTGGCAGAGGTCGGCCCGCGATGGCGCCAACTGACGGGCGAACCGCTGCGGTTTGGCTCGCTGTTGGTGAACGCCTGGGACCGCTTCATCGCGACCTCCGGTCGGCCTGTCGAGAAGCCCGCCTACGCGGGGTCGTTCAGTTGGGGCTGGCTGCTGACCGGTTCGGTAGGGCTCGGAGCGACGCTCGTCGCCACGCTGGCCTTCGCCTCCCTCGGCGCGGCGCAGCTCGTGTGGCTTACCACTCCCGAGCGGGCCAAGCTTAACTTCCCGGACGTCGGGGCGTTCGCCGCCGGGCTTCAGAACGGGGCGATGCCCGACCGGTTGCTTGGAATGCAGCTCATCCATACCGAGCACCAACAGCGCGACAGAGATTCGATCTTCGGCGCTAACTCGGTGATCTACGAGTACAAGCACGGGAACGGCGATGTCTATCTTGTGTCGTGTGACTTCCCGTTCGTGGGGGGATGGCACGAACTGTCGGTCTGTTATCGGGGCATCGGGTGGCGCCTCGATGGCCGAGAGGTCGAAGTCGTGAGCGCCGGTGGGGAGGCCTACGAATTCGCCCGGCTTGAACTCACAAGACCGGACGGCCGATCGGCGCTTGTCGACTTCTGCGCGACGGGCATCGACGGCGCTCCGATCAAGGCGCCGGCCTTGACGCTCGTTGAGAGCCTCTTCGAAGCCTTCTCACGCCGCGAGTCGTACGCCGACGCACGACAGACGTACCAGGTGCAGGTTCTTACCGAACGGATCGAAGAGATCTCCGACGCCGACCGCGAGGTCGCTAAAAACCTGCTGGACGAGGCGCGGAAGCGCGTCGCAGCGGTCGCCGAATCCCTGTGAACGCGGCCGCGGCGAGTCCGCGACGCGAGTGACAGGAGGGGAACGGGCTATTGGCCCTTCAAGAGTCGCGTCATGGCCTCGCCAGTATCGCCATGGTGTCGCTCACCAAGGCATCCATGAAGAAAGCCACCCGTGCGAATCACGCGGGTGGCTTTGTTGTAATGCTAGAGCGGGTATTCAGAGGATCAGCCGCGGTCGGCAGGCCGACGAGCGACCATCAAGCCAAGGCCGCCAGCGACCAGGCTGCCGAACAGAGCGGCCGTGGGCTCGGGGATCGCGGCCGGAGCAATTCCGAATCCAGTCAACAGGCCAGCGCCGGTCGTGCCAATCGTCTCAAAGCGAATCGACGGGTCCGTGAAGGAGGTAAAGGATACTGAATCCAGATCGACAGGCTCGATCAGGGCAAGGTTGCTGTTGGCAGTAGAAACGCCGCCGCCCGACCAAGCCGATCCGGGGTCGCTGCCGGGCATGCCGAACGTGTCAGTTGTCATGCCGCCCAATTGCACGACGAGGGAATCGTCGCCATTGAATGTGTAGCCCCTCTCATAATAAGTAGCGCCATTTCCTACGGCAGTAGCTTCCATGTCCGGCGTACCAATCACAATAACGCTGCCCGCTGCAAGCGTGCCGGTGTTTAGCGTAAATCCGGCTGCCGGGGCGCCGCCATTCGTTCCCTGCAACACCGAAAGTCCTGTCACCGCGAAATCAATCGTCGCTCCGGAGATATTCCAAAGCTCAATACCCTTCGGAGAGGTGCCGGAGTTAGTTTCGACGTACTGGCTTATGACGAGGTTACCGTTCGCAGATGACGCTGCGGCGACACACGCAAGAGCAGCCAACAAGGTGCGATTCATAGCGGAGAGTGCCTCGCGGTGAGGTTACGAGAGCGGGCGCAGCCACTCATTGGGGACATTACTGTTCGGTGAGCAGAATCCTTACGACCATCCCGTCCGTCAATTATTTCGGCCTCGATAGTGAGAAGTTTCTCCAACTCTTCATTGCCGAGTGACCAGAATCCCCCCGGTAGGAGGGTTTCGTGCCGCGAAACATCGCAGTCAGCCGGAGTAAGCCGCTCGATCTTTAGGCACAGGCCGCTGTGGCTCGAGAGCGTACAGAGTGCTGGTGGCACGCTTTAAGAAGTTTTTGGCAGTGACAAAGTCGCGATTAACCTAGAGCTTTCTGTTCGCTCGCCTACCGCTGGGGCGGTTCTCGCACGTGTCCCGCAGGTCCAGATCCGCGCCGATCCCGTTGCCACCTGACCCCGCCATGCGGCGGTGGTCGCTGGCGGTCGTTACGACGATCGTATCGGTTGTCGGCCTCTCCACGTTCGCCTACGGCGGCGTAGAGGCGTGGGTCCAACCGCTGTTGATCGCCGCCGCCGGGTTTCTAGCGGTCGTGTCAGCGCGGGCCGGAGGGTACCCCCGGCCTGGCTGGATTTCGGTCTCGCTTGCTCTACTCGTGGCTATCGCCGCGGTTCAATTGGTTCCGTTGCCGCTAGGGGTACTCAACCTGCTTTCTCCTGCTCGGGCCCAGGTCTTAAGCGAGCTCGGCGACGGGTCGTTGGACGGAGCGCCGGCGTGGGCGCCATTGAGCTACTACTCTCCCTCCACCCGGCAAGCGCTCGCCAGTCTGCTGGTCGCGAGCGCTGTCTTTGCGTCCGTAGCGACAACGGTTCGATCCGCGGAATCCATAACGTGGCTGCTTACGGGACTGTTCGCCGTTGGCGTCGCGCAGTCGTTGCTGGCGATCCTGCAAATGGCGACAGAAGCGCCGGGGGTCTACTGGGACGCCTCCCTCGGCGTCGGTCCGTGGACCGGCAGCTTCGTCAATCACAGTAATTTCAGCCAACTGGTCAACGCGACGTTCGGAGCGGGATTGGGATTGCTGCTGATGCGTTCCAGTGCCGAACGTCGCCTCGCTGGGCGATTGAGTCATGGGTTCAGCTTGCCATCCTATCTGCAGAAGCATGGCAGCGTGCTTGTTGGACTCGCGGTCCAAGCCGTAGCCATCGCCTTATCGCTCAGCCGGGGCGGCGTTATCGGAGTGGCCGCGGCGGCGGCGGTTGTAGCGTTGACGCTGGGTCGACATCGGCGGCTAGGGCCGACGGCATGGGGCCTGCTGGCGGTCCCCGCCATCTCGATCGCCGGCCTGCTTGCTGTCGGCGCCGACGCTCTGTTCGACCGCATTGATACGCTTGACGAGCGCTCCTCCTACGCCGACCGCATCGAGCTCTCGAAAGCGACGTTGCGGGTCGGCCTCTATCATCCCGTAGCCGGGACCGGATTAGGGACGCATCGCTATGTGTTCCCCGCTTACGACACGACGAATTCATCCGCCCTCGCCGAGCAGGCGGACAACGACTACGCCCAGCTCTTCGAGGAAATGGGGGCGCCCGGCGCCGCCCTGGCGGCGATTCTCGTAGTTGTGCTGCTCTTCGCGTTGGAGCGGATCACCCGCACGAGTCGGTCTTCGGTCCGCTACGCCCTCTATGGGGTGCTCTACGCCATCGTGGCTTGTGGCGCGCAAAGCCTGACAGACTTCGGCTTGCGGCTGCCGGCAGTGTATTGCACGATACCCGCGTTAGCAGGCTTGGTCCCGGCGGTGTCGGGGATCGCTGCCGGCAAGACGCCGACGTTCATCGCTCGACCGAACCTGTCGACACTTGGCGTCGTCGCGACAGCGCTGGGGGCTGCCGGGTGGCTAAGCTACCAAGCGTGGCTCGACTATCGCGGAGAACGCTGGTTCTCCGTTGCCCAGGCGACGGAGCGGCTCATCCACCGCGACGACTGGGAGCCGACGCAGAACGATTACATCAACCTGTTGGCCGCCTCGGAAACGGCCTACGCGATCCGACCGCACGACGTTGAATACGCCTATTGGCTCAACGCCTATCGCTGGGAGGCGTTTACGGTCGGCGTCGATGCCACTCAGGTGGTTCAGTCACCCGTCGGCGCCAAAGTCGCCGAGCGCCTGGTCGCCGAGATCGCGTCGGCGCGGCGATTGTGCCCGACTTTCGGGCCGTTATACACGCTCGAAGGACAGGTGCTTCTAACGATGCAAGACCCGCGGGCGTTTGCACGCATCGAAGAGGGGCGCGAGCTTTCTCCAGGCGATCCTGAGGCAAGTTATATCGCCGGCTACGCCGCATGCTTGCAGGACCCGCCCGACCATTTGCGGGCGGAACAGCTGTTGAGCCGGGCCGTCGCCCTCCGTCCCCCCTTGTTTGTCGATACGGTGCGGGTCTGGGTCAACACCTTCGGAGACGAAGAGTTCCCGATCCGCCTCGCCGACGACAACCCAGAACGCCTCAGGCAAGTCGCGCAAGTGCTCCGTGAGGTTGGGGGTCACAACGAAACGGTCGAGGAAGTCTTACAGAGTGCGGCGGTGGTTTCCCGAGAGCGGGTCGCCGCCGGTAAGGCCAGTCCGTCTCAAATCGCCGCGACGGCGGAGTGCTCGGCGGCGGAAGGGGCCTTGGAAGAAGCGGCACAGCTTTACCGCCAGGCGCTGGCTCGTAGTCACGCCAATGTGAACTGGCGGCTCGCGCTAACCGACGTGCTGACGAAACTCCAACGGTACGACGAGGCATTCCGCGAAGCGCGGCTTTGCCTGCGGATCAAGCCGGGTTGGCAGCCGGCGATCCAGCGGATGGAGCAGCTCAGTCTGCTCGCGCCTCCCGATGAACCGTTGCAGCCGACACCGGCAATGCCCGTCAGAAGCGAAGGCGCTGATGCCGTGCCGCCCCCCGCGGGTTGATCGTCACCGCCGAGGGTCGTGACCGCCTGCGTAACCGACAGAATCAGACCGTGCGCAGCGAGTCTTGGTATCGGCTGCGTAACGTGGAATGAAACTTTGGCCTTCACTTCGGCTCAACGTTATGATGCGAGTCGGCGAAATCGTCTCCCCGCCGGCGCCCTCGTCCGCAGGACGCCTACGCATTTGACCGGCCCCCCGACACCGCAGGCCCACCGCCTTCAACTAGCGTAGGAACGTGATGGCGTCGTCTCCCGCTAATCCCTACGCGCCGACGCCTGTCGCTATGAGCCACGTAAGTCCGCTGGCGACGGCGGCCATGAGCGTGGATCAAGAGGACGACTCGGATGGCGTGAACGTCTTGGCGGTCGCGTGGCAGAGCCGTTGGCTGATTCTGCTCTTCACCCTGCTGGGCGGCGTGGCGGCGTGGGCGTACCTGCAACAGGCCACCCCGCGGTACACCAGTCTGTCTCGTATCTTCGTCGAGCAGAAGCTGCCGAGCGTTCTCGCCGGCGAGTCACTCGGCGCCTTCTCCACCAAGCACCTGTATACCCAAGCCCAGTTGATCTGCTCGCCTTCGGTTCTCAACGCCGCAATTGAAGCGCCAGAGAACGTCGGCATTGAGACTTTCCGCAACACCGATAACCCACTCGCACTGCTGCGAGAAGAGATCGAGGTTGTTGTCGGTGAACGCGACGACATCATCAACATCTCGATCGAACTGGAGAACCCGACCGACGCGGCCCAGATCGTGAATTCGGTGGTCGACGCTTACATCACCAAGTACGCCGAAGAGCGTCGTTCCGATGTTGTTGATGTGGTGAACATCCTCCGCAGTGAGAAACAGCGCAGCGACCAAGACCTCGAAGAACGCCGCCAAGCGCTCGACGAGTTCCGACGCGACCATGTCACGCTCGCCGTGCAATCGAAAGAGGGGCGAGAGGGCAACGTCGTCACCGAGTTGTTCGCAGCGCTGTCGCGTGAACTAAACGCGACTCAGATCGAGCTGCTCGAAGCGAAGACACGCTATGCCCGTGCCCAGAAGATGCTCGAGAACCCCGACCAGATTCCCTTCTTGATGGAGCTGGCCCGCACTGCCCAGGCAGGCTCGCGTAGCGGTGACCTCGACGGTCAAATCCAGATGATGGAGCAGAACCTCATTGCCCAGCAGGCGAAGTGGGGGCCGGGTTACCCCGCGGTGCGGCTGCTAGAGGAGTCGCTGGCGAAACTCCGAGAACGTCGCGCCGAACAGCAGCAAGCGACCCTTAACGCCTATGTCGATGGCCTGCGTCAAAACTACGAACTCCTCGCGCAGCGTCGTGACGAACTCCAGAAGGCCTACGACAAGCAATTCGCTCTAGCGACTGAAGTCAGCCAACAGGCGGCTAAGTTGGCCGATCTGCAAGAGGCCTACGAACAGACCTCCGAGTACTGCGACACGCTCAACAAGCAGATCCGCGAGGTGAATCTCAGCGAGAATGTTGGGGCCATGAACGTGTCGATCCTCGAAGTCGCCACGCCCGGCATCCAGACATTCCCGGGTCGTCGCAAGACGCTCTCGCTAGGCCTGGCGTTCGGCAGCATGCTGGGTTTCGGATTGGCGTGGCTCCGCAGCATGCTCGACCAGCGGCTTAAGTCCATCGAAGAGATCGCTTCGGTGATGCAGCTTCCGGTGATCGGCGCCGTACCGCTCATGGCGGGGTCGCGCGGTCGAGAGGGTGATCGCAGTGTCGGCGGACGGCTTGTCGCGCTGCAGCCGCGTTCGACCGCGGCCGAGGCGATCCGCACATTACGGACTGCGCTGTACTTTGGGATTGGCGGGGAATCCAAGACCTTCGTGGTGACCTCACCCGCTCCCGGTGACGGCAAGTCCACGGTGGCGAGCAATCTGGCGATTGCTATGGCCCAGGCGAACCAGCGGGTGCTGCTAATCGACGCTGATATGCGGAAGCCGACACAGCACGAGACCTTTGGCATGACGCCGACCACCGGGTTTTCGGACGTGCTGACGGGCGCTGTTCTCGCGATCGAGGCGGTCGTTTCCGGCGTTGCGCCCAACTTGGACCTCTTGCCGTGCGGCCCGATCCCGCCGAATCCCGTCGAGTTGCTTAACAACGGCATGTTTAGCGAAGTGCTAGAGCAGTTGTTGCGGCAATACGACCAAATTGTCATCGACTCGCCGCCGGTGATGCCCGTCGCTGACTCCCGGATGATCTCAGCGATGGTGGACTGCTCGCTCCTAGTCTTGCGTGCCGAGCGCTCGACACGGCGGATAAGTGTTGGCGCCCGCGACGAACTGCTTCGAGTACGGACCCAGCGGCTTGGCGTTGTGGTCAACGCGGCGCCGATCCACCGGTCGAACTTTGGAGGCTACTCCGGTTACGGCTACGGGAGCTACGGCCAAGTTGCGTATGGGCATGAGGACGCCGCTGAAGCGCGTCCAGCCGTGCGGCGGCGCCTCAAATCGATGGCCGATGAGGACCTGACGTCTATCGACGGTTAGCACTCAGGTACGCGAGTGAGTCGGGTTGGTTCCGCGGCGAGTTAGCAGCTCGCAGCCCCTTGCTTTGTGCATAACATTTGCGATTTGGGTTGCCCGCTAATGGCGCAGGGTCCACGGTTTTTAGACGTTCTTGCAGGTTTATCGTTGACCACCATTTGACGCCCAAATAGCCTCGACCAAGTGCTCGACTCTGCCAAGCAGTAGACGGCGTGCCCTCGTGCTTGCTGGTCGAAGAGGGAATGCGCATCAGAGATAACAACCGGCGAAAGACACCTTCAGTAGGACCGCGCTAGTGAACGCCTCCATCCCAGCGACCTTCCGCCTGCCGGCGGCCGTGGGCGCACTGGCCTTTGCAGGCCTTCTTGCCATGCCGGCCGCCACCTGCGCAGCGCCTTTCACTGTCATTGATGGCGAGGGCTTCGAAGCTCCCAACTACTCCACGACCTTCCTCGGTTCCGGCCAGCTCGAAGGCCAATTCGCCTCGATCGATGGCGGCTTTGGATCGACTCAATGGAAACGCAGCCCGAACACCGGCGCGGGCACGGCAGTCGTTCAGGACTCGGTGGTGGCTTCGGGTTCGCAAGCTGTTCGAGTTGACCGTGCCGCTGGCTCGGATGATCGCTGGGCCGTTCCTGTGACGGGTTATCCAGCGGAACGTTACGTCTGCATCGGCTGGGACATGCTCGTCGAACCGACCGTCTCCGCCGGCTTTGGACCGTTCTTTGGCGTCGAAGCCTACGACGACGCTACCTCGCTGATTCGCATGGGCATGCTGGGCGTTGACGCATCGACCGGCGAAGTCCTCTACGGCGACGCCGTCGACGCCTTGCAACCAACCCCCGGTGGCGAGACGGTTGCTTTCGGCAGTTGGAATAGCTTTCACATTCAGCTGGACTTCCTCACACAGACTTACTCGGGCTACGTCAACGGCGCCTTGGTCATTGATACGGACTTCGAGTTCCCCGGCGCAGCACAATTCACCGATGCGGACATCGCTGCCCTTGCCGCCGCGGGCGACGCGATTTCGCAGAGCCTCACTGGCACGGCGTACTTCGACAACTACCACGTGACGGAGTCGGATGCCCCCTGCTTCATCCCCGAGCCCAGCGCCATGATGGCAGGGTTGGTTGGGATCGCGGTGCTGGCGGTTCGCTGCAGGGTCTGATTTCCTCAAGGATGGGGTGGCCGCGGTATTTGTGCCGTGACTGACGGCTGGCTACAATCGCATAGCACGTCGGGCGGACGCTATCGATTTCACTCCCAGCTTCGCCTAGTGAAACTCCTGGCGTCGCCCAAAAAGAAGAGTGCCCACCTATGCCTAACTACCTCTTGCGGAGTGTGGCGCTGCTGACGGTGAGCGTCGCCTTCTCAAGCGACGCCTTCGCGGCTGAACGCACCGGCAGGTCCACCGGTCAGAAGCGTGTCACCAATCCATTTGCCGTGTCGATCTACAGCCGACTAGTGAGCAACCCGTTTGGGCTGCCCGCCCTCTCGGCAGCGCCGGGAACCGTCCCGGCGACGGAGACAGCATCCGACCCCGTAACGCCCGCGCCATTAATCGCTCAGGAACCCGTGGCGTCGCTTGACGCCATCGAGCTCACGCCGGCGTCGATCGCGACTCGTCCGCCGTACCGCCCGCCGGTCCGGAGCCCCTTCCGTCCGCCGCCGCGTCCGCCTTTCGCCCCATGATAGCCAGCGACGCTCGACAAGTGTGCCCTGTTTGATGGTCGAGTGTTGAGGATAGCGTCCAAAGCCGAGCAGCCGTGGCGAGCATTCGCCACGGCTGCTCGGCTTTGGTATCGGCTGCTTGTTGACGTTGCGACGTTATGGGTTATGGGAACCCAAGTGTCGCCGAGCCTTGCCCGTCGTTGCGATTCAAGATTCGGAAGAAGAAATCCATCCGGAACACACTGTTGAAGAAGTACCGGCTGAAGGCTTCGTCCCGGTTCTCTTGTAGCAAGAGGATGTCATCCGCTTGAACCAGGATGTTGTACCGCGGGTCTTTCAACGCTTCGTTAAGATTGACGTTGATATTCACCTGCTGGCCGTTGGGCAGTTTACGCAGGACCGATAGCTGACTCGGAGACGGGTTACCAAGCCCCGAACCAACAATGTTGCCGTTTAGGTTGCTGCTATTGACGCCACCGTTGATCAACGGTCCGCTCGATTTGAGGATGGCTTCGATAACCGTCAAGTCGTAGTCGGGCGGCAAGAACTGCTCGCTGGGAGGCAGCAGGCCGCCGGTGTAAAAGCGGTCGAGTTCACGGGAACGCAGCGTGACGATGTCGCCGTCTCGGAGGATGATTTCATCGCGGGGGATTGCGACTTGCTGCCCACACCTCTTCCTTAACGGAATGCGGATCACTTGGCGGCCATCGTTGCTGGCGTCTTCGCACAGGCACTGGTCTGGCGAGGGAAGCTGGCTCGCATAGACCTCGTCTAGGTCTCCGCCCTTAGCGTACCCACGGTAGATCACCACTTCCGGCGTGCGCGCGTTGTTTGGGACGCCGCCGGTGCTCGTCAGCGCGTTGAGTAGGTCGTTTTCGTAAATCGGCAGTTCCAGGGCGTTGCCGGTCGGCGTTGCGCCGCCGCCGATCGTTGTGCTTGACGCGCCGATGCCGCGTAGCCCTGGGTTGCGGATCGTGACACTGGGTTCGACCTGATCCTCACGCACCACGAGCACCCGCACCGTCCGCGGACGCAGCAGGGTGACGATGATTCGGAAGTCTTCTTCGCGGATGATCTCTTTGTCGAGGAAGGCCCGCACCACCGCGTGCTCGGCTTGTTCAATGGTCATGCCAGAGACTTTCACCGATCCAGCCAATGGCAGTGAGATTGTGCCGTCGTCGCGGATCGGGAAGGGGTAGCCTATCGCCGGAGGCAACTCGGACGACGAAGGCAGATTGACCGGCGGCGGCGTGCTCTCGTCGCCAATGATTCCCTCGATATAAATCCCCAAGGTGTCGCCGACGTCGAGCAGGAAAATCTCCGGCGGTTTTGTCCGCAGCAGAGCGAGGTTGATCGGCTCGAAGCCCTCCCGAGATGGCGCAAGCATATCGTCAGGAAGCATCCGCACCGGGATGCCGTTTGCCACCGGGTTAGTGAAAGCCGCGCAGCCCGAAAGTGTGGCGATCACAGTGGCCACTAGACCCACCAGCAGACATGGCGATACGCGATGAGGGCGCCGGGCAATTGCGCTGCTGCGTGTGGTCATGTCGCTCTCTTACCTCACGATATGGAAGAGAGCGGTTCGGACACGCCCCTGATCCGCGGCATTCATGGCCGGTGGCTCAAGGCGCCCCGTTGGCAATGGCGCCGGCTTCGCAACGCCGCTGTCTAGCGAGGGAAGTAAGAACTCATCATCGTCGTCGCCATACGCCGGCCCGGAGGCGTCGGGCCTTTCGAACGGGATCACGATCTCCGCGGGCGGAGGGATGACGCTAGGGGCATCGAGGACCGGGCCGCTTTCATCTGCCGGCTCGGTAGCCTGAACACCACACAATTCATTGTCCTGACATCCGCAAGCGTCGCAATCTCGTAGCGAACCCGAGAGCTTGAGAGTGGTCGCCGCGCGGTAGCCACCGTCGCGAGCCACGCGGGCGCCGTGGCGGTATCCCGCGAACCAACTCGAAGCGGCGGCGGCGCCTTCGTGGCTCCGCAGGTCGGCCTGCCAGTAGGGACGAGGCGGCATCGCCGGTGGCTCGCCATTGCCGCCGGCATAGACATACTCAGCAAATCCTTCGCGGAATCCCCATGCATAGTCCGCAGCGAGGCAGTCCTCGGGGCAACAGGCGCCTGCATCGGCCCAAGCCTGGTCCGCCCAAGAGCGGTACGTCGCCAGACTGACTTCGTTGTCTTCTTCCAGGCAGAAGAGCTTTCGCTCAGAGACGTTTACACGCCACGCATAGCTCCATACGGAGCACCCCGACGTCCCGAGGCACCCGACGACAGCGAGAACAGCGGCAGAGAGCCTGCAATGCATGCAGCGATCTGTCTGGGCACAATGCGAATACCTCGGGACGCAATGCGGCCCTTAACGTTGATATCGGGAGTAACGATTAACAGGTTTAGGTAAAACGGGAGAGACGTGGGGGCGCCCCAGCATTCATGGAAACACGGACGCCGGTTGCGAGGTAGCGCACCGAGAAGTGTGAATGGCTGGCTGACCTCGCTACGGTGTGGATTTCACGGTGGCTTTCCGTCACGATCGTTTACCGTCGGGTGTCACTGCTTCGCGTACGGACGATACAGCGGGTCGCCAATAAGGGTCATCATCCAGCTGTTGAATGGCTTCGTCCGGTAGTAAACCTCTACCAGCGGCAGTTCACCCTGGACCAGTAAGGCGAAGAACTCATTCGGTCGCGGAAACGCGACGAGGTACGGTTCGTTGACCGGACCGATCGTTGCAGCGACGCCGTCTTCAAGCAACTTCTTGCACCACGCTTGGCTATCGACTTCCTTGAGCGTATTGGCTTCTGCGCTCGCTAGATGGTAGGCGATAGCGCCCCGCTTCCACTCGAACGCATCGACGTACTTCGCCAAGCTGTACCAGCCGCAGTACAGGGCCGCGTCGGGGCACTGGCCGGGCGCGAACAACTCGGGTTCGTCGTTCAGAACCACCTCGAACCGCGATTCGTCGGCCTCGTCCTTCAGATTTTCGAGGCCCTTGGCCGTGACAAGGAGCGCGCGGTCGTAGTCGGGGTAACTACCCGGCTCGAGCGGCGGGCCTTCGAGCGTCGTCAGGCCCCGCGCGTCGATGTAGGCCTTGCCGGTGAGGCCGCCCGTCTTCTCGACGGCGATAGCGTCGTCGATCAGCCGCTTGGCGGTCTTTAGGTCGGGGCCGTCGAGACGGGCGACCATGAGCGTTGGGAACGCCTTCCTCAATTGACTGCTATCGTACGCGCCGCGTAGATAGTTCGGTTGCCAACGGAGTAACTCGTACCCGTCGGGCCAGTAAACAAGACTCAGCTCGCTGTCGAAGGACGCGCCGCGTTCGTTGCGCTTAGCGACGCCTTCTTGCGTCTTAAGCCAATCGATACAGGCCAACAGACCGCCCGTCTGCTCCAAAAGACGCAGCGTGGTCTCATCGCGTTCAAAGCTCGGCGGACGCCCATCGAGCAGGATTTTCAGCTCGGTGAAGGCCGACGTACGGCCACGGAGCAATTCGAACTGCTGCAACAGCTGCGTGGGGACCGTTTCGCCGGCGGCTTCGCGAGCGCGGATCTGTTGGTTGATGGCTTGAAGCAGCACCGTCGCCCCGCCCGCGGCGGTGGTTAGCTGTTGAAGCTGCGCCTCTTGTGTCCGCCGCGTTTCGGCCGGCAACTTGACGATGCGTTCTTGCGCCGAGCGGAGAGCCGCTTCAAGTTGCGTCTTGAGTTTGTCGACATTCGACGAGGCGTCAGCGGTGGGTTCCTCGGTTGGCAGCGACTCGAGGGCGTCTGTCAGCGGCGACCCGCCCGCCAATCGATCCAATGCCGACGCGATCTGTCTCAGCTTCTGCGTACGGGAGGTTAGTTCGTTGGTGAGGTACTTCCGGTATTCGGCGTCCATGCCGCTCGGCTTGCCGGCGCTGATCTTGAGCGGGATGCCCCAGGTCGTCACCAAGCAACGGACCTTCTGGTCGGGGTCGTTCTTCTTGAGCCACTTCTGAATCTCTGGCCGCACGGCGAATCGCCATTTATCGCGGTCGAGCGTTTCGTCGGGCGAAATATCGATCTCGATGATCTGCGACTCTGGCACGCCGCGTTGGCGGCAATAGTATTTAGCGAGGCCCACCGATTCGCGATTGCCACGGGCGGCGACGAGGGCAATCTCGCTCGGCTCAAGGCCGAACGAACTTGTAGCGGGCGCCGATAGGAGAGCCGCTAGGATCGCAAGAAGAGTTCGCATAACTGACACCGTGAGTTCCGAAGGGAACGAAAGATGGTTTGAGCAACGGGCGGGGGCGCCGTCTAGAATCCGGCTTGTCGTCGGTGGACCTCAGCGAGTTGAGGTTGCGCTGTGGCTTCGTAAGCCTTTGCGAGCGATCGATGAACGTCAACGGCGTCGGGCAGCCCGTTGAGGGCGTATTCGAGGTCCGCGATGGCGTCTTCCCAACGGCCCAGGGCGAGCAGCGCCTGACCACGGGTTTCGCGGAAACGGAAATCGTCCGGCGCCAGATCGAGCGCGCGACCGACCGCCTCCAACGCCGCTTGGGGGTCGGGATTGGGCTCTTGAAGAAGGGTCCACGCGTAGTTGTTCCAGACCACTGCCTTGGCGTTCTCGTGCTCGATCGCCCGCTGGAAGGCGGCGCGGGCGCTGACGATGTCGCCCCGGGCCGCGGCGATGGTCGCCATCGCCGTGGTGAGCGGTTCGGGCGTTGCATCAGAAGACGACAGTTCGTCCCAAACCCGTTCGACATAGCGAGAAGTGGTCCGATCTTGCACGATCCGTCCGATGAGGGCGTTCGTCCATGTGTCCGGGGCGCCGAGTCGAATGGCTTCGACGATGATCGTTGCCGTTTTCGCCGGCGCCGTCGTCGGGGAGTTGAGGAGTTGCTCGGCTTCTTCGCGCCGGTGCTTCGACAACAGCTTTCGTGGCTCTTGATCGTCAGGACGAGACATTAGCCACGCGCTAAGCGCCGCTTCTAGTTGATCCTCTTCGCCCAGCACCTCGGCGGCGAGAGCCCAGGATTCGAAGTCGTCGGTCCTAGCCGTATCCCGCCACTTGCGATCGGCGGCCATTTCCAAGACGACGCGGGCCTGATCGCGCGCTGCCATAAGGTCGCGGACCTGCGTCAAGAGCCGTAGGCGCAGAACAGCCGCAGGCCCCGGGTTGTCGGAGTAGGGCTCCAGCAACTCAATTGCAGTCACCATGCGACCGGTCGACGCCAAGACATAGGCACGCAAGAGAGCGATCCCGTCGCTGGCGATGTCGAGCTTCATGAGTTGTTCAAGATGCTGCTCGGCGAGAGCCAGGGAAGCCAGGCGATCGGTTGAATCGGAGGGTGCGCCCGCGACATCGACTCGACCAGACGCCAAATGCCGGGCGATCCACAAGTGCGCCGGGGCGTAGCCAGGGCTATCGAGCGTCGCCAACCGCTGCATCCTCATGTAGGCTTCTTGCAGGTCGCCGTCGTCTGCCAGCTTCAATGCCGTTCGATAGTCGGTGCGTCGCGTGTCGATTCCGAGTTGCGCGAGCTTTCGCTCAAAGAGCTCGACCATCGCGTAGTCGCCCGCATTTGCCGCGTCGCGTACCGCGATCTTGTAGCGTTCGGCGATGTCCTCCTTGCCGATCATCGCGCCATGTACCGCGACGAACGCGAATGGCAGGGCGAACACCAAGGCCGGCGCTGCGAGCAGCAGTTCGTGCGGCCGCCGTGTCGCGAGCCAAGCGTTCGCAAATCCCAAGAGGCTTGCGATGGGCAGCCACAGGGGTTTCGAGATTGTGGCCAAGAAGACGAGAACGCCGTCGAGATTCAGCCGCTCGGCGAGACCGTAGATCGCCGCGCCGGTGCGGCCAAGGAATCGTCCGATGACATAAAGCGGTCCGCGTCCAGTTCCAGATGGAAGGAACCGCCCCACCAATCGCCCAAAGAAGATCAGCGGCCAGAGAACGATGCGGACGGTCTGCACCACAAAGGACTCGAGGCCCTCGAAGCTGTCGAAAGCTGAAAGTACCCCTTCCCCGGCGCGTCCGATGAGGTTCTCAATCGGCCCGATCACCGAATCCCAGGCCGCGCCGATCTGGCGGCCACGCGTTGCGCACCAATCGGCGATTCGGTAGCGGAGGGGAGGGCGGGACATCGCGGAGGCGGAATCCGGTCGGGAGTGGCGACTGGTAAAACGGCCAGTTTACTTCGCTGCCCGGAGCGGCGGCAAACAGACTGACCACACCTCCCGCGGTCGCCCCAACCGACCGCCGATACCCCTACAGGCGGTGTATCCGTCTCCAGGGACAGACGCCTTCCACCTCCATCGATTTGGTCGCGTTTCAACGGGGCTGGTTACGTCCGGCTAGGGTTGGCGCCAAGTGATGGCCTTAGCATCGTTAGCCCATCGCCAAGCAACAACACTGTGGGAGCCGGTTCGGATCGGCGTCCCCTCACGGAGCACGGGAAGTAGTGGTGATTCGGAAAGCAGCGGTCCACTGAACTCCAACGCCCCATAACTCCGTTCTGCCTTTTCGACCTCCAACCAATGGGCGCCGAAACCCTCGACACCGGGAACCTCGACGGCGACCTGGAGTCGTTGGCCAGGGCTTGATTTCAGAGTGCGAAACGCGGCGAAGAGACCATCCACGAAGACTCGCTCGGCAGCGATATCCGACTCATCGAAGTACTTCAGTTCGACCCGGTCGTCGACAGAATCTTCTAGTTCGCCGGCTTTCCCCCAAGCGCTGAGCAAGTCGGCTTGGTTGCGGTAGACGACGGACATGAGGTAACCGCCCGGCGGCTTGAGTCGGACAGCTCCCTCATGACCCGAAAAGAGACGAGCCGCAAGTTGCCGAGCGACGACCTCTCCCCCCTCACGGCCGCCATTGGTCCAAGCCGAGACGCCCACCGCCACCCAACTCGGGGGCGCATCGACGAGGGTCGCCCACGGAGGACTTCCATCGTTGACGCGGAAGCCCTCATTAGGTCGCGAGCTTCTCGTCACTACCCAAACCGTAGCGTCTCCCACCGCCAGGGTGGCGACCTGCTCAATCCCCACAGCGTGGGCGGCGACGCTCCTTACAGTGCTTTGCGGCCGTTCCTCTAATTGGTCGATAGCCTCCCGGATATCGGGCGAAGTAATGGCTCTGGGTTGGGCGGCATAGAGAACCGCAACGGTTTGTGATGCGCCGTAAGGTAGCGAGACCGGGAACTCGTCGTGCAGGCTCTCGTACTCTGCCGAAAGAAAACGCGGCCCCATCAAGTCATGTTGGTACAGCCGGGTAAGCGACGGATTGGCGATAGCGACCTTCCTAGCGGATCGCTGAGCGGATGCCACATTGCCTGTGGCGGCGTAGACGATCGCCAAGAGGGCTTCGTCCTCGCGCGAGTCGGCAAATTGCTTGGCGGCGCCGTGCTCATGGATTTGCAGCAGCGCGATCAAACGCTGATTCTCTACCGCGTCGAACTCGTATGCGGCAAGGTCGTGCGGCTTATTTAGGATAATCTCGCTCGAATGCCGCAGATACTCGTGATAGTCCTTGCGGGCCCAGGCGGATCGGCTCTTGGAAAGTAGAATCGCTGGGGCCGCCTCGGATTGTGATTCATGCAACGCCCAAAGCTGTTGCAGCGAGTCCCATTCTTTCCGGTCGATAAGCTCGTAGCTGAGCCGATCAAAGGCTTCAGCGGGGTCGTCGGCGCTCTCGTAGTAGGCGCGCCATTCGCCGGCTTTCAGACACGCGTTGAGCTGAGAATGCCGGTAGATCCAGCCGTACTGGTCTTCCACCGAGTCCGCCGCTCGCTTGAAGTGACGCGCCGCTTCGCCGGGGCGGCCTTCTATCAGAGCGATTTCTCCGGCCAACGCGGCGAGACTCGCGTCTCCCGCATCGGCGGCCTGCGCCCGATCATTGAGCGACTTCAATACATCGAGTCGGCGTTCACTGGCGGCGAGACGGACAAGGCTATCGAGCGCATCGTCATTTGGCTCGGTCCCCGGGTAAGCCTGCTCCCATCGACCAGTGCGATAGAGGAGCCTCACGAGGTCATTGGAAAGCGACTCCCTCAGGTACTCGGAGTCTTCGTCCAGGTCCTTGCCGTCAAGCTTTTGGAGAGTCTTGCGAATTAGTTCCTCTGCCTCGTCGGTACGCCCGCCTTCTCCGAGAACTTCGGACATACGAAGAGCGACCTCAGCGTCCTCCGGCTTTGCTTCGAATCGTTTGGCGACAACGTCGTGGAGCTCTTCGGTTGAGACCGCAATCTGGCCGTCGTCGTAGGCGTAGAAAAACTCCTCGAAGGCCGATTCCGGATCGGGCAGGACCTCGATGGCGCCGGCGATTTCGCCGGCCGACGCCGCGGCGTCAAGGTAAGACCAAACGTACGCCGATTGACCCTCGGAGGTCTTGATGGCGCTCAGGTAACTAGCCATCGCGTCGGCGTAGCGACCGTCCATGTAGTGGAGGGCGCCGCGGGCGTTGTGATATCCGTCCGTATCGGGCGCCGACTCTTGCAAATAGTCCGCCAGCACTCGGAGCCCGTTGTAATCTTGGTAGCCAAGTGAAGCGGCGGTTTCGGCCGCAACGACGGCGGGGTCATCGCACCTGCGCAATAACGGAAGCACTTGCTCCTTCTTATCGTCGGCCAGACCGATCAACGTCTTCAATAGGGCCGTCGTGTCGGCGGGGGTGCTGCGCAGTACTTCACGCCACATGACGAGGGACTCTTCCTTCCGGTTGAGTCGGGCAAGAAGTTCGGCCTGGATCCGACACGCGCTGGCCGAAGGCCCGATCAAGGTGGCGTAGGCCCTGGCGTGATTCAATGCTTCTTCACGAGCATCTTCCTTGATGCAGTTGTGAATGCCGAAGTAGGCGCCGGGAAAACGGTCGGGGGCCTGGACCGCCTTGAAGCACCGAAGCGCATCCTCCCACCTTCCTGCGGATTGCCATCGATAGCCGGTCAGGAGGAGACAATAGTCTCGCAATTCGCCGCTAGGAACTACCTGCTCCGCTTCTTTGAGACGCCGACCAGCCAAGTCGCCGTCGCCATTAGCAGCGATTGCTTCGTCAGCCTCCCTGACAGCCGTCAGCCACGGACCGAATTGGTCCTGATTCGACGCCAGGACCGTCTGTATCCACGCCGCGATGAACTGCGTATTGGTCAATCCAAGATCGAGCCTCTGCCAGTCGTAGAGTTTCCAGGTGCTTCCAACGCGGCCCAGGAGGAGGCGACATTCGAACTGCTCCTCATCGTCCGGGTACGTGCTGACAATGTAGACCGTTCGGGTGTCGGGATCGCCTGCAGGTGTCTCCACGCCGACGATAGTCGGGGAGCACCAGAACGGTTCGACCGATACGCCGACGGCTTGGCGACGCGCCGCCGGTTTGTCGATCGGATCAATGCCGAAGTAACCACCGTGCAATTCGACCAGCCGATGAAGGCGTTTGGAGTCGACGAGCTTGACGAAGCCGGCGTCATCGTCGTTGGCCGAACACTCGGCGATCTTCTCAATCACCGACTGAATCTCGGCATACTCGTCGTCAGACGGCGGCGCATTCGCCCCGTCGAAGTCGGAGAAGACGCGGTAAGATTCGGCGAAGACTTCGTCGGATGAACGTGGCGCCAAGACCACAGCCGGACGATTCTTCTCGGCGATGATGGCGGCGATCTTAACGAGCATGGCGCCAGACGCGCCAACGCCGACGAGAACCGCGAGGGCGCCGAGGACATAAACGCCAACCCTTCGCTTCTTGCGCGGCGGCTCGTCGATGGAGAGCCACACCACTTCGTCTTGTCGTTTATCCACCGAACCTTCCGCTTACCAGATAATGAAGTTGTCGTAGCCGTTTAGTACCCAAATGTCTTGAGACACCAGTTTGCCAGGAGCGCGAAGATGAGCGTCGATCCAAACAGCGTCTTCCAAAGGTCGGGAGTTGGGCGCCTGGGGCCGCTTAGTTCATAGAGTCGATACGGGACCTGCACGGCCACCGCCAAAGCCATCAGCCAACCGACGCGATGGAAGGAGAGCGAACGAGCAACGTTCCCCTCGGCCAGGGCGACAAAGCTCCTCGTGAGACCGCAGCCGGGGCATTCGACGCCGAACCACGCCCGACTCATGCACAGGGGCGGGAGCTTGAACCCCTCGCCAAGGGGCGCCTCGACGTTGCCGTTTCCGTTGAGTCGGAGGCAGCACGCAAGCGTCAACACGACGACGCCAACGGCGAGCATCTCCCAGTGACGCCGCCGGTACGAATCGTCGGACACGGGGTCTTCGACGACAATCAGGACGGGGTCCTCGGCGTTCTCGGTGGCGACGCTCATTCAGGACTCCACGATCGGCTGAAGCTCAAATTCTTCTTGGCAGGCGGGGCAGTTGGTGCGGCGGCCTATCCAGTTGGCGTTGATTCGGAACCGTTTGTGACAGCTCGGGCAGGCCGTCAGATTCTTGGCGGGCTCGGTTGACGTCTCGACGGCCGCCGGCGCCGAGGGAGGTTGACTGTTTGTGACCTCGTGAGCCGAATCCGTGTCATGCTCTTCGGGCAACAGGCTTACGCTGTCTAGCGGCAATTTATCCTCATTCTCGGCGACCCAGCGCGCCGCCTCGCCGTTGAGAGGGCTTTTGACATTGTAGCTCTGGTAAGCAAGTAGCTCGCCGATACGCATCACGATCGATTGCAGCGGCTCTCCCGGGCTCCAATGGTCGCCCACACAGATCGCATGGGGCGCGATGTTCGGATGAAATACCGGCGTCAGCATTCGGCACATCGGAGGGGTCCGCGGATAGTTCCGCGGCAGCACGATCTCGACGGTGTGGGTCGCCGCCGGCTTCAGTTCGCCGGCAACGCTCCGCAAGCTGTTGATGCGATACTCCAGTTGATAACGCTCCGGCGGGTCCCCTTCGCACTGGAGGACCCTGACTCGGGGGTGCGCGCGGACATACTCACGCAGTTGAGCGTGATCGGCAGACAGGCGTTTCAGGCGGACGGTGCTCATGGCGCCGGGGCAGTTGTGTCGGTGGGGTCGTCAGTGGATACGTCGGGGTTTCGCTTCGGCAGGCCGATCTCTTCAGGCGCCAATTCGATCAGCGCTTCATAGGCGATGGAGAACCCGAGGCCTTCGGCGAAGCGCTTCTCGGCGGTCATCGTATTAATGCCCACCAGCCGCCCTGATGCGTCGTAGAGTCCGCCGCCGCTGTTGCCGGAGTTGATCGCGGCCGAGGTTTGCAGAATGCGATAGCTGACGCCGCCGCGCGTTTGACGGCGGACCTGCGAGATGCTGCCGGACGTGTGCGTCCAACCGAGGCCATGCGGGTTGCCGATCGCAAAAACTGGGTCGCCGACGACAACGTCCTCGTCGGCGTTCCAATGCGCCTCATCGACAACCCCGGTTGGCAGCCGCGCAGATATCAAGGCCAAGTCGATTCCGTCCGGCGCCACCCAGACGACCGAAGCCGGCGCCTGTACCGCCGTGATCGATCCCACCGTGAGCCGCGCCATTCCCGAGAGGTCCGCGAGGGCTGTCGTTGTTCCACTCGTATAGGCGCCGTCGATGACGTGACGATTCGTGACGATGTAGCTCAGGCCATCGACAACCCGTAGCACCACTCCCGAGCCAATCCCCATCCTGCCGATCCCCATATTGGAGTTGATCATGACATTCGCCCGCATCGCGCGAGCGATGTGGCTGGGCAGGCTATTGAGGGATTCGTCATCGATCGCCATTTCAGCGAACGAGGTTTGGTTACTGGGGCCGCCCATGTAGTACGAGAGCCCCACGGCCCATCCAACGATGTCGGCCAGCCCGAGCGCCATTGCGAAGGCGGCGAGGACAACGCCTCGCTGGTTCGGCCGGTGGGTAACCAGCGCGATGCACGCCACGAGCATCGCGATCGCCCCCGTGATCAGGCCAAACAGCGGGGCGCCGAGAATCGCGATGGCGATCGCCCACAGGCTCGCCCGGTTCCACCGCGGCTTGAGGGCGTCGATGCCCCCCTTCGGCGGGACGGGAGCAGGAAGCGGCGTCACAGCGCGAAGGTCATCGGCAGAGACGCGGATGGAAACTTGTTCGAGCCGTTCGTTGCTTGCCCGAGACGCGGTGCACTCGTAAGCCGTGCAACCCCGTTCGGGAACCCAACACCCCTGATGGTGGACCGCGCCGCAATCGCGGCAGACGGCGACCGCTTCTCCAACCGACAGCACCTTGGAGCACGCGGCGCAAAGCGTCCCTGCCTCGCGCTCTTGAGCGATTGAGAGTCTTGGGGCGGGGGCGGGTTCGCCGGTTGATTCCGTTTCAGGGGTCACAAATCAGGTCGATTCGGCAAGGATGAAGAGGGCCATGAGGATCGAATAGAACACCGACAATCCGAGCGACGTCCATCCGAGGATAATATAGATCGGACCACATTTGGCGATTTCAGCTCGCTTAGGGATGACATAGGCGGCGGAGAGAATCGCTGTTAGCGGCGCAACACACGCCAGTAGGGACGTGACGAACAAGCCGACGACGATCCGCTTCATCCCATCGCGTTGATTGACCTTCGACGACTGGCGTCGGAGGTCGTCTCGCGACATCGGATCGACCGAATCGAATTCCGTGTGACAATAGCGGCAGCGCAGAGCGATCGCCTTTATCTCCTCGCCACAAGCGGGGCATTGCTTCTTATCCCCCCAAGCAGTCATCGGCGTGGCCGCGGACTCCCCCTTGTCGAGCGCCGGCGCCTGCGCGCAGCCGTACGAGCCGCAGCCCCCCATCTCGCTCCAGCAATCGCGGTGATGCAACTGATCGCAGTCGGGGCATGTGACGCATTCCTCCCCCGCCGTCATTGCCGTTTGGCAGATGGGGCATTTTACGGGGCGATCCGCTGTGATCGGCGTTGAAGCGATGGCGACGCCGTCGGCGGTGAGCGCCAATACCCTGCGGCAGCTTGGGCATCGTAGCGAGCGCGCGGACGCGTCCGGTGGCAAGCTCACCGCGGCGCCGCAGTCGCAGTTCAGCGAGGTAAGCATAGGAAGGCCGCCGTCGATTAGAGCCCGCCGTTCTCGTTGAGCGCAGCAAGCACCCCGATCAGGAGGTTGAAGAGGAAGGAGATCAACATCACAACGGCGATCACGGTAAACATCTTCTTGGCCTTGGGGCTTCGCTGCGTCGAATAGACGATCGCCACGATGCACCCGATCATGGGGCACAGAATAGCGACGATCCAGTCGAAGACTCCAAGTTTGGCGTCAGGATCGTTCTTGAGCTTCCTCTTCTCTGCCTTCGCCAACTCCGCATCGAAGAACTCGCCGCAGAAACGGCATTTCGCCGCGTTGGCATGGATCATCTCGCCGCACGCCGGGCACGGCTTACGGTCCGCACTCGGCGCGGCCGGCGTCGATGCAGTGATCTCCGATTCCTGGTCGAAATCCCCCCAGGCGTCGTCGGCAGGAGGGGCTTCCTCGATCGGGTCGAGCTCTGCACGTGGCATGGGGACGACGATCGGGCCCTGGCACTTGGGGCACTTCGCCTTCTTGCCAGCGGCGGAGTCGGAAGTCTTGAGAGTCACGCCGCACGAGGGGCAAGTGACGGTAATAGGCACGGCAGGCTCCGTAGTTGGGGACGGGCTAGAGAGTCGTCGTTGTTTGACTAATCCGGGTTCGCTTTCAGCGAAAACTGCAGCACGGTCTTTCCGAGAACGACTTGGTCGCCGTCACGGAGCACGTGACGACGCACCGGAACGCCGTTCACGTAGGTCCCGTCGGGCGACTCGTTGTCCTCGAGCTCGAAACGCCCGCCACGGTTGACGATTTGTGCGTGTCGCGGCTCGATGGCGTCGTCTTTGAACAGATAGATGTCAGCCTTCGGCGAACTGCCGAGCGAGGTTGTGTCCTTAAACAGAATGAATTGCTTGCCGGCGAGCGGGCCCTTGAGCATCTGCAACCAAGCGGTCTTGGTCCAACCCTCGACCAAGCCGACAAACAGTCCGACGAACAGGCCGATCGAGCCAAAGCCTACGGCGCGGCTGTAGGTCGCCTGGCCGTCCTCGGCAGTCAACACGAGGCTGATAGGGTCGAACAGCAAGCCGCCGACGAGGCCACCCAGGCAGCCCCCGACGACGCCGTTGATGATGACTTTCTTCTCACGCAGCGCAATTCCCTGACCGAGGCCGGCGGGAATGCCGGCCACCGCCCAAGCCGCCGCTCGTCCCATCATCAGCACCAAGAAAGCTACTCCCGTAGGCATCCCGTTGGGATCGAGTCCATCGTCGATGGATAGCGAGGCTAGGCTCGCGAAACCAAAGATGAACGCCGCGGGGATCAGGGCGACCAAGCCCCCAAGAAACCCAACTCCTAATCCCACAAACCCACTCTTCATCGCACGCAAAGGGTTTCGGCAGATGAGCCCTTCAGCCGCCCCTAAGAACAGACCGACGCACCCGGCAATCATCGGGAAGACCAGCAATAAAGCCGCGTTGGCTTCCTCGTCGTCGCTGAAATCATCGATGGAGGGTTCAATCAGAGCCCACCCCAACAACGCGCCGCACAACGACGCGATCGACAAGTAGAACCAGTTCGCATAGATCACCCGCACGATCCATGATCGCTCGTCTTCAAACGAGGTGTCACGGCTGAGGTACGCCTGCATCTCGACGAATTGGTCAACCTCGGGCGTGTTGAGGTCGCCTTTGGTGATCCGTAGCGGCTCGTTCATGGTTTCACTCACCGTCCTCTTGTGGGGCGTTGCTCGCAGGCTCACCCACCGTCGGAGCTTGGTCCGGAGCGGCGGGCGGCGGCGGGAGTGATTTTGTCGGCGCGGGCGTTGTCGAGGGAGCGCCGACTCCCGCTTGCTTCTCGGCCAGATAGACTGCCAACGCACGGCGTTCGAACTCGTCGTAACCAAAGCGGTCGCCGATCTGCTGGAGCGCGTCGATGCAGTCGCGGAAACCGCGTTCGATCTGCCGTTGAGCCTTCAGCGTCTCGTCATTGGAAGACGCGTCCGTGTCGCGGGCCGCTTTGGCGAGTCTTTCCGACGCCGAAGCGAGTTCCTTCAGGCGGTTCGATACGACCGCCAAACTCTCTTGGAGGCCGAGCTTCACGAGTTTGTTGACCCCGTAGTGAGCGACGACGCCGTCGACGACCCGTTGACGCTCCCATGAGGTTTGCAGTCGCGAAGAGGTATGCCCCAGCAAGAACGCGAGCGCGCTCAGCAGCAGCAAGGGAACAAGCCCTGTGAACCAGGCCGCTTCAGCGGTCGAAGGTCGACCTGCTGGCGGATTCTCTTGCTCGGTTTCGGGCCGGCGGACCGAGTATTCGTGCAGTTGCGTGAGCCGGATGGAATCGCCGACCCAGTAGTGTGGCAGCGCAGCGGTGGTCCCGTTACGCCAGATAAAGACGCCTTCTTCGTTGCGGACCGGATCAATGACGTACGCCACCTGACCCGGGCCGGAGAAGAAGTGCTCGTGGATGAAGCGGTCACGGTCCGAAAGGAAGACGCCGAAGTTCGGGTGGGAGTGATACCAGCCGACAATCTGCTTGTCAGTGAATTTGGTGTCCATCTCCTGGTTGATCTGCGACCAAGACTCGTGCGTGAAGGTCACCTCGGCGAACTTGCTCGTCGCGGTGTCGCAACAGACGCAGTCCTCAACGACGACGTACGGACCGTCACCGTCCTTCAGGAGTCGTCCCACCAACACGCCGCAGATTTCGATCGCGGCGTCGGCGCCGGCGTGACTCAGCATCTTGTCCCGCGCAGCGGGACGGAAGTGCAAACGGAAGTCACTCTGCAAAGAGACGGGGAAGTCGCCGCCCTCGAGCGGTTGTGAAGCTAGGTCGCGTACATCCACTCCGCTCATGGGTTTTCAATCGTTGGGGCGCGTGAGGAGTTATTGCGGCGCTTCGTTGAGCGGTCCGAGGACTTCATGGCGGTCGCCGGCGAATTCGTAATGACGCTGCTCGCCGCCGCTGCGAACGGTCACGATGTCCCACGGCGGCACGCCTAGCTCGCCCAGTGGCGTGTCGATGAAGTCGTGATCGATGTCGATGGTATGGAAAATCTCAGGCCGGCGCGGCTCGCCACATCGCGGGCAGCGGGCGTCGGACGCCGTGGTGCGTCCGAGGGACCCCAGTCGTTGCTCGGTGTCTCCACACGCGCCGCAGACGAGCTCCCGCAAGAGGTCGTGATTCGACTCGACGACGGCCTGCGATCCCAGGTCTAGTTGGGCATGCCCCAACAGGTCCCGCGCGGTGGTTTGATGCACGGACCAATTGAGGGTTTCGATCGGTTCATAGGCTTCGTGCGTGGGGCAGTCGGCCATCCGTCGGTACTCGACGAGATAGCTCTGATGGTGCGCCCCCTCGAAGCAGTAACCCTGGCCGCTGAGCGAGGCGACGTCGTGTAGCCGCTTGAGCGCTTCCTGGACCTGAATCCCGGCGATGATCGAGGCGGTCGTTGGCGTCGTGGGGACTTTGCCTTGCTCCATCTCGTCGCGGGAGAGCAACGCACAGCTCCGCCGGGCTTCGAGCATCCGCCAGTCGACATCGCTCATGGTGCATTCGTAACACGGCCCCGTGGCCGGCTCAAAAACCCGCGCCACGCCGTCGAGCCGCTCGATGGCGCCGTCGATCCATGCTTTGCCGGTCTTGGCGGCCGCGCTGTTGATCGCGACCCGGGCCTCTCGGTTGTCGAGACCGCCGAGGATGACGTCGGCCCAGCGATACAGCCCCAGGCCGAGGTCGTAGACGATGTTGACGTCGAGCGACCGGCACCGCATGCCCTCATAGATCTCACACGCCCGCTCGGCGGCTACTTGCGCCTTGCTACGGCCAATATCCGCGGGGCGGTAGAGCACCGACCGGGAGAGGTTCGAGTGCTCGATCCGGTCCAGGTCGCAGACGACGACCCGTCCAAAACCGAGCAACGCCAAGTTCTTGACGATCTCGTTGCCCAAAGCGCCGGCGCCGATCACCAACACCTTCGCCTCGGCGATGCGTTGTTGGTCCCACCACCCGATCAGACGGAACCTAGCGAACCGATCGTCCTGAGCGTCGGGGTCGATCCGCAACACATCGTCCATGCTATCGATCGCCTCGGCTGGTGGCGTCGATGATGACGACGACGAGGGCCAACAACGACACGATCGTCATCAGCGACCCGATGATGATCCCAAACCAAGCCCGTCCGCGCCCGGACAGGCCAGGTGTCCGGTTGATCTTACGCAACGCGAACACTCCGCAAGTAGCGGCGGTGATCGCGAAGGGCAAGCCAAACAGAGGCAAGATGGCGAACAATGCCGCGTAGCCCGCCACGATCGCTGTAGCGGGTCGCCCGACCGGTAGCGCCAATCGCTCCATCGCCGATGGGGCTTCGGCGGCGGCACGCAACGACGGATCGAGGTACGACCGGCAGTGCCGGCACTTCTTGGCGACCGCCAAGATCTCCTCGCCACAGATCGGGCAGTGCTTGACGCCTTCGCTCATCGACTACCCGCGTAGCGGGCCCCGGCGTTGTCGATGCCGCCGGCGGTGATCTCCGGTTGGAGTCGGAGGATGTCGCCCTCTTGCACCTCGGCGGCGGCGAGGGTGTCGTTGTCGAGCAGTTGCCGGCCGGTCCGCTTGTGGTGAAACTTGTAGCTCATTGCCTGACCGTCCGGGCTGTGACGGGGCAGGTTCATTCGTTCGATGAGCACGGCGATTAGCCGATTCACTTCGGCGTCGATCGGGGTTTCTACCACTTGGCGCTTGTTGCCGGTGGCGTCCCAGACTTCGATCTTGATGTCGCTCATGCCGCGTCGCTCTGTTGCGATCTCTCTTGTTGCCCTTCGACAAGTGCGGACAGTGTAGTCCAAGCAACTGGTAAGAATAATGGCGATTTTGGCTTGTCCCGTGACAGTCCCCTGTCACTCCTAAGCGGCCCGCCATCGTCTTGACCGGTGGAAATGCCTCGCGAGGTTACGAGTGACGCGACGGCATTGGAAGGAACGCCAGCCAGCCACTCGCAAACTTCACATCGCGGCAGAGCTCGCAGTCTAGCCCCCTGCTTGGACTCTGCTTCAGCGTCCCCGTTTTTATCCGTGTCTTCCTCTGGCGATGGCTTGCTGGGAGCTAAGGTGGTTTGGCCGTCTGGGGCCATCGTCGCCATAACCGGCCTTATGGTTTCACCCCCGAGAAGGGCGCCAATCGAGAAACGCGCCGGCGATAAACGGCCAGCCGAGAGAGGGCCTGGGACATGGCCTGGAAGAGGCCGCCACGCCGACAGATCGACCGTTGCTGCGCGTCGGACGAGATCAGGCGGGATTATTGCGCGTTGCGAACAGGGGAGCGTGTGCGAACACAAGCCGCTGCCGCCGCCAAGCGGTCGGGGTGGGATTCGAACCCACGGAGGGTTGCCCCTCGCCGGTTTTCAAGACCGGTGCATTCAACCGCTCTGCCACCCGACCGGTGCTTTCTTTTACGTTGTTTTCCGCATTCTAGCAAGCCATACTGAAAAGTGACGACACCAGTTACGACACCAGTTGCGGAACAACGTAGGCTTACGCATGGGAAAG
The DNA here is from genome assembly GCF_007753265.1 of Botrimarina mediterranea. Taxonomy (NCBI): domain Bacteria; kingdom Pseudomonadati; phylum Planctomycetota; class Planctomycetia; order Pirellulales; family Lacipirellulaceae; genus Botrimarina; species Botrimarina mediterranea. The sequence goes on from NZ_CP036349.1 coordinate 1,534,872, forward strand.
CCCAGCCAACCATACGCCGATTTTCCGCTGTTTGCGCATGCTAACGGACAGTGGGCAAAGAAGATCAGGGGGCGTCTGTACTACTTCGGCGTATGGGATGACCCGTTCGCAGCGCGCGAGAAGTTCGACAAGCAACGGGACTACCTCTACGCCGGACAAGCCCCGCCAACCGAATGCGAGACGCTAGGCGACGTGCTGGACGCCTTCAAGGCTGACAAGCAAAGAGCCCTGGACGAAGGCGACATCAACAGCCGTACCTTTGGCGAGTACGAAGCGATGGTCGAGACCATCGGCAAGTTGGGTCGTTATCGTTCCATCAATGGCATCGGCAAAGACGACTTGACCCGTCTGCGGGGCTTGCTGTCGAAGGGGAAGAAGGGGCAACAGGTCTCACCTGTGACCCTCAAACGGCTGCTGACGTTCGCGCGGATGGTATTCAAGTACGCCAACGACGAACACGATGCCAATATCAAGTACAGCAAGCCGTTGGCGTCCCCGGCAAAGAAGCAGATTCGAGAACGGAAGAACCAAGCAGCTAAGAAGCTCTTCACTGCCGAGCAGATCAGGACGCTACGCGACGCAGCCAGCCCGCATATCAAGGCAATGATTCTGCTGGGCATCAATGCGGGCTTCGGTCCGACCGATTGCGTGTCGTTGCTGCCTAGCGACATTCGGGACGGCTTCTACGATTCCTACCGGGTCAAAACCCAAGTCCCCCGGCGATGCCCACTCTGGAAAGAGACTCAGAAGGCAGTGGCGGCGATTGCCGGTAGCCAGTTGGTGTTCAACGGTCGCCAATGGGACCGCCACGTTTTCGCCAGAGAGTTCAAAGCGCTGTGCGAAACCTGCGGCATCTATCAGAAGGGCGTGACCGAGCCCTACACCCTGCGGCGTACGTTCGAGACCATCGCCAAGACAGCCCCCGTCAATCAGTCAGTGATTGACAAAATCATGGGGCACGAACGCCCGGATATGTCGGAGGTCTACAACCAGACCGTCTTTGACCAAGAGTTGCGGAAGTGCGTTGACCACGTCCACAAGTGGCTAACGGGTTCGCTTACCCTTTCTTGATGGTGGCGGGCTTGGCTGCCGTCCCTTCAAGAACCGATTGAGTTCGTCGCGCGGGATCAGGTAGCGTGGTCGCGGTCCCGTGGCGACATTGCTTGCCTTCAACTCGCCGCTGTTGATCCAGCCCCGAATCGTATCTTCGCTGGTTTTGAGTTCCTTGGCGGCTTCTGGGACGCTCAAGGTCTCTTGGTAGACCGTCTGCGGTTGGATGGCGTACGGCAAGAACTGGCAGTTCTGCTTAACGGACTCCAACCATGCGGAGAAAGAGTTCATGCCCCAAGCATAGGTTACCCCTCGGCGGGCTACCGCTAGCGGCTGGTCCTGACGGTTAGGGCTGAAATCCCGCCAATTTCGCGTATTCGCTAGACGGATTTGGTCCGGAAAGGCAGGAGTCGTGGCTGCCAGGGAGTCCGCTGATGCCGTAGTATATATACTACGGCATCAGCAGCTAGGGAGAACAGCCGAACACGTCGTAAGGTGTTTCGTAGCAACGACTTAGGGTGATGTGTCGTGTGCGGCGTGGTGGGGCGATGCAGTATATATACTGCATCGCCCCACCACGCCGCAGGAAGACCACCTCTGCACTCACCACCTCTGCACTCACCCCCAACTGTCGAAGTCCCGTTGTAGAGACCGAAGGCTTAGCGGCAGGAGTATATATACTCCTGCCGCTAAGCCTTCGGTCACAAAAACACCCCCCGATAGAAGGGTGCTTCTGCCAGCAGCCGTGGTAGTATATATACTACCACGGCTGCTGGCGAAAAGACGCAGTTTGATCCGTAACTCTTTCCTGGGCAACGCTTTACGTCACGAATGGAAAGTAGGTCACGCTCATTGGCTAGTAGTATATATACTACTAGCCAATGAAGGCACCTCCCAAGGGGTAAACGATGGCTGCGTTCTCTCGTAAGCGCATAAAAGCAAGCTTCGACGAATCCGGAATACGCATATGGTCGCGGCAGCCTTTGCTGCAATTCATTCAAGAGCAATGGGAGCACTGGTCACAAGATGACGCATCACCAGATTGCTTCCCGATACCGCCGATGGCGACCACAACGCAGGCACTCAACCTGCTGGTCAAGCATACGCAACTGAAGTCCGTCAGTCTCCCGTTTCCCTACCGAAGCGTCACTCGGTTCGTATGGGGTGACGTGCCGACCTACGCGATTATCCAAGCGGTAGACGCTCAGGGGTATTTCACGCACTACACAGCTATGCACTTGCATGGCTTAACCGATCAGATACCCAAAGCGATCTACTTCAATGTAGAGCAACCAGCAACAGGGGGCGGCGGCTCGCTAACGCAGGGGGGAATAGATCGCGCTTTCAAAGGTAAGTGTCGAGTCACAAATAACGTCATCAAATTCCGAGACGTAACGATTCACAAGGTCAACGGTCAAAATACTGGGCGACTCGGAGTCGAATCGTTGCGTACCGCTGACGGCTCAGCCGTCGCAGTTACTAACCTTGAGCGGACGCTAATAGATATAGCGGTGCGTCCTATCTACTCAGGTGGGGTCGCTGAGGTCGCTAATGCCTACAAAGCCGCCGCAGAAAAAGTATCGGGCAACAGGCTAACTACTTATCTGAAGTCGCTCAATTACACCTACCCATATCACCAAGTGATCGGGTACTACATGGAACGAGCAGGCACTTATTCGGAATCGCAAATCAAAAAGATACGGGCGATTCCGCGAGAGTTTGACTTTTACCTGACATACCAAATCAAAAACCCTTCTTACAATGAAGAGTGGCGTCTATTCACGCCACAAGGGTTCTAGCTTCTCGCACTGATCGCAGAGCCATGAAAAGTAGTAATCAAATTCCTGTAGATCAAAGCCGACGCTCACGGTAGCCACCACTGAGGCAAAATCCGGTTCATGGTGCTCCTTCGTGTCTTTGATTCTACCGATCCATTCAAGCGGAACCTTCTTTATGGCAAATGTCTTCTTAAGTATTTCGTGAAGTTCGGTGTCTTCAAACGCAATTCCGTAATGATTGCATATTACATGAATGTCTACAAAGTCTCTCGCCCTTGAAGCAGACGAACGCTTGCGATGCACTATCGCAGAATACTCCGGCATCTGTTGACAGATAGCCCTGATTTTCTCAGCTACGAACATCCTCGGACTGTAGCCGTAAATTGAATACCCGCCTATTTCGAAGGTCTCTTTAGCTTCGCAGAACTCGTGGCGGCTAAAGTCAACCTTGAATTTGGTGCTTCCAGCGTCGCCTTCTAAGTGATGAGCCTTTCTGCGCATCGTGTCCAGGTTGCCATTTGCGTCCTCAAACGCTTGCGGGTCAATTAGCTTGAACTCGCATTGATAACCTCCCCAGAACGACTTTAGGTCATCAGAAATTCTCGCAGGCTTTTCGCAAAACTGATAGTCGAATACGACAAGTCCAATCTCGGCAAGTGAGTCTGAAAGCGCCTTCTCTACTTTAGCTTTAAGCCATTCGAAATCCTCGAATTCGCCATCGACCGATATATCGACATCAGTCGATGCGCGGGCAGTCAACTCATACGCGAATTGAAGAAGGTTGCCACCCTTCAGGACAAGCCGCTCTCCTAAGTCGTCATCGGCAAGTATCGCAATAATGACTTGCTGTTTGACGCGGTTTATGAAGTCGATGCTTTCCATTCGGGGCTTCCAGAGACATAGGGCTACTTCCCGAAGTCTCAGCGCCGAATCAAGGCTGCGTCAATAGTAATTCTCTACTAGTCTCTACCTCAAGAGCAAAGAACCCACTGCGGGTTGCAAGGGTATCGGATTGCGACTTCAGACCGATGCGTCTGATGCTTTGACTCGACTAACCCGCCAACTACGCTAGGGCTCTGCCCAGCCGCCCCGTCACTTTGTGCGGGTCTATAGGTCACTTTGTGCCTTGGCGGGCTGATATGAGAGCCCACATTCCAGGAATCCTGGAATGTGGGCTCTTTGTCGTTTGTCTAGTTCCCATCGCCTTCGGGTTTGTCGGCGATAATGTCTTGATGACGACGTTCAATAACTTCCTGAAGCGCCTTTAAGTCGGCTAATTGCTCTTCGATCGTCATCCCCTTTGTGCGATCTACCTCCGCTTCGTACCGACGCTGCAATTCGGGATTGTCGAACTTATATCGCATTTGGTCTCCCTTGTAAGTTGAGGCGATCGCTACGCCGGATATGGCGATTGGCCTTTGTAGCCGATTTCCCCGGTCAGAGCGAATCCCGCTAGGCGTAGCACCGGGCTTCCTCAACCAGCCCCTGCGAGTCGATGTGGTCGCCTTCTAGGCGTTGCACGGTCGGGAACGCTTGAAGCCAATCAATCTTGGCTTGGAGCCATCGGCGGAATTGGGTAAGCGTCATAGGTCAAGAATAGCACGCCGTCAGTTTGGTGCGACGGAAACTGACCATGTAGTACCGACGACGAAATTGAACGTGGAGATTTGCGACATAGACCCAATAATATCGTTCTCTTCTCGGCGGTCGAATGTTGCAAGTATGGCATTGAACCGATCCGTCAGATCGCCGCAATCTTCAATAGCTTCAACGACCAAGCGCCCCAACTGCGTCAGGAATGCGCGATTGTCTTCAGATAACTCTGCCGTCTCACTCAAGACGTTGAATCGTTCATAAAAGTCAAACGATTCAACGTCTTCTGCGTCGGAGTGCGCCTTACCCACCCTTCCCGGCTCAACGTAGGAATAGGCGTGGTGCCCTGATAGCTTCCGTGGTTGACAGAAATTGGACTTCTCAATTAGTTGTCGGTTGTTGACTGCCGACCACAACTCCCCCAGCTTTGCGAAGGCAGGGCTTGCGTAAACAACAATTGCCTTACTCCCCGCCAAAGTCTCAAGTTGTTCCAGCGCCTTCTGCTGGTGGCTCATAATCTTATAGCGATAGTAAGGGCGATTCCATTGATCCCACTCACCAGCGCTTGAGGCTACCAAATAATCGGGTCTCTTATGCTGCACAAAGACGTTGAAGCGGAAGCGTGGGAAGTAAGGAAGCGCCTGATCGAGTTCACGCCACCAATCAACGCTAAGCTGTACGCCGCTTCGGCTACTCGCGTACCATAAGCGTCTAATGAACCGAAAGTGTCCGAAAAATCGGAAGTCATCGAAAAGCTCCCAGAATCTGCGATCCCTACAGAATAGGGCTGCATCGAAGCCAAGCTTCCCTTCCAATACTTGACCGGGAACATAGAGCAGATGCTTGCGACTCAACAACTCATTGTTGAGATGTTGTTCGTACTGCTTCTCTTCAAACTCACAGTCCAAAATGTGCCTCTGTGGGTAGACGACACGCGACTAGTCGAAGCCTTACTCAAATCCGCAAGATTCTAGCTGGCAGTCTCGGGAACTTCCAAGACCACCGCGACTTTGTGCCGACTCAAGGGCTGTCACTTAATCGGCACAAAAACTCGCCGGGTCGTTGTCGTTGGCTTGACTGTGATTGATCCTGCCTTGCCGTAGTTGGCTGTCAGGTATCCCGCCCGTGCGCGAGCGTAAAAATCGTTTCGTGGCTTCGCTTGCTTCGTGGTAGTCGTTTCTATCACGGCATAGACTCGCCCGTTATGGCGAACGTACCCCTTCAACTTTTCAGAGGCTAGCGAGGGCGACGCCAGCAGAGCGACAATCAATAGCGTGCGAATCATGGTCAGTCCTAGAAAGAAGAAAGCCCGCCGACTCCGGCGGGCTCCCTAGTTATCGTACTCGGCTTGCTTTCCCTGTCTCGTCAACAACGTAAGTCGCAAGTGGTCCGTTGACGTTGTACAGAGCCACTTTGTTGCCACTTGATTGCGCCGATGGTTGGTCGCCATTTGGGAAGTCCCTGAAATACGCCGCAATCGCAATCTCTTCTAACTCGTCCATAGCCTTCCTTATACTCCGCACGGGATTGAAGCCGTAGGCAGTGTGCGGTTACTGCCGACAGCCAAACGCTTGCAGCTATGCGGCAAGCAAATTACCTCTTGTTCTTCCCGCTCATTACAGAACGCCAGTATCTCGTCACGATTCACCGTGGTGACGTAGACGGCTGGATCGTCCAGGAAGAACCGGTTAGCGAAGTAAGACGCCTTCTCTTCATCAAGCGTCCACGAATAGGATCGGACTTTGCGGTAGGGGTTCTTCCCCGACACGCCCCGGAAAATTGTGAAGGCGTCACCCTCTGGCAGCGGGTCGCCAGATTCCAGTAGGCGTTGCTTGTCGGCTAGACCGAATAGAAACGGCAAGTTCTTGATAGACCAGTGACGGTTGTTTGTGCTGGTGCCTACATACGCATCCAATAGCGCGGCTTCATAGATGCCACGATCTATAAGCGAATTGATATTGGTATAGACAATATTAAGCCCCCACGGGCTTTCAAAACAGCCAAGCATTCCAGATGCGTCACCAGCATCAAAGAAGTCTAGGGCTCGCTTGTGTAGGAATGGCTCTACGTTAGGAAGTTGCAAGTCTGTCATGCCAAATCCTCAAATCGCTTCCCGTCGTCTCGACGACCGTTATCAAACCCACCGTTCAAGTCAACGCCATCAACGACGCAGTAGATTGTATAGCCGCCCTTTCCGCCACACTTGGAAAGGGTCCGATAGCAATCTTCGAGTGTTCCCGACGCGACAAGGTGCATGTCGTCTGAGTCTTCCGCCCATACCTCTAAGTGGTATGCGATATTGTCGGGATCATTGAAGTAATCCTCTGCGTCTTCCAAAGTTGGCTCGTAACGCGGGGCGTTCGCCCACTCCTGCCCAATGCTATATCCCTTTTGATATGCCGGGTGGTTAGATTGAGGGTCAATTCCTTCTAAACCATCATCAGAGCCGGAAACAAATAGTTCGCCATCACTCATAAGTCGCATTCTCCGGTTGAAAAGAAACAGGGGGTAATGCCCGATAGGGGTTGCATTCCCTGTGCCAATCGGAAAAGACGGCGTTTTCTTAACGGCGTCGTGGCTTGGCGTTGACTTGAAGCGACACGCCGGAAGCCGCTGTTGCGGCGTTACCTCACCCGTGGGCTCTGGGCATGTAGCACGCGGTCAGTGGATAGGGCTATTTATCGGCATAACCAACATTCCCCGCATTCTCGCCACTTCTCACCCCACCCTCCCAACCGACACCGTCGCTCACCGTGCTCTGGTGAGACAGCAGACGCGATGCGTTGGCGGGCGATGAATCGACCTGCAACAGACAGCAGACCTAGAAGAGATTGCCGACGACTGAGTCGTCGTCGCTCACCAGATGGGCGTATAGCGACGTGGTGGCGATATTGCTGTGTCCGACGGCGTCGCGGACTTCCACGATGCTACGCCCCGCATGCAAGGCATGGCTTACGAAGCTGTGCCGTCCGTCGTGAATGGTGACATGCCGCCCCAGAGGCTTGCAGGCGCTCTGGAACGCGAGCCTAGCGTCTTTCCGGGCGATCGGCTTCCCCGTGGACGTACAGACGAAAAGGTCGCTTCCTGTGGCTCCCTGAGCGATCCTCTGAGCCTTCCAATCTTTCAGGTCGGCGAGCGTAGCGGCGTCCCAATGGAGCGGCACAGTGCGGGCTTTCCCGCCCTTACCGATGGACTTGGGAACCCGGATCGACGGGCGAGCCCCTAGCCGGACGTTGTCGAGCGTCAGACCCGTTAATTCGCTCGCCCTGAGCCCGCAGCACGTCGCTAGACGGAACAGGATCAGTTGCCGGCGGGTCAGCGCCGATCGGCGGGCTTTGCGGGTCAGTTCGTCCAGCACAAGCCGGACTTCGGCAGCGGTCAAGATTCGTTCGCGGTCTACTTTCCAAGTCGTCATGGTGCGTTCTCTGGACTGACGGATTCCCCCTCTTTACTCAAATATGACCCCGACACGGTCCAAAGTCCAACGGATTCCCCCTCATTTCCTATGAAATGGGGGCGAATCCGTATTTCGGACATTCACAGAGCCCACGGGGCGAACGGATCGACGATTCACTCGCCGAAAATGTCGTGCCAGAATCTTGTCAAGCAGATTTCAGGATATTACGGCTGTGAGCGGGGTATGTATTAAAGGGATTATTGGGTCGGATTCCAGGTGTAACGGTTGGGGTGGGTCGGGTTGTAGGGGATGTTGGGTGTCTAATGAATGTATCAGAAATGCCGGTTGTGACGCGCGCAGTATGAACCCGGGGAGGTTCGGGGGAGGTTCGGTCAGTTTTGAGGGGGGTGAGGGGGGGTGAGGTGGGTGCGAAAAACGCATCCCACCTACAAAAACGCCGTCTTTTCCAGGCTCAAGGGGGGTCAGTAGGGTAAGCAGGGTGCTTTTACCTTAAGGACTGATAGAAATATTTTGTATGTCTACATAAATCATTCCTATATGGAAATGAGTGAAACTACCCTACTTACCCTACTGACCCCCCTTGGGTCTGCAATTGCCGAGTGTTTGTTTAGGTGGGTTGTGTTTTTGGATGAAAGCCAACCCCCCTCACCCCCCTCAAGACGTCATTAACCTCCCCCGAACCTCCCCGCAAGGTGTATTTACACAATTTACACAGAATTAACTGGATTTGCGAGTGAATCCGTGGTATTCTATATTAAGGGATTTTATGTCCATTCACACTCAGGGAGACCAGCAGACAATGAGAAACGTCAATGAAGAAAGCAACGGACTTATCTAAAACCGCCAACTCTGGCGAAAAGGGCAAAGCGTACAAGCCCAAGGTTGAGGGATACCTAGGTATCGTGGCGGCTTGCGTCGCCGACAGACTCGCCGCTTATTACAAGGGCGATAGTTATTGTGCCGACTGGCGCAACGATCTACTTGGGGCGGGCGCGAAGGCATTGATTCCTTTGCTTGCTCTCGACGACAGGGGCAAGCCGGACATTCACCGACTTAGCAAGCCTGTTAAGTACGTCCGCAAGGCGATCAAGGATGCCATCGAAGATTATTGGCAAGAGCACCACAAGGCTATTCATATGCCGGCGAGTACGCGCCGCGAGTGGGTAGAGCGAGGGGAAGAGTTACCGCAATTCAACTTTGAATGTATCAACGACGTATATGCGCCGCTGACTGAGAATTGGACGGAGGGAGAACGTACTTGGTACGCAAAGCGTACCGGCACTGAGAAGTTAATCGAAGCGGAAGAGACGATAGTTTTCTTGGAGGAATCTATCTGCGCCGATGAACTTGATAAGGCAATCATTCGCGCCAGGATGGGCGACGCGGACCTAATCATTCACGCTTGCGAAGAGATAAAGCCAATCCATGTTGCCGACGTTGCAGAGCAACTAGGTATCACTGAATGGCAAGTGCAAAAGCGGTTGGACGCGATGGAGCAACGCTACTACGCGCATCCCGACATTGATCGTCGGGTGCCGAAAGAAAACAGACAACAACAGCCCCCGCGTCAATCCTCTGACGTTGCGTGAGGCTACCCCCGCAGCCGGTGCCGTCCTTCACCGGCTGTGGGGCTTTTCTAACTTCTAGGGACACAAGGACACCAAGGACACAACATGATCGACCACTTTGAACTTATGGAGGATGTCGAAACCGACATTCTCGCGGAATGTTTTCGCATTGAAAAAAATAGCCGAGATTACATGCGCCTACTCTGCGAAGTGCTGGCGCGGCATGGGCTCACCCGGGAAGAAGCCTACGCACATTACAGCGCGGCTCTGACAGCAGACGACTGCAACGCCGAGCCAATCGACACGCAGCAATTCTACTGGCTGTACTACCAACCAGCAGAAATAGATGTCGGCAAGGAGCCTTTGCCCAAGCCGACAATTCTTATTCGTCCGCCGGAATGTGACGTGGTAGATAAGGCGACGCGTTCACTACGCGGCGCAGCAAATACCTACCAGCATGGCAACGCGCTAAGTCGCATTGCGATTGGTGAGCAGGGACCGCATATCCAGATACTGAGCGATGCTGCTCTTTGCGAATTGCTGAGCAAGCAAGCGACCTACACCGCACCGAAGCCAACGAAGAAAGACCCCTTTCGCACCGTCGAATCGTTCATCCCTGATAAGATTGTGAGGATGGTAGCAGCACGCTACCGGTGGAAGGTGCCACGGCTTCAAGCGTTGGTAGAATCCCCGGTCCTTTTGCCGGGTGGCGAGATTCTGGACCAGAAAGGATTCGACGCATCAAGCGGGCTTTTCCTCACAAGGCAGTATGACCTAGAGCCGATGACGCTGGAAGGAGCCAAGGAAGCGATTGATTACTTGATCGCGGATTTTCCGTTTGCATCGGAGAACGACAAAGCCGGATACGTCGCGGCGCTGCTCACCCCGTTCGCCCGGCATGCTTTCCAAGGTCCGACGCCGATTTTCCTGATACAGGCGAACATGGCGGGCAGCGGTAAGACGTTGCTCGCCAATCTGGTTTCTCTCACCTTCTCAGGGCGCGACGTTCTCACGAAGGCAGCGCCCGATTCCGATGCCGAGTGGCGAAAGACGATTACCGCGATCGTTGCCGAAGGATCGCAAGTCGTTCTGATCGACAACGTGGCGTCTGGCGAGACGTTGCAAAGCGCGTCGCTTGATGCAGCACTGACCGGCACGACATGGCAAGACCGGATTCTAGGCAAGTCCGAAATGATTCAAGCGCCGATTCTGTGGACACCGATTGCCACGGGCAACAATATTCAACTTACTTCCGAAATGCTTCGACGCACCCAGCCGGTGCGTTTGCTATCGACCGTCGAAAGACCCCAAGAGCGGAACGACTTCAACGAAGGTGACCTTCGCCAGTTTGCCTTGGATAATCGCGAGCAACTTATTAGCGCAGTGCTGACGATCCTTCAATCGTATTGCAAAGCGGGTCGCCCCGATCAAGGGTTGCCCGCTTATGGGTCGTTCCAAAATTGGAGCGACCTTGTCCGTAATGCCGTTGTCTACGCCGGTTGGGCGGACCCGTATCTAGCTCGGGAATGCCTGCAAGAGAGCGACCCCGAAGCCGCGCAGTTGAAGTTATTGGCGGCAGGATGGAACGAAGCCGACCCAGAGAGCGTTGGCTTGAAGGTCTCGAAGGCGATCGAGCTAGCTACACAGTTCCCCTTGCTCAAAGACGCCCTGGAAACCGTCCCTTACGAAGGTCGAGCACTAAGACTCGGCAAACTTATGAACAGATTCCAAGAGAGACCCATTGACGGACGCAAGTTTGTGGCAGTCGCCACAAGCGGAGGCGTCAAGGTATGGGCGCTCAAACCGATATGAAAAGGAACCCCAATTGCATGATGAAAAACTGATTCGGCGTGTTCTATCCGCCGAACCTTCTCGACTTGCCGAAGCAATCGAGCAAGTGCGGCGCGTCACGATTGACGCCCCGCACACGACAAACGACGCGGTGCTGACGGCAGCAGCGCAAATTGTCATCGCCGACGCCATATCTAGGGCGTCACTTCTTCTACGCGACGCTCTTGTCGTGAACCGTAACGACTGATCCGTACGCGGCGCGGGAAGTGTGCCACGTCTCGCAATGCGGAATGCAAGCCGGATCGGCTCAGAGCGGCGCCCCCACATGTAAACGTGATCGGGGGCGTCGCTTCTTTTCAAACAACTAAGAAAACAACCAACAAGGATACCAAGATGATAAAAATCTCTTCCAATCCAGACGGATCAAAGACAGCGCGCCACGCGCTGTTGAGCGAGACCGTCACTTTTGATCCAACCAACGAAGCCGCCGTTCTTCAAACAATGAACGCCAAGGCGGCTGGCGTCAGAGTGCAAATCGCAGAGGTCGCGCGCGTCGGGAGAATTTCCGACCTTGAAGCGTTGGTTCGTCAGCGCGGCGGCGATCGCAACGCGGTCAACATGCTCCGCAATACTCCCGTCGTTCCCAAGATTGCAGCCGACGCCCATCGTCTCGATGGGTTGATTTCTGATTTGGACGCTCGCGGGCAAAAGAAACTACCCGCTACGCCAGCCGCGCGATTGGCGATGTTCGCGAAAGAAATCAGAGACCGTGAGCAACAGCCAGAGCCAGAGGCAGCACCACCAAAGGTTAGCGATGCCATAAATCAAATGGAGCGTCTCAAAGACCATTTGATCCACCACGACGCGCACGATCCAAGCCGACTGGTGCGCGTCGAATTGACTCTACGGCAGTTGCGGAACGGCGACGCAGAGACCGGTTTCGGCATGATGGCGAGCGTCCTAGATGGCGAGAAGCAACTAGCAGCCGAGCGAAAGACGGCTGTCGCCATGCGACAAGACGAACTGCGGCAACAAGCAGCCGACCTTGACGCATACAGCAACGGACTAGAGCCGATCCCAGCCGACGTTGCGGAGGTGAGCCATGCCGAATGAGATTGTCAGCCTAACGCAGGACGAAATTCACGATATTTGCCAGAGGCGAAACGCCAGCACCACCAAGAAAATTGCATCGCTGCAAGCAGAACACGACGCGTTAGCAGAGCAGCATCAATCGGAAATCGCAGCAATCGAAGCGCTATCGACCGAGCAAGCCACGCTTGAAGCCAAACTAGCCGAGCCGTTCGACGCCAGAGCCGAAGTTGAAGCGAGAATTGCTGCCACTAGCAAAGAAGCGGACCACTACCGCACAGCGTACGAATCGAACGTGCGGGAAGTCGCGTTAGCGCGTGCCGTTGCGGCTTCCGGTGCTACGTCGTCTGAGATTGTCGGCGCGATGCTTGCAGACGTGCCGACAGCCGATCTATCGGCAGCCGTTGAAGCGTTGCGAGAGAGCAGCCCTAACTTGTTCGCGCCAACGATCGCCCGTGGCGTAGGGGGCACAACGAGCCCACCACGGGGCAGCGATCCGCTGGCGGCAGGCGCTAGTGGCGTCGCGCGGATGACTGACTCGCAATATATGGAAGCGAGGGCGTCGGGCAAACTCGACAATCTGTTCGGCAGAAAGTAAGCGAATCAAAACGACACCGTAGAAGCAATGCTCCGGGGTCGTTCCCACGCGCGCGGTGGCGCACTAAAGACAGCGCGCGTGGGTTTATATGAGGCGGCGGGTGTCGTTCCCCGCTCGCCAATGCGGCGGCTTGCCGTCGCGGGGTCGTCCACGGTCACCCGGGCGACCCCATCAATCTTCGGCGCGGTCTTTGGAGTGATTACGCGCCGTTTTGTTGCACGTCGTCGCATCCGTGCAACTTTTGGGACCGCTACCGATTACCCACGGTAGCGGTTCCTTTTCTTTCACCTTTTCCACAAACAGGAAATCCAAAATGGTTTACACACTCGATTCTATCGCTGCAAAGTTGGGCATGACCAACGGCAAACTTATGCGTCTCGCCGACGCGAAGCAAATCGTGCTGAAGCGCGAAGGGGCTGGCAAGTTTTCGTTCGATACCGAAGACGCCATCAATGCCAAGTTTCTTGAGTCGCGGGAATCGCGATGAAAGAAGGAATGCTAACCGTCACCGGTAGGGTAGTGACAGTCTTCAACGCGAACGCTTACGAAGTCCAACTTGAAAACGGTCACTTAGTCCGTTGCCATCGTGGCGGACACGCCCGCAAGCGTAGCCAAAAGCCAGTCCCCGGTGACGAAGTGCAGATTGATTTGACCCCCTACAACCTGAATATGGGCATCATCAAGAAAGTGCTGACGGTCGGCGATGCGCCGAAGAAACAAGGTAAACGACGCCACTAATCATGTCCCGCATGCCAGAAATCCTGGCATGCGGGATTCTTTCTTTATAAGGAAATCAAAATGAGTTATGAGTTATCGAACCCCGCCATGCGGGAAACCTACGAACGCTACAAGGGCGACCACGAAGCGCTTCACGACATGGCAGCCGATATCGCGTTGTTGCGAACGCTTGTGCAAAGCACGGTTGAAGCCAATGCCGACAATCCAGGCGTCGCGCTGAAGGCTGTAGAGACCGGGCTATCAACGCTGATAAAGCTCGAACGACGTTTGGCAGAATTGGACATTCTCCGAAACCAAGTGCTGAACAAAACGGCGATCGCCAAACTAGGTCAGCAAATCATCATCATTCTCGCTGATGCGCTCAATCGGCTTGCGCCAGATATGAAAAATCAGATCGTTGACGAAGTCGCACCTCGCCTAGCGTCTGCGATCGTTGACGCTCGCAACGAAGATGACGAATGACGAGAAGAAAGAAGCCGCAGCATTCCTGCTGAGCATTGGAGCGACCCAGCAGGAAGCCGCTGGGATTCTGGGGCTCTCGTCTAAGACGGTCTATCGCTGGGTTGGCGAGACCCCAGAGGCTCGCGAGCGACGACGCCAGTACGCAGCGGGCAAAAGAAAAGCCCGAAAAATTGACGACACCACGACACCCGGTCAGCCGGGCTAGCATGGTCTAGCGGTCCCCGAAGCATCAAAAACACGGGGGAAAACGCATATTCCCCGCGTTCCGTCGCAATTTCAAGACCGGTGCATTCAACCGCTCTGCCACCCGACCGGAGTGGAAAAGGGCTGTTGGCTGTCGGCTATCGGCCGTCGGCTTTTCGTTAGCCGACAGCCGACAGCCGATAGCTGACAGCCGCGGGCCACCAGCCCGCATCACCGCTCGATCAGACCCCAGCGGGAGATCAGCTCTTCGCTGCCCGTGGTCATCAGCCGCAGCTTGCGGGCCATTTCCAGCTTCTCGCTGGGCGTCGCCTTGGCGAGCTTCGCCTTCATCGCGGTGAGGTTTTCCTTACGCTTCCGGCGCCGCCGGAGCTCGCGCTGACGCTCGCTGCCTGCCATAGGGATTGGTCGTTGTAGGGGGTCGTGGATCGGGGGAACCGTAGCCCGGAAAGGATAATCGAGGGGGCACGTTCGCGGCAAGATGGGGCCCCCACCCTTATTTAGCCCCCGGTCAATGACCGGGGACTAATTGCAACGCCCGCTCACCACCTGATTCCGCCCCCCTCACTCAATCCCAAACGCGAACTCCCCGTCTACAAAGTCAATCGTCACCGTCGCCCCCTCGGCGTGCTCCCCGCGTAGCAGGGCCGACGCCAGTGGGTTCTGCAACTGCTGCTGGATGACCCGCTTCAGCGGCCGGGCGCCGTAGGCCGGGTCATAGCCGCGGTTGGCGACCTCTTGGCGGGCCGCGTCCGTCACGACGAGGCCCAAACCATTGCGCTCCAGCAGCTTCGCCAGCGCTGTCACTTGCAGATCGACGATGCGGCGGACTTCCTCGCGCTTCAGCGGGTGGAAGACGATCACCTCGTCGATGCGGTTCAGGAACTCCGGCAAGAAATGCCCGGCGAGGGCCTGCTCGACCCCTTCGCGCATCTCGTCCGGCGTGCCGCCCTCTTGGGCGATCTGCTGGATGTACTGGCTGCCAATGTTCGACGTCATCACGATGATCGTGTTCGTGAAGTCGACCGTGCGGCCGTGGCTATCCGTCAAACGCCCGTCGTCGAGCACTTGCAGCAGCACGTTGAACACGTCGCGGTGCGCTTTCTCGATCTCGTCGAGCAGCACGACCGCGTACGGCCGGCGGTGGACCGCCTCGGTGAGCTTGCCACCCTCTTCGTAGCCGACGTATCCCGGAGGGGCGCCGATCAGCCGGCTCACGGTGTGCTTCTCCATGAACTCGCTCATGTCGAGGCGCACCATCGCCTGGTCGCTGTCGAACAGCGTCTCGGCGAGCGCCTTGCAGAGCTCGGTCTTGCCGACGCCCGTAGGGCCGCAGAACAAGAAGCTGCCGATCGGGCGGTTCGGGTCCTGCAGGCCGCTGCGGCTGCGACGCACGGCGTTCGAGACGGCCTCGACGGCTTCGTCCTGGCCGATGACGCGTTGGTGCAACCGCTCTTCGAGCACCAGCAGCTTCGCGCGCTCCGTCTCGAGCATCCGCGTCACCGGCACGCCTGTCCACGCGCTGACCACCTCGGCGATCTCGTCGGGGCCAACCTCTTGGCGCAGCAGCTTGCGGCGCTCGTCCGGCTTCGCGCTCGTTGGCGCCGCGTCGGCGGCGGCGACTTGCTCTTCGAGCTTCTTACGCTCGACATCGAGTTCATACAGCTTTTGATAGGCCGACTCCGCGACCGGCTGGCCCGCGGCTTGCGATTCTTTGATCGTCGTCGCTTGCCGCTCCAGGTCGTGCTTGACGGTCTCGAGACGCTGCCGCACGTCGGCTGTCGAGCCGACGCCGATCTTCTCGCCCTCCCACTGTTCGTTGAGTGACGCCAACTCGCGGCGCACCGACTCCATTTCTTTGTTGATGTCGGCGAGCCGCTGCTTGGCATGCTCTTCGGTTTCGTCGGCGAGTTGCCGCGCGGCGAGCTCCAGCTGCACGAGGCGCCGCTGCCGCTCGTCGATCTCGGCGGGGACGCTTTCGAGCTCCATCGCCAGCCGGCTCATCGCCTCATCCACCAGGTCGATCGCCTTGTCGGGCAGTTGCCGATCGGCGATGTAACGGCTCGACAGCTCCGCCGCCGCCACGAGGGCCGAGTCCTTCACCTTCACGCCCTTGTGGTGCGCCTCGTAACGCGGCTTGAGGCCGCGCAGGATCGCCAGTGTGTCTTCGACGCTCGGCTCGCCAACGAACACCGGCTGAAACCGCCGCTCCAGGGCGGCGTCTTTCTCGATGTGCTTGCGGTACTCGTCGAGCGTCGTCGCGCCGATACAACGCAGGTCGCCGCGCGCGAGGGCCGGCTTCAAGAGATTCGCCGCGTCGGCGCCCCCCTCGGCCGCCCCGGCGCCGATGACGGTGTGCAGCTCGTCAATGAACAGGATGACGCTCCCCGCGGCGTCCTCGATCTCCTTGAGCACCGCCTTGAGCCGCTCCTCAAAATCGCCGCGGAACTTGGTTCCAGCCACCAGCGCGCCCATGTCGAGAGCGATGACGCGTTTGTTCTTGAGGCTCACCGGCACGTCGCCGTGCACGATGCGCAGGGCGAGGCCCTCGGCGATCGCCGTCTTACCGACGCCGGGCTCGCCGATCAGCACCGGGTTGTTCTTCCGCCGCCGCGACAACACCTGGATGACCCGGCGGATCTCGGCGTCGCGGCCGATCACCGGATCGAGCTTGCCCTGCTCGGCGCGCTCGACGAGGTCGATGCCGTACTTTTCGAGCGCCTGGAACTTCCCCTCGGGCGACTGGTCGGTGACGCGTGAGCTGCCGCGTACCTGCCGCAGCGCCTGCAGCAGATCGTCTTCTTCGATCGCGTTGAGCTTCAGCGTGTCCTTCGCCTTGCCCGGCGTCTTCGCCAGCGCCAGCAGCAGGTGCTCGGTGGACGTGTAATCATCCTTCATCGTCCCGGCCTCGGCCTGGGCCGTTTCGAGCACCTTCATCAATTCACGAGAAGCCTGCGGTTGGGCGCCGCCGCTGCTCTTCGGGTAGTGCCCCAACTCGGCGCGCACAATCTGTTCGAGCTGCCCGACATTGGCGCCGGTCTTCTCCAGCACGGGGCGCACCACGCCCTCGCTCTCGGCCAAGAGCGCGGCGAGCAGGTGCATCGGTTCGACCTGCGGGTTCCCCGCTTCGGCGGCGAGCTCCTGCGCGTGCTGCACCGCCTCACCGGCTTTGATGGTCAGCTTGTCGAAACGGAAAGGCATGGGACGAAGTAGGATGTCGGAAGTTGGAAGTGGGAAGGATTTGGGCGCGGCGGAGGCCTCTTGGTGTACGCAATCGATGGCGCAGGGGTTGCGAAAAATCGTTCTGTGGGAGGGGTCTCCAGACCCCGATTACGCGCACCATGCCGTTTGGGAGTGGATACCGTAATCGGGGTCTGGAGACCCCTCCCACAATTTTTGTTTCTCACTCTGCCGGGTCGGGTTTCACTCCCTCAAACGTCATCTTGACCGGCTTGATCGTCCCGTCGTCGTTGAACTCCAGCTTATCAATGCAGGTCACGCGGTGGTCTCGGCCTTCGTTGGGGATCGGGCGGCGGTGGTAGACGATGTACCACTGGCCGCTGGTGGGTGACTGCACGACCGAATGGTGGCCGGCGCCGGTCGCCACGTCGGGGTCCGATTCGAGAATCGTGCCGATCCGCTCGAACGGCCCCAGCGGCGAGTCGGCGATCGCATAGGCGACGCGGTACGACGAATTTCCCCAGCCCCCTTCGGACCACATGAAGTAATACTTCGGCGGGCTCGGCTCGGCTGCCGCCAAGACCTCGCTCCGCGGGCGACCCTCCCGTTTGAACATCAGCGGCCCCTCGACATAGCCCTTCGGCGTCACTTCGTGAAAGAGCTCGCCGTCTTCAAAGGGAAGGAAGCCCGTGAAGTCGTCGTTAAGCCGGCCGACGTTGCAGTGGCCCCACCCGCCGTAGAAGAAGTAATGCGTGCCATCGTCATCACGAAAAACGCACTGGTCGATCGGCTGCGCGTCGTGGTGGAACTCGCCCACCAGCGGCTTGCCGAGGTAATCCTCGTACGGCCCCGCGGGGTTGTCGGCCACCGCGACGCCGATGCCACCGGCGAGGCTCGCCTTGTCGCCCGCGTCATAGAGCGGCCCGCCGGGGCGCTGCAGGTCGTTCGCGGCGAAGAACAGGAAGTAACGCCCGTCGTTCTCCACACAACACGGCGCCCACATCGCCCGCCTGGCCCAAGCGATGTCCTGCGACGTCAGCACACGCTCGTGCTTCGTCCAGTTGGCCAGGTCCGGCGAGCTGAACGCGTCGAAGTGCAGCTGGTCGTCGTACGCCGCCGACGTGGTCGGGAAGACCCAATACGCGCCATCAAAGACCGCTGCCTCGGGGTCGGCGTACCAGCCCTCGGCGATGGGGTTTTGCGCCGTCGCCATAGCGACCACAGTCAGCAGAGCGAACGTCAGTAGTTGTCGAATCGGGGGCATGGCAAAGGGGCGGCAAGACGCAAGGGAGGATGTCGATCGATTGGAATCGATTAGGCTCGCATTCTACCACTTCGCGCGGCCAATTCTAAGAACAAACGTACACTTTCCCGCGAGCCCGGTCCCCCAACGAGCATTCCCCCGTGTCTGGCTTCAAGGCCTCTTCGCGCTAGCGTCGCTTGAGCCAAAACCGGTAGCGTGAACGTGTCGCGCCGTTGGTGGCGCTCTCCTCACGCATCGAGACCCGACCGCCCTGTATGCATTGGCACGTCCGACCCACCGGTCGCACGGCTGGCTTCACGCTGGTCGAACTCCTCGTGGTGATCGCGATCATCGGCGTTCTCGTCGCGCTCTTGCTGCCGGCCGTCCAGGCGGCGCGCGAGGCGGCTCGGCTCACGCAGTGCAAGAACCACCTCCGCCAGATCGGCATCGCGGCGCTCAACTACGAATCGACGCACGGCGTCTATCCGACCGGCGGTTGGAACGCGGCTTGGATCGGCGACCCCAACGTCGGCTTCGGCGCCCGTCAGCCCGGCGGTTGGGTTTATCAGATCGCGCCCTACTTGGAGACGGGTCCTCAGACGCTCCCCGGCGTCGGCGTCACGGGGATGATTCCGCTGCGCGACGCGCTTGCCTTGCTCGCCGCTGTGCCGATGCCGACGATGAACTGCCCCAGTCGCCGCGTCGCGACGGCGTACCCCGCGTTCGACCAAGAGGGCCTCAACTTCTCACCACCAAGCGTCGCCGCGAAGACCGACTACGCCGCCAACGCCGGCAACCGCATGGCCGTCGGCGGTAGGAACAAGGGCCCGTGGATACACACGCCCTTCGAGGGCTCGCAGTGCTCGGGCCTCTTCCCCAATTGCCGCTGGGTGAGCAACGACAAGTGGCTCCGCGAATATTGGAATGGCGTCGTCGGCGACCACTCCGGCGCGCGCGTCGCGCAGCTCACCGACGGCGCGTCCAAGACGATGCTCGCCGCCGAGAAATGGGTCCACACGATCTACTACGACGTCGCGTCGATCGACTCCGATCACGACAACCAAACCAACGGCGTCCCCCACGACAACCCCGGCGACAACGGCTCGATGTACGTCGGGTTCGACTACGACAATGTCCGCGCCGCGAGCAGCAGCCTCCCGCCACGCCGCGACACCGAGTACGACCGCCGCAATCCGCAGTCCGACAAGAAGGGCAAGCACTACCTGCAAAACTTCGGCGGCGCTCATTCGGCGGGCCTCGTGACCGTGCGCTGCGACGCGTCGGTGCATCTGATGAGCTTCGACGTCGAGCCGACGGTATGGGCGAACTACGCCGCGCGCAACGATGGGAACGAACTCGCGCTGTAGCGTCGTCGCCGGAATCGATTCGTCGTGCCGTCGCGTCCGGTTGTAACGCCTGGGCGACCTGCGTTGGCCCCGTCACGGGCAACCGAGACGTCGCCGAGCAACTCGACCCGAGCCGTCCCGTCTCCGCGGCCGATACTCACGTCGTATGAGCAGCATCAGCCACATGAGTTCCGACGCGGCGATCGAGAGCGTCTTGGCGGCCAAAGAGGCCGCGACGCAGACGAAGATCGCCTACGCCGTCGCCGCCAAGATGCAGGGCGCCCACCGCGCCGCCGGCGACGCCGCCCTCGCCCTGCTCGACGCCGCCGCGCCCCGCGGAGCGGCGGAAGGCAAAGGCGCGAATCTCGACGTGTCGGCCTAGTCAGCGTGCAGCGACGCGGGCGCGGCAGCAGGCCGGGTTTTCTGTGGTCGCCGACCAGCGTCTTGGTGGTGTCGATTTGACATCGAACTGCCAGGGTGTGATGTCGTTGTGACTTCATTTCGTCGCGGCGTCTTCGGGCATCCGATCAATTGCGTATTCTCTAAGTGGCTACGGCGATAGCACTTAGGTCGCGGCTGCCAGTCTGGTCGTTGTGCTGGCATGTAGGTCGCTAGAGGGGGAGGCGGAAACCACCTGCCACGGAATGGCGCCACCCTCACTTCTAGTTCAACGAGCCCTGTCATGAACCGCCCGCTCCTGTCCGCCGCCGTCGCAACGATCCTCGCCTTCACCGCGGCCGCCGAAGCCGGCAAGCCCTTCGGCGTCAACTTTGGCGGCGTCCAGATCGGAGGCGGCAACAAGCCGGGCGTCCAGGTCCGCGGCGGCGGCGTCAAAATCAGCCTGCCGGGCCACGGCAACATCCGCGTCAAGCCACCCGTCATCAAGCCGCGTCCGCCGATCGGCATCCACCCGCCCAAGCCCCCGATCGTTCGGCCTAAGCCCCCGATCGTGATCCACCCGCCCAAGCCGCCAGTGGTTCGGCCGCCGGTCGTTTGCCCGAAGCCCCCGATTGTTGTTCACCCGCCGAAGCCCCCCGTCGTGCACCCGCCCGTCGTCTGCCACAAGCCGCCCGTCGTCTGCCCGCCGCCGGTGGTCGTGACTCCGCCGCCGACGTGCCACTGCCAAGGCGTTTGCCACTGCCAGCCGGCCCCCGCCTGGTACTTCGGAATGGCTTGCGAGCGGGTCCAGTCTCCCTTCGGCGTCGGCCTGCGGGTCGCGTCGCTGGCGCCGGGCGGACCGGCCCAATCGCACGGCCTCAAGGTCGGCGACGTGCTGCTGGTGGCCGGCGCGGTCAACCTGTCGCAAGCCGAGTCGAACGAGCACGGCGCCGCCCTGGTGCAGTCGGCTGTCTCGCCCGAGGGCCTGGCGCCGCTGACACTCGTCGACGCCTACACCGGCCAGCTGGCCAACCTGACGGTCGCCCCGACGCCGCGCTCCGCTCCGGCGCCGACCAGCGGGCCGATCGCCCTCAACCCGGCCCAGCCGACCTCGACGATGTAGTGGGGTTAGGGGGGGCGCCAACAAGAACGCCACGGGCGGTCGATCGAAAGA
Source organism: Botrimarina mediterranea (assembly GCF_007753265.1). NCBI lineage: Bacteria > Pseudomonadati > Planctomycetota > Planctomycetia > Pirellulales > Lacipirellulaceae > Botrimarina > Botrimarina mediterranea. The sequence goes on from NZ_CP036349.1 coordinate 1,556,479, forward strand.
TCGATCGCCCGTTGTCGTTTGTCTTTACCGCCATGCCGGCATCGCCACGTAGCGTCCCCAATGCCCCAGTAACTCCCCTAGCAATCAAGGCCTAGCAATCAAGGGGTTCCAGAGAGACCCTCTGTGAGCCCCGTAGAGGGCCCTCTGCCGCGTCCGCAAGCCGGGTCGGCAAAGACGCCGAGACGGGGCAAAGAGAGCCTGCTAGGGCCCTTCTGTCGCGTCTGAGCGGATGTCCAGGGGCTCCAATCCACCGAACTCACCGAGTCCTGCCGAAACGTCCGAGCCGTGCAGCCGCGCCGGGTCCGTGATTCAGAGGACGGCGCTACTCAAGCGACCTTGGATCAAAATCAACGTCGTGTCGCTCGCAGAGCTGCTGCAACTCGTCGGCAAGCGACCGAGTGGCGTGGTGGGCTTCTTGCCGCTGGAGATACTGCCGCACCGTTTCGACCTGTGATTGGCTCACGGTGAACACGCTGTAGCCTTCCTGCCATGCGAAGCGGCCGTCGAGGCGCCCTTCGTCGTTGATCCACTTCGAGCTGTTCGCTTTGAGCACCCGCACGAAGTCGGCGACGGTGTGCGTCGGTTTGAGCTTGAGCAGCAGATGGACGTGATCCTCGACGCCACCTATCTGGGTGAGCGAACCGCCCTCGGCTCGGATGAGGCCACCGATGTACTCGTAAACGCGCGGTCGAATCTCAACCGTCAACAGCGGTTGCCTTAGCTTCGTGCTGAACACGAGGTGGTACGACAAGCTGCTGAACGTCGATGGCATCTCAAGAAGCTCTCAACTCGGCGATGTGATTAAAGGTAGAGCTGCGAGCAAACGCAGTGCGTGTAAAGCTGTCACGCAGGCGAACGCCGCGAGCCGAAAGCCCCGGAGGGGCGAAAGCGCGTAGCCAGGGGCGCGAGCCCCTGGAAGCGAGATTGTAATTCACGAAAGCCCCGGAGGGGCGACAGCAGCGTAGCGTGGTGAGTTGCTGCCGCCCCTCCGGGGCTGTCGAATACGGGGCCGGGCGCCATGCCCACCCGCGCAGCGGATGGGCATGTGAATCACGATCGACAGTTTTCTCCACTTCACATGCTCATCCCCTATCGGGTGTGAGCATGGCACCCGACCTTCGACTCAAGCCACTTTCCGAGAGTTACATGAATATCAACTGCCTCGCCAAGGGGAGGACAATTCCAGTGCCCACAACGGTGATGGCAATCCATTTAGCAATGCTAAATACTTGTTCGTTATGCTCCAGTTCGGCTTCACCTTTTCCAATTGCAATTGTCGTTTTTGGAGTCATCGCAACGAGGCAATAGGCCAAGGTGACTGCGCATGCTGCGGCGATTAGAGGGTAAATCAACTGCCAGTCTTTCGGTTTTGGAACATCGACTAAATCATAAACGCCTGCTTCCCGCCGAAGCAGCAGTTCAATCGCTTTGAACTCCTCTGCGGAGTCGATTCCCCCTTCGACAAGTTTTTCGATATCAGCGACGTTTCGTTCCGCGGCAGCTCTTGTGGGGCTGTTTCTGACGTATTCGTTCCAGAAAGCGCAGACAAAAACAGTTGAAAGTACGAGTAAAGGTGCCAGCGGATGAGTTTTGCGAAGCCACACCCTCCACGCATTGACTCTGGAAGAGTTTAAGCTCTTTCGGCACATGTCCCTAAATGCACGGGCCGTGGGTAACGAGCCAGGGCCCGCTTCGATCACGGCATCGTCTAGCTTACTTCCCCAGGAGTGTAAACGAAATTGAAAAGATCTTTGGCCTCGTGAGAGTTTGACATGAAAGCTCTCCGGAGTACGAGAGGAGACTTCCACATCAGACATGGCTTCGCCGAAACAGTTGAAGGCGAGCGTGGAGTCGTCTGTGAATGAAATCGACACGCTCTTGGCAAAGCGCCGACTACTGTATGCCTGCCACTCCTCAATCTTTTCACTCTTCTTTTGTTCAAGTAATTCGCCAGTAGGAACTTCGACTCCTTGTTTACGAAATGTCTCGATTACCTCAGCCTCTGCATCATCCCTCTCCGCAAGCGACATTTCGTCTGCAATCTTCTGCAACGAATCGTCAAGGCTGTGCAGAGTATCCGCATTGAAATGCCATACGCCGCTGTACCGGAGTTCGTCTTCCATCGTTGAAGCAGCAGGCTCGGAATGGCTAATTAGTTTAAGGACAATAATAGCCGGAGGCGTTTCCGCCCCCGGCTATCGCGCTACGCAATCTATCTCCGTTTATCCGCGACCATCCGCGGCTAACTCTCAGCTCTCCTTCACCTCGAACTCCGCATCAATCGCATCGTCCTCTGCGGCGGGCGTCGCGTCGGCCGCGGCTGTCGCGCCGGCTGCGCCGCCGGCGGCCGCCTTGTACATCGCTTCGCTCATGGCGTGCGAAGCTTGTTGCAAGGCGTCGGTCGCACTCTTGATCGCGGACAGGTCGTCGGTCTTCGCCGCTTCGCGGACCTTGGCGATCGCCGCCTCGATCGGCGCGCGATCGGTGTCCTTGACCTTGTCGCCTTGCTCCTTGAGAGTCTTCTCGACCGAGTAGGCGAGGGCTTCGCCCGAGTTGCGGGCCTCGACCAGCTCGCGCTTCTTCTTGTCCTCGGCGGCGTGCGCTTCGCCGTCCTTCTTCATCCGCTCGATCTCTTCGTCGGAGAGGCCCGACGACTGCTCGATCGTGACGGTCTGCTCCTTGCCGGTGCCGAGGTCCTTGGCCGCGACGCTGAGGATGCCGTTGGCGTCGATGTCGAACTTGACCTCGATCTGCGGCACGCCGCGCGGCGCCGGCGGGACGCCCTCGAGGTTGAACTGGCCGAGCATGCGGTTGTCGGCGCACATCTCGCGCTCGCCCTGGAAGACCCGGACCGTGACGGCGGTCTGGTTGTCGTCGGCCGTGCTGAAGACCTGCTTCCGCTCGGCGGGGATCGTCGTGTTGCGTTCCACGAGCTTCGTCATGACGCCGCCGAGGGTCTCGATGCCAAGCGACAGCGGCGTGACGTCGAGCAGCAGCACGTCGGTGACATCGCCCGCCAGGACGCCGCCCTGGATCGCGGCGCCGACGGCGACGACTTCGTCCGGGTTGACGCCTTGGTGCGGGTCCTTCTTGAAGATCTGCTTGACGAGCTCGCGCACCTTGGGGATGCGCGTCGAACCGCCGACGAGGACGACTTCGTCGATCTTCGACGGGTCGAGCTTGGCGTCATCGAGCGCCTTCATCACTGGGCCGCGGCAACGCTCCACCAGGTCATCGACGAGCTTCTCGAAGTCGACCCGGGTGATCGTCATCTGCAAGTGCTTCGGGCCCGACGCGTCGGCCGTGATGAACGGCAGGTTGAGGTCGGTCGATTGGGCGCTGGAGAGTTCCTTCTTCGCCTTCTCGCAAGCCTCTTGCAGGCGCTGCAGGGCCATCGTGTCCTTGCGGAGGTCGATGCCCTGTTCCTTCTGGAACTGGTCGGCGACGTGGTTGATCAGCATCTCGTCGAAGTCATCGCCACCGAGGTGGGTGTCGCCGTTGGTGCTGATGACGCGGAAGACGCCGTCGGCGACTTCGAGGATCGACACGTCGAACGTGCCGCCGCCGAGGTCGAAGACGCAGATCGTCTCCTGGCCCTTCTTGTCGAGGCCGTAGGCGATCGCCGCCGCGGTGGGCTCGTTGATGATCCGCGCGACCTCGAGGCCCGCGATCTCGCCGGCGTCCTTGGTGGCCTGACGCTGGGCGTCGTTGAAGTAGGCCGGGACGGTGACGACCGCCTTGTTGACCTTGTGCCCCAGGTACGACTCGGCCGCTTCCTTGAGCTTGCGGAGGATCTTGGCGGAGACCTCCGGCGGGGTCATCTCTTCCGAGCCGGCCTTCACCTTCACGTAGTCCTTGGCGCCCCCGACGATCTCGTAGGGAACCATCTTCTCTTCGCTCTCGACCTCGTCGTGGCGACGGCCCATGAAGCGCTTGATCGAGTAGACCGTGCGCTTGGGGTTGGTGACGGCCTGACGGCGGGCGGGCTCGCCGACGAGGGTCTCGCCCTTGTCGGTGAAGGCGACGACCGACGGGGTGGTGCGGTTGCCTTCGGCGTTCGCGATGACTTTCGACTCGCCACCTTCCATCACAGCGACCACCGAGTTGGTGGTGCCGAGGTCGATGCCGATGATCTTTTCTCCAGCGGCCATAGATGGCTCCTTTCCGGTCCTATTGATCTGCGGCTGTTTCCTTGGGAGGGGGTCCCTAATAGGGGGGTCCCACGGAAGGGTCCGCAGCGATTGGGTTCGTTGGTTTTTGGGGGCAGCAACTCGTGGGGCCACCCGCGGCTAGCGCCGACGGCTCACGTTGGATGACGCTTGCGTCAAAATGAGCCGTCGGCGCTAGCCGCGGGTGAACCTCTGGCTGTACCTCTGCTAAGAGGGGCCACCTGCGGGAAACGCAAAGTCCGTGCCAGCATGGCCCCTCCGCGGCCGCTTGACATAAGCCAATGCGGGAGCAAGAGTTACGACGCGTACCGCCACCCCATCCGTCCTGATGGCGGCTGCCATTTTGGGACCCGGGGGCTGCCGCCCCCGGCTGTGGGGTTGTGGTAGAGTGTCAAAGTGGCAGTTGGGCCCGACGATTTCCGACACAAGTCCCGATGCTGTAATCCGTTAGGTGCTCCCGCGATGGCCAAGAAAGCCGCCCCGAAAACGACCCCTACCGGCGGCGCCAAGGCGCTGCGTACGCGGATTCGGGTGCTAGATCGGCAGATCGCCGACGCCGTGGCCGAACGCACGGAGCTGGTGGCGCGGCTGGTGGCGCAGCACGCCCAGCTGAAGAACGCTCCCGCCGACATCGCCGCCACGACCGTCGCGGCGGGGAAGGGGACGGTTTCCGACGACGCGATGCGGGCCGTCTTCCGCGAAGTGGTCGCCGCCAGCCGGGCCGCCATCGGCCTGCGGCGGATCGCCTACCTCGGCCCCGAGGACTCCTACAGCCACCTGACAGCGATCGAGCGTTTCGGCGAGGCGGCGGACCTCGTCCCCGTGGCGACGATCCACGCAGTGTTCCAAGAGGTCTCCGAGGGCTCCTGCGAGCTGGGCGTCGTGCCGCTGGAGAACTCGACCCACGGCCGGGTGACCGACACGCTGGAGGCGTTCGCCAGCTCGATGGTGCATATCTGCGGCGAGGCCCCGATGCGGATCCACCATTGCCTGCTGGGGCAGGGCCCGCGGTCGGCGATCCGCCGCGTCGTGAGCAAGCCGCAGGCGTTGGCCCAGTGCAGCCACTGGTTGGCCGAGCACCTGCCGGGGGTCGAAGCGGTCCCCTACGCCAGCACCAGCGACGCGGCCCGGCTGGCGGCCGAGGACCCGAGCGTCGCGGCGATTGCCAGCGAACAAGCGGGCCGCCGCCACGGCCTCGAGCCGCTTGCCCGCCATATCGAGGACCAGAAGGACAACGTCACCCGGTTCGCCGTCATCGGCCCGGTGAACACGTATCCGACCGGGGCCCCCAAGACGGGCGACGACAAAACGGCCCTGATGTTCGAGCTGGCCCACGAGCCGGGCGCCCTGGCCGACGGGATGGCGATCTTCAAAAGGCAGAAGCTCAACCTGACTTGGATCGAGTCCTTCCCCATCCCCGGGAGCCGCACCCAGGACCTCTCCGGGGGGCGATATCTCTTCTTTGTCGAGCTGATGGGGCACCAGGCCGACCTCCGCGTCAGGCGGGCGGTGGCGTCGCTGGGGAAGAAATGCTTGCAGCTTCGGGTGCTGGGGTCCTACGCGCGGGCCAAGGTGCTGGGTTAAAGTGCTGGGCTCGGCTGAGTAGCTCCGCGTCGGCACGACGCGACTCACCGTCTGCACGACGTTCCGCTCCTATCATGCTCATCATCCTGCGGGAAACCGCGACCGACGCCCAGATCGACCACGTCGTCGAACGCGTCGAGAAGCTCGGCCTGAAGCCCCACATCAGCCGCGGCACGTACCGCACGGTGATCGGCGTCATCGGTGACGAAGAGATCATCCGCTCGGCGCCGCTAGCGGCGATCGCCGGCGTGGCGGAGGTGGTGCCGGTGCAGCCCGAGTTCAAACTCGCCAGCAAGACCGCGCACCCCGAGCCGTCGATCATCTCGGTCGGCAAGGGCGCGACGGCGGCGAAGTTCGGCGGCGGCCACATCGGCATGATCGCCGGTCCCTGCGCGATCGAGTCCGAGGAGCGCCTCGACGAGATCGCCGGCGCCATCAAGGCGGCCGGCGCCACGGTCCTCCGCGGCGGAGCTTACAAGCCGCGCACGAGCCCCTACTCGTTCCAAGGCCTCGGCGACGAGGGCCTCAAGGTCCTCCGCCGCGTCGGCGACAAGCACGGCCTGCCGGTCGTCACCGAGGCGATCGACCCGCGGCACGTCGAGCTCGTCGCCGAATGGAGCGACATGATTCAGCTCGGCGCGCGGAACATGCAGAACTTCGTGCTGCTCACCGAAGTTGGCAAGACGAACAAGCCCGTGCTGCTGAAGCGAGGCATGGCGGCGACCGTCAAGGACATGATGATGTCCGCCGAGTACATCCTCTCGCAGGGCAACCCGAACGTCGTGCTCTGCGAACGCGGCGTGAAGGGCTTCGATAACGCCTGCCGGAACATGTTCGACGTGGCGGCCGTGCCGCAGGTGCATGCCCTGTCGCACCTGCCGGTGATCGTCGATCCGAGCCACGCCACGGGCCGCCCCGAGCTGATCCCGCCGTGCGCCTTGGCAGGCGTCGCGGCCGGCGCCGACGGCGTCCACATCGAAGTGCACAGCTGCCCCGAAGAAGCGATGAGCGATGGCCCGCAGGCGCTGCTCCCCGAGCAGTACGCCGAGTTGTGCCAGCAGATCAAGAAGGTCGCGGAAGCGATTGGGAAGACAATTTAGTATTAGCCGCCGATGAACGCAGATAAACACGGATGTCGAACGGCGGGGCAACGTGGCGCCGGTTAGTTCACGATCGTTCTGTTGAGATTTGTATTTTGGGATTGTTGGCGTATTTCCTTCTGATTTGAACACCGCTGATTGAAACGTTAGATACTGCAGCGGAAATGACATCCGCGTCCATCTGCGTTCATCTGTGGCTAATTAAAAAGCAGTGCAAAAAATTCCCATGCGTAAAACTCTGATCGCCGGTAACTGGAAGATGAACACCGACCGCGCCGCGGCGGTTGCGCTCGCCAAGGGCGTCGCGGCCGGCGCTGCGGAGGTTGACGGCGTGGACCTCGTGGTCTGCCCGCCGACGATCTACCTGGCGGTCGTGGGCGAGGCCCTCGCTGGCAGCCCCGTCGCGCTGGGCGCGCAGAACGTCTACGCCGAGGACAACGGCGCCTTCACCGGCGAGACCTCCACGGCGATGCTCACCGACATCGGCGCCGAGTATGTGATCCTCGGCCACAGCGAGCGCCGCGCGCTGATGGGCGAGACCGACGCCGACGTCAGCAAGAAGACCCACAAGGCCCTGGCGGCCGGCCTGACGCCGATCGTCTGTGTCGGCGAGCTGCTCGAAGAGCGTGAGGCCGGCAAGACAGCCGAGGTCATCAAGACGCAGTTCGAGGGCTCGCTGGACGGCATTACGGCCGACCAGATCACCAGCGTCGTCATTGCCTACGAGCCCGTCTGGGCGATCGGCACGGGCAAGGTCGCCAGCCCCGAGCAAGCCGAGGAGGTCCACGCTGACCTTCGCCGGTTGCTGTCGGAACGCTACACTCCCCAGCTTGCCGAAGAGGTCCGCATCCTCTACGGCGGCAGCATGAAGCCCGGCAACGCGGCCGAGCTGCTGGCGAAGCCCAACGTGGATGGCGGCCTGATCGGCGGCGCCAGCCTCAAGCCGGAAGACTTCCTCGGCATCGCCAAAGCAAAATAAGTATGAGGAGGAGCTGAGGTGATGAGGGGCTAAGGGCCTAGGGGTGTGTGAGTTCTCACTCTCACGCTTCATCAGCCTGCTAGCGGCTCCTCTATCATCTTCCCTCAGCCCCTCAACCCCTCAGCCCCTAAACCCCTCCGCAATGGCCAACTTCCTTCAATTCTTTCCGCCCGTGCTGATCCAGCTGGTGATGGCCGTTACGGCGGTCTTCATCATCCTGCTGGTGCTCGTGCAACGCGGCCGTGGCGGTGGTCTGGCCGGCGCGCTGGGCGGTCCTGGCGGGTCGAGCGCGTTCGGCGCCAAGGCGGGCGACACGTTCACGAAGATCACCATCGTCGCGGCCGCAATCTGGATCACGCTCTGCCTGTTGGCGTCGATCTGGGCGGCCCACCGCGGCGACGCCTTCGGCGACTCGGACGCGGCGCTGGCTGGTTCCGCAGCCTCGACCGAAGACGCCGGCGCCGCGACGGAAGACGCCGCCTCGACCGACACCGAGACCGCAACCGGCGGCCCCGCGGGCGACGACAGCGCTCCGGCGGTGACAGACGAGCCCGCTGCCGATGAGTCCGCTGTTGATGAGGCCACGGCTGACCAGCCGGCCGACGAGTAAGCCCGCGTTTCCATTCAACGCGGCGAGACGCCGAGGAGAATCTCTCCATGCTGCTGAGCATGACCGGCTTCGGCGAAGGCCGGGCCGAATCGCCGACGATCATCGTCGTGGCCGAGGTGCGGAGCATCAATAACCGCCACCTCAAGATCAGCTACCGCTCGAGCGACGGGTATCACAACCTCGAGCCCGAGGTCGAGCGCCTCGTGCGCGACCGGGTGCGTCGCGGCACAGTGCAGCTGAACGTTCGGGTCGAACGCCGCTCGCGCGCCGCCGACTATCGCATCAATAGCGAGGTGCTGCTGAACTACCAGGAACAGCTCACCAAGCTCGGCGGCGTCCACACGCAAGTGACGATCGACAAGCTGCTGACGCTCCCCGGCGTGATCAGCACGCCCGACGCGTCGAGCGCCGATCCCGAGGCCGACTGGCCGACAATGGAGCAGGCGATCCTCGCCGCGCTCGACTCGCTCGACGAGATGCGTCGCCGCGAAGGCGAGGCCCTCGCCGCCGACCTCCGGTCGCAGGCCGACGTGGTCGAGTCCGAACTCGCCGGCGTCGAGGCCCGCTCGCCACTGGTGGCGGACGCCTACCGTCAACGGCTGCAAGAGCGGGTCGGCCAGGCGATCGAGAAGGTCGGCGTGACGCTCGAACCGGCGGACCTGGTGCGCGAGGTCGCGCTATTCGTCGATCGCAGCGACATCTCCGAGGAGATCGTCCGCCTGCGGAGTCACCTCGTGCAGTTCGAAGCCGCCATCAACGAGGCGCCGACCCGTCAGGAAGGCGTCGGCCGCAAGCTCGAGTTCATCACGCAAGAGATGGGCCGCGAAGTGAACACGATCGGCTCGAAGGCGAACGACTCCGAGATCTCGGCGCGGGTGGTCGAGATGAAAACCTCGCTCGAACGCGTCCGCGAACAAGTGCAGAACGTGGAGTAGAAGCGGTTAGCGATTAGTCGTTAGCAGTTAGCTGACGGCAGTTCGCTAACGGCTAACGACCAATCGCTAATGGCTTCGGCCTGCTAATGGCTTCGCACCCCGGCAAACTCGTCGTCCTTTCCGGCCCCTCCGGGGTCGGCAAGAGCACGATCGTGCGCAAGCTGCTGCGGATGACGGGCGACCGCATGCGGCTGAGCGTCTCGGCGACGACCCGCCCGCCCCGGCCCGGCGAAACGGACGGCCAGGAGTACCACTTCCTGACCCACGAGGAGTTCGCCCGCCGGCGTCAGGCGGGGGAGTTTCTCGAATGCATCGAGGTTTTCGGCCGTGGCCAGTGGTATGGCACGCTGCTTGCGGAGGTGACTCCTAGCCTTCAAAAGGGGCAGTGGGTACTCTTAGAGATCGATGTCGATGGCGCCGAACGGGTGCTGACGGCCTACCCCGCGGCGGTGAGCGTGTTCGTGACGGCGGCGCCGGAGAAGGCCGACGCCCTCCGCGTTCTCCGCGAGCGGCTCGAGTCACGGGGCACCGAGGACGCAACGTCGGTGGCAAGGCGGCTGGAAGTCGCCGAGCACGAACTCGATCGAGCGCCGCAATACCAACACGTCGTCGTCAACGAAGGCCTCGACGACGCGATCGACCACATCTACGACTTGCTCGTGGAAGCGGGCCTTCCGAAAGAGTGATTGAAGGACAGTCGCCGTCACCGACGCCGACTCGCTACAGCTAAGTGATTTACGCAGTCTTCAACAGACTGCCCACTGCCCACTGCCCACTGCCCACCGCCCCCTCCCATGATTGAAGCGCTTAAAGAAGAAGAGATCGTCAACAAGGTCGGCGGACGCTTCAAGCTGTCGACGCTGATCCAAAAGCGGCTGGTGGCCCTCAACGGCGGCGCCCGCCCACTGGTGCACGTGGATACGCACGACAAGATGGAGATCGTCGTCCAGGAGATCCTTCAGGACAAGATTTACCTCGACGCCGCGAGCGAAGTGCAGATCGCCAGCGACCATTCCAGCGCTAGCAGCAGCTCGATCGACTTCGACTTCGATAGCATCTGAGAGGAGAGGCTAGAGGTAAGAGGCTAGAGGTAAGGGAAATAACCCCCTAGTCATCGCGTCAGCGCTTTTCCCTAGCCTCTAGCCTCAAGCACCTAGCCTCTCTAATGGCAGACATCCTCCTCGGCGTCTCCGGCGGCGTTGCGGCTTACAAGGCCGCGTACCTGACCAGTCGGCTCGCGCAGGCGGGGCACGGCGTCTCCGTTGTCCTCACATCGCCGGCGCAGAAGTTTGTCGGCGAGGCGACATTCTCGGCCCTGTCGGGTCGGCGGGTGCTGACCGACTCATTCGACCTCAGCGAGCACCCGCTGGGGCCGCACATCGAGCTCGCGCGGCAGGCCGACCTGCTCGCCATCGTCCCGGCGACCGCCGACATCCTGGCCAAGGCGGCCCACGGGCTGGCGGACGATCTGCTGAGCACGCTGTTGCTCGCGTTCCCCGGGCCCGTGTTGTACGCCCCGGCGATGAACAGCGAGATGTGGCGCAAACCCGCCGTTGAGCGGAACGTGGCCCAGCTCCGCGAGGATGGCGCTCTGTTCGTCGATCCGGGCGAAGGCTGGCTCAGTTGCCGCGACAGGGGCGCCGGGCGAATGGCCGAGCCCGACGAGATCGCCGACCGGATCGCTGCAATCCTCGCGAGCCTCGCAGCCTGAACCGGTGGGGTGAACCTTCGGGCGGGTTCCGGCATCCACGGGTCTAGACGCCGCCGGCCACTGACGACATACTTTTGAGTCTCGCTGATCCCCTGTAGCTCAGTTGGTAGAGCAAGCGGCTGTTAACCGCTGGGTCGTAGGTTCGAGTCCTACCGGGGGAGCTTCAGCCGCTTTTGTCGGCTCTTTTGCGAAATCGCACCGACCGTCGCCCGTACTGGCGGCGGTCGGTTTTTTTGTGAGTGTCGGACGGCAAGTCGTCCGAGTCACAGCCGATCTGTCGCGGCGTCTCGGGGCCGTTCGGCGGTGAAAGGGAGCGTGGCTCCCTCGTCTCCGTACTTCGGCGGGGGGTAATTCGCCGAAGTTTGCGGACTTGTCGCGGGGAGCTGGGTGGGGCTCGGCGCGGACCCGCTCAGGACAATGATCTCTTCGCGGGTGTTCGGTTCCGCCGGGGCCGGAATCGCCGTCTCCGCGCTCTTTCGGCTCGAGGTCGACTCGACATCGTCATTAGACCGAGTGCTCTGGATCACGGCGAAACCGATCGCCAGCACGGCGATCGTTACGGCCGATAGCACGAGGCCGGCGCGCCCCGAATCGGTAGCGTACCAAGGGCGTGAGCGTCGCGATCGGAGCGGAGAGTCGGGCGGCATAGCAAGAGGCTTGTCGCAGCCGCCCCGCCGTGCGTCAACGGCGAATGTTCAACGACATCTGCGAATGACCAAGCCCCAATGACCAATGCCAGTGGAGCCGTAGCTCCTTCATTGGTCATTTTACCCGATCAGCCCACTCGTTCAGCGACGCGCAGCTTGGCGCTGCGGGCGCGCGGGTTCGCCGCGACTTCTTCGTCGGTGGGTCGGAGCGGTTTGCTCGTGAGGACCTTGAGGCGGTCGTCGGCGCGGAAGGCCTCTTTGACCATCCGGTCTTCGAGTGAGTGGAAGCTGATGATCACCAGGCGGCCGCCCGGCGCCAGCAGCGCCGGCAGCCGGCGGAGGGCGATCTCCAGCTGGTGGAGCTCTTCGTTGACGGCGATCCGCAACGCCTGGAAGGTCCGCGTCGCCGGGTCGAGGCGGGCGTCGTAGTCCCGTGGCACGGCGCGGCGGATGACATCCGCGAGGTCGTTGGCGGTCGTAATCGGTCGTTCGGTCCGTCGGGCGACGATGGCCCGGGCGATCCGCCGGCTGCAGCGCTCTTCGCCGTAGCGATAGATCACGTCGGCCAAGTGCTCGGCCGACAGGCGGGCGATGAGCTGTGCGGCGGGTTTCCCCTCGGTCGGGTCGAACCGCAGGTCGAGCGGCCCGTCGGCGTGGAAGCTGAAGCCGCGCTGGCGGTCGTCGAGTTGGTCGCTAGAAAGCCCCAGGTCCAACAGGACGCCATCCAGAGGCCCTACGGCGGCTTCTGCGAGCACTTCTGGGGCCTCGGCATAACTTGAGCAGGCTACGGCGATCGGCAGCCCCCGCAGCGTCTCAGCGGCTCTCTCGACGGCGCCCGGGTCCCGATCGACGGCGACGACCCGGCCATTCGGCGCTACGCGCTCCGCTAGCATCCGTGTGTGCCCGCCGCCGCCGAGTGTCCCGTCCAGGAACACCTTGCCGGGCCGTGGGTCGAGCTGCTCGAGCACCTCGGCGGGCATGACGGGGATGTGGACAGTGGGGGGCATGCTAAAAGCGGCGCAGTAAAGTTGGCGAGCGATCGCGATCAACGGAGAGCCCACGACGCGAGTCGTGGGAGTGAACCGGGTACCAACGGCACTCCCACGACTCGCGTCGCGGGCTCTCCAGGAAGCTGTCATCGTAGCTCCCGCCGGCTGTCGCGTCGTGGCCCGGTCGTCGCGGACCGCGGCTCGCCTTAAGATGGTTCGCCCCCAACTTTCCGCGACGAAGCCAATCATGCCCGAGAGCGACCCGCTGTTGTTTGACTACGACTTGCCGCGCGAGCTGATCGCGCAGGAGCCGCTCGCCAACCGCGCCGACGCGCGGCTGATGGTCGTGGATCGCGAGTCGCAATCGCTGTCGCACTGGTACGTCCGGGACCTGCCCGAGCTGTTGCGCGCCGGCGACCGGTTGGTGCTCAATGACACGAAGGTGCTGCACGCGACGCTTGCCGGCACGCGGCTAAAGACGGGCGGCGCCTGGCAAGGGTTGTTTCTTTCGGCCGAGCCTAGCGGCGACTGGCGGATCGTCTGCAAGACCCGTGGCACGCTCGAGCCCTTCGAGAAAGTCGCTCTCGTGGACCGTGAGAACCGCGAGGCGGAGCAGCTGTGGCTGTTGGAAAAGCTCAGCGAGGGGCAGTGGCTCGCTAGGCCCGAGAGCGGCCGGCCGCTGGACGAGGTCCTCGCGCGTGTCGGCCGCGTGCCGCTGCCGCACTACATCCGCGACGGCAAGATGGTCGATGACGACGTGGCCCGCTACCAAACGGTGTTCGCGCGCAAGCCCGGCGCGGTGGCGGCGCCGACGGCGGGGCTACATTTCACTCAACCGCTCTTGCGGCAGATCGAAGGGGTCGGCGTTGAGTTTGCCCCCGTGACGTTGCACGTGGGGCTCGGCACGTTCCGGCCCATCAAGGCCGATGCGGTCGAAAACCACACGATGCACGCCGAGTGGGGCGAACTGCTCCCGGCCGCCGCCGAGGGGATCAACCGCACCAAGTCGCAGGGCGGCCGCGTCGTCGCGGTGGGGACCACGGCGGTTCGGACGCTCGAGACGGCCGCTCAGCACGCGGCCGAAGGCCAAGCGGTCGCGCCTTGGAGCGGCGACACGAGCCTTTTCATCCGCCCGCCGCATGAGTTCCGCGCGGTGGACGCCTTGATGACAAACTTCCACTTCCCGCGGACGACGCTGCTGCTGCTCGTCCAAGCATTTGGCGGCGTGGACCTCGTGAGGGCCGCTTATCGCGAGGCGATCAAAGAACGCTACCGCTTCTACAGCTACGGCGACGCGATGCTGATCGTCTGATTCGTGCTCGCAGGAACAAGGGAATGAAAAGCGCGGCCCTTCCCGTGGGATAAGGGGCAGGCTATCCCACATTGAAAGGGCCGCGCTGTCGTGTAGCGTGACGTGTCGCGCTCGTCGCTGCGGGCGCTTCTCTTGAACACAAGTCGGTAGAGCTATCGGCGTTGCTTGGCGGAGCCTTCAACTCCGATTGGTGGAAACCCGAAATTGCTCAAGATTCGGTTATCTTCCGAAGCCGACGTGCCCAATGCGCACGCGCAATGCCGCAGGTCAAAGGTCCAAACGCCTAGGCGCCGGCAAGTTATGGCCTAGATGCTACAGCTTCGGCCAAAGTCCCAAGATTGCTCAGGAACCTAGCACGCTGCTAAGTTGCGTCGCGGAGTCGTCGAAGCTCTGGCCAGCGGCATTGGACATCACCAGCACCGAGGCGATACACACGCCTGCGATCAGCGACAGCATCACCGCGTACTCGACGGCGGTGGCCCCTTCCTCGGCGCAGAGTACTTCACGCAGAGCTCGGACGAAACGCGACGGGCGGCGAAGGCATCGCATGGCGGTCCTGCGGGCGAAGAGACGAGCGGCTTCATGCGTTGGCGGGCCGATGGGCGGCCCACCAACTGAAACGTAACACGCAACTGCTCCCGGTGACGTCCTGCGGCGTACCGCCGTGGAGCGGATAGCCGCGGACGCGACCGTCTGCGACGGCTGTGCGGGTTGACCGGCTGCTGAGGCCCGCTGGGGCGATCAGGCCTGGAACGAGCTGCCGCAGCCGCACGACTTCACGGCGTTCGGGTTCTCGAATGTGAAGCCACGCTTCTCGATGCCGTCGTAGAAATCGACGGTCGTGCCATCGAGATAGAGGGCCGACTTCTTATCGACCACGACCTGAACGCCGTGGAGATCGACCTTGCTGTCGGCCTTCTCGTCGTACTCGTTATCAAAGCCGAGCGAGTAGCTGAAGCCACTGCATCCGCCGCCGGTCACGCCGACGCGGAGGAAGGCGCCTTCTTCCAGCTTCTGCTGGTCGATGATCCGCTTGACTTCTTCGGCGGCACGTTCGGTCAGGACGACAGACATCTTCACACAGCTCCGTATAGAGGGTCGAGCGGGCCTCTCGCGGGGCCTGCTCAGGCGACTTGTCACTCTCCGAAGTATACCAGCCCCGGCCGCGGGGGAAACACGCGTTATGGGGTTCAGGTGAACGAACGCTTGGCGGCCGCCTCGCCCCGGGCGGCGATCGCGGCGGCGACCCGGCTGGCCTGGTCGGCAGAAAGCTCCCAACCCATCCCGCCGGCCGTCTCGCGGATCTGCTCGGGCCGCTTGGCGCCGCAGAGCACGCTGGTGATGCCCGGCTGGCTGAGGGTCCAGTTTACGACCAGCTGGGCCACGGTGACGCCGGCCTCGTCCGCCACGCCGCGGAGCGCGTCCACGAAGTCCTGGTTCCGCCGCCACTCGTCCCCCTCGTACATCGGGTACTTGCGGCGGCTGTCGTCTGGGTTGAGGGGCTTGTCGCGGTCCATGCCGCCGGCGAGCAGGCCCTTCATCAGCGGCCAGTAGGCCATTACCGCGACGCCGTTCTCGACGCACCAGGGGAGCGTGTGCTGCTCGATGTCGCGCTGCAGCATGTTGAAGGGAAGCTGCACGGCGGCGAGCGGGCAGGCGGCGGCGAACGCCTTCGTCTCGTCCAGCTGCGTGTTCGAGGCGCCGACCGAGCGCGTCTTGCCTTCCGCCATCAGCTCCGCGAGCGCTCCGGCGGACTCGGCGATCGGCACGTTCGGGTCGGGCGAGTGCAAGTACAAGAGTTCGACGTGATCGGTCTCGAGCCGACGGAGCAACTCGTCGCACTCACGACGCAGTGTTTCGGGTCGGGCGTCGGTTTGCATCGTCGGCTCGGCGCCGTCGCGTGACTCGTAATGGATGCCGCACTTCGAGGCGATGACGACCTCGTCGCGGCGGCCGCGAAGGGCCTCTGCGAGGATGCGGTCGCTCTCGCCGTTGGGGCCGTACACGAACGCGGTGTCGAAGTGATTGATGCCCGCGTCGAGCGCCGCGCGCACCGTGGCGACGCCGCCCGAGTGCGTGGCGCCGAGTGTCGTCACGCCCGCCAGCGGCCAGCATCCGAGCGCGACAGGCGTGACTTCGATCGCCGATTTACCGAGCGGGCGTTTCATGGCGCGGTCCCACTTTACGAGGGGGAGGGTGACGGGGCAGGGCGGCGGGGTGTGTACAGGCAGCAGTCCTGCGGGCACACGTCGTGGTTGGCGGGGAAACGCCCCACCGCGGGCCGGTCGGGCGTCTCGCCGAGCTCGGTCTCGATCCGTTCTTCGATCAGTTCACGAATCATACGCACGGCGCGGGGATGCGTCCCCATCGTTGACGCGCGGTAGAAGCCGAGGCCTAGCGACTCGCAGAGCTGCTTGGCCTCGGTGTCGAGGTCGAACAACACTTCCATATGATCCGAGACAAAGCCGATCGGCAGCACCACCACGTCGGTGAGCGCGCCCGCGGCGTGCAACGCTTCGATGCGGTCGCAGACGTCGGGCTCGAGCCAAGGCTGCTGGGGCGGGCCGCTGCGGCTTTGGTAGACGACTTCCCAGTCCGTGGCGCCGGCGGCTTCGGCGGTGAGGCGGCTCGCCTCGAGCAGTTGCTTCTCGTAGCCGCAATTCTCCGCCATCCCCATCGGGATGCTGTGCGCGGTGAACAGCACCTTCGCCGCGCCGCGCCGGTCGGCGGGGACCTGCTCGAGCGTGTTACGCAAGTGATCCGCGCACGTCTCGATGAAGCCGGGGTGGTTGTATGGCATCCGCAGTTTGTCGATCTGCGGCGTGCCTTCGCCGACTGCTGCCTGCGCGGCGGCGAGGTTCTCACGGTACTGCCGGCAACCGGAGTAGCTGCTGAAGGTGCTGGTGAAGAACGCGATCGCGCGACGCACGCCGTCGTCACGCATCTGGCGCAGCGTGTCGGGCAGCAGCGGCTGCCAGTTGCGATTGCCCCAGTAGATCGGCAAGTGCGGGCCGTGCTCGGCGAGTTCGGCTTCGAGCGCCGCGATCAGCTGCCGGCACTGCTCGTTGATCGGGCTGACGCCGCCGAAGTGCTGGTAGTGCTCCGCCACTTCGAGCATCCGCTCGCGCGGCACGTTCTTGCCCCGCAGGACGTTCTCTAAGAACGGCATCACGTCGTCGGGGCCTTCGGGACCGCCAAAGGAGACCACGAGGACGGCGTCGTAAGGCTGCGTTGCGGACTCGCCGGGCATGGATGGCAAGGTGTGGGAGGAGGCGGGTGAAAACCCAACTGTAGCCATTTCCAATCAAACGGCGAGTGTGTGCTTTCTGGGCAGCCATGACGACGCGGTTGTCCATTATTCAGACATGGCGATGCGAAAAGCGGCAACCGTTGCCGCGGCGCCTTGCGGCGTTTCGTCGCACTTCCTAGCGTAGAACGCAGTGGCGCGGGGTTTGCTTGCCGCGCCTCCCCACCGTCGTGCTCCGCCCGGGTCCATCGATCGAGTTTCTCGATCGACCCGCGGCGCTGCACGACAAAGGCGCGCACGAGCGCGTCCCCCACCTCCGCTGCCCCTCGCGGGTCCCGCCATGAGTGTTCCAGCTGTTCCGCTCCCCAGCGGCCGTTTGCATCACGTTGTCATCATCGGGGGAGGCTTCGCCGGCCTCAACGCCGCGCTCGCGCTGAAGGGTTCACCCGTCGAGGTGACGCTGATCGACAAGCGGAACTTCCACCTTTTCCAGCCGCTGCTCTACCAAGTGGCGACGGGTTCGCTGTCGCCCGCGAACATCGCGGCGCCGCTCCGCAAGATCCTGGCGCGGCAGAAGAACTGCCGCGTGCTGATGGGCGAGGTCACCGGCTTCGACCTCGATCGCCGCCGGGTGAAGCTGGCGGACCGCGAGGTGCGGTACGACTCACTGATCGTCGCGGCGGGCGCGTCGCACAGCTACTTCGGCCGGCCCGAGTGGGAGCAGTTCGCGCCGGGGCTGAAGACGATCGAGGACGCCACCGAAGCCCGCCGCCGCGTCTTCACGGCGTTCGAGACGGCCGAGCGCTTGGACGAGCCCGAGGCCCGCGCGCCGTGGCTGACGTTTGTGATCGTCGGCGCCGGGCCCACAGGGGTCGAACTTGCCGGCGCGATGGCCGAGATCTCTCGTCACAGCCTCACCGACAACTTCCGCAGCATCAATCCGCATAGCGCCCGGATCGTGCTGTTAGAAGCTGGCCAGCGTGTCTTGTCTGCCTTCCCCGAGCACCTCTCGGACGCGGCGCGGGCCTCGCTCGAGAAGCTCGGCGTCGAGGTGGTGACCGGCGCCATGGTCACCGAGATGCGGTCCGGGGAGGTCGAGTACCGCCTCGGCGACGTGACGCACAAGTTGCCGACGCACACCATCCTGTGGGCCGCCGGCGTGCAATGCTCGCCCCTGGCGAAGAAGCTCGCCGACGCCGCCGGCGCGAGCACCGACCGCGCCGGGCGGCTGATGGTCAACGAGGACCTAACGCTCCCCGGCAAACCGGAGGTCTTCGTCATCGGCGACATGGCCCACCGCACCGGCGAAGACGGCAAGCCGCTGCCGGGCGTCGCCCCGGTCGCTATCGCCGAGGGGAAGTTCGCCGCTAAGGAGATCGTCCGTCGGTCGCGCGGCAAGCAGGCCAAGACCTTCAAGTACCGCGACCTGGGGAGCCTCGCCACGATCGGCCGCAGCTCGGCGGTCGCGCAGATCGGCAAGTACGAGTTCTCTGGCTTCGTGGCGTGGGCGCTGTGGCTGGTGATCCACCTGATGAAGATCGTCAGCTTCCGCAACCGCGTGCTGGTGCTGATCCAGTGGTGCTGGAGCTACGTCAGCTACGACCGCTCGGCCCGCCTGATCACCGGCGCCGACAAGCCCCTCGGTTCGGCTTCGGCGGCGGCCGCGGAGCCGCCCTCGGCTCCGCGTCCGGTGATTGTCAACACGGGCGCAAGCGGCGCGCCCTCGGCGGGCGTAGCGTCAATCAGG
Organism: Botrimarina mediterranea; assembly: GCF_007753265.1. Lineage (NCBI taxonomy): Bacteria > Pseudomonadati > Planctomycetota > Planctomycetia > Pirellulales > Lacipirellulaceae > Botrimarina > Botrimarina mediterranea. The sequence goes on from NZ_CP036349.1 coordinate 1,575,509, forward strand.
GCCTAGAGCGCACTCGCTATGCGTAGCGTCTTAGCCGCGGGCGGCAGCCCTCGGAGTGGAGGACGTGTCACGCTGCACTCCGAGGGCTGCCGCCCACGGCTCAGACCTTACGGATGGGAGCCGCTACGTGTAGGCGTAGCCCCGTAATGGCCCGTCGCATGCATGTGCGCTGTTGCTAAGCGGGCTCGCGTTGCCAGACGCGGTGGCTCGCCGACGCCGTCTCGTAGAAGTTCGCGACGTCTGCCGGTTTGCCGAGCATCACGACGCCCTCAGCCTCGCGTTCGATCTGGGCGCGGTCGAGCAGCTGCGCAGCCGCCTCAGAGACGCCGATCACCTTGAGGTGGGCGTACGCCATCCGCACCCAATCCACCGCCTGAGGCATGGCGAGTAGCTCGTCGGCGCTGCCCTCGGCGGGCGCCACGACAACGCAGTCGAACAGCGCGCTGGGCGCCCCCGTCAAGAAGTGATCGGGTTCGATCTCCTTACCTTGGCTGGTTTTAATCGTCCCCACTTTCGGAGCGATGATCTCGACAACCGCGCCGGCATCCTTGGCGCCCTTCTGGACCGCGGTGAGGACCTTCGCATCGACGCCATTGGTCGTCAGCAGTCCGATCTTCTTCCCCGCGATGCCGCCCTCGAATCCTGCGTACTGCGACACGGCCGGGGAGGGCTCTGGGTCGCCCACCGGCACGGCGGGCTTGAGCTTCTCGGCTTGGCCTTCCATGCCGAGCTTCGCGGCGACTTGCGCGGCGAGGTCTTTGTCTACCAGTTGCAGCCGGCCCAACATCCGTTTCCGCACCTCGAGCGCTTGGCATTTGCCTAGCTCGAAGGCGAACCCACCGATCATGTGCTTCTGTTCGGGCGGCGTGAGCGACTTGTAGAAGAGCTTGGCTTGCGTGTAGTGGTCGGCGAAGCTCTCTGGCCGTACGCGTAGCTTGTCGCCCTCTTCACGTACGGGGACCGTCGTGAAGCCGGCCTTCGGGTCTTCGCGTGGTCCGCCGTCGTCGAGCGAGGAAGGCTCGTTCGCGACCCGACCCTGCTGCGCCGCCATCTGCATGTGCCCGTCACGCTGGAAGTTGGCGAAGGGGCACTTCGGCTGGTTGATCGGGATCTGGTGGAAGTTGGGGCTGCCGAGACGCGACAACTGTGTGTCGAGGTACGAGAAGAGGCGTCCTTGCAGCAGCGGGTCGTTCGAGAAGTCGATCCCCGGCACGACGTGCGAGGGGCAGAACGCCACCTGCTCGGTCTCGGCGAAGAAGTTGTCGACGTTCCGGTCGAGCACCATCCGACCCAGCGGCCGCAGCGACACGAGTTCTTCCGGGACGATCTTAGTC